>JANQFX010000118.1 GCA_028277725.1 Thiohalocapsa sp.
ATTCTATTCCAACGAGTTGTAACGCAGCTCAGCGGCACGCGGGGCGTGCCCTGGCGGCCGTAGCGGCTTTCACCTGGCGGGTGACTCGCTAAGGACGTCGGAATTCCAGGCGGCGCAAGCATTGGCGGACGGCACTAAGCGGTCAACTGCTCCATCTAGGTTCAAGGGCGTGTCAGTCCGCTGCGGTAGGCATCAACCATCGCCGGCAACTCGGTGTAGAGCGTGCTCGTCGGACGCCAGTCCAACTCGCGCTGAATCAGATCGGAGCGGTAGCAGGCGGAGCCGCGCAGGCGCTGCAACACGGCCCGGTCGAGGGGCATTCGCCGACGCCAAAGCGCGCCGAGCAGGCTACCTGCCGCCGCCCCCGTGGCCAGGAAGATCGGCGGGATCGACCAACTCGGCGGTTTGCGCCCCAGTGCCCGGTGCATGGCATCGGACATGGCGCGCGTGGAATAGGGCTCGGCATCGCCGACGATAAAGGTCTTGGCCTGCGCCCGGGGGCTGTGCAAGGCCCGCCATGCGGCCTCGATGAGATCAAGCTGGCTCACCATGGAGCGGCGGTTGTGGAACTCCGGCAGCGGCGGGAAACGGCCGCGGTCGATGGCCGCCAGCATGCGGGCGAGGTTACCCTTCACGCCCGGTCCGTAGACCAGGCAGGGGCGCAGGTTGCAGGCATGCATGCCGTGTTCGCGCGCGGTTTGCAGCACCAGGGCCTCGGCCTCGCGCTTGGAGCGTCCGTAGGCGTCGGCCGGCCAGGTGTCCCAGGTTTCATCGACGCAGCGCTCGCCGGGGTCGGCGACGGCCTTGATGCTGCTGAAGTAGACGAAGCCGCGCAGGCCCGCATCCACCGCAGCGTCCAACAGTGCTCTGGTCGCATCGACATTGACGCGCTGATAGAGCGCATCGGGGATGCCCGCGATGTCCTGCACATGGGCGATGCCGGCGAGGTGGAAAACGCCGTCGATGCCGCGCATCAGACCCTCGGGCAGGGGCTCCTTCGCGAGGTCGCAGCGTAAGCACTCATCCCAGGGTCCGCTCGTGGGCCGGCGGGCGAGCGCACGCACGGAGGCGCCGCGGGCCTTCAGCGCGGTGCACAGGGCTTGGCCGATGAAGCCGGTCGCGCCCGTGACCAGGTAGCGCCTCGACGGTGTATCACTCATGTCGCGGTCGACCTGTCTGGGCGACGGCCCATGACGATCCATCCGGTGAGGTCGAGCAGGCAGCGCAGGCCGAGCCAGGCCTGCGTGAACAGGAACCCCTCGGCGGCGAATCGCAGACGGGTCAGCCCCATGGGCCCCGGTATGAACACGGTGTAGGCGCTGAAGAACATGATGCTCCATAGGAACGGATTGCCCGAGCGCATCACCACCACGGCCCCTGCCAACGCCAGGACCAACAGGGCGCTGCGCAGCATCACTTCCGCGAGCACCAGTAGGTCCTGACCCGCCAGAAACAGCTGGACCTTGCGCGTGAAGGACGCCTCCTCGATGGCCGAGAACCGCACCCGTTCGGTCTGGTGCCCGAAGGCCGCAAAGGCGTCCAGCAGTCCTGGCCCGTTCAGTGTCTTGAGCATGCCGATGACCCAGCGTTGGGCATAGACCGCCGGGTGCTCCAGCAGCATGGCGAGCGCTTGCTCCTGGCGCAGATCGAGCTGCTCGACCGCGTCCAGTGAGCGCCCGAGTTCGACCTCGGCCGTTGTGATGGCTGCATCGCCCAAGGCTAGGGCCTCGCGCTGGCCCTCCGAGAACGGCAGGCCGCGGGTCACCTCCCAGACATAGGGCAGGTGGTAGTTCGCGAACATATTGCTCGCCTGCCCGGACAGGTAGGGCTTGCCGAACTCGGCCTGATTGCGCAGCAGCCAGGGGCTCAACACCAGGGCCGTCACGAGGGCAAGCGCTGCCGCGCGGGCGAATGCCTCGGCGCGGAAGCGGCCGGAGACGATGATGACCAGCGCGAATACCAGCGGCAGTAGGAAGGCGGCGGGACGCACCCAGGCCGCGGCGCCGAGCAGCACGCCGGCCATGATCAGCCAGCTCCAACGCGGGACAATGCGTCGGCTGCCGAAGTGCCAGCCAAGGGCGAACAGCGCCGGCACGATGAGCAGGAGGTTCAGCGTGTCGCTGGCGATGAGCTTCGGGTAGGCGATGCCGCCGGGCTCGATGAGCAGGAAGATCACCACTGCCCGCGCCAGCCCGCCGTCGAGCAGCGAGCGCGTGCCCAGGTAGAAGATCGCGACCACGACCAGGTATAGAGCTTCCTGCAGCAACAGTGGCCAGAGCGTGCCCTCCAGCCCGAGCAGCAACAACCCGGCGAGAAGACCCGGGTAGCCGGGCGTGCGGAACACCTCTGGATGATAGCGTTCCAGGCTGGAGGAGAACCAACCCTGTTCCGCCAGTGCCTGGGCCAGGGTGAGGTACAGCGGCGAGTCCGGTTGCAAGGGCTCGCCGCCGACGGCCCAGAGCAACAGCAGCAGCGCGAGCCGAAGTGTCAGGAGCACCGCGACGGCAAAGAGGAAGGCACGGGATCGCCCGGCGTCGAGCCGCGGTGGGAGGCCGCGACAGGCCCCGGTCACTGTTCGGCCTCGGCACGCGCCGCCAACTGCTGGAAAGACAGGTGCCGGCGCGCGAGCAGCAGGGCGCCGGCGGCGGTGACTGGCACCCAGTGGCCGAACAGGAACATGACGCTCGCCGCGAGCGCCGCCTCCCGGTCGATACCGAAGGGCGTTAGCGCGAAGACGAAGGCTGCCTGCATGGGCCCGACGAAGCCGGGGGCGCTCGGCAGCGCCACGGCGAAGGCGGTGATGCCGATGGTCACCATCGCGACGGGCAGGCTCACGGCACCGGCATAGGCATAGATGCACAGCCAGGCCAGCACCACCGCGAGCATCCATCGGCCGATGGAGTAAACCACCAATAGAGCCGCGGTGCCGGGGTTGCGCATGGCGGACAGGCCCTTCTCGAACTGGGCCAGATAGATGCTGCCGCGCGCGCCGAGCCCCTCCGGCAGCCGGCTCGACAGCCAGCGCCAGAGTCCATCGACGGTCCGTGGAAACAACACGAAGGCCGCCAGCACCGCGGCGAGCCCGGCCACCGCGGCTGCGGCCAGCCAGGCGCTGGTGTGGAAGCCGGCCGGCGCATCGCGCAGCAGGGCCAGGGCGATTGTGTAGAGACAGAGGATGCCGATGAGGTCGAGCAGGCGCTCCAGCGCCAGGTTCATCAGCACGCCGCTCTTGGACAGGCCCTCGTCCTTGGCCAACAGGTAGGCGCGGATCAGCTCTCCGACACGCAGCGGTAGCAGGTTGTTGGCCGCGAAGCCGATTATCATCGACGGCATGAGGCGCCGCGCCGGGAAGTGACCGAAGGGCCGCAACATCCAGCTCCAGCGCTGGGCGTTGCTGGCGAAGAAGACGGCCAGCAACGCCATGAAGGGCGGCAGTACCCAGAGCCTACCGTCGAGCAGCGTCTGCCAAAGCACCCCGAGGTCGGTGCCCCAGAGGGCGTAGGTCAGGGTCGCGAGCGTCACCGCCGCTGCCAGACCCAGGCTCGCCCCGCGCTTCATGCACCCAGGGAGATGCTGTCGGTGCCGTAGATGCCGCGCAGGCAATCGGCGGCGGAGGCGATGTCCTCGTCCGTCTCGATATGGCGAAACTCGGCATTGCGACCGACGCAGTGCAGATTGCCGAAGCGCCCAAACAGCGCCTCGGCGCGCTCACGGGCGTCCTCGAAGCCCTTGTCGTAGACCGGATAGCCGAACTTCTCGTCCAGCACCAGGCTGTCGCGGATCTCCTCGGGGCGGATCAGCTCATAGCGGGTCAGGGCCTGGATTACATCCGACTCCGCGTGGTCCGAGTCCATGGTCACCTCGGCACAGAGCACGCTGTGGTCGGTCGGCGGCAGGTCCGGGTGGAAGTGCTTGAACTCGGCCATACGGTTGATGGCCACGTCGCCGTCGCCGAAGTAGACCCACTGATAGGGCATGACCTCGGGCTTCGCAATGTCCAGATACACAAGCTGTATGCGTTTGAAGCGCAGCGCGAGGTCCTCGCCGAACATGCGCGCCAGGTATGTGGCCGGGATGGTCGAGAAGACGCGATCGCAGGCAAAGGTGCGCTCCTCGCCGCCCTGCCGATAGCGGACCGCGCCGATGCGTCCGGCGTGGTCGAGGTCGAATCCGGATACCGGCGCATTCAGCAGCACCTCGCCGCGGATGCGCGCCTGCATGGCGTCCAGGATGGCCTGATAACCGCCCTGCTGCGGATACCAAAAGGTGTGGAAGAAGGTCTTGGACTGCCGCTTCAGCACATCCAGCAGGCCCGAGGAGCGCAGCTTCTCGCGCCCCCAGGTGACCGAGATCTCCGCTGGCGTGACGCCGAACATCTTCTTGGTGTAAGGCTCGAAGAAGAAGTCGTAGAGCCCGCGGCCGTAGCGGTTCAGCGCCAGGGCCTCGAAGGATGTCTCCGGCAGCTTCGGCCGATTCAGGAAACCCCAGACCAGTTTGAACCCCGTGGCCGGTGGGAAGCGCATCAGCAGCTCGATGGGGTTGATCGGGTCTTGGATCTGCTTGTCGCGCATCAGGATGCGGCTGTGACGCCGGTGCTCGCGCAGCGGCACCAGGGCGCGGACCGCGTTGAGCACGTCCACGTCGTTGGTGTGCAGCCGGTGCGGGGCGATGTCGCAGGGGATGCCGTGCCAGTCGAAGGTGCGCGCGAGACCGCCGATGCGCGGAGCCGCTTCGAACACCGTCACTTGCTTGCCCGCGCGCGACAGCAGCCAGCCGAGGGCGAGGCCGGAGGCGCCGGCGCCGATGATGGCGATGCGCTCCTGGCCAGCTGTGGCTTGGTTCATGTCTTGTTCCCGGTCCTGGGTTGTTGTTGTGTTGGGCGATGGTCTCGCCGGGCTCAGGTCATCGGGTCCTGTGCCTTGCGTGTCCGGTCCAGGGCCCTCAGTGCCTTAAGCAGGCCGCGCAGCGCGTCCAGCCGCACGGAGTTGGGGCCGTCGCTCGCCGCGTTGTCCGGATCCTCGTGGACCTCCATGAACAGGCCGCCGACGCCGACGCCGATGGCCGCACTGGCGATCACAGGCACGTATTCTCGTTTGCCGCCGGAGGCGTTGCCGAGTGCACCGGGCATCTGCACGGCGTGGGTCGCGTCCATGATCACCGGATAGCCGGTCTTGGCCATTTCGTAGAGGCTGCGCGGGTCGACAACCAGGTTGCCATAGCCGAAGGTCGCACCACGCTCCACCAGGGCCATCCTCTTGCAGCCCGTGGACTCGATCTTGCTCACCACGTTCGCCATGTCCCAGGGCGCGAGGAACTGCCCCTTCTTGACGTTGACGGTGCGGCCATACTCCGCCGCTGCCTCGCCCACCGCCAGCACGAAGTCCGTCTGCCGACACAGGAAGGCCGGGATCTGGAGCATGTCGACGACCTCGGCGACGGGGCGGCACTGGGCCTCGGTGTGTACGTCGGTGAGCACCGGGCAGCCGACCGTCTCGCGGACCTCCGCGAGGACGGCCAAGCCCTGCTCCAGCCCGACGCCGCGGCGGCCGGACAGGCTCGAGCGGTTGGCCTTGTCGAAGGACGCCTTGAAGACGTAGGGGATGCCGAGGTCCGAGCAGATGGCCGACACCTCGCCCGCGAGCATCATCGCGTGCTCGCGCGATTCGATTTGACAGGGGCCGGATTGCAGCACGAAGGGCAGATCGTTGCCGAGCGTGACGCCATCGAAAACTCGTATCTGTTGCATCGGGACTTCCCCGCGGCGGCGGCTTGGCTGGGATTGACTTCGCGTCGACGCCGAACTGTCGAAAACCGGTAGCTTACCGGACTCCGGCGCTGCATGGGGTTGATGGCGGCGCGGGTTGCCGGGAGACTGAGCCTAGGTGGGCCTGCGTCTCTGCCAGTTCCGGGCTCCATTGGCCGGCGTTGCCCGTGTTCGTGTAGATGGCTCGGTGCCGTTGCCGTCGGTGTAGGGCGGCTATTGCCCGGTGCTTCGGCGCTCATTACCCTCATGTCGAAGCTGCCTCGAACCGGGGGATGCGTGTCTACCCGCAGGTGACCATGATCGAATCCGTTGCTGCCGAAGTGTCGTCGGCTCCGCTTGCGCTCAGGGAGACGACATGACCCTGCTGCGCGCCATGACGCCCGACGACTATGGCCCCGTCGCCGCGCTGCTTCGCCGCAACGGGCTCGCCGCCGCGCCGGCCGCGGACTGGCGGGAACTGCTCGTTTCCAACCCGTTCCGTGACCCCGACGCGGACATGGGCTGGGTGCTGGAGGACGACGCCGGCGCCGTCGTCGGCACCTTCGGAAATCTGCGGCTGGGTTATGAATGGAATCGGCGCCCGCTGCGCACTGCGGCAGCCTATGCCTGGGCCGTCGACCCCGCCTATAGGGACGACTCCATCCGGCTGCTGCGCCGGTACATGCGCCAACCACGGACCGATGTTCTGCTCACCAGCACCGCTAGCGCTCGGGTGGGCGAGATCTTCACGGCCGTGCGCTTCGAGCCCGTTCCACATCCGGACTATGACCAGGCGCTGTTCTGGGTCACCAACGCGTCGGGCTTCGTCGGTGCTGCGCTGCGGCAGAAGGGGGTTCCGCTGGCGGCGCTCCTGCGTTACCCGGCGGGCTTCTTGCTGTCAACGCTGGACCGCGGGTTCCGGCGCACGAGCCCCCCAGCGCCTGCAAGGGGCGGCTGGGGCGTCCATCGGCTGGATGCCTTCGACGCCCGCTTCGACGACTTCTGGGAGCGCCTGCGCAGCACCCCTGATCGGCTGCTCGCGGTCCGCTCTGCCGCGGTGCTGTCCTGGCACTTCGCGCGGCTTGCGCGGCGCGGCCAGCTGGCGATCTTCGCGCTGGAGAGCGATACCGGACTCGATGGCTATCTCGTCATGTTCCGCCACGACCATGAGGCCATCGGCCTGACCCGCCATCGGGTCGCGGATCTGCAAGTGCTTGGCGACGTCGCGACCGGCACGCGGATGCTGCTTCAGGCTGCCCTGGCGCAGGCGGCAGAGGAGGGCGTGCATGCCCTCGAGGTCATCGGACTCAGTACAGAAAAGCGCGCGGCACTGCGCCGGCTCGTGCCCCGCCGGCGGCAACTCCCGAGCCGCCTGTTCTACTATCGGCCGCTGGACAAGGCCCTGGCGGCGCCCCTCGGCGACCCCAACGCCTGGGACCCGGGCCCCTACGACGGCGATGCCAGCCTGTAAGCCGCATCCGGGCAGCCGACGATGACCAATCCGACCTTCATCTTCTCGCTGGACTGCGAGGGCTACTGGGGCATGGCGGATGCGGTCGCCGACGGCTGGTCGCCGGGCTGGACCTCGGCGGCCCTCGTAGACACCTACCAGCGCCTGCTCGCGCTGTTCGATCGCTTCGAGGTGCCCGCCACCTGGGCCTTCGTCGCCGCCTTCGTCCATACCCCGGAGGAGATGCACGAGCGCGGCGACCTCACCGAACAGCCGCTCAGCTATCGCGGCCGCGACTGGACCGCCGCCTTCAAGCGTGCCTGGGCGGCCGGCGACACCGACGGCTGGCTCTGCCCCGAGGCCCTGGGGGCGGTTCGACGGGCCGGCGGGCATGAGGTCGCCGCCCACGGCTACAGCCACCTGCCGCTGGCCGAGGTCGATACCGATGCTGCCGTAGCGCGTCGAGAGCTGGATCTGCAGGCGGCCTTCTGGGCCACGCGCGGCATCAGGCCGGACACCGTCGTCTTCCCCCGCAACCAGCCGGGGCACCTGACAATGCTCGGCGAGCACTTCGTTGCTTACCGTCCGCCGCATCCGCTGGAGGTCCGTCGCGATGCCGCGGCCCGGTTGCTGCGGCTCGTGGACGAGGTGAATCCCTTCTGCCAGCCCGCCGCACAGAGCATCGCCGGTCCCTTACCCATCCCCCTCCCGCCGGCCATGCTGCTCAATCACCGCGCCGGCGGCCGCCGTCTGGTGCCGCCGGCCATCACCCTGTTGCGCATCCGCCGGCTGCTCCAGCGCGCCATGGACAGCGGCCGGGTCGTCCACCTCTACAGCCACCCGCACAATTTTCTTACCGGCCAGGGCCAGTTCGAACTGCTGGAGGGCGTGCTGTCGCTGGTGCGCACGCACAGTTCCGCTGGCGAGCTTGCGGTCATGACCCAGTCCGGCTACGCGGCGTCGGTGCGAGCCCCCAACTAGGCGTCGCCGGGCCGTATCAACTCGTCGTAGAGCGCCTGATAGCGAGCGGCGATGACAGGTAGCGAAAAGCGAGTCTCGATCCGCTCGCGCGCGGCAGCGCCGAGTGCTGCGCGCTCGGTCGGTGAAAGCGACAGGATGCCTGACATGGCCTCCGCCAGCGCGGCCGGATCACGCGGCGGTGCGGCCCGGCCGGTGTCGCCGACGATCAACGCCGAGTCGCCGACGTCGGTGACCGCGCAGGGCACGCCGGCGCTCATGGCCTCCAGCAGCACCAGCGGGAAGGCCTCGCCGTAGGCAGAGGACATGACCGCGAGGTCCAGCGCAGCGGCGACCCTGGGCATATCGTGCCGCTTGCCGAGCAGGTGGAAGCGCCGGGCAATTCCGGTGGACTCGATCCAGCCCATCAGCTCCGCGTTGGCCGGCTCGCAGTCGGCGCCGACGAGGGCGAACTGCACCCGCGGGTGGCGCGCGCCGAGCATACCGGCGGCCTGCACGAAGTTGCGGTGGTCCTTCTGCGGATGGAAGCGGGCCAGCACGCCGGCGATCAGCGTATCCTGCGGTAGCCCGAGCTCCCGGCGGAGCGCGGCGTGTGCCTTCGCGTCAGGCCGGAAGGTGCCGGTGTCGATGCCGTTGGGGATGACGACGAACTTGTCCCTGTCGTAGCCGAGCTGGCCGTGCAGATGCGCGGCGACCTCCGAGCAGGAGATGATCCGCGTCGGCACCCGATGCGATAACCGGGCGCAGGCCCTGGCGATCAGGCGCGTGGCGCGTCGGGCTCGGGACTTGTCGAGGTCGCTATTGTGCAGGCCCCAGACCACCGGGGCGGAGGTCAGGGCGCGTGCGGCCAAGCCGCCGAACAGATCCGCGTGGTACATCCAGGTCTGGATGAGGTCCGGGCGCAGGCGTCGGATGTGGCGGGCGAGCTTGGTCAGGGCCAGCGGCGATCCAATCCCGCCGAAGTCGAGGCTCAGGACCTCGATGCCCTGTGCTTCGATGCTCGGCACTAGCTCCGTGAACACGCCGCCCGCCTTCAGCGACATCACCACCGGCTCCACCCGCGAGCGATCCGTCTCGAACAGCAGCCGCATCAGCATGATCTCGGCGCCACCGACGCCGAGGTCGTTGATGATGTGGAGGACGCGCAACTGGGCAGAGTCCGGACGGAACGGCCGCGCGTGATCAGTCGTCGTTGAGTTCCAGGCGGCGCTCGATGCGCTGGAGCCGCTCGACGATCCGGTCGATGGATGCCTGCTGGCGGGCGATGTCCTCTGCCTGGCCAGCTTCGTCGCGGCGGATACCGGCGACGGCCGACTCCAGACGGTTGATCCGGTGTTTCACATCGGCGAACTCGGCGCGCATCTCTGTTTGCAGGCCCGCGACTTGATTGCGCATGGCCCGGAACTGCTCAAGGATCAGGTGTTCGATGTTGTCCGCCAAGGCCGTTTCTCCTTGCTGTTTCCGGCAGCCTAGCACGTGTCCCGCATTACCGCAGGGCGGTCACGCGTCGCCCGCAAACAACGCCCGCCACAGCAACGCCAGGCTCATCAGCAGCATGGCGCCGGCCATGATGGGCAGCAGCAGCGGGTAGTCGGACCGGGGTTCGCCGAAGAGCAGGACGGCTGTGGCCAGTCCAGCGAGCCCGAGCCCGCCGAAGGTCGCGAGCAGCCGGCGGTTGTTGTCGCCGATGTGGTTGCGGATGGCCTTGAGGTCGCCGGTGGCGCCGTCGGGATTGACGGTCGCCTGGCGCTCCAGCTGGTCGAGGATACGCAGCAGCGCGACGGGCACATCGGGCACCTGCTCGGCGATGCTGGGCCAGTGGTGCAGGGTGCGCTGTACCAGCCGCTTGACGCCGACCTGCTCGCGCATCCAGCGTTCCATGAAGGGCTTGGCAGTCGTCCAGAGATCGAGCTGCGGGTAGAGCTGGCGGCCGAGCCCCTCGATGTGGATCAGCGTCTTCTCCAGCAGCACCAGCTGCGGTTGGATCTCCATGTCGAAGCGGCGCGCGGTCTGGAACAGATTCACCAGGAAGCTGCCGAAGCCGATCTCGGCGATGGGCTTCTCGAAAATGGGCTCGCAGACCGTTCGAATGGCGGACTCGAACTCCTCCACCCGCGTCTCATGTGGCACCCAGCCGGACTCCAGGTGCAGCTCCGCGACGCGGCGGTAGTCGCGGCGGAAGAAGGCGAGCAGGTTTTCGGCCAGATAGCGCTGGTCTTCCTTGGTAAGGGTGCCGACGATGCCGAAGTCCACCGAGATATAGCGGCCGGACGGCTCGACGAAGATGTTGCCCGGGTGCATGTCGGCGTGGAAGAAGTTGTCCCGGAAGACCTGGGTGAAGAAGATCTCCACGCCGCGGGTGCCGAGCTGGCGCATGCTCACGCCCTGTGCCTTCAGCTCCTCCACCTTGGACACCGGCGTGCCGTAGATGCGCTCCATCACCATGACGTTGGTGCGCGTCCAGTCCCAGTACACCTCCGGGATGTAGAGCATTTCGCTGTCGCGGAAGTTGCGCCGCAGCTGCGAAGCGTTGGCGGCCTCACGCTGCAGGTTCAGCTCGTCGAGGATGGTCTTCTCGTACTCGCGTACCACCTCCACCGGGCGCAGCCGGCGGCCGTCCGGCCAGTAGCGCTGGGCGAGGCCGGCGAAGACGTACATGAGTTGCACGTCGCGGCGGATGGTCTTCTCGATGCCGGGGCGCAATACCTTGACGATGACCTGCTTGGTCTCGCCGCGCTCCAGCTTGAGCTCGGCGGTGTGGACCTGGGCGATGGACGCGGAGGCGAGCGGCGTCTCGTCGAAGGCCTCCAGCACCGACTCGATGGGCCGGCCCCATGCCGCCTCGATCAGGGCTCGCGCCTCGGGACCGGGGAAGGGCGGCACCCGGTCCTGGAGCTTGGCCAATTCCTCGGCCATGTCCTCGGGCAGCAGGTCGACGCGCGTCGAGAGGAGCTGCCCGAATTTGATGAAGATCGGCCCCAGCTCCTCCAGCGCGAGCCGGATTCGCACGGGGTAGGGCGGCAGGTCGCGCTTGATCCAGTTCCAAGGGGCCAGATAGACGACGAACCGCAGGGGGCTCAGCACGGGGATGGACGCGATGGCCTCGTCGAGCCCGTGCTTCAACAGCACGAAGTTGATGTGCAGCAGACGCAGGGTCTGCGGAATGCGAAGCATGGCGGCGTTGTGGTCCTTGTGCGGGGCTGGCGCGGTAGGCTGGCGGGTTGTCGTGTGCAGGCGGTGCGGCCGGTGTGATGGGCGACCGGGTCAGCCGGGTCGAGCGTGTTTGTCGTGCTTCGGCGCCGCTGCAATAGAACCCCGGCTGGTCAGCCCCGACGCTGCGTCGCCAGCCGCTCGATGCGGGCGGCCAGGCGTTCGACGTCGTCGCGCGCGGTGTCGACCGCGGCGTAGAATGCCTGGAGTTCTGCACGGCTGGGCAGCACGGCAGCCTCCTGCTGGAGGTAGTCGCGCAGATTCTCGCGCGCGACGTCGCCGCTGCGATCGGCCCAGTCGCCGCCGGCGCGGGCGCGGGTCATGAGCCGGTGTGCCAGGGTGTCGCCCAGGAGCTTGGAAAGCAGCTCCTCCCAATCGATGTCGAGCGCGCGGAAGACCTCGCCGATGGCCTGGGCCACGCTGTTATCGCCGTCGATCTGGATGCCGCCCTCGAACACCGCGTCTTCGCGGTGTTCGGCCGTGACCATGGATAAGAGCGCGACCGGGCTGCCACGCACGATGCAATCCGGCTCGGCCTCGTAGTCGCCGTAGAGGAACAGCCTGGATTCGCCGGGCACCACGTAGACGCGGGTGCCGAATCCGGTGAGCTCCACCAGCAGCACCCGACCCTGCACGGCCTGAAGGCGGGCGGCGCCCTCGCGGTCCAACTCAAGCAGGGCGTTCACGGCGCCCTCGGCGGCCGCTAGCAGGGGATTGGGTACCGGGATGCCGGTGCCCTCCGAGGCGGTGCCGGCAGGGGCGTCGTCGTCGAATGCGTCGCTCACAGCTTGTATCCACGGTGGATGGCGACGATGCCGCCGGTGTGGTTCTCGTAGCTGGCGCGCTCGAACCCGGCCTGCTCCATCATGCCGAGCAGGGTTTCCTGGTCCGGGTGCATGCGGATGGACTCGGCCAGGTAGCGATAGCTCGCGGAGTCCCCGGCGACGAGGCGCCCGAGCGTCGGCAGCACGGCGAAGGAGTAGGCGTCATAGGCCTTTTCCAGGGGCTTGGTGGTGGGGTGCGAGAACTCCAGCACCAGCGCCCGCCCGCCCGGGCGCAACACGCGGTACATCTCGTTCAGCGCCAGCTGCTTGTGCGTGACGTTGCGCAGCCCGAAGGCGATGGTGACGCAATCGAAGCTGTTGCTGGCGAACGGCAGCTGTTCGGCGTTGGCCAGCGCATAGTCGAGGTTGCCGACCACGCCGGCGTCGACCAGTCGTTCGCGTCCCTGGCTGAGCATGGCCCGGTTGATGTCCGACATCACCACCAGCCCCTCGGCGCCGACGATGCGCGCGAAGCGTTCGGCCAGGTCGCCGGTGCCGGCAGCCAGGTCCAGCACCCGCTGGCCGCGGCGCACACCGGCCATCTCGATGGCGCGGCGCTTCCAGAGGCGGTGGATGCCGAGCGACATCAGGTCGTTCATGAGGTCGTAGCGGGATGCGACGGAGTCGAACACGGCGCGGACGCGGTCCTGTTTCTCCTCGACCGGGACTTCCTCGTAGCCGAAATGGGTCTTCTCGTCGGTCATGGGCTGGGGTGCTGGCGAATGGAATGGGTCATTGTAACCGCGTCCGCGTCAGGGTCGAATGCGGAGCATCAGTCGGCGGCGGTGCCTCAGGGAGACGCCGACAACCGGCCGTTCATGGCCGACATCGCCAGGGAAGCACAAGGCGTGGTTTTCGCTTCCGTCCATCTTCAGCGACGCGCGTCGCCAAAGAACCTTGGGACATCCTGGCGCACACGGAAAATGCCGATAACACAGGGCTCTTTCAGGACGGGCGCTGTCTGCGCGTGTAGCCGGCCTTCTCCAACTCGTTGAGGTAGTCCGACCAGAGCCCCTCCTGGTTCTTGCCAAGGCTGTAGAGGTACTCCCAGGAGTAGATGCCGGTGTTGTGCTCGTCATCGAAGTGCAGGCAGACGGCATAGTTGCCCACCGGTTCGATCTTGTCGATGTTCACCTCTTCCTTACCCGTCTGCAGCACGCGTTGGCCGGGGCCGTGGCCCTGGACCTCGGCGGATGGCGAGTAGACCCGCAGCAGCTCGACCGGCAGCGAAAAATGGGCGCCATCGTCGAATGTGACTTCCAGCACCCGCGAGGCGCGGTGCAGGTTGAACTCGGTCGGGGTGGGCATGGACTGACTCCTGAATCGTTATCTCGAACAGCCGATCAAATGGGTCGAGCCGGCATCGCTGTCAATGACGGCGAAGTGCCAGCTACCTCTAGGGTGGACAAGCGTCGAGACTGTGAAGGTATTCCTGAACTCGGTGGTTTCGCGCTTCCAGAGTAGGATGGGCAAGGCGTAGCGTGCCCGATCTTTCAATGCTCGCTCTAGCCGAGGCGCGCACGCAGGTCGCGCCGCGCGAAACCGCACCATTCATCGGCCGGCGGCTCCAGCTCCCGACTCAGCGCCAACACCTGGAAGCGCTCGCCCATGGCCGAGGGCAGCACCAGCTGCTTGGCCGCGGCGGCCAGGCCGAGCATGTCCTCAGGTCGAGTGCAGGCGATCTGCAGGTGCCGGTCGAGCCCGCAGCCGAGCAGGAAGTTGGCCTGGGTGGTGTAGCCCGCCAGCTCAAGGCCCGCGGCCGTGCCGGCCTCCGCCACCGCCGTGAAGTCGACGTGCGCGGTGATGTCCTGCAGACCGAGGTTGGCGTAGGGGTCGGCGTGGGCGCGATGGCGGTGGTAGCACATCAGGGTGCCGCCGCGGCGCTCCGGCAAATAGTACTCCCGGCGCGGGTAACCGTAATCGATCATGAGCACCATGCCGGCGCTTAGGTGGTCGGACAGCATCCGGAACCAGGGGCCGAGCCGCAGGTTGACCTCGGAGCAGTAGCCATCGCCCGACCGTGCATCGGTATCGGCACCGGACTCGCGATCAGTCCCGAGCATCGCCGGTAGCCCCAATGCCGCGACGGCCTCCGTCAGGCCGGCCGAGACCGGCGCAGCGCGCAGCTCGCGAGGGCCCTGGTCGGTCCACTGGACCAGGACCTCGTCGATCTGCCGTCCCCGCAGACAGAAGCGGTGCACGGGCATGGCATCCAGCACCTCGTTGGCGAGGATCAGGCCGCGCAGGTCCGTCGGCGGCTCGGCGACCCAGTGCACACGGGCGAGCTGCTCCGGTGCCCGCTCGGCGAGCAGGCGCCGCTGCCGTTCGGCCAGGTCCGGGCTCGGCTCCAGGATCAGATAACGCCCCGGCGACTGTCCCAGGTCCGCTAATGTGTTCAGCAACTCCGCGGCCAGGGCGCCGGTACCAGCACCGAACTCGAGGATGTCGCCGCCGCTCAGGGCGCTCAGGACCTCGGCACACTGGGTCGCGACGCAGCGTCCGAACAATGGGGACAGCTCGGGGGCCGTGACAAAGTCGCCCTGCGCCCCCAGCTTCGCGGCTCCGGCGGCGTAGTAGCCGAGCCCTGGCGCATAGAGGGCGAGGTCCATGAAACGGTCGAAGGGCAACGCGCCGCCCGCCGCCTCGATCTGTTCGCGGATCAGGGCGCCCAGGCGCTCGCTGTGCTGCTCTCCAGGGTCGGGGGCGTCGTCCGATAAGGCTGCGTGATCGATCATGGCTGCACGTCGCTGCGGTGGGAGGTCGCCGAGCCTGTGGTGCGGCAGGGCTGCATCGGCAGTGTAGAACAACGGACACGCCGCCCGAGGCGCCGAATCGGCCCGACCGGCCCGAGGTCGACGCCCGTACAATCCCTCTCGAGTCGCGCGGCACCGCCGATGGCGGGCGCGCGGTCAAATGTCAGACCAGGTGAGTCATGAGCAACGACGACAAGGCCCTGCTGCACCCCGGCGGCGCCCGCAGCTCCCCGTATCCCACCAGCCGACTGGCGCCGGCCTTCGAGGCACCGGAGCTGGCGGAGGAGATCGCCCGCGCCGAGTCCATGCTCAGCGCCCGCACCGGCGCCAAGCTGCGCGTGATCGCGGATCAGATCAAGGCACTGCAGGCGGAGGCGCGCAAGGTCCTGACCGAGGCCCGAGAGGAGCAGTCCCTGACCCACGCCGAATGCACCTTCAAGCGCATTCCGGGCAAGGTCTATCACCTGTACCGCAAGGGCACCGGCGGCACCTTCTTCTCGATGCTGTCGCCGGAGGACTGGCGCGGCGTGCCGCCGCATGAGCACCTGGGCGCCTATCGCCTGGAGACCGACTACTCCTGGACCGCCGCGGAGCGGCTCCACGAGCACGACGACACCGGCGAGGTGGTGCAGCAGTTGTTGCGCATCGGCGGCATCCGCGGGGCCGAGGGCCCAGGCTGAACGTCCGAAGCAAAGTCGATCTCGCCTCGCCGCCCCCTCGCTGTCTCGTCACCCCTCACTGTCTCCCTCGTGGCGCCTCGCGGCATGACCGCCTGAGGTCGCCCGAGCCCGGGTTGGATGCAGGGGGCTGCCCGAACCAGGAGCCGTCATGACCAACGCCAGTCTCGATGTCCCCATGGCCCCCGCGCTGACACACGGGCGGCGGTTCCAATACTACGACTTGATCATGGTCGGGTTCGTGACCGTGCTCTTGTGTTCCAACCTCATCGGCCCCGCCAAGGTATGCCTGATCCCGCTGCCGTTCTCGGTGCCGGGCATCGGCGAGAGCCTGTCCTTCGGTGCGGGCAACCTGTTCTTCCCCATCAGCTACATCTTCGGCGACATCCTCACCGAGGTGTACGGCTACGCCCGTGCGCGGCGGGTCATCTGGGCCGGGTTCTTCGCGCTGCTGTTCGCGTCGTTGATGTCGGCCATCATCATCGGCCTGCCGGCGGACCCGAACGAGCCCTTCAACGCGGCGTTGCAGCCGGCGCTGGAGACCGTGTTCGGCAACACCTGGCGCATCGTGCTCGCATCCATCGTCGCCTTCTGGGTCGGCGATTTCGTCAATTCGTACGTCATGGCGAAGATGAAGGTCTGGACCCGCGGCAAGTACCTCTGGACCCGCACCATCGGCTCCACCGTGGCGGGGCAGGGCGCCGACAGCCTGCTGTTCTACCCCATCGCCTTCCTCGGCATCTGGTCGGCGGAGAGCATCTTCGCCGTGATCCTGTTCAACTTCGGCTTCAAGGTGCTGCTGGAGGCACTGATGACGCCGGTGACCTACCGTGTGGTCGGTTTCCTGAAGCGCGCCGAGGGCGTTGACATCTACGACCGCGGCACCGACTTCACCCCCTTCTCGTTAAGGGATTGATTCCGCATGTCCAACAGTCAATATCGCCCCGCCGCCCTGGTCACGGGTGCGGCCCATCGGCTCGGGCGTGAGTTCGCGCTCGCGCTCGCCGACATGGGGCACGACATCGCCCTGCATTACCACAGCTCCCTCGAGTCCGCCGAGTCCACCGCGGGGGAATTGCGCGAACGAGGCGCCGAGGTCGACCTGCTGCCCTGCGACCTGTCGCGGCATGCCGACCTGCCGGGGCTCGTCGAGCGGGCCAGGGCGCGTTTTCCGCACCTGTCGGTGCTGGTCAACAGCGCCTCGCGCTATGCCGCCGGTAACCTGGCCAGCACCCGGCCGGAGACGGTCTTCGATCAGTTCGCCGTCAACCTGGTCGCGCCCATGGAGCTGATGCGCGCCTTCGCGGCCGATTCGGAGAGCGGCTGCATCATCAATATCATCGACAACAAGGTCGCCTACGCCCAGTACGATTACGCGGCCTACCTGTTGTCGAAGAAGAGCCTGGCCGAGGCGACGCGCATGGCGGCCCTGGAATACGCCCCGCGTGTGCGCGTGAATGGGATCTCGCCCGGTGTGGTCATGCCCATGTCCAGCCGCACCGAGGACTACCTGCGCTGGCGCCTGGACGGCATCCCGTTGAAGCGCCAGGGGGAGCCGGCCAACCTATGCCGTGCGCTGCGCTATCTGGTCGAGAACGACTTCGTTACCGGCCAGATCCTTACGGTGGACGGCGGCGAGGGCATGTTTCAGGTCGGACGCCACTCCGAGAACTACCCGGGGGACGCATGATCGCGGGATCAATGACCGGGCCTATTACGGCCCCGACGATGAAGACGGGCAGCGCGGCCCACACGGCGCTGATCTCGGTGGGGTCCAACATCGAGCCCGTCCGGCACATCGAGCGCGCGCGCGCCATCGTCGCCGTCGAGCAGAGGCTGTTGGACGAGGCGCGGGTGATCCAAACGCGTCCGCAGGGTTACCTGGACCAGCCGGACTTCCTCAACGGGGCCTGGCTGCTGGAGACCAGGATGAGGCGCGAGGAGTTCATGGCCTACCTCAAGGGGGTCGAGGCCAGGCTCGGGCGCAAGCGCGGCGCCATCAAGGCGGGCCCGCGGGTCATCGACCTGGATCTGATCGGCTGGGATGGCCGGGTCGTGCACGACGACTACCCGTCCAAGTCCTACGTGGTCGGCCCCATCGACGAGCTGCTGGACCGCCAGGGTCTGACTTTGGAGGGCTGAGTGGCGTCGCAGCGGAGTCCCGCAATCAACGCCTGCCGCTGTCTGTTGCCGAATCGTTGTCGTCATCGCAGTCGGACGTTCGATGGCGACTACGACAACGAACAGACGCTGACGACAAAGGCATGCCGCGCAGACGGTGGATCCTTCGGCCTGTTCGCGAACTCTCCGTCAGTCCGGTCTGCGGCCCCGCTCGATGACCACGCCGACGCCGGCCGCGTGCTCGATGGCGTCGACCTTGTTCAGCCGGATGCGTACCCAGGGCACACCGAACTCGCCGAGCACGATGCCGGCGCAACCCTCGGCCAGGGTCTCGACCAGGCGGAAGCTGGCGGTGCCGACGAACTCGCGCAGGCGCTCCGAGACGGCGTGGTAGTCCAAGGCGTCCTCGATGCGGTCCGTCGCGGCGGCGCGGGCGGTGTCGGCGGCCATTTCGATGTCCAGCACCACCGGCTGCCGGATCTCGCGCTCCCAGTCGTAGACGCCGACGATGGTCTCGATGCGCAGTTCGCGCAGGAACACGATGTCCATGGGATCTCCTTCGGGGGCTTCATGTCTGGATAGGCGGTGATGGCTTGGGGCTCGGGTACTACCCCCGATTGCGGGCGACGGGCAGCTCGGCCTTGACCGGACGCCCCGCAGACAGTCCAATGCGGCGCCATGAACAGCATACCCATTCTCGCCGGCGCCCTGGTCATCGGGGCCTATCTGCTCGGCTCCGTCTCCAGCGCCATCATCGTCTGCCGCGCCATGGGCCTTCCGGACCCCCGGACCCAGGGCTCCAACAACCCCGGCGCCACCAATGTGCTGCGCATCGGCGGCGCCAGGGCCAAGCCCGCCGCCGCCATCACGCTGGCCGGCGACATGCTCAAGGGCCTGCTGCCGATGCTCGTGGCGCACGCCGTCGGGGCCGAGCCGCTTACCCTGGCGCTGGTGGGCATCGCCGCCTTCGTCGGGCACCTGTTCCCCGTATTCTTCGGCTTCCGCGGCGGCAAGGGCGTCGCCACGGCGATGGGCGTACAGTTCGGGCTCTACTGGCCCATCGGCGCCGCCACCGCGGCGGTGTGGCTGTTCGTCGCCAAGGTACTCAAGATCTCCTCCATCTCGGCGCTGCTGTCCATGGCACTGGCGCCGGTCTTCGTCTGGTTCTTCTGGCCTGACCCCAAGCTGATCGGCATGCAGATCGTCATCACGGGCCTGTTGTTCCTCCGCCACCGCGAGAACATCCGCCGCCTGATCCGCGGCGACGAGGCGGCAATCGGCACCGCTGAAGAACCGGGCACCGAGGCGCAGGCGGCGCGGGACTAGCCCGTCTGGGCTTCCACGCCGATGCCGGGCAGGCTGTCCAGCGGCCAGCGCGGTCGGGCGGTGAAGGTCAGCGGTTCTTGCTCACCGGCCGCGAGCCGCTGATAGCCGGCAAAGGCAATCATCGCGCCGTTGTCGGTGCAGAGTTCCGGCCGAGGATAGAAGGCGCGCCCGCCGCGGCCCGCCATCATCTCGTCCATGCGCGCGCGCAGCCGCCGGTTGGCGCTGACACCGCCGGCCAGGATCAGGCGCTCGACGCCGGCCGCCTGCACGGCGCGTCGGCACTTGATGACCAGCGTCTCCACCACCGCGTCCTCGAAGGCGCGGGCGATGTCGGCCTTGGCCTGCTCGGTGTCCGTGCGGCTGGCGAGCTCGTCGCGCACCGCGTTGAGCGCGAAGGTCTTGAGCCCGCTGAAGCTGAAGTCGAGCCCTGGGCGGTCGGTCATGGGACGCGGGAAGACATAGCGCCCGGGCTCGCCCAGTTCGGCCAGCTTTGCCAGGGCCGGTCCACCGGGGTAGGGCAGGCCGAGGATCTTCGCGGTCTTGTCGAAGGCCTCGCCGGCGGCGTCGTCCACCGACTCGCCGAGCAGCCGATAGCGCCCGACGCCCTCCACCTGCACCAGCTGTGTGTGGCCGCCGGAAACCAGCAGCGCCAAGAACGGAAACGCCGGCGTCGGCTCTTCCAGTAGTGGCGCGAGCAGGTGACCCTCCATGTGGTGGACGCCGATGGAGGGTACGCCCCAGCCCCAGGCGAGGCTGCGCCCGAGGCCCGCGCCCACGAGCAGGGCGCCCACCAGGCCGGGCCCGGCGGTGTAGGCGACGCCGTCGATGTCCGCCGGTGCCGAGTCGGCCCGGGCCATGACCAACCGGATCAGCGGCGTCAGCCTTCGGATGTGGTCGCGTGAGGCCAGCTCCGGTACCACGCCGCCGTAGGCCGCATGCAGATCCACCTGGCTATGGACCTCGTGCGCGAGCAACCCCGCGTCGCCGTCGTAGATCGCGACGCCGGTCTCGTCGCAGGAGGTTTCGATGCCGAGTACGCGCATGCGCTTAAACCTGGATGGAGTAGTTGGACGGCCTTCACCGAGTGGGTGAGTTGTCGATCAGCGACCGAGATCCGGGCAGCGCAAGTGCTTACAAATGGCGTGGAGCGGTCAACTGCTCTATCTAGGTTAACGCCCTTCGCCGAGTCGAGTATCATCTCGTGTTGGCAAACACTTGCCAGCGCGACGCTGCAGAGGCGATAATGCGAGATTACGCACGCGTAATCCACGCCAAATCGACGTCAACAACGCGCCCGAACGGGCCATCTGTTAAGGATTGTTCATGCCCAGCGTCCGCATCAAAGATAACGAGCCGTTCGAGGTCGCCCTGCGACGCTTCAAGCGCTCCTGCGAAAAGGCCGGTGTCCTCGCCGAGGTTCGTCGCCGCGAGTTCTACGAAAAGCCCACCGCCGAGCGCAAGCGCAAGAAGGCGGCCGCGGTGAAGCGCCACCACAAGAAGCTCTCCCGCGAGTCCCGGCGCTGGGAACGGCCGTACTAACGCCGACCCGGAGCATCCTGTCCGGGTTGGCACGTGTCAATCGATACAGGCTGCCGTAGGTCGGGCTGAGGCACGAAGCCCGACGGCCCGCGCCGACATCAAGCCAAATCTGCCCACCCTTGAGCGTTTCGGCGCTCGTCGCCCCGGATTGGTCCCTCTCGTCGGGCCTCTTGCGTCGGCCCGACCTATGGCGTGCGACCGGCGCTGGGGTATCGCCGCGATGAACGCCCTCACCGATCATCGGCCGAGCCCGTCTCCGGCCGTGGAGATTGCTATGGCAGAGACCCTGAAACAGCGCCTCCAGGCCGACATGAAGGCGGCGATGAAGTCCGGCGACAAGGCGCGTCTCGGCGTCATTCGCCTCATCAACGCGGCCATCAAGCAGCGTGAGGTCGACGAGCGCATCGAACTCGACGATACCCAGGTGCTTGCTGTGCTTGACAAAATGGTCAAGCAGCGGCGCGACTCCATCGACCAATACGAGTCGGCCGGGCGCGAAGACTTGGCCGCCACCGAGCGCGACGAGGTCGAGGTGATCCAGGTCTACCTGCCGGCGGCCCTGTCCGATGCGGAGGTGGATGCCCTCATCGAGGAGGCCGTCGCGGCCACCGGTGCGCAGTCCATGCGCGACATGGGCAAGCTGATGGGCGTGCTGAGGCCTAAGCTCCAGGGTCGAGCCGATATGGGCGGCGTGAGCCAGCGCGTGAAGGCCCGGCTCGGCAGTTAGTTCGCCTTCTCGGCGCGCGTCGGCGGCTCCGTCAGTCCCGAGTCGCGCGCCCCAGGGCCGGAGCCCGACTCCGACCAGCCCCGCGGTGGGCGTGCATTATCCCGCCGCTGTCCCGGTCCGCCAACGCTCAGCGAGGTCGTGCGGATGGTTGGTGACATCACGCCCGAGCTACGGGAACAGCTGCTCGATCGCACCGACATCGTCGAGGTCATCGGCCGGCGCGTGCAGCTCAAGAAGGCCGGCGGCGAGTACAAGGCCTGTTGCCCCTTCCACGCCGAGAAAACGCCGTCGTTCACGGTCAGCCCGAGCAAGCAGTTCTACCACTGCTTCGGCTGTGGCGCCCACGGGAACGCCATCGACTTTCTGATCGAGTACGACCGACTCAGCTTCCCTGAGGCAGTGGAAGAGCTGGCGCAGCGCGCCGGCATGCCCCTGCCGGAGGCCGGCGACCGACCGCGAGGGCCGGACCCCAGGCCGCTCTACGCGGTGCTCGAGCAGGCCGCCGCGCTCTACCAGCAGGCCCTGCGCGAGCACCCGCAACGCGATGCGGCGGTGGCATACCTCAAGCGGCGGGGCTTGAGCGGAGAGGTGGTGCAGCGCTTTGGCGTCGGTCTCGCGCCCGCTGGCTGGGGCTTCCTGCTCGACGCCCTGGGGCAGTCGCCCGAGCAGCGCGAACGGCTGCTCGCGGCGGGCCTGCTGTCCGAGCGCGACGAGCGTCGCTACGACCGCTTTCGCGAACGAATCATGTTCCCGATCCGCGACCGGCGCGGCCGCGTGGTCGCTTTCGGCGGGCGGGTGCTGGGCGACGGGGAGCCGAAGTATCTGAACTCGCCGGAGACGCCGGTCTTCGTCAAGGGCCGGGAGCTCTACGGGCTCTACGAGAGCCAGCAGGCCCTGCGCAGTCCGCCGCGGCTCCTGGTCGTCGAGGGATACATGGACGTCATTGCGCTGGCCCAGTTCGGCATCGACTACGCCGTCGCCGCGCTCGGCACCGCCACCACGCCGGAGCACGTCAAGCGGCTGCTGCGCAACGCGCCGGAACTGGTGTTCTGCTTCGATGGTGATCGCGCCGGTCGCGACGCGGCCTGGAAGGCGCTCAAGGTCGCGCTGCCCCTGGCCACGGGTCAGCAGCCGATCCGATTTCTGTTCCTGCCCGACGGGGAGGACCCGGACTCGCTGGTTCGCCGGGAGGGCAGGGAGGGCTTCGAGGCGCGGCTCGCCGAGGCCAGGCTGCTGTCGGCCTTCCTGTTCGAACAGGTCGGCGGTCGACATGACGCCGACACCCCCGAGGGGCGGGCGGGTCTGGCGGACGAGGTTCAGGGTTTGCTCGCCGGCATGCCCGCGGGCAGCTTCCGTGCGCAATTGGAGGCGGAGCTCGCCCGGCGGACCGGGCAGACGCCGACTCGACTGCAGCGCCCGTCCCGGCCGCCGGTTGCCCGTCGCCCGCGCGGCACGCCGCCGCTGGCGCTGACGCCCCTGCGACGGGCGGTGGCGCTGTTGCTTGATGATCCCGCCCGCGCCGCGGTTGCCGAGCAAGTCCCGGCGGACTGGCGCCAAATGGATGGCCCCGGCGTGCGGCTGCTGGCGGAGATCATCGACATCGTGTGTGCTGGCCCGGGCATCAGCAGTGCTGCGCTGATCGAGCGCTGGCGCGGTACCGAGGGCGAGCGCGCCGTGCGCCGGCTCGCCGATGCGCGGCTCGTCGAGACCATCCCCGAGGACGGACGCGCGGCGGAGCTGGTCGGCATTCTCGAGCGCCTGAATCGCGACGTCGCGGCGGAGCGCAGGGCCGCGGATATCCGCCAACGGTTACGCGAGCGCGCCGGACAGGGCGATGAAGGCCATTGAGCCGGGTGGCCGGGGACGTCACCGGCGTCCGCTTGCGTTTCTGAGGGTTGGTCCTGTGTGGCACGCGCGACGTCCGGTCCGTCGTCGCTGCCGACGCCAAGCCGCCGGCGCCGGGGCTTCGGCGAGCGTCGAGCCTGGGCACCAAGCATTTGTGTGTGCTGCTCTTGGCAACCCTTGGAATGGCAGAAATCACGCAGATCTGCTATGTTGGAGAGTTTAGTCTCAGCGTCTAGACTCGCTCGCAGTTGACCGACGCAATCGCTTCACCGTCGAACAGGTATCCGCATGGATCAAGACCAGCAGCAAGCCTCGCAACTCAAGCAGTTGATCGCCAAAGGCAAGGAGCAGGGCTTCCTGACCTACACCGAGGTCAACGATCACCTGCCCGACGGCATCATCGAGCCGGAGCAGATCGAAGACATCGTGCGCATGATCAACGACATGGGGATCATGGTGCACGAGACCGCCCCGGCGGAGATCGATAGCCTCAGCAGTGACTCGGCCGCCACCGATGACGAGGCCGCGGAGGCCGCCGCCGCCGCCCTTGCCACCGTCGACAGCGAGTTCGGCCGCACCACCGATCCGGTGCGCATGTACATGCGCGAAATGGGTACCGTCGAGCTGCTGACCCGCGAGGGCGAGCTGCGCATTGCCAAGCGCATCGAGGACGGGCTCAACCAGGTGCTCGCGGCGTTGTCGACCTACCCGCGTGCCGTTGAACTGCTGCTTAGCATGTTCCAGCAGGTGGAGCAGGAGGAGCGCCGCTTGTCCGACGTCATCTCCGGGTTCACCGACGATGAGACCGCCGAGCCGGTGCAGAAGGGCGCCGCCGCGGAGGCCAACAAGAAGGCCAACGACGATGAGGACGACGAGGAAGAGGCCGTCGACACCGGACCAGACCCGGAAGAGGTCGCTCGCCGCGTCGCGTCCCTGCGTGCCAACTTCGAGACCTTCGTCGAGTTGCTCCGCGAGCACGGCCGCGACCACGATGAGACCCGTGCCATCATGGCCAAGGTCTCCGAAGACTTCATGCAGTTCAAGCTGGTCGCGAATGTCTTCAACGAACTCGTCGAGGTGCTGCGCGGCAGCATCGAGCGGGTGCGTGGCCAGGAGCGCGCCATCATGGGCCTGTGCGTGGATCAGGCCAAGATGCCGCGCAAGGCCTTTATCGACAGCTTCCCGGACAACGAGACCAATCCGGACTGGATCCGCGAGCAGATCGATGCCGGAAAGGCCTACTCCGAGCGCCTCGCAGAGGTCGAGAGCGACGTCCGCCGCGCCCAGCGCCGCCTGCAGGACCTCGAGCGCGAGAACATCCTCACCATCGGCGAGATCAAGGAGATCAACCGCAAGATGTCCATCGGTGAGGCCAAGGCCCGCCGCGCCAAGAAGGAAATGGTGGAGGCCAACCTGCGCCTGGTGATCTCCATCGCCAAGAAGTACACCAACCGTGGTTTGCAGTTCCTGGACCTGATCCAGGAAGGCAACATCGGCCTGATGAAGGCGGTAGACAAGTTCGAGTACCGCCGCGGCTACAAATTCTCGACCTACGCCACCTGGTGGATTCGCCAGGCCATCACCCGCTCCATTGCGGACCAGGCGCGCACCATCCGCATCCCGGTGCACATGATCGAGACCATCAACAAGCTGAACCGCATTTCCCGACAGATGATCCAGGAGATGGGCCGCGAGGCCACCCCGGAGGAGCTGGCGGAGCGCATGGAAATGCCCGAGGAGAAGGTTCGCAAGGTGCTCAAGATCGCCAAGGAGCCCATCTCCATGGAGACGCCCATCGGCGACGACGAGGATAGCCACCTGGGCGACTTCATCGAGGACGCCGGCGTCATCTCGCCGCTGGACTCCGCCACCGCCGCGGGGCTTCGGGAGGCGACGCAGAACATGCTCGCCAGCCTCACCAGTCGCGAGGCCAAGGTGCTGCGCATGCGCTTCGGCATCGACATGAACACCGACCACACCCTGGAAGAGGTCGGCAAGCAGTTCGACGTGACCCGTGAGCGCATCCGTCAGATCGAGGCCAAGGCCCTGCGCAAGCTGCGCCACCCGACCCGCTCCGAGAAGCTGCGCGGCTTCCTCGACGGCGACTGACGCGGCTGTCGCCGCGTCAGACGTGGCGGGCTGTCGCCCGCCACCGCCGCAAAGGGCGATCGCGCGGCGCATCGGATCTTCCTCTCTCCGCGTCCCGCTGCCGCGCGACGCACCTCTCTTGGGCCGTTAGCTCAGCGGTTAGAGCAGGGGACTCATAATCCCTTGGTCCTAGGTTCGAATCCTAGACGGCCCATCAAACGAAACACCTGCCGCATCGCCGCCACCAACACCAGCGATTCGGTGCCGCCGTGCTGATTGGCGCGTGTCGCGCGATGCGGCGCGGGCGGATATCATGAGCCTGAGTCGGGTCCGGACTGTCAGGTTTCTTTACAGTTTGGCCGTTAGTTTGGGTTGCAGTCTTGGCGCATTGGCGTTAGGGCGCTGTCCAAGCAGCGTTTTTTGAGTTCGGGCGCAGATCTTGCTTATAAAGCAAAAATTGTTGCCAGCAAGGGTCTGGTGGAAAAACCGGGCCGCCGCCGTGGGCGAAGGGCTGGTTTCGCCGTCGTTTGGAGCTTCTCCCCACATGCCAAGACAACGTTTGCTTTCTCTGGCCATGGCCGCTGCGCTTGCGGGTGCTGTCGTGCCGGCAGTGGCTGTGAACATCGACCCCAGCACCTACAACGTCCTCGCGGAATCGGATGTTGGAGCCTACAACGACTGGCTTGCGACTTGCACAAACGTGACAGCCGGGGTTGGCACTTGTGGCAGCGCTAGTGCCCCACTGGATAGCGATACCACCCTATTCTTCTGGGACAGCGCCGGAGACTCCGACAATAGCGTCATCCAAGCCCAGTGGACCGATCCGGCCAAGAGCGTCCCCATCACGCAGGTGCGAATCTCGACGCCCCTGAGCGCAACCGAACTCATCGGCGTTCCAGGTGGCCCGTCGGATCTTCAGACAACGACAGGAACCAACGTCAGTTTTGCAGCAGGTGAAGCCTCTCAGGGGCAGGGCGTGTTCCTAGCCTATGGGCGAAATGTGTACGATGGCACTTTGGATCCTGGCGACTTGATCGGGCCGAACGACTTTCTCGCGACGAACGCGGCGGTTCAGCCGGCGTTCATTTCATTCCAGTTCGGTGTCACCATGCCGGGCAGGGCCCAGCAGTCCCGACTTCATCAGACGAATCCCTTCCAGTACTACAACCCCTTGGGGGCAGATACGGCAGTCCCCGACGCTTTGAAACCGGACAATGTCGACCTGACCATCGGTATAGGGGACGCGGTTCAGCTGCAGCAGGGTCAGTCGGTCGAGGTCGAGTTGTTTGCCGTTGGCGGTTTTGACCCGAACGGTCAACCCCAAATCCCGGGAGACGTACCCGTCGGCATTTCCGACGACCTCGCGATCGAGTTCCTGACCGAGGTGTTGGACGTCACCCAAGGCGTCGGTGACCTCACCTTCTCGCCCACCCGTGCGGGCACCGTCAATGGGGATAAGGTCAGCCTGACGGCCACCAGCGACGGTACGGCTTCCACGGAGCTGGACGGGCAGTTCGATGCATTTGCGGAGAGCGCGATCAAGGTCCAGGGTAGCCCCGCTGCCACCCCCTTCACGCTTGCCGCCCCCGGAACATCCGGGGATAGCACGGACCGGGTCTACGAGTTGGACGCGAGCGGCATTGCACTAACGCTCGATGACGCCGGCAAGACCGGCGACGATTTCAAGTCTAGCGGGGCGCAGGCGGTGCGGCATACGGGTCTCGCAGCCGCTGATGTTGTGTACAATCGAACCATCCAGGGTGAGGTGGTCGGCCCCGTCTTGGGCGTTGAGGGCAAGATGAACCCGGATGATCCGGCCGCGACGCTGGAGTACGGCAGTACCATCAATCTCAGCACCATCACTGACCCGGTCGATGCCAAGGCCTGCAACCAAGGCTCCGTTGGTGGTTGCCCGACGCTTGAGTTGGCGATCGGCAATCTGTTCGGCGAGGCCCTCGGCGATCTGACCAGCCTTAGCATTCGCAATATCGCGTTGGGCGGCCCCGGAGCCGCTTTCTTCAATCTCTTCGCCGATGACTGCTCGTCGGGGACCGACTACACCGAGAGCGGGGTCTTGACCCAAGGCGACGCAACCGGCGGCTTCGACTTTCCGGGGCTCTGCGTCACCTTCACGCCGCCGGCCTCGGATCCGGGCACGGGGACGGCCGATCTGAGCGGCGTCGCTGCAACCGTCGACCGCCAGTTCACCGCAACCCTGACCCTGTTCTCCGACATGAACCGCGAGTTTGAGACCTTCAACGACGGGGAGTCGACGACGCTGTACAACCTGTCCGCTTGGGCGCGTTATTCGTCTCCGTCCACGGCCCCGCTGCCGGCGCCGCTGGCGCTCCTGGCCGCGGGCCTCGTCGGCCTGGCCGGGGTCCGCGCACGGCTGGGACAGCGCTCGCATACCCGCGCCGACAACTGACCTTGGCCCGCGTCTCGCTCTAGCACGGATGTCGAACGGGTCTCGGTGCAACGGCCCGCTATGTCGCAATGAGGCGGCCCCGGATTGTCGGCCGGTCGGCTGTCCGTGTTCGGATCTGCGCCGGAGTGCATCGACCAAGGGGTGAATCGTCCAAGCCGCTTCGTGGCGAGATTGCTGTCTAGATCGTTCCGCCCATTCATCGGAACAAGCAAGCCAAGCGCTGAAACCCCTGATCCCGGCGGCATTAGCCGATGCCGCCCGTGCCACTATCGCCCCGCCACTGTCACAGGCGCACCCAGCCTCTCCGGGTAGTTCGTCGGTCCCCTCGCACCCTTGAACGGCTGGAGCCACGCGGCGACAGATGCCGGGGCCCCTGCCCAAAAGACCCTCGATCCCACCCCATGTCCGCCATCACCGCCTTTCCCCTGCTGGCGCTGTTGTGCTCGGCACTCGCCTTCTGGCAGCCCGGCTGGTTCACGCCGCTGAGGCCCGCCATCGTGCCCCTGCTCGGGCTGATCATGTTCGGCATGGGCGCCACGCTGACCTGGCGGCAGTTCAGCGAGGTGGCGCGACGGCCGAGGCGCGTGGGCCTGGGGCTGTTGCTGCAGTTCGGTGTCATGCCGCTGGCGGCCTGGTGCATCGGCCTCTGGCTCGGGCTGTCGCCGGAGCTGCTGGCCGGGCTCGTGCTGGTGGGGGCGAGCCCCGGTGGCACGGCGTCCAATGTGGTCTGCTACCTGGCGCGCGGGGATGTCGCCCTGTCCATTACGCTGACCGCGGTCTCGACCCTGGTCGCCGTTGCGGCGACGCCAGTGCTGACCTGGCTCTATGTCGGGCGCGAGGTGCCCGTGCCGGTCTGGGACATGCTGCGCTCCATCCTGCAGATCGTCCTGCTGCCCGTCGGTCTGGGGGTGCTGGTGAACACCTGGCTCCTGCGCGGGCGCGACGGTGCCGCGGTGCGCCGCGTGCGTGCTGCCCTGCCCCTGCTGTCCATGGCGTCGATCGTGCTGATCATCGGCATCATCGTTGCGCTCAACGTCGACAACATCGCCGCCGGCGGCGCGCTCATCGCCTTGGCCGTCGTCCTGCACAACGCCATCGGCCTCGGTGCCGGTTACGGCCTGGGCTGGCTGGCCACACGCGATGCGCGCGCCGCGCGGACCCTGGCCATCGAGGTCGGCATGCAGAACTCGGGGCTCGCGGTGGCACTCGCGGTCAAGTACTTCACGCCGGCCGCAGCCATCCCGGGTGCCCTGTTCTCCATCTGGCACAACCTGTCGGGTTCGGCGTTGGCGGCGGTGTGGGCCGGTCGCCAGCCCAGGGAGACCGCGCCTTAGTGACCACGTCGCATAAGATGATAACCATGCTCGATTCGTTGTCGTTGTCGTTGTCGTTGTCGAAATCGTAAGCGCCAACATCGCGGACGTCTTGACGAATACTTGATCACAAACGCGCTAACGGACACGATCCGGAATCGATCCGCGGTCGGCGTTGTTTGCGGAGCGCGAGCGCAGCAGGTCTGGGCGCGGAGTCTTGACACCCGGGCCAGGCAGATCAGCCTGCAAACAAGAAAGAGTTGCATCCGCATTGATAATTGTGGACACTCTCCAGCAGACGACATCAACAGTCCTTCGCGTGAGCCCCGACAAGCCATGAGCCAGTACATCCATCACGTACCCGGTCGACTCCGGATCCGCTCCCAGTCCCTGCGTTGCCGTTCGGACAAGGCGCTCGCCGCCCAGAACCGGCTCGTCTCCATGGACGGGGTGCAGTCGGTGCGCATCAACCCGCGCGCCGGCAGCATCACCATCCTCTATGATGCCGATGTGCTGGGGCAGGCCGACCTGCTGGGCACCCTGCACGAGGTCGGCTGCATGTCCGGCACCGTTCGCTCCGACGAGCATGTCCGCAAGATGGCCGATACTTTCGGTAAGGCATTGGTCGGTGCGGTCATGCAGAAGGCCATGGAGCAGTCGGCGCGCACCCTGGTGGGCGCCCTGATCTGATGCCGCCCAGGACTGCGCAACCCCACCGGCGCTTATCCGAGCACGATGCGCGGCAGCGTAAGGCATGACCGGCCGCCCAGCCGGTCCTTCCACACTTGAGCCGGACCGGTACTGAACTCGCAGGGTCGGCCCGCGCCGGTCGGTCCGTGCCGACCCCTTCATCCTCTCCTCCCCGGCCGGGCTACTGCGAGCCGAAACAAGGGCCGCGGGCATCAGTGCTCGCTCGCTGTACCGCCCCGTGCGTCCTTGCACGGCGGTGTGGGCCGCCTTACAGTCCTTCTGCTGAGTTGCGTTATTTTCCTTGCGGAATCGAGTCGCCCCCCTACTCGGTTCTGCGGGGCCGTGCAAGAGAGTAGACTTGCGCGACCGGTACGCGCCCGGTCCGGGCGCCGGGATCGTGCGTCGGGTCCTCAGGCGGACCGGGCGGCGCCAACGCGATGATATAGCCGCCATTTGCGACAGGAGAGCAGACAACATGAGCGAACACGAGCAGGGTGGGCGAGCCCAGACGGGGGCGCAGGGAGGGATGCCGCAGGGCATCTCCGGCGCCCAAGGCCAGGCTGCGGCCGGCTCGAATGTTGGAGAAGGCCAGGCGATCTATGGCGCCATGGGATCGGTGCAAGGTCAGGCGCCAGCGCAGGGCGCTGGCAAGGACACACAGCCGAGCGCTGGGCAGGCCGCTGGACCCGCCATGGCCGACGTACAGCAGGGTGGACCGGCCATGCAGCCACCCGCACAGGAGGCCGGGCAGCAAGCCGGGATGGCCGCGATGCAGGGCTATTCCGCGAATGGCGCCGCGGGCTATCCGGCTGGACCTGCCGCGCAGGGCTATGGCGTGGCTGCCTATGCGCAGTACGCCGCACCGATGATGGGCGCGGGCCCAGCCGGTTATGCGCAAAGCGACCAGATGCAGGGCGGACAGATGCACGGCGCGATGTCGGGCGCTACCTACGCCTCGCCGCAGATGACGCCTGCGCAGACGGCCCAATCCCAGACCGCTCAGGCGCAGGTGCCGCCCGGTGCTTACCCCCAATACGCGCCGCAGTACGCCATGCAGTACCCGGCCCAGCCCGCGCCCCAGTATCTGCCCCAATACCCTTACGCCTATGCGCCGGTTGCCCCGGCAGCGATGGGTGCCGGGCCCCAGCAGCCGCCGGCCGGCACCCCCGGGGCCGCCGGCGGCCAAGCCGGCCGCGGCCAGGCCGGCATCGCCTCCCTGATGGAGGAGATCAACAACGGCGGCACCGGCCTCAATAGCCTGAGCCAGATGCTCAACCTCGACGACACGGAGTTCTGGAAGGGCGCCCTGGTGGGTGCCGCCGCGGTGGTGCTGTTCACCAACGAGTCGGTCCAGAACGCCCTGTTCAAGACCGGCGCCAAGACGTCCGAGGCCATGCGCAGCGGTGTCGACAAACTCAAGTCGGCGGCGGGCGATGCCGCGGGCGAGGCGAAGGAGTAGCGACCCATGAGCGAGACCTACCCAGTCCACTACCTGCCGTCGTCCATGGTGCAACAGAGCCCGGCGCCCGCCCCCGCGGCTACCGACTGCTCGGCACTGATCGGATACGCCACCCTCGGCGCCGTTGTGGGTGCGTCCGCGGCGGGTGGTGCCAACATCCTGCGGGTGCAGCGCGAGGAGCTCACCGCCACCGAGGCCCTGGCCGATACGGGCAAGGCTGCCCTGGCCGGCGCTGCTGCAACCGCCGTGGCTGGGGCCGCCGCGGGTCTCGTGGCCAAAGAGGGGGTCACCCGCCTGGCCGTGCTGCTCGCCGCCGGCACCGCCGTGATGTACGGTATCCAGCGCCGCTGGGGCGCCGAAGCGCTGGTGGAGGATCAACCATGAGTTCCCATATGCAGCGCCAGCGCCATGGCGTCGCGAAGAACATCGCCGAGGGCGTCGGTGGGCTCGTGGTCGGCGCCGCCGCCGTGGTGTTGTTGCGGAGCCTGTTCAAGAAGAAATCCTCGACAACGACGCCGGCGGCGCCGAACCAGTTGGCTGAACCCACGAAGGAGGTCGAGGCATGAGTCACTACGAATCCAACCCCGGCCTGCCCTTGGCCTATCACGACCAGGCCCTCAGGCACGATGCCTATCCGAACGCCCACCAGCGCTCCGCTTATCCGGCGGGCGCCGGCAGCAGCTATCTGGAGCTCGGCAAACTCGGGGCCACGGTCGGGCTTTGCGGCGCGGCCGCGGCCAACCTGCACAAGCTGCGGAACGAGCAAGTGACCGGCGGCGAGGCGATCATCGACAGCCTGCGCACGGGCGCCGCCGCGGGGCTCGCTACGGCGGCGGCCGGCTACATCGCCAACCAATTCAGGAGCCCCACCACCTCGCTTGCGGCGACGCTGATCGCGGGCACCGCCTTTATGTATTTGCTGAACAGCGATGGCCCAGTGGAGGCCGAAGGAGACAAGTCATGAGCTATGGCCAGAACCAACAGGGCCAGATGATGGGTTACCCGGCCGGTCAGATGCCAACGGGCCAGATGGGCGCCGGCCAGATGGGCGTTGGCATGCAGCAGGCGATGGGCGGCACCCCGATTGGTGCGAATATGGCTGCGCAGATCCAGTATCCGCAGTCCGGGTATGTGCAGCCGGGCTACTATGTCGCGACCTATCAGCCCTATCCGCAGCAGCAGCCCAGCCTGCTGTCTGGGCTCACCACCGACCGCTTCCTGAAGGGCCTGCTGGTGGGCGCCGCGGCGGCCTACATCCTCACCAACGAGTCCGTTCAGCGCACGGCCATCAAGGGTGCGGTCAAGGCGTGGACGACCGTGCAGGGCGGTCTGGAGGAGGTCAAGGAGCGCTTCCAGGACGCCGAGGCCGAATTGCACGCGGCCGAGGCCGCGAAGCCCTCGAACGCCGGTTAGGGACGCGCCTCAACCCAGACAGAGCAGTTGACCGCGCTGGCTCCTTACGATGTCGAGCATGGATTATCACATCGTACACGAGTTGCCGGGCCGGTTGCGGCTGCGCATCCCGTCCATGGGCGAGCCCGGTTACGAGGCGTCCTATCTCGAGTCCTGGATGGACGTGGCGGCGCCCGTGCAGGAGGTCCGCTGTAATCGCGCCTCCAGGTCGCTGGTGATCATCTTCGAGCAGCGTGATGGGGCCAGGGACGCGATTCTGCGCCGGCTGGACGCCTTTTCCCCGGAGCAGATCCCCGGCTTCAGTGAGGACGGCGTCCGCGACGCCGAGGTCGCGCCGATGATCACCACGGCCGCGACGATCGCCCTGCTTCCCTTCCTCCCTCCGGTCATGCAGCGGCTGCTGACCTTCGTCAACGTCAGCTCCACCCTCGCCAAGGGGGCCGATACCCTGGTGAACGAAGGGGTCAAGATGGAGGTGCTCGACGCCCTGGCCGTCGGGCTGGCGGCGGGCAAGGGGGAGGTCTACACCGCCAACATCACCGACTTCCTGCTGAGCCTGGGCGAGTTCCTGGAGCGGCGCACGGAGCGCCAGTCCGACCGCCTGCTGCGGCGCCTGTTGCGCCCGGAGCCGGCCATGGCCTGGGTGGAGCGCGACGGCGAGCTGGTGCAGGTGGCCGGGGACGAGGTGCTGGCGGGCGAGATCGTCAGCGTTGGCGTCGGAGAGACCATCCCGGCGGATGGGCGCGTGGTGGAAGGTGCCGCGCTGGTCAATCAGGCGGCGGTCACGGGTGAGGATGTGCCTGTGCGTCGCGAGGCGCCGAAGCGGGTCATCGCCGGCTCGACGCTGGTGGAAGGCCGCATCCGCGTGGAGGCGACCCATGTCGGCGACGACACCACCACGGCGCGGGTCTCGCGCTTCATCCAAGACTCCCTGAGCAAGCAATCGGATACGCAGCGGCTCGCCGAACGCCTTGCCGACAAGCGGGTCTATCTGACGCTGGGCACGGGTGGCCTGGTCTATGCCCTGACCCGCGACCTGACCCGGCTGCAGGCGGTCTTTTTGGTGGACTACTCCTGCGCGCTCAAGCTCGGCACACCGGTGGCGTTCAAGTCCGGCATGTACCGGGCCGCGGCACACGGCGTGCTGATGAAGGGTGGCGATGCCATCGAGCACCTGGCCGCGGTGGACACCGTCGTCTTCGACAAGACCGGTACCCTGACCCATAGCGACCTCATCGTCACGGACGTGGTCGTGCTCGGCAACGGCGAGACCTGTTCCGAACAGGACCTGCTTGCGCTGGTGGCCTCCGTGGAGGAGCATGCAAGCCACCCGGTCGCCAAGGCCGTGGTGGAGGCCGCCCGCGAGCGCGATCTGCAGCACATCTCCCACGGCGAGGTGGACTACATGGTCGCCCACGGCATGGCCGCGGATATCAAGAAGGGCGGGCGCATTTTCGTCGGTAGCCGGCACTACCTCGAGGAACACCTCGACATCCACTTCGGCCGCTTCGAGCAGCGCATCGAAGCATTCCAGGAGGAGGGCAAGACGCTGCTGTTCGTCGGCAACCAGGACGGGCCCGTGGGCCTGGTCGCCCTGCGCGACACCCTGCGAGAGGACGCATCTACCGCGCTGCAGCGGCTGCGCACCCTCGGCATCGAGCGACTGGTCATGATCACCGGTGACCGCCGCAACAAGGCCGAGGCCCTGGCGCGCGAGGTGGGCATCGACGAGGTGTATGCCGACATGCGCCCCGAGGAGAAGGCCGGCGTCATCCAGCGACTCCAGCAGGAGGGGCGCAAGGTCGCCTTCGTCGGCGACGGTGTCAACGATGGGCCCGCCCTCGCCACCGCGGAGGTGGGCATTGCCATGCCGCGTGGCGCAGACATCGCCCGGGCCACCGCCGATATCGTGCTGATGGACGATCGCTTGGACGTGGTCGCGGACGCTCGCGAGATTGCGACTAAGACCATGCGCATGATCCGCGGGAACTTCAACGCCGCCGTCGGCATCAATACCGGCGTACTGGCCGGTGCCATCATGGGCTGGCTGTCCCCGGTGGCTAGCGCGGTGCTGCACAATGGCACCACCATCGGTATCCTGCTCAATGCCCTGCGCGGCGTGCAGCTATCCAGCGACGCCGAGCAGCCGTTGGGCCGGCGGGTAACCGCATTTCGGGATTCGCTGGCCGAGTAACAGCCATCCACAAGGGCCGCCGCTCCAGGGACGGTTGATCGCGAGACCCGTGTCGGCGTGACCGGCCGCGGTCTGAGCCTTGTGGCCCTAGTCATTCGAGGACACCAATCGATGCCTTTCCCACTCATCCCCTTCCTGTCGGGTGCGGCCTTCGGTTCCGCGCTTACCTATCTGTTGACGCGCAGGTCCGAGGTCATCGAACTCAGGCCGCCGCAAACGACCGCCGGCACGGAAAGCGCTGCCGACAAGGGCAGCTCGGCCGGCCCTGCTTGAGCCCGGCCGGCCGGGCTCCGCGTGAGGAGATCTGGGTTCGAGACCTGGGTTCAGGAAAGCTCGTCCTGGCAATCGGCGCAGGCAGTGGCTTCAGGCGATGGGCTCCGGCGCCAGGGCATGGGCCGCGAGACCTCCACCGAAGCGCTCGCGCATCCTCGTCAGCAGAGGCGCTCGATCAGCGTTTGGCGAGCGCAATAGCCGCTGTGTGGCCGGCCCCCAGGCGTCGGGTCGGCCTGCGGGTAGGGTCCTGACCCTGGCGCTGCCGGATGCCTGGCCTTTATCGGTCGCGGACCGAGTCTGGCGCCCCGTCCTAGCGCCTTGTGCGGGCATGTGCCGAGTCCATTCCTGCCACCAGCAGCGCACCGTCGAACGCAGGAGCCAGACCGTGAGGCGGCGCTGCACCGCGCACCAGGGGCAACTCGTGGCCTTGCGAGGGCCGCAGCGGTCGCGTGGGCGGATCATGGCCGGGGGATGTGTCCGCGCCTTGCCCCGTTGCCGCGCTGGGCCTGGTCGAGGGGCGCGTCGCCATTGGTGCCCGCTCCAGAATGCGTTCCCGCTGCCTTTGCCCTTACGACGATCGAGCGGCGCTTCATCGCGCTCTGATGCGTTGCTTTGACATGGGGTGCTGCGCAGGCGCTCCGGGGTCAAGGTTACCGGGTCGTAGCGCACCACCAGGCTCGCGCAGCGCATATTGAGGCGTACGGAGTGCACCCCCGGCTGGCGTGCCATGGTGGCGGCGATGTCCTGCATCCAGGCCGCCTCGAGGCTGGCCTTGTCGCGTGTGCCCGCAGTCCGCCCTGCGGCGTTCGGCGGCCGTTGTTGCGGCGGCGACTGGATACGGAAGCGGACCCTTCCCGGTACCTGATGGCGTATTTGGAGCATGGCTGACTCGAGAAAAACACATTGATCCTGTCCGCGTACTCTATTGCGAATCGCTTGCATTAGCAATGATGCGTCGGATGTCCTATGCTCGAGGTGTCCGAGTCTAACCGGGAGTCCGTGTAGCTGATGCGAAGCGATTCTGACAAGACATGCAAGCGTCGCGCGCCGTCGGGCGCGGGGGGCGTTTGCGAGGGTTCCAGCCCTGAGGGCGGCCCGGTTGCACCGGCTTCGCAGTTTCGCCGCCGTGCCTGGCGCTGGTTTGCCCAGACGGTCCGGGCGATGCCTTTGACGGGACGCGGACGCCGCTGGGCACTGCTGAGAGCCCTGGCGGCGGAGCGGGCGACGACCGGGCCGCGTGGCCGGTGAGTCGAGCCTGAACGGCGACCGTAGGACCGGACGCCCTGTCTTGAGGTCCGGCTATTTCGTCGCTCCGCCTGCTGAGGTCGCGCCATACCATCGCTCCACGGTGTCGAGCAGGGACTCGCGGGAGAGCGGTTTGGTGACGAAGTCGTCCATGCCTGCGTCCAGGCAGCGCTGTCGCTCCTCCTCCAGGGCCTGGGCGGTCAAGGCGATGATGGGAACGCGTCCGGCGGGGCTTGCGAGCCTGCGCACGCGGCGGGCCGTCTCCACACCGTCCATCACGGGCATGTCCACGTCCATGAGCACGCAGCCGAGGGGGCCAGAGCAGATCGTTTCCAACGCCTTGGCGCCGTCGTCAGTACGGCATAGCCTGCCTTCTTCAGCATCGCCTTGGCGATGGCCGTATTCGTCGGCACGTCGTCCATCACCAACACCGGCAGCGCCGCCTTGTCGTCCGTTCCCTTGTCGAAACTTGGGGTGCGGCAGGGAGGGATAGGGTCCGGTTTCCGGTCGGCGCGCCGGTGTCGACGGCATGGCCAAGCAGATTGACCAACACCTGGCGCAGGCGCAGCGGGTCCAATAGCGCGACCCTGGGCAAGGTCTTCGTCCAAGGCCGCCCGCACGTCGTAGCCCTTGGCCTGCGCGATGGGGTGTACAACGTCCGCGGCGGCGCGCACCGCATGCAGGATGATGCGTAGGTACGCCAGGTCCTCGTTGGCCAGGACGCCATCGGCAAAGCTGTCCAGGGAGGCCAAATCCTCGGACAGCACGGCGTCGCGGGCGAGCACGGCGAAGTTGGTCGTGACGTCGTTTGCCCGTGCGGCGAGGCCGTCCTGATGTGCCTGGGCCAGGAAGTTGAGGCTGGAGCCCACCAGGAGGCCGAGCAGCAGGAACTCGATCAGGGCAATGCCGAGGACGGTCTTTGCCCGGAAGAACAAGTGCCAAGAGCGTCGCCGCGGTGCGGGCGAGCCGTCGGGGCGGGGTTGCGCCCGAGACCGCTCCGATGCAGGTGCCGGGCCTGGATCAGGTCTGGTCATTCGACCGTCGCGTTCTTGCCGTCCAGCAGATCGATCTGAAGGGCGCGGACGTCGTCCCAGTCCGTGTCGGTTGCTTGCTCGATGCCAGCGAAGCCGATGCCGTCGAGCAGCGCCTGCCCCGCGTGGTCGTCGGCCATGGCGACCATGGCATCCCGCAGCCGCGCGATGGCCTGGGGGGCGATGCGGGGGTGCGCGGCGAAGGCGAGGTAGCCGGGCTCCTCATGGAAGACCGTGTAGTGGTAGGGGTTCATGTACGCGAGATCGTACTGACCCGCCGCCAGCCGTTGCTCGAAGGTCGGGATGTCAGGCGCCGTGCGAAAACCGACGGCGATGCTCGAGCGCTCACTGAGGGCCCGAAAGATCGGCGACCAAACCGCCGCGAGCTCGGCCGCGGCCTGCTGCGGCACGACGCCGAAGGAGAGCGGCTCGTCGGCATCGGCCGCGTTGGCCGTCGAGAGCGAGCACAGGAGCACCGGCAGCAGCGCCAGCGAGCGGACGGCAGAAATGGGCATAGTTTGGGATCCTACTGGAGACGCTGATGATTCTGGGATTGTTGGCCATCCATCACCAGAGTCCGCAAGAAATCGGCCGCCGTGGTGTTGTGTCCGCTCGTTGTCAGTGACTTGTGTCACTCAAGAATCCGGAGCATCCCCCCCCGCAACGGAAACGGCGACCCATCAGCGGTTCCCCGGGGTGTTCACGCGCAGCGTTCGCCCCGACCAGATTGTCATCGGCCCCAACTTGCTATCATCGCGGTTCCACCACGCGATACCCGGAAGTCGACATGGCGTTGGCGCAGGAAGACATCCAGTTCATCAAAGACCATCTCGGCGAGTGGCTGGCGGAGCAATCCCTCGGCAAGCCGCCGGCCGTCTACGAGATCGAGCTGCGTGAGCGCATGGTGCGTGTCGAGGAAGAGCTCAAGCACCAGCGCGAGCTGATGCGCGAGGGGTTTGCCCAGATGGACCAGCGCCACCAGGAGCTGCGCCAGGACATGGCGGCGCGCTTCGAGCAAGTCGACAAGCGCTTCGAGCAAGTCGACAAGCGCTTCGAGAGCGTGCAGCAGGACATTCGAGAGCTGCAGCGGCGAATGGACCGGTTCATGATCTGGTCCTTCGGCACCACGCTCGGCGCTGCTGGCCTGGTTGTCACCTTGGTCAAGTTCTGGAACCCCTGAGCGTCAAAGCCGGGGCTGACTCCAGGACCTGAAGACGCACTCCATGAGCGCGAGTAGCCGTCCGAATCGACCGAGACACCGTCCGCGCTCTTGGCATCGTCGACACAAAGAGATCGACCGGTCACGGGCGTTCAGGATATGCGCTTCCAGCGCGCGGATGATGTTCGCCCCGGTGGCTTTGTGGCGACGCTGAAGCGGTTGCGTTCCGAGGGCCCTGATGCGTTCTCTATTGAGCCCGTCAGTCACTGCGGCAGCTATGGCTGCCGCGTCTGGGTGTTGACGCGCAGGGCGGCGGCGCGTGCGCCCGGGCCCCCGCTGGCGGAGGGACAGGTGGCGCTTCAGCAACTGGCCTTTTCGGACTTGCCCCCGCTGAACCACCGGCACAAACCCCGCCTGGCCGACACCGCGTCCTAGCTGCAGCACGCGGACGCGCCGGACCCGGCCTATGGCGGCGACATCGAGGCTTTCTTCATCGACGTGCTGATGCGTAGGACCTGACCACGAAACGACCGACGCCGAGCACGCATGGAGACATCGGTTGCAAGCGCCTGCCCAGTGTCCGAGCCGCGCCTAACCCAACGGCCAGAGCCCACTCAGGCCTCCAGCGCATTCATCAGCGAGCACCAGAAATGTGGCTCGTCACCGTTGTTGGCGTCCGCGGCGATGACGGCCAAGGCGCGACCGTCGCCGTCGTAGAGCCGGAGCTGTCGGCCGGCCCTGCCACAGGCGCCGGTGCCGAGCACCCAGGCGCTGTCGATGGCCTCTGGGTCGATCTCGATGGCGGTATCGTCGCTGGCCAGGCGCAGGCTGCGCGCCGAGAGGTCGAAGCGGTGGAAGATCGCTCTTCGCCGCAGCGCCAGCGCATCGGAGCCCGTGGTCACGACCAGTGGCAGCAGCTCGTCGCTCATGGCACGCAGCGCATGGGGGATCAGCGCGGGATCGACTGCGACGACCTTGCGGCCGAGTTGGGCCCGTTCTCGGCGCAGCCGGGCGAGCTGCAGGGCGACCTGGCCGGTCAGTTCGGCGGTGTCCTGGAAGTCCGGCGCACCGTCGTCTCCGATTCCGTCTAGAGCGTCGGTCGCATGCACCGCTTGGGCAGTTTCGGGACTGGAGGTGGGGCGCTGGGCGGATGCGGACGATCCCGTCGTCGCGCTGGCCGGCGTGACCCGCAGGGCACGACCGCAGGTGGCGCCGACGACGATTTGCCAGAGCCTGGTGTCCCTCGCGTTCACTGGCAGCAGGCGGAGCACCGGCTGGCCCAGGTTGTCCTCCAGTATCAGGCAATCGCGGGCGGTTGTGGTGGCGATGGCGTGACAACGATCCAACAGCAGGCGCAGGGACCGAGCCTCACCCGGAAGGGTGGCGACGCGCCCGACGATGCGCAGCGCCGACAGATCCACTCGGTCCTCGATGCGCAGGCTCTCCGTCGCGCTCTCGAGACGGACCTCCCCTAGTAGGGCCAGGTCGAACAGGAACTCGAGCCAATGGCCGTTCAGGCGTGACGCCGGTGTGGACGCGCTTCGGCCGTGGCGCGCAGACGGCGCGTTGGATGCGGGTCGGGTTGCGGCGGCAGCGCCGCGGTCGTACGCGTGCAACGCAGTCACGGACATACCAGTGTGCCTCCTTAGATCTTGGTCGAGACCGAGAGTGAGCGGGGAACCCTGGCTGGCCGCCGACGACGGGTCGGGAGGCTGGCGGATGATACTTAACGAGAACTATTCGCGTTGATAATCTAGGCGGCAAACCGCGCCACGTCAATTGATATGGAGCAAACGGATAGGCGCGACCGCCCAGCAGCAGGCGAGCATAGGTCGAGGCCGTGGCCGGCGTCCGAGGTCGAAGGGCAGAGGAGGGCCTCGCGTGAAGTCGCCGGGCGTATGCCGTCGGGTGGCGACCAGCGGGGAGCGGTTGGGCGTCCGTTTGGCTACCCAGCGTTCGGACACAAAAAAGCCCGCGCGAGGCAGGCTCTTCTGCGGTGTCGCGCGTCAGATCGCGTTCGATCTACCGCTGAGCAACGAGACCTTCCGGAGTATGGTGCCGAGGAGAGGACTTGAACCTCCACCTGGTTTCCCAGACATGGACCTGAACCATGCGCGTCTACCAATTCCGCCACCTCGGCAAAGGGGGCATGCGACGGGCGATGTGTACCACCATCCGCCAAGCCTTGGCATGATAGTGAGACAGGAGGTCCCTGTCAACGCTACACTAGCGCGGATTCCGAGTCGGTCAGCCATGCCCGGCATCGGCGGGCCCGCGAGTGTCCAGGTCATGGGCAGCCGCAGGGCCCGGGCGTTTCCGTCGCCCGGCTCCCTTTCGCCGGCGCGCCGGAACTGCCCGGGCCCCGAGCCCGGCACTTGTTCCAGGACATCCGCGGAGATCACGTGGCACGACGCAAATCCGCCCAAAGGGCCAAAGCGCAGGACCCGCACCGTCAGCGCGAGGCGAAGAAGTACGCCAACCCCATCCCAAGCCGGGAGTTCATTCTCGACACACTCACCGAGTACGGCGCTCCCATGGGCTTCCAGGAGGTCGCCGACGCCCTACAGCTCCACAGCGACGAGGACAAGGTGGCCCTCGAGCGCCGGCTGGGCGCGATGGTCCGCGACGGCCAGTTGGTGCGGAACCGCCGCGACGCCTTCTGTCTGGTCAACAAGCGCGATCTCGTCGCCGGGCGCATCATCGCCCACCCGGATGGCTTCGGCTTCGTCAAACCGGACGAGGGCGGCGACGACCTCTATCTGTATCCCAAGGAGATGCGCACCGTTTTCCACGGCGACCGGGTGGTCGCCCGCGTAACGGGCCGCGACCGCCGTGGGCGCCTGGAGGGCTCGGTGGTGGAGATCCTGGAGCGCAGCACGCGTAGCGTCGTCGGTCGGCTCTACTCCGAGAGCGGCGTGGGACTCGTGGTGCCCGACAACAAGCGCATGACCCACGAGGTCATCATCCCCAGCGACCGACTCATGGAAGCCGGGCAGGGCCAGATCGTGGTCGCGGAGATCACGGATCAGCCCACCAAGCGCACACCACCCATCGGTCGCATCGTCGAGGTGGTCGGCGACCACATGGGCCCGGGCATGGAGACGGACATCGCCATCCGCGCCCACGATCTGCCGGTGGACTGGCCCGAGGCGGTCGACGCCGAGATCGCCAACCTCGCCGAAGAAGTCCCCGAGCAGGCCAAGGCCGGGCGCACCGACCTGCGTGAGCTGCCGCTGGTCACCATCGATGGCGCCGACGCCCGCGATTTCGACGACGCGGTCTACTGCGAGCGTAAGCCCAAGGGCTGGAAGCTGCTGGTGTGCATCGCCGATGTCTCCGCCTATGTGGCGCCCGGCAGCGCACTGGATCAGGAGGCCATCAAGCGCGGCAACTCGGTCTACTTCCCGGACCGTGTGGTTCCGATGCTGCCGGAGGTACTCTCCAATGGCCTCTGCTCCATCAACCCGCACGTCGACCGGCTATGCATGACCTGCGAGCTGTACGTCAACCGCGAAGGCAGGGTCACGCGCTCGCGCTTCTTCGAGGGCGTCATGCGCTCCCATGCCCGGTTCACCTACGAGCAAGTCGCGGCGATGCTCGACGAGACCGACGCCGATCTGGCCGAGCAGCACGAGGCACTGCTGCCGCACCTGCACGAGCTGAACGCGCTGTTCGAAGCCCTGCACGCGGCGCGTGCCACCCGCGGAGCCATCGAGTTCGACACCACCGAGGCCGAGTTCGTGTTCAACGATGCGCGGCGCATCGAGCGCATCGAGCCGTTGGTCCGGAACGACGCCCACCGCATCATCGAGGAGTGCATGCTCGCCGCTAACGTGGCCGCGGCCAGGCTCTTCGAGCGCAAGAAGATGCCCGCGCTCTACCGCATCCATGAGACGCCGAAGGAAGAGAAGCTCTCGGACCTGCGCGAGTTCCTCGGCGAAATGGGCCTGGCGCTGCCCGGCGGCAACAAGCCCACGGCGCAGGATTACGCGACGCTGCTCGCCTCGGTGAAGGGCCGCGCGGACGCGCACCTGATCCAGACCGTGCTGCTGCGCTCCATGCAGCAGGCCATGTACAGCTCGGATAACGCCGGCCACTTCGGCCTGGCCTACGACGCCTACACCCACTTCACCTCGCCCATCCGCCGCTATCCGGACCTCATCGTCCACCGCGTCATCAAACACATCCTCGCCGGCGGTACCGCGGCCAATCTGGACTACTCCAAGGCGGAGCTGCAGCAGATCGCCGAGGTCTGCTCCGGCACCGAGCGGCGCGCCGACGACGCCACCCGCGACGCCGAGAGTTGGCTCAAGTGCGAGTACATGCGCGACAAGCTGGGCGAGGAGTTCGACGGCACCATCACCAGCGTGCAGGGCTTCGGCCTGTTCGTGGAGCTGGACGAGATCTACATCGACGGGCTGGTGCATATCACCGCGCTGGACAACGACTACTACCATTTCGATCCCGTCGGCCACCGCCTCTCGGGCGAGCGCACGGGCCAGGTCTATCGCCTCGGCGACCGGCTGCGGGTCAAGGTGGCCGCGGTGAACCTGGACGAGCGCAAGATCGACTTCGTGCTGGCCCCGTCGGCACAGAAGTCTGCCGAAAAGGGTGCGAAGGCGCCGCCGAAGAAGCGCTCCCGCTCGTCTCGGCGCAAGCGCAAGGCCGCTGCGCCCGGCGCAGAACAGGAGTCCTGACGAGGGCGTCTCCTTGGCCGCATGTTCGGTCTCCCCATCGACAGCTTGCAGCCATGGCCGAACCTCGACCCAGCGACACCAGCCCGACCCTCGGCATCAATAGTGCGCGCAGTGCGCTCAAGTTCGGTGCCGAGCGGGTCGCCGAGCTCTGGCTGGACCGCCGTCGTCGCGACCGCCGCCTGGCTGAGCTGGCCGCCGCGGCACGCGAGGCCAGTGTTCCGGTGCGGCAGGTGCAGCGTGAGGCCCTGGACCAGGCCGCCGGCGGTGCCAACCACCAGGGTGCCATCGCCTGGGTCCGCGGTAGCACGGCGCGACCGACCCAGGACCTGGATGGCCTGCTCGCGACGCTCAAGCATCCGCCGCTGCTGCTGATCCTCGACGGCGTCACCGACCCACACAACCTCGGCGCCTGCCTGCGTAGCGCCGACGGTGCCGGCGCCGATGCCGTCATCGCCCCCAAGGACAAGGCCGCCGGCTTGACCCCCGTGGCCGTCAAGGTGGCGAGCGGCGCGGCGGAATCCGTCCCCTTCGTGCCGGTCACCAATCTGGCGCGGACCCTGGCCCGGTTGAAGGACGCCGGTGTCTGGCTGGTGGGCACCGCAGACAACGCCGAGGCGAGCCTGTTCGAGGCCGACCTGCGTGGCCCGATGGGGCTAGTGCTGGGCGGGGAAGGCAGCGGCATGCGTCGGCTGACCCGCGAGCACTGCGACTTGCTGGTGCGTCTGCCCATGCGCGGCCGGGTCGAGAGCCTGAACGTGTCCGTCGCCGCCGGCGTTTGTCTCTACGAGGCCCTGCGTCAGAGAGGCGGTTGATGGGGCGTCCGATGTGATTTGATGCTCGGTGTCGGGCTCGATCACCCAGCCCTACCGTTGTTCGACCCAGCGCAGCGCCGCACCCGGTGGAGGCCCGAGGTCTCTGGTCATCGCCGCGCGGTCTGGGGTTCATCTCGCGGCCATGCCGCCCGATTGCCGCCGTCGAACAGCAGCGCCTGCGCCGCACGGCTCGCGCTGTCGATGATGCGCAGTCGTCGCGCGCCGCCCCGTTCGCCGTCCGGGTCGGTGCAGACGAGTTCGCAGAGCCGGTCGGTCGGCGACTCGAAGTCGCAGTGGCTGGCACCCCTGACTCGCTGCACGCGCGCGCCGGCGGCCGCGACGTAGACCGCCGCGCCGTTGCCGTCGGCGTTGCAGTTGGCGGGCTCACCGGCGATGGCGAACAGCGGCTTGTCCAGCGCCCGCGCCGCGCCGAGGCCGAGGTCGCCGGCATCCACCAGGTCCAGGGTCAGTACGCCGACCGTGTCTCGATCCTCGCGCGCCGCGAGCAGGGCTGCCAGTCCACCGGCGGAAAAGCCGGCATAGACCACGCGCTCCGCCCCCAGGTGCCGCGCCAGCGCCAGCATGTCCCGGCTGTTCTGCACGTGGCGGCCGGCCCAGGGTTTTTGGTTGCAGAAGTCGAGCGTAGCGACGCGCAGCCCTTCCCCTGCCATGCGCGCCGCGAGGTCTTGCATCCGCGCCTGGCCGCGCAGGAAGCCGTGCGCCAGGAGCACCCAGTCGGTTGTGGCACCGAGAGGCTCGGTTGGCACGAAGGTGCTGTAGTCCAGCACGCAGCCGGTGCTGGAGGCGATGCGCCCGCGCGTCAGCTCGACCCCGTCGGACAGCATCACGGTGTCGTCCCCCGGCGAGGCGTCGCCACGCAGCAGCAGGCCGCCGCACCCCGCCAGCAGCAGGATGGTCAGAACAGCCGGGACGAGTCGTTGCAGGGGACAGGGCATGGCGGTTAGGTGATTGCAGGCCGGCTAGACTGCAACCTGCCCCGGTGCCCGGACGTCTCTGCTGCGCGGCCCATCGCAGGCGGGTAAGCTTGCCCAATGCCCGCCAACCCATCGCCACATCGACCCCCTGCGACCGATGCGGCACCCGTGCGCATCCGCCGACGCGCGGAGCACGCGACGGCTCCGGCCAACCTCTATGCATTGCTGACCCGCCTGTACGAGCATCGCGGCGATGGCGCGCCCGCCACCAGCCTTGCCGAGCTGTTGCCGGTTGGCGGCTTTCTCGGAATGGACGCGGCGGCCTGCCTGCTCGCGGACCAGATCCAGCGCGGCGGCGGCATCCTGATCGTCGGCGACTACGACGCGGACGGCGCCACCGGGAGTGCCGTGGCCCTGCTCGGGCTGCGGGCGCTGGGTGCAACGTGGATGGACCACCTGACGCCGAGCCGCTTCCGGCACGGCTACGGGTTGAGCCCGGCCGTCGCCGATGCCGCGGCGGAGCGCCGGCCGGACCTGATCGTCACCGTCGACAACGGCATTGCCAGCCTCGCCGGCGTGGCACGCGCCGCCGAGCACGGCATCCCGGTGTTGGTCACGGACCACCACCTGCCGGGCGCCGAGCTGCCGGCCGCCGCCGCCATCGTCAACCCGAACCAGCCCGGTTGTGCCTTCCCGAGCAAACACATCGCGGGCTGCGGCGTCATGTTCTATCTCCTGGCGGCGACCCGCGCCGAGCTCAACCGGCGCGGCTGGTTCGCCACCCGGCCGTCGCCGAATCTCGCCACGCTGCTCGATCTGGTCGCGCTGGGTACCGTCGCCGACGTCGTCTCGCTCGATCGCAACAACCGCATCCTGGTGGAGCAGGGCCTGCGGCGCATTCGCGCCGGTGCCTGCCGTCCGGGACTGCGGGCGCTGCTCGAGATCGCCGGTGGACGGGTCGAGGGCGTCACCGCCCGTGACCTCGGCTTTGCCGCGGGTCCCCGGCTCAACGCCGCCGGCCGGCTCGACGACATGGGCGTCGGCGTCGAGTGTTTGACCACCGACGACCCGATCAGGGCCATGCGACTGGCCCAACGGCTGAACGGCCTGAACGGGGAGCGGCGGGAACTGGAGCACCGTATCCTGGACGAGGCGGTGGCCCTGGTGGAGCGCGATGCCGCAAACCAGGGCACCCCACCGCCGGCGCTCTGTGTGCATGGTGCGCAGTGGCACGAGGGCGTCATCGGTATCGTCGCGGCCCGTCTGCGTGAGCGTTGGCACCGGCCGACCATCGTCTTCGCGGACGGCGGGGACGGGCTGTTGCGCGGCTCGGCGCGCTCCATCGACCAGCTGCACATCCGCGACGCCATCGACGCGGTGGACAAGCGCCACCCGGGGCTCATCGTCCGCTTCGGTGGCCACGCCATGGCGGCCGGGCTCAGCCTGCCTCGGGACGGGCTCCAGGACTTCCGCGCCGCCTTCTCGACAGAGGTGGCTCGCCAGCTCGGTGCCGAGCTGGCGGCGCGCGAGATCCTGTCCGACGGAGAGCTGCCGGCGCCGTTGATGACCCTGCACACGGCCGATGCCCTGCGGCGCTCAGGCCCCTGGGGCAAGGGCTTCGCGGAGCCCATGTTCGACGGCGTTTTTGCCGTGACCCAGACCCGCATCGCAGCCGACCGGCACCTGAAGCTGCGCGTGCAGCTCGCCGACGTGCCGCCGCTGGAGGCCATCGGTTTCCACCTGGCCGAACGGCGAGACCTGGTGGCCGGGCGGGTGCGCCTCGCCTACCGGCTGGAGATCAACGACTACCGCGGTCTGAGATCGCCGCAGCTGGTGTTCGAGCACCTGGAGCCGGTTCTGGACTGAGATTGGCAAGCCATTGGTTCGCACTGCCGCGCCCAAGGTGCGCAAACAACAGCCACCGCTGTTGGCTTCCGAATGGTGTTCGTCGTGCGTCGGCGCCGTGCTGCGAGCAGACGCCGCCCGTGGGCGGTTCGTCGCAGGCAACCGCGCGGGGCTCAACCCCGCCCGAGCTGGCGGAGCGCCCAGGCGAGCACCCGCCGCAATCTGGGGTTGAACAAGCGCTCCGCCTCCTCGGCGCCCACCCAGCGGAACTCGTGGTGTTCCGGCTCACCCAGTTCCGGGCTCACGGGCAGGTGCACCTCGCCCGGCGTTGCCTCCGCCAGGTAGTAGCGGGCGATTTTGCCGCGGCCGTAGCGCTCGGTCTCGATGAAGTCCTGACCCCAGCGCAGTTGGAAACCGTCGAGCCCCGTTTCTTCCCGTGCCTCGCGCAGTGCCGCGGCGAGTGGGGCCTCGCCGGGGTCCAGCTCGCCCTTGGGGAAGTCCCAGTATCGACTATCTCAGCGGGCGCGAGGGTGATTCGGGCGCGATGTCGACGATGGGAACGCCCAAGCCGAATCGTCTCCCGCGGGAGTCAGTGCGGGCCCGCGGCTTCGGAGGGGTGAGTCGCTCGGGGACGACTGGAGGCGCGTCCGGGGCAATGGGAGGGGGCCGGATGGCGCGGGATACTCGCGTGAGGCGATGGAGGTCGGCCGTCCCTGGCCTGAGCAAGCGCAGGCATCCAGCCCGGCCCGACGGTCCCTGTCAGGAGAGCATCAGGGCATCTCGAAAAATGCCACGGAAGGCATTCTTCGAGTTCCACATCAGAACTCGACGGCGAGCTGGGCCAGGATGCTGTCGGCGCTCTTGCCGGTTCCGCCGATATTCTCGAACTCGCCGTCCGCGTTGAGTTCGAGCTTCTCGTCGTAGTCGTTGTCGTGGCGGTACTGCAACGAGAAGGTGGTGTTATCGAAGACACCGATAGACCAACCCACCAGCAGGCTGTCCTTCGGCAGATCCAGGCCCAGGGCCTCGTCCGTGCCCTGATAGGCGATGGCGACGACGTTCTCGTAGCCACGCACCTCGAAGGTGTAGCCGGCTTCCAGGTTCCAGGCCGAGGGCTGGGCGCCCTTGTCGTGGTAGGACAGGCTGTCCGGGTCGAAGCGGTCGGCGGCGGACAGATACTCGCCGATCAGGTCGAAGCCGCGGTACGTGACCAGGAGGTTGGCGGTCCAGCCAGCGGTGCGGTCCAGCGGGTCGGTGCTGAAGGTATCGGCCCGGGTGTCCTCGTCCTCGATCAGCTCCTCCAGGGTCGCGTTGCGGTTGTCGTTGACCGTGTCCTGGAGCGAGTCGGAATCGCCCAGGTCGTTGATGTAACCGGCGCCGACACCGATGCCCCAGTCGTCATTCTCCCAGGCGTAGTTGAGGTTGGCACCCCAGCTGTCGATGCGGCTCTTGCCCTTGACCTTGTTGTCGCCGTTGAACGCGTACACGCTGCCGCCGAAGCCCTCGTAGACGAAGCCGAGCTGCGCGGCGGTCTCGCGGGTCTCGCCGATTTCGAGCGTCAGCGGGTCATCGATCAGGTTGGTCTCGTAGGCGCCGAAGGGCACGTAGAACTGGCCGGCGGTGAGGAACACCGGCGCGACGTCCGGGTTGTAGATGGTGATGAAAGCGAGGTCGACTTCCAGATCGGTGTCGTCTTCTTCATACAGCAGGGAGGCGCCGACCTCGACCCAATCCGTGACCTGGGAGGCGATGCCAAGCTCGAAGGTGGCCAGGACGATGTCGGACTCGGAGGGGCCATCGTAGGGCTCGAAGTAGCCCGCCTCCACCTCGATGAGGCCCGCGATCTCGATGCCCTCGAACCAGCCCGCGGCTTCGCCACGCTTCTTTTCGATGGCTTCGCCGAGCTTCTTGACGCGGCCGGGTGCACCTTCCAAGGCTTGCTTCTGTTCCGCCAGCTGGGTCGCCTGGCGGGCGTTCTCACGCTCCAATTGCTCGACGCGCTGTTCCAGGGTCATCTGAGCAACGGCCTGGGAGGAGGCCGCGCCGGCGATGGCGAGGGCGACGGCACCGGCGAGATGCTTGAGTTTCATGTGCGTTCTCCAAGGATACAAGCGTTGTAAAAAAGCGTCATAGGACAAATTGTCCTATTAAAAGCACTAATGATAGTACGGACGTGTCGCATTTGCACGATGATTAAGGAGAAAACAACACAAAGACGCGGGGTGTTTGATCTTCGTCAAGGTTGGCCGTGGTGCCAAGTTGCGCTGTTGTGAAATGGCAACTCGAAAGCCTATCCCTTGTTCGCTTGCGCAGATCGCGCGAGCGGCTTGATTACGGCGGAGCCGTGTTCTCAAGTGTCGCTTTCAGGCAACTGATGAAGGGCCCGCATGCCCGTGCCGACGCGCGCGCGGGCGGGATGACAGAGCCAGTGCTTGCCGGCGTCCTGCTGTGTCTGATGTGGCACAGGCGGCCTTGATGGCACGCTCGCCGGTGCTGCGGCCGAGCGTCGGTGGCAGGGGCGCGGGGCGTTGAGGCCAAGCCAGGCGGGAACGCGCTGTCGAGTCGCGCCCAGGGCCGTCGTTGATGGGGCGCGCCGGCCGCCGAGAGGCGGCGGCCGCCGGCCCACGGTCGCGTGACTTACAGATCGGCGGCGTTGATCCAGAGCACCGCGTCCTGGGACAGCTCCTTGCCCTCATGCTCCGTCGCCGGGCCGGAGCCCAGGCAGGCGAATCCCCAGACGCCCGCGCGCGGGATGCCGAAGGTGAACATGCCGTTGTCGTCGGTGATGGCCGAGACGGCGGTGGCCGGCGGATCGATTTGGGTGTCCTTGCCGAAGGCGTTGGCCTCCAGGTCGACGGCCGTGTTGATCCACTCGACCTCGCACTCGACGCCGCCGGCGGGTTTGCCATCGGAGAGCAGCTGACCGGTGAAGGTGCCGCCGGCGAAGACCTGGTAGGGCTTGTTCATGGGCACGATCTCGGTGGCCAGCCCGAGGGGCTCGTTCCAGCCGGTGGGCATGGCGCCCTTGTTGACCATGGCCTTGGTGATCTGCTGGATGTAGATGTCTTCGGCGGATTCCATATAGGGTGCGGGCACGACGCCGAAGATATAGTCGCCGTTGCGGACGACCTTGTAGGCGGCGGTGTAGGCGTCGGCGGCCTCCTCGCCGGTGCCCTGCCATTTCACGGCCTGGAGGCTGTCCTTGAGGTCCGTCTTCTCGCCCTTGAAGACGACGAAGAACTCCTCCGGTTCGCCCATGTCCATGACGTGGCCATTGTCCATCGGGTGGCCGAAGACCAGGGCGAGCGGGATCTCGCCCGGCTTCTCCAGCATGACCTCCGGCGTGTAGAGGAGCTGGAAGTGCGCCTGGGCGCCGCCGGCGATGGTGGTGGCCGCCGCCGCGGCGAGCAGGGTAGAGGTTTTCATGTCGCGTGGTTCTCCGTGATGGGTGTGGTTGGCGGCCGGTCTGGCCTATCGGTGTTGAGTGGTCGGGTCGATGCGAACGGGTACCTGTCGGCCACGGTTGCAGACGGCCCAGGGGCAGATGGCACCTGAGTTGCCGTGTCCGACGTCGGGGAGCGGGGCTGGCGGCGGCTGGCCCCGCCGGGCGGCGCGATCGGGTGGGCCGATCGCGTGACCGGGATGGACGGTGCAGGGTGCTACTCGACGATGTCCTCGCCGGCGATCTCGACCTCATGGCCGGGGCCGGCGTCGAAGACCACCTTGTAGTCGCCATCGGGCTTGTCGAACTCGAACTCGCTCTGTTCGCTCATTTCGCCTTCGAGGATCGGGTTGCCACTGTCGTCCAGCACCCGAATGGCGACCCCGGCGGCGGACGAGCCATCGGAGAATCCGCCCTCGCACAGCACGGTACCGTCTCCCAGGTCGTAACAGGAACAGAGCGGCGTGTGGGCGAAGGCCACAGGGCAAAATAGCGCGGTGACGGCTAGGGCGCTGCGGAGTCGGTGTCTCAAGGCGGTCTCCTTAGGAGGTGGGCTGAGGTCTGCTGTCGGCGCGGATGGGCCGACAGGCCGACGATCACCCCAGAGCTTACATGGCGATTGCTTGAGTGTAAATAGCAGTTATTCGCATTTACTTGATTGCCTTGTTCAGGTACAGTGTTTGCTGCACTGCATCCAACGCACTGAATGTCTGCCGTGGGCGCCAGCGGGCGCATCAGGTCGCGCGGACACGCATGCGCCATCCCACCGAACACGGGTAGCCACCGAATGTCCCACCCCGCCCACGCCACCTCGGATCGAGCCGACCCAGCCCTGGCACCGTCGCGCACGCGCGTTGACGCTTGCGCGATGGACTCCGGAGGTCTCGCGCCTTGAAGACGCTGAACGACATTGCACCAGGCGGGCGGGTTCGCATCCGCCGGCATCGATCCGACGGCGCCGTGCGTCAGCGGCTGCTGGACCTTGGCCTGATGCCGAACGTGGTCGTGACCGTCGTGCGCAGCGCGCCGCTCAACGATCCCATCGAACTCAAGCTCGATGCGTCCAATGTGTCCCTGAGGCGCCAGGAGGCGCGCACCATCGAGATCTCGCCGGTCGAGGCCGACCCCGCGGAGTCCGGGCATGGCTGAGCAGCGATCCGACCAGCAGAAGGGACAATCCCAGGTGCTGGTGGCCCTGGCCGGGCAGCAGAACGCCGGCAAGTCCACCCTATTCAATGTCCTCACCGGCGCGCGGCAGCACGTCGCGAACTACCCGGGTGTGACCGTCGACAAGAAGTACGGGCTCTACACCGACGACGCGCTCAGGGTGCAGACGGTGGATCTGCCGGGCACCTATAGCCTGACCTCTTTCTCACTCGAGGAGCGGGTCGCGCGCGAGTTCCTGCTCGGCGAGCGTCCGGACGTGACCGTCAACGTCGTCGACGCCTCCAACCTGCGCCGCTCGCTGCATCTGACCCTGCAGTTGCTGGAGTTGGAACTGCCCCTGGTGCTGGCGCTCAACATGATGGATGTCGCCGCGGCCCAGGGCATCCGCGTGGACAAGGAGCAGATCGCCCGCAGGGTCGGTCTTCCGGTGGTGGCCACCGTCGGCCGCAAGGGCGAGGGGCGCGAGGCGCTGCGCGCCGCCATCCGCGCCGAGGCCGAGCGTCCTGCGCCGTCGCTGAACCAGGCGCCATCCCGGCAGGCCGAGGCCGCGCGGGCAGCCGTGGACTATGGTCCGTTGGAACCTGCGCTGGAACAGCTCACGACGGCTATCGCCGCGGAGCCGAGGCTGAACGACCTGCCGCGGCGCTGGCTCGCGTTGCAGCTATTGCAGGGAGACACCGCGGCTGTGCAGATGCTGGTGGGCCGCTTGGGCGACGACGACGCCCGGCCGCTGCGGGAGCAGGCGGGGCAATTGATCCAGGCCTTCGAGCGGGAGCAGTCCATCGAGGTCTCCGACCACGTCGTGGCCCGCCGGGATCAGGCCGTGGAGCGGCTGCTGGACGGCGCGGTGGAGGGCGCGAGCGACGGCCGGCCGTCGATCACCGATCGCATCGATCGCTTCGTGCTGAACCGCTGGGTGGCGCCCTTCTTTTTGGTGGCGACGGTGTTCGCCATCTATCAGGTGTCCATCGTCTGGGGCTACGAGATCACCAACTACACCTGGCCGTTGCTGGCCAAGTTCCGGGAGCTGGTCGCCGGCCTGCTGCCGACCGCGAACTTCCTCGTCGACCCCTACGTCCGCTCCCTGGGGCTCTGGCTGGTGGATTCGGCCAATACCTTGCTCAACTATGTGCCGATCTTCCTGATCCTGTTCGCGTCCATCGCCATCATCGAGGACTCGGGTTACATGGCCCGGATCGCGTTCATCCTGGACAAGATCCTGCATCGCTTCGGCCTGCACGGACAGAGCACGCTGCCGTTGATCCTGGGCGGTGTCTTCGCCGGCGGCTGCGCCGTGCCCGGCGTCATGGCCACCAAGGGCATCCCGGATACCCGCGCGCGCATGGCGACCATCTTCACCGTGCCCTTCATGAACTGCCTCGCCAAGGTACCGCTCTATACGCTGCTGCTCGGCATCTTCTTCGTCGAGCACAAGTCGCTGATGATGTTCTATATTTCGACCATGACCATCATCTTCGCGCTCTTGGTGGCCAAGCTGCTGACGAAGACGGTGCTGCGCGGGCAGGAGACCTCGCCCTTCGTGATGGAGTTGCCGCACTACCACCTGCCGACGGTCAGCGGCGTGCTGCGGCGCTCCTTCGAGCGCACCTGGCAGTACATCAAGAAGGTCGGCACCGTGGTGCTGGCCGTCGCCGTGGTGGTGTTCGCGCTGCTGCACCTGCCCGGTCTGTCGGCCGAGCGCAAGGCCGCCTACGAGGCGCAGGCGCAGGAGGCCGTGGAGCGTTTCGAGGCCGGTCTCGAGGGCAATGCCTATCGCGACATCGCCCTGGGCGCCAACCTGGTTCCGCTGGTGAATTACTTCACCGACTACAAACGCGCCAAGCTCAATGCCTCGGGCGCCGAGGCCTCGGCGCGGGTCGCCGAGCGCTTCGAGGCCCGCAACCCGGACTTCTACCCCTTGGTGAAGCCACCCAAGGGCGATCGCGACGCACGTGCCGCCTGGCGCGAGCTGCGCAAGCTGTCCCAGGCGCGGCAGGTGCTTCGCTCTGAGATGCGCAACGAGCGCATCACCACCTCCATCCTCGGCACCATCGGCCGCGCCATGGAACCGGTCACCCAGTTCGCGGGCTTCGACTGGAAGATCAACGTCGCGCTGCTGTCCTCCTTCGCCGCCCGCGAGAGCAGCGTCGCCACCCTGGGCGTGCTCTTCCAGCAGGACGACGATCAGAACGCGACCCTCGAGGAGCGAATGGGCGCCGAGGCACGCGCCGGCGGTGCCACCGCGCTCCTGGCGGTGTCCATGATCCTGTTCTTCGCGCTCTACCCGCCCTGTCTGGCCACGACCATCATGGTCAAGGTGCAGACCAACTCCTACAAATGGATGGTCTTCTCCATCGTCTTCCCGACCATCCTCGGGCTCGCGGTCGCCAGCGCTGTCTTCACCATCGGAACCGCCGTGGGTGCCACGGGCATCGAGGCCATGTCGGCGGTCTATTGGGGGGCCGCAGCGCTGCTGCTGATCGTCGGGTTGCTGAGCGACCGCAGCGCCAATCGGCAGATGCGCGAGCGCCTCGCCGAAACCTGACCCACCACCGGAGCGCCGACCATGACCGACAACGACATCCAAGCGGACGAGGTTCTGTTCCAGACCGAGGCCCAAGTCGCGCCGAGCGCGCCGGTCATCAGCGCCGAGGCCGGCATGGGCTGGGTCGACTGGGCCGTCATGGCCGCCGTGCTGGCAGCCGCCCTCTGGTACCTCTACAGGAGCTTCTGGGCCAATCGTGGGGCCTGTGGCGGCTGCTCCAAGGGCAAGGGCAAGGGCGGTTGCGCCGCGCAGCGCTCGGCCCGCGGTGACCAGCAAGCATCTGGGCAGGAGCCCGTACAGGTGGCCATCGATCGCATTAGGCCAAGGGAGCGATGATGGATCGAGCCGTCACGCTCGAGGCGGCCCGGGTCCGCCCGGAGGCGGATGGGACGCCCGCCATCGAAGTCCGGCACCTGGCTCACCGCTACGGCAGCCGGTCGATCTACTCGGACCTGAGCTTCAGCGTGCCGGAGGGCCGGGTCGTTGCCCTGCTCGGCAAGAACGGCGTCGGCAAGACCACCCTGATCCGTCTGCTGATGGGGTATCTCAGGCCGGTGGGCGGGGCTTGCCGCGTGCTGGGTGAGCCGTCCCACAACCTCTCTCCGGCCACCCGGGCGCGCATCGGGCTGTTGTTCGAAGGCCACCTGGCCTACGACTTCATGAGCATCGCCGAGATCGAGCGCTTCTACCGACCCTTCTACCCGCGTTGGCGCCGGGAACTCTATTACGATCTGGTGGACCGGCTGCAACTGCCCTACGACCACAAGATCGGCAACATGTCCTGCGGCCAGCGTTCGCAGGTGGTGCTGGGGCTCATCTTCGCCCAAGACCCGGATCTGATGATCCTGGACGACTACTCGATGGGGCTGGATGCGGGTTATCGCCGCCTGTTCCTGGACTACCTGAAGCGCTATCTGGACCAGGGGGACAAAACCGTATTCGTGACCTCCCATGTGGTCCAGGACATGGAGTCGCTGGTGGACGACGTCATCTTTCTGCAGCGCGGCGGCGCCCTGATGCAGATGCCCCTGGCGGAGTTCCGTGCGCGCTTTCGCAGCTTTGGCTTTAGGTCGGAGGGTGGCGAGCCGCCACGACCCGACGGCGTCATCGAGGGCGTGGACCTGCACGGGCGCGAGCACCTGCTCTACAGCTTCGCGACCCCTGAGCGGCTCGCCGAGCACCTGGCACGTGCGTGGCCGGGAGTGCGTCTCGGAGAAGAGCGGCCCATGACCCTGGAGGACGCGTTCATTGGTCTGACGGGGAAGTACTGATCCATGCTGCGCGCGATGTTCCTCAAGGAATGGCTCAAGCTGCGGTGGGCGCTGCTCGGCCTGTTGCTGGTGCACGTCGCCATGCTGGCCTATCTGTTCCTGAGCGTCCGACACCAGTTCCAGGTCGAGCACTCGGAGATGATCTGGTATTGGTCGTTCGAACTGCGCCGACTGCTCTACGATCAGGTGATGCTCTTGCCGGCCCTGACGGGCGCCGTCACTGCCGTGGCCCAATTCGGCCCTGAGATGGTCGGCGGGCGGTTTCGCTTGTCGTTGCATCTGCCTGTCCGCGGCGACCTGCTGGTCTGGTCCTGGGTCGCTGTCGGCGCCGGCGTGGGCGCGGTGCTGGCGGTACTGGACGCTGCCGGCCTGTACGGGATCATTGCGCTGTTCTTTCCCCGCGAGGCCGCGGCCAGCGCGGTGCTGACGGCACTGCCCTGGCTCCTCGGTGGCTGGGTCGCCTACTTCGGCACCACGCTGGTGCTGCTGGAGCCGGCGATGCGGCAGCGGGTCGTCTATCTGATGCTTGGGCTCGCCTTCCTGGGGCTGCTGTATCTGCAGCGTGGTTACCAGGAGTACGACCGGATACTGCCCGCCCTTGCCGCCCTGTCGCTGTTGTTCGTGCCGGCGGTGATCCTGCCCGCCCATCGCTATCGCCACCGGAGCTGAGCCGACATGACCGCCCGCATCGCCCGCTGGTCCTTGTTGCTGCTCACCGTATTCCTGCTGGCGGTCTGGCTGCCCAGGGCCAAAGACCTGTTGTTCGAATACCGATTCGGCAAGACCGATCTGTTCTACAGCCCGGTCCTGGAGCGCTTCGTCTACAAGGAGCTACTCGGGGAGGGGCACCAGTTCGTCTATCGTGACCAGGATGGTCAGGACTACGGGCGCGAGGCCTTCGAGGCCCTGATCCCCTTCATCTATTACAAGAACATGGAGCTCTGGGGCAAGCTGCCGCTGGAGCTGGCCGGGCAACGCTTCGACAAGGCCGCCATTCAGGGCGAGCGCCTGGTGCTGCAGCTGGACCCGGACGAGCTGCCCGACCACAGACCGCGCATCCAGTTGTTCCCGCTGCTGGAGGCCAACCCCGGCCGGGCACGGCTGCGGTTCCCGGAGGACATCATGCGCCCGGGGGAGCGGCTCGGCTTCATCGGCTCGGACGCGAATCGCCTCGACCCCGAGCTGACCCGCAGCTTCTCGGAGGCCATGACCGAGGCCGGTTTCCGGTTTCCGGTGCGTACGACCTTCGGCCGAGTCTCCATCTTGAAGCCCTTCGACGCCGGGTATTTCCTGGTCGACGACGACGGCAGACTGTTCCATCTCAAGCGCGTGGACAGCGAGCCCGTGGTGACACCCGTGCCGCTGCCCGAGGGGCTGGTCGTCCGCCATGTGAAGGTCACGGAGAACAAGCGGGGTGAGTTCCTGGGCCTGTTGCTCGCGCGGGACGGGCGACTGTTTCTGCTCGGCCAAGAGGACTACGCCCTGACCCCACTGCCGCTGCCGGACTACGATCCGGACCGGATGGCGCTCAAGATCCTGTTCAACCCCCTCAATCGCACCGCCATCTACTCAGACCGGACCGACGTCTTCGCGGTGGCCATGGACCGGGACTTTCGCCCCATCGACCGCTACCAGCGGGAGATGGCCATGGCCCGGCCGCGCCTCGTGGATCGGACTTGGGACGCCCTCCTGCCCTTCAGCCTGACGCTGCAGGACCCGAACAGCCGCTACCTGGCCCTGGACTTGCGCCTGCACGGACCGAGCGCTTTGGTGGGCCTGCTGCTCGCCCTGCTGCCGGCGTACTGGCTGTTGCGGCGCCGCGGCCTGCATGGCCTGGCCCCGATTCCCTCCCTGCTGTTTGTGGCGGTGACCGGCTTCTATGGACTGATCGCTCTGCTCCTGTTCCCGCCCGAGCGCAACCTTCAGCCGCAGAGGGCCACGCATAGGACCGCCGGCGCTCCGCCCTTGGGTTCGGTCGTCGACGGCGGGCACTGAGCGGCGCGGGCGCGGCACCATGCTCAGCCTATTCGGCAGCGGGCGGGAATCGAACAGCCCCTCGGTGCTGGTGGTGGTCGGCGTGCATCGTGAAGAGCGGGCATTCGGTGAGGCCGTTGCAGAGCGTCTGCCGAGGGATCGATTCGATCTGTTGCGCATCGAGCAGGGGCTTTGCAACCGGCGCCCCGGGCCGCACGAGCACGATGCCTACCGAGCGCGGCACCGCGCGCTCTACGCGCAGATCCTCGAACACATCCAGCCCGGTCATCGCGTGGTGCTCGACCTGCACACCGGCCTCGACGAGGCGGGTCCCAGCGCGGACGTGCTCTGTGCAGACCCTGGCCTGCTGCGCTGCGTCGAGCCTGGCGGCGGTGACGGGTCGGGGCAAGCCGGGTCCGTCGGCCTTCCCGTCGGCAAGGTCAGGGGGGTGCAGCTGGTGGGGGATGAGCCCGCATCGTGCGGGATACAGGCGGCCGAGGTGTCGACCGATCCCGCATGCTCCGGCCGCTGGCCCCGGCTCAGGCCGGACATCCCGCGAGCCGTGTGGTGCGCTGGACCCCACCTCTATGCCGGCATCGAAGTCTATCTCTCGACGGCGGGCGACGCGCTCGACACCGATGTCGCCTTCGGTGCCGCCGTGGTCCTGACCGCTGCGGCCTGTGGACTTCGGCGCGCGGCAACGATCGAGCGAACCATCGACCGATAGCGCCTCGGCGCCACGCGCGGGTGCACCCCGCTGGTCTCCATCGGGTGTCTTGTGCACTCTGCGCGGGGGCCTTCCTTCGGTTGCAGAGTGCAGCTCCGCGATCTCAGATCCGGGCCGGCGCGGGCGCCGGCGGGCGAGCATCGTGCCCGCCGGCGTTGGACGAGACGGTTACTCGCCGGCCTTTTTGGTATTGATCTTGAACGGGATATAGGCCAGGCAGGTGCCCATGTAGGCCGTGCCGATGGCGATGACGCCGATCAGGCCGAGCCACCAGAAGCTGGACCAGTTCAGCAGGGCCGCCAGGATCAGCAGCGCGCCCGCGGCGTAGCGGATATTACGGTCCTGGGTGCCGATGTTCTTTTCCACGGTGGAGACTCCGGTTGTGCTGGGGTACAGGGGTTCGACGGCGGGCAGCCGCGCTCCATTGTGCCACGATGGATGTCCGTCGTTAACGGGGAAAGTGGGTCCGGCGCGCGGGATTTCGCGTCGGAATCCGATCTCCGACGGATTCAGCATAGGTGGCGCCCGCCAGCAGCGTCATTGCGATCACACAATCGCCGTGCGGCGGGACCGGGATGGCCTGTAGGCTTGCGTTTTCGGCGACCATTCCGGCGACAGACCGTTCTGCGTGTCGCGCCCGCCCCCGACCGTCCAACCTCGGCCGACACTCGGCCCACGCCATGCACGGATTCCAACTCTCGCGGCTCCTATTCTGGGCGGCCATCCTATTCCTCGCGTCCCTGGCGCTCAAGCCCTGGCTTGAAGACCTGTTCGTGCAGATGCGCGCGGAGCCACGCCCGGTGGAGGCGCGCGGCGAGCTGGCCGCGGACGAGCTGGCGACCATCCGCATCTTCGAGACCGCGAGCCCCTCGGTGGTCTACATCGCCACCACCGGAGAGCTGTTGAGCCCCTGGGCACGGAACCTCATGGAGGTCCGCCAGGGGACCGGGTCCGGCATCGTTTGGGATCGGCAGGGCCACATCGTCACCAACTGGCACCTGTTGCAGGAGGCGCGCAGCGCCCGCGTCGCCCTCGCCGACGGGCGCGCGTACAACGCCCAGTTCGTCGGCGCGAGCCCGGAGCACGACCTGGCCGTCTTGCGCATCGGTGCCTCGCCGGCCGGGCTTTCCCCGGTCATGCTCGGCACCAGCGCGGACCTGCGCGTCGGCCAGCGGGTGTTCGCCATCGGCAACCCCTTCGGCTTCGACTACAGCCTCACCACCGGCGTGGTCTCGGCCCTGGATCGCACCATACAGTCCGATCTCGCCGGTGAGATTCGCGGCCTGATCCAGACCGACGCGGCCATTAATCCGGGCAACTCCGGCGGCCCGCTGCTGGACAGCGCGGCGCGCCTCATCGGCATTAACACCGCCATCTACAGCCCGTCCGGCAGCTTCACCGGCATCGGGTTCGCGGTGCCGGTGGATACGGTGAACCGGGTCGTGCCGCAGCTCCTTGCCCATGGCGAGTACGTGCGCCCGCGCATCGGCTTCCACGGCAACGACGCGGCCTCGGCGCGGCTGCTGGAAGAACTCGGCGTGCAGGGTGTGCTGGTGCTGCAGGTGGAACCGCGCTCGCCGGCGGACCGGGCCGGGCTGCGCGGGACCCGGGTGACGGGTTCCGGCGACATCATCCCCGGCGACATCGTCCAGCGGATCGACGACCGACCCGTCGTCTCCATGACGGAGCTGGTCGATCTGCTGGAGGGTTATCAGGTGGGCGACAAGGTGACGCTCCGCATCCTGCGCGACGGCACGGTCCTGGACCTGGACCTGGTTCTGGGTGGGCGTTACGGTGAGTTGGATTGATGGGCTGCGGGCGCTGGACGAGTCCTGCCGCGCCAAAGCTACGCAACCGACGCCCGCCTCCGGCTACTTGCGGACACTATTGGTTGTCGTTGTCGTAATCGAGTACCGGTCAACCTAGATCCGGTATTCGAACTGCTCCTTCTGGGATCACGTTCACGATCGCGATTACGACAACGACAACGAGCCTCTGAGTCTTACCTTGGCAGTGCCGTGCTGGGACGGTACGGGTCTTAACCCAGCATCGGGAAACTCACCGCAATGGCCACCGCGAACGCCAGTGCATTGGTGATGGCGGCCACCAGTGGCTGGCCGGTGCGGCGGAAGATCCAGCCGCTGAACAGCCCGTAGACCAGGAACAGCACCAGGATGGCCGGGATGATGATGACCAGGAAGAACAAGTCCCGCGCGGCGAGGTCCATGCCGAATCGGCTCGACAGCCACATGGTCACGAAGTCCAACAGGATCGCGATCACGAGCGAAAGCAGGAACATGACCTTGGTCAGCCCATAACCGGCCCGGGGCGCACGCCGGCCGCGGGTCAGCCATTCATCGGCCGTGAACCAGAGCAGGGTACCGGCGAAGAGCGCCGCCACGCCGACGAGCCGGTGCGGTGCCGGCAGGAAGCTCGCGACGAACCAGTCCGTCGGCAGCGACAGCGCAAGCGTCTCGAACGCGGCGACCGCAGCAACGGCACCCAGCAGCGCCGCCGCGCTCGTGCCGGTGAGTTTGAGCGGTGCTCCCGCACGCCACAGCATGATCCAGGTGAGCAGTCCGTAGAGCCCGAAGTGCAGTGCGATGTAGTCGCCGATGGCGAGCGCCAGGAAATCCGAGGGCACCGGCCACAGCAGCAGCGGCGTCAGCATTGCCGGCAGCGCGGCAATGGGCCAGAATCGCCGCCAGCCCCAGCCGTCCACGGAGCCGGCGCCCTGGGGGTGTTCCGACACCCGCGGCAGGCGCAGCGCCAGCGGCCAGGCGAGCAGCAGCACGCCGAGGAAGTAGAGCCCGAGCCAAGGGCCGCGCTGATCGATGCCGGATCCAGGTGCCTGACCATCCGCCGCGGGCCCGTCGAAGGTCGCGTCCAGCCAACGCAGCGCCGCATGCAGCGAGACACTGCTGAAGAGCACGCCGATGTGCTCGACGTTCTCCGCGACCACCAGTTCGCGCGCCGTACCGTCTTCGATGCTGCCGTAAATGGTCTCGAGCTGCACCGCGGCGGGCTCGATGCCGCCGGTATCCGCCACCGCCGCGCGCCCCTGGTCCTGCACCATCCGGGGCTCCCAGGCGCCGAAGATGAAGAGCAGGTTGGTGGTGGGCAGTCGGTCCAGTGGCAGGGACAGATAGGGTGAGACGGCGACGATGGCCGCCACCTCGGGGCCGCCCCCGGCGTCGGGCCCGGCATCTGCCTGGCCCGCGACATAGCGGGTAGCGATGTCCCCGGCCATGGAGTGTCCGAGCAACGCCAGGCGCCCGTCCGATCCAGGCAATGCCCGCGCGAAGTCCACGACGACAGACTGCGCTCGCAGCAGGGCTGCCGCGCGCGCCTCTTCACCGATCTGCCCGGCCAGCAGTTGCGCATTGCGGCCATGGCCCGGAAAGTCGAACAGCACCGCCCGGTAGCCGTTGCGTGCCAGGCTCACACCGAAGGGATGCATGAGTTGCCGGGAGCCGGCGAAACCGTGTGCCACGATGACCACCGGGCCGGGCGGCGCGCCCTTGGGCTCCATCACCGTCACCGGGACCCCGCCGACCGTGGTGCTCTCCACCGCCAGGCCCGAATAGGCGCCGAACAGTCCGACCAGCCCGGCCAGCATCAGCGCCAGGCCTGCGGCCGCCGCGAGCCCATGTGCCAGATGCCGGCGTGCAGACCGGGTCGCGGGTGCTCGGGTGGCGGTCTCGGTCACGGGCGTCGGATACGCTCGGTTGGGCGGCGGGATCAGAAGCCGTCTGTGGACGTGAACAGGCCCACGCGCAGATCCTTGGCGGTGTAGATCTCGCGGCCGTCCACGTCCATCACGCCGTCGCCGATACCGAGCACCAGCTTGCGGGCGATGACACGCTTGATGTTGACGCGGTAAGTGACCTTCTTCGCCGTCGGCAACACCTGGCCGGTGAACTTGACCTCGCCGACGCCGAGCGCGCGGCCGTGGCCCGGGTTGCCGATCCAGGCCAGATAGAAGCCGACGATCTGCCACATGGCGTCCAGGCCGAGGCAGCCCGGCATGACCGGGTCGCCCGGGAAGTGGCAGTCGAAGAACCAGAGGTCCGGCTTGATGTCCAGCTCGGCGACGATCTCGCCCTTGCCGAAGTCACCGCCGTGGTCGGCGATGCGGATCACGCGGTCCATCATCAGCATGTTGGGCACCGGCAACTGGGCGTTGCCGGGGCCGAACATCTCGCCATAGCCGCAGGCGAGCAGCTGGTCGCGCTCGAAGGATTCGGTCTTGCTCATGCAGAAGGGTCCAGGTTGTTGGCGGGCGCCGCTGGTGGCGCTCACCGGTGAGCGGGGCGGTCGACCGATCAGACGGTCAGCCGGCGCTCCAGGAAGGAGACGATGTCGTCGAGGTCGATGAGCTGCATGTCCGCATCGGCGCGGCCCTTGTACTCGACCTTGCCGTCGTCCAGGTGCTTGTCGCCGACGACGACGCGGTGCGGTATGCCGATCAGCTCCATGTCCGCGAACATGAAGCCCGGGCGCACGTCGCGGTCGTCCAGCAGCACCTCGATGCCGACGGCGGTGAGGCGTTCGTAGAGGTCGTCCACCGCGTCGCGCACGCGGAAGGACTTGGCGTATTTCATCGGCAGCAAAGCCACCTGGAAGGGCGCGATGGCCGTCGGCCAGAGGATGCCGCGGTCGTCGTGGTGCTGCTCGATGGCGGCTGCGACGACACGCGACACGCCGATGCCGTAACAGCCCATGGTCATGGTTACGGCCTTGCCGGCGTCGTCCAGCACCGTCGCCTTCATGGCCTCGGAGTACTTGGTGCCGAGCTGGAAGATGTGGCCCACTTCGATGCCGCGGGCGATGGTGATCCTGCCGCGGCCGTCGGGGCTCGGGTCGCCCTCGACGACGTTGCGCAGGTCCGCCACTTCGGGTTCCGGCAGGTCGCGGCCCCAGTTGAGACCGAACCAGTGCTTGCCGTCGACATTGGCGCCGGCGCTGAAGTCCGCGACCACGGCGGCCGCGCGGTCGACTACGCAGGGGATGGGCAGCGCCTTCGGGCCCAGCGATCCGGGGCCGGCGCCGATCGCGGCGCGGATCTCATCCTCGGTGGCCATGCGCAGCGGGGCGGCGACGCCCGGTAGCTTCTCGGCCTTGACCGCGTTCAGCTCATGATCGCCGCGTACCAGCAGCGCCACCAGACCCCGCTCCTCGCCCGTGTCCGGGTCGGCCCCGGCCGCCACCAGGGTCTTGACCGTGCGCTCGATGGGCTGGTCGTAACCCTGCACCAGGTCGGCGATGGTCTTGGCGTCGGGCGTGTCGACGATGCGCGCCTCCTCGCTCGGCGCCGCGGGTGCCTCGGCCGGTGCGACGGCCTCGGCCAGCTCGACGTTGGCGGCATAGTCGCCGTCGGTGGAGAAGGCGATGGCGTCTTCGCCGGAGTCCGCCAGCACGTGGAACTCGTGCGATGCGTTGCCGCCGATGCTGCCGGTGTCCGCCTGCACGGCGCGGAAGTCGAGCCCGCAGCGGCGGAAGATGCGGCTGTAGGCCTCGTACATGACGTCGTAGGTCTCGGCCAGCGAGTCCTGATCCACATGGAAGGAATAGGCGTCCTTCATCAGGAACTCGCGCGCGCGCATGACGCCGAAGCGCGGCCGCACCTCGTCGCGGAACTTGGTCTGGACCTGATAGAAGTTGACCGGCAGCTGCTTGTAGCTCTTGATCTCACCGCGCGCCAGATCGGTGATGATCTCCTCGTGTGTCGGGCCGAAGCAGAAGTCGCGCTGGTGGCGGTCCGACAGACGCAGCAGCTCGGGCCCGTACTGCTCCCAGCGGCCCGACTCCTGCCACAGCTCCGCCGGCTGCACCGCCGGCATGGAGACCTCCAGCGCGCCGGCGCGATTCATCTCCTCGCGCACGATGCGCTCCACCTTGCGCAGCACCCGCAGACCGAGCGGCAGCCAGGTGTAGAGACCGGCGGCGAGCTTGCGGATCATGCCCGCACGGAGCATGAGCTGGTGGCTCGCGATCTCCGCGTCGGCAGGGGTCTCTTTGACGGTCTGGAGCGGGAAGCGGGAGGTACGCATCGGGAGGGTTGCCAGGCAAATCGCGAAAGGATAGCGAGCCGCATCGCGTGAAACAAGGCGCGGTGGGGGGCGCGTCGGCATCGACGGTGTTCGCGCTGGCGCGTGCGGCGGGACATCGACGAGGATGAGGACCGGCCTGCCTCTGCTAGACTAACGGCGCAGCCTTAGGTCGCACGTTCGACAACATGAGCTTCGAGCTCATCCCCCCTCTCGCTGGCGCCACCGTCATCGCCAGTGGCTCCGGCGTACGGATCAGGCAACATCTCAATCGCAGCTACGGCAGCGGGGCGTTGGCGGAAGATGAAGGGATTCGCCAGCGTGAGACTCGACGATGGCACCATCTGCGACGCTGAAATCCACTGGTTCGAAGCCCATGGCATAGGTAGGCGCGACCTCAAAATCAAGCGGCTAAGGCGATTTCTGTCATGAAACATACCACCTGGCTTGTCTTCTCGCCCGCCGACCTTGTCGCGCCAGCCCCCACATAGAACGACTATGCGGGGGTCGGCG
>JANQFX010000069.1 GCA_028277725.1 Thiohalocapsa sp.
GAACGGGCCAGGCGATCGAGGTCGCCGTTGGCGTCGACCTGTTCCTTGCGGCCGAGGTTCTTGATGATCCGCTGCTTGGTGCGACCACCCTCGCGCACGCTCTCGACCAGGTAGAGGTAGCGGTAGGGACCGATCAGCTTCTCACGCACGTACATGCCGCCCAGCAGCACAGAAAACGGTAAAAAGTCAATGGAAAAGCGAACGCAAGCTTCACTACTTAGCAGCACACCCTTCCGCCGCCACCAACCTCGCCTCAACAAAATCAATCACTGTGCGCCGGGAGACCGGCAGGGAGTAGGTGGTGCAAGTCCACTACGGTGAAGGCGTAGCGACCCACACCGGCCCCGAGCCGTGCGTCGTCGCCCGCGAGGGCGGCGGCGAAGCGTCGGTAGGTGAGCGCATAGGCCAGCCATCGAGCCGCGAAAGGATAACTCCCGGGTGCCGACGCCGTAGTGATGGCGGAAGGCAATACGGGCGGGTGCGTCATGCGAGTGCCCGACCGGCCCGGCGTGGTCAAAGACCCTGGCATGTGCGGACGCTCCTTGTGCGGGAACCGGGAGATCTCGTCTGTGGCCGTCGCCGGGAGGTGACGGTCCGCATCGGGAAGGCGAGGAGCCGAAGCCGATGATGGACGCAGGCGAGAAGTCAGACTCCGCCATAGTAGCGACGAAGCCGACGAACAACGCCGGGCGACCGGTTGCGGAGCCGGTGGAGCGAAGGGCGGGGACCGAGGGGAATGCGGGCCAGCAGCGCACGCGCCGGGCGCAGGACCGGGAAAGCGTGTCCCAGGTGCTGGAGCGCATACGGCAAGCCGCAAGGCAGAGGAAGAAGGAACGGTTCACCGCGCTCTTCCACCATCTCAGCCCCGAAATACTGCGGACAGCGTTCTTCGCGCTCAAGCGGGAGGCCGCCCCCGGTGTGGATGGGCTGACGTGGCGGGCCTATGCCACGGACCTCGACCTTCGGATCGAGGACCTCCACGCACGGGTCCAGCGGGGAGCGTACCGGGCGCTGCCATCGCGACGACGGTACATCCCGAAAGCGGATGGCAGCCAGCGCCCGCTCGCGGTCGCCGCGCTCGAGGACAAGATCGTCCAGCGGGCGACGGCCGCACTGCTGAACGCGATCTACGAGGAGGACTTCCTCGGGTTCTCGTATGGCTTCCGGCCGGGACGCAGCCAGCACGATGCGCTGGACGCGCTCGTGGTCGGGATCAGCAGCACCAAGGTGAACTACATCCTGGACGCTGATATCCGGTCGTTCTTCGACGGAGTCAGCCAGGCCTGGCTGATCCGCTTCCTGGAACATCGGATCGGCGACCGGCGCATCGTCCGCCTCATCCAGAAGTGGCTGAAGGCGGGTGTCCTGGAGGACGGCGCCGTCAATGTCAGCGAGACGGGAACCGGGCAGGGGTCGGTGATCTCGCCGCTGCTCGCCAACGTCTACCTGCACTACGTGTTCGATCTCTGGGCTAAGCGCTGGCGACGGCGCGAGGCCAGGGGCAACATGATCGTCGTCCGCTACGCCGACGACAGTGTGCCCTGAAGGCACGAAGGAGGTGCCATGCTGCACGAGAGATGAGGGTGGGCCCCTCGCAGTCGGCTTGCAGGAGCAGGCTGCAAACCACCTCGAGCTGCGCCTGTTAAGAGCAGGCGTGGTGAGCGTCGAGGAGAAGGCGGGCGTGACCCGTCAGGTGTGGATCGAGGAGACGAGCGCGAGCGAACCGCTGATGAGGTGTCGAAAGCGTAGGGACGACGTCGAAACCGGGGAGAAGTCGTTGCCCCGGGACAAGCCTGGAAGACACCTGCTTACTGTCCAGGCGGCGTCCGGCATGAAGGCGGCGTGACCTTGATCTGGGCTCTCGTGTGGAACGGGGGAACCTGTCGCCCCGATGCGAAGGGAGGAATCCGAGTGGGTGGTCCCCATGAGGATGCGCGTACCGATGCGGGGCACAGGGGCGGAGCTGCCCGTAGTAGGGACGAAGGCGCTGTAATGGGGCTGGACCGAAGGGGCGGCATCGTTCGGCCTCGGCCTGCGGCCAACCAGCGATGGGAGGAGCCGCATGGGTGAGGCGAAGCCGTTTGCGATTTCCAAGCGGGAGGTCTGGGCGGCCTTCAAGGAGGTGAAGGCCAAGGCTGGGGCAGCCGGCGTCGACGGCCTGACGATTGCGGAGTTCGAGGCGAAGCTTTCGCGCAACCTCTACAAGCTCTGGAACCGGATGTCGTCGGGCAGCTACTTCCCCAGGCCCGTGCGAAGGGTCGAGATCGCCAAGAGTGGCGGTGGAGTTCGGCCGTTGGGGATCCCAACGGTGACGGACCGCATCGCCCAGACGGTTGTGCGGCGGAGGCTGGAGCCGGTCTTGGACCCGGTCTTCGACGCCGACAGTTATGGCTATCGACCCGGCAAATCGGCGATCGAGGCCCTCGGCGTGGCGCGCCAGCGCTGCTGGCGCCACGACTGGGTTCTCGATCTCGACATCAAGAGCTTCTTCGACAGTATCGATCGAGAACTCTTGATGCGGGCGGTGCGCCATCACACCGACTGCCGCTGGGTGCTCCTGTACATCGAACGATGGCTCGATGCACCGGTGCAGCTGGCTGATGGCACACAGGTCAGAGGGGAACGGGGGACACCGCAGGGGGCGGTCATCAGCCCGCTGTTGGCGAACCTGTTCCTGCACTACGCGTTCGATCTCTGGATGCGACGGGTCCATCCCAGCATCCCGTTCGAACGCTATGCCGACGATGCGATCTGCCATTGCACGAGCAAGGCACAGGCCGCGGACCTGCAGGCAGCGCTGGAACGACGCCTGGCTGAGTGTGGGTTGCAGCTGCATCCCGTGAAGACGCGGATCGTCTACTGCAAAGACGAAGATCGGCGGGGAGACTGGCCCGAGCAGAGCTTCGACTTTCTTGGCTACACGTTTCGGCCGAGACGCTCGAAGAACCGCTGGGGCAAGTACTTCATCAACTTCAGCCCGGCGGTCAGCCGCAAGGCGGCCAAGGCGATGCGCCAGAACCTGCGGCGCTGGGCCTTGCACAATCGCAGTGACAAGTCGCTCGACGATCTGGCTCGGATGTTCAATCCCGTGGTGCGGGGTTGGATCAACTACTTTGGCCACTTCTACAAGTCTGCCCTGTACCCGACGTTGCGCCATCTCGACCGGGTGTTGGCGAGATGGGCGATGCGGAAATACAAGCGCTTGCGGCGACACAAGCGACGAGCGCGGGACTGGTTGGCGGGCGTCGCCTCGCGCCAGCCCGCATTGTTCGCGCACTGGTCGCTCCTGCGCCCGACGGCTGAACGATAGGAGCCGGATGAGCTGAGAGGCTCACGTCCGGTTCTGTGAGGGCGCGGGGGTGCAATTCCCCCGCGCCACTCGACTCATTGTCGGCTTCGAGCACGAGACGGATGCCCACCGCTTCCGAGACGCGATGCGGGCGCGGTTGCAGGAGTTCTCGCTGTCGCTCCATCCGGAGAAGACCCGCCTGATCGAGTTCGGCCGCTATGCAGCGGTTCGGCGCGCCCGGCGCGGGCTCGGCAAACCGGAGACCTTCACCTTCCTGGGCTTCACCTTCGTCTGCGGCAAGAGCCGGCGGGGGCACTTCCTGATCCATCGGAAGACCCGACGCGACCGCATGCCAAACAAGCTCCGGGAGCTCAAGGAGGAGATGCGACGGCGGAGGCACCTGCCGATCCCCGCCCAGGGGAAATGGTTGCGGCAGGTCGTTGGGGGCTTCTTCGCCTACCATGCGGTGCCGACCAACGGTCGCGCCCTGGTGGCGTTCCGCTACCACGTCACCAACCTCTGGCGACGCTCGCTGCGGCGGCGCAGCCAGAAAGATCGGACGACCTGGGCGCGGATCACGAAGCTCGCCGACGACTGGCTCCCGCGGCCGCGCATTCTTCATCCCTGGCCGAGCCAGCGCTTCGCCGTCAAGCACCCGAGGTGGGAGCCGGATGCGGGAATTCCGCACGTCCGGATCTGTGCGGGGGGCGCTCAGCAATGAGCGTCCCTACCGCGATTGGCGGCCAAAACCG
>JANQFX010000079.1 GCA_028277725.1 Thiohalocapsa sp.
CGGGGTATAGCGCAGTCTGGTAGCGCGCCTGCTTTGGGAGCAGGATGTCGGGGGTTCGAATCCCTCTACCCCGACCAACACCTGACCTCCGCCGACGCGAGACGCATTGCCCGCATCCGTCGGCCAAAGGCTCGGGTCAGGGTTTGAGCCCCGATAGCTCAGGTGGATAGAGCAGGAGCCTTCTAAGCTCTTGGTCGGGGGTTCGAGTCCTCCTCGGGGCGCCAACACCGGGGGCGGGACAGCGACGGATCGAGGCGCGTCACGACGGCGCGCACAAAGGTCAATGGCGGACGTAGCTCAGTTGGTAGAGCGCCGGTTTGTGGCACCGGTGGTCGTGGGTTCGATCCCCATCGTTCGCCCCAACGTTTTGGTGCAGTTCAGGCACGAGGTGTCGAGGAACGAAGCGCCTTCCACGGGCCGTTAGCTCAGCTGGTAGAGCAGTGGACTCTTAATCCATTGGTCCTAGGTTCGAATCCTAGACGGCCCACCAATTCGAACAAGGGGTTACGGGAAACCGTAACCCCTTTTCTTTTGCCCGTGGCGCACTCATGGCGCACTCAGCCACAACAAGGCGCAACGATTGCGCCATGGCTGACCCAGGAAATCCCGACCGATGAACCCCGGCGAAACGGCCCCGAACGGGCGGGTTTTTCGCGTGGCTGCGCCATGAGTGCGCCGCAGCGCGGGAGAGTGCTGCTGAAAGGCAGAAGAAACAGAAGGATAGGCTAGAACAACAATGGATAGACTATCCTTTGTTGCCGTTCTTCATGGCTTGTTGTAGGCTTTGGCCATGCCCTGAGTAGGGGCGGTTCCCCGAGGTGCGCCAACACCCCGAGGAACCTTCACCACAACCCGACCTGTAAGGAGGTCCGGCCATGGCTACCATCACCAAGCGTACCGCGAAAGACGGTTCCGCGTCCTACAAGGTGGAAATCCGCCTGAAGGGGTACCCGGCGCAACGCGCGACCTTTGCCCGGCTGACCGACGCGCGCCAGTGGGCGAAGCAGACCGAGACCGACATTCAACGCGGTCGGCACTTCAAGACGGCGGAGGCCAAGCGCCACACCCTGGCGGACCTGGTGGACCGCTACACCCGCGACGTGCTACCGACCAAGAAGCCAAGCACCCAGCACGCGCAACGCTTCCAGTTCGACTGGTGGAGAGCCGAGCTTGGGCACCTTGCGCTTGCGGATGTCACCCCGGCGGTACTCGCGGAAGCGCGCGACAAGCTCTTGAGCGAGCCGAGCAAGCGCGGCGGAACGCTGAGCCCTGCCTATGTCGTTCGGCACTTGTCCGCCTTGAGTCACGCCTTCAGCGTGGCGGTTCGCGAATGGGGCTGGATTGAGGACAACCCGGTCTTGAAGGTGAAGAAGCCCACCGAGCCGCGCGGGCGCGTGCGCTTCCTGTCCGACGACGAACGCGCGGCGCTGCTGAACGCCTGCCGGGAATCGTCCAATCCCTGGCTGTATCTCACCGTGGTCGTTGCCCTGTCTACCGGCGTGCGCAAGGGGGAACTGATGGGGTTGACCTGGAAGGATGTCGACCTGCAAGCCGGGCGCATCGTCCTGCACGACACCAAGAACGGCGAGCGGCGCGTGGTGCCTTTGGCTGGCCCGGCGCTGGCGCTGCTCAAGGACCATGCGAAGGTGCGGCGGCTCGATACCGACCTGCTCTTTCCCGGCCAGCGCAAGGACACCCCGGTTGACCTGCGAGCCCCGTGGGAAACGGCCCTGAAGCGCGCGGGCATCGAGGATTTCCGCTGGCATGACCTGCGGCACTCCACCGCGTCCTATCTGGCCATGAACGGCGCGTCACTGACCGACATTGCCGAGGTCTTGGGCCACAAGACGCTCGCCATGGTGAAGCGGTACGCCCATCTGAGCGAGGCCCACACGGCGAGCGTGGTGGAGCGGATGAACGCGCGCATCTTCGCGGAGGGTTGAGCATGACCACCCAGCCCCCCGACGCGCGGCAGATTGGCATCTATCGCAACCGCAAGAGCCTATCCCTGTTCGAAGCCGCTTGCTTGGCGCACTGCGAAGACCCGGAGGAGTCTTTCAATCGAGCGTGGTACTCCATCGACCCCGAGATTCGAGCGGGAGCCACGAGCCCCAAGGAATCGGCGACACTCGTTGAGGCGATGCGAGGCTTGTTGTTGGGCGAAGTGGGGCAGACGTGGGGCGCGTTGATGAAAGCCTTTGGCGTATCGGGGGATACTCAACAGCCGATTGCCGATATTCAGGATGCACTGTCCGCGATGGGCATGGCGCTTCCGTTCGAGGTAAAGGAAACGAGCGGCGGACCCTCTGTTGGCACGCCTGGTCCTGAATCGGACTTGTCGATGGGTAGAGCCGAGCGCGAAAAGCGCAAGGCATTCGCTCGGATGAACGAAAGTCAAACAGCCGAGCGGACGCCCGAATGGGCACGCTGGAAGAACGAAGCGGACAAGATTCAAGCAGCACGAAAGAGCCCGGCCAGCAAACGCCAGTTGGCCAAGCTGGTAAAAGAGAGTCTGCAAATACCCGACTCCGCTGAAACGATCCGCAAGCACATATAGTGGGTAAGTGGGTAATGGGTTGGGCACTTCGGCCTTACCCATTGCTCGCGCCAATCATTCACGCACCGCAAGCCGCAACGGGCGGCGAGCACGACCAAGAGAGCGTGAATGATGAAAACACCCGGCGACACCAAGACCCGCCTAATCCCCATCACCCAATGGAACGAGCATCACCCGTGGCCACCGGCTGGCGGCATGCGTCACCTTCGCTTCCACTGCGAGACCAACGGTTTCGCCAGCGCGTTTCGCAAGGTCGGGGCGCGCGTCCTGGTGGACGAAGCGGAGTTCTTCCGTTGCGTCGAACGCACCAACGGCCAAGCGGCGGCATGAGGTGCGGACATGGACAGTTCCGAGATTGCCGACTTCGGCGGCACGGCGAGCCGTCGCGAGCTGCGGGTATTGCTTGCGCTGGTGGACGGACCACGGACCCGCGAGGACGTTGACCGCATCGCCCGCGCCAGCAACGGCCCGGACATCATCCATCGGCTACGGCACAAGGGAGCGGCCATCGTCACGGACCTGGTTCCGCACATCACGGCGGACGGCGAGCGGTCGCGCCATGGGCTCTACAGCCTGACCCGCGACGGGCGGCGAGCCGTGCGTGAATGGCTGCGAGGGGCGGCTGGCACCACCCCCCGCAAGGCGCAGAAGGGAAGGACTGGCACGGCACAGCGTAGCACGGAGGCGGCCCGATGATGCAGTTGTCGCGCTCCAAAGGCCCCGCGTCCAATACTGCCTTGGAACCGTGGGCGGTCGATTTCGCCGGCCTTGCGGCGGCGTGCCAGCGCACACCCCGAGTCGGGCGCAAGGACGGTTCGTACTTCGTCCGAGGCCCCTTCTCGGACGGCTACCCGTCGCGGGCGGATGCCCACATCATCGAGGCGGACTTGCTGGTCCTGGACGGCGACAGCACGCTAGACCGTGAGACCGGCGAAGTCACCCCCGGCGCACCGCACCCGATGTTGACCCATGAAGTCCTGCGAGACCTGGACATCCGGCACATCATCTATTCGAGCTGGAGCCACCAGCAAGACGGCAAGGGGAATCGGTACCGCGTGGCGATTCCCGCGGCGATACCCGACCACAAGGCCCTATCCGCGTGCGTCGAATGGACCATAGACCGGCTGCACCATGCCGGAGTCGGGCTTGCCGACGTGAAGGAGAACCATGCATGGAGTCAGGCGTGGTACTTCCCCCGCAAGGCGACCCAGGAAGCGGAATATCTGGTCTACGTTCACGACACCGAGGAGGTCTTCGACGTGGGCGCGTGCGTCGAATGGAAGGCGAGCCAAGACCCGGCAACGCCTGCCGCACTGGAAGCGGCGGCGCTGGCGGGACCGAAGCGCGGCGCGGGCGGCGGACTGTTCGGGCAGTACAACGCACGACACGGTAACCCTGATGCCATGCTGGAAGCGTTACGCCGTAACGGCTACCAGTCGCGCGGCCCGTCCGGCACCCTGAACGGCGAGCCGGTCTTTCGGCTGCTGGCCCCCGGTTCCGACAGCGGCGCGGCTGGCGTGGCGCTCTACAAGGCCCGCGATGGGCGATGGCTGGTCGCGAGTCACCACGGCGCACATGACCCCTTGAGCCAGGCCCCGAGCAATGACGCCTTCGACCTGTTCCGCATCTTCGAGCACGGCGGCGACCAAAGGAAGGCGCTGAACGCTTGGCGCAGAACGCTGGACCCGAGACCGACCATTCAGGTTGTGGGCGGCGCGTTACCCGGCAACGTCGCGGCGGCGGCCAAGGCCCTAGCGGCGAGCCAACCGCCTGCTGTCTTCCAGCGCGGGCAAACACTCTGCCGCGTGGCGCACCTGCAAAAGACCGGCGACGTTCACGGCTGCGCCATCCCCAAGGGCACGGCGACCATTGTCACCCTGCAACGCGCGGGGCTCATGGTGGAGCTGGGCAAAGCGGCGAAGTGGGAGCGCAAGAGCGCGGAGACCCAGGAATGGTATGAGGTGGACCCCTGCCCCAAGGTCACGGCGGCGATGCTGGAAGCGGTCGGGCACTGGTCCGGCGTTCCGAGCTTGCTCGGTATCAGCGAGGCCCCGATCCTTCGCGACGACGGCACCTTGCACGCCCAAGCCGGTTATGACCCCGCGACTCGGCTCTATGTCGAGGGGCGCTTCCCCGGCGTCACCCTGCCGGAGCGCATCACCCTGGACGATGCCCAACGGGCGGCGGCGCACCTGCTCCAACCCTTCCTGGAGTTCCCCTTCGTCGAGTCTCGGCTGGACCATGCCGTTGTTCTGGCCTACCTGCTCACGCTGGCGCAACGTCCGCAACTCCCGACGGCCCCGCTGTTCTGTGTCTCCGCGACCACCCCCGGCACCGGCAAGGGCTTGTTGGTGGAAGCCTGCAACCTGCTGGTGCGTGGTCGCGATGCGGCCCTGATGCCCGCGATTCAGGGCACCAGCGCGGAAGAAGAGACCCGCAAGCGCATCACCGCGTTGTTGCTGCAAGGGGTCGCGTCCATCAACCTGGACAACTGGACCCGGCCCATCGGCGGCGAGTCCATGAATGCGTTGCTGACCACCGGAGAATGGTCCGACCGCGTGTTGGGGCGCAGCGAGACGGTATCGCTACCGGCACGGCTGACCCTTGCGGCTACCGGCAACAACCTGTCCGTGCGCGGCGACATGACCCGGCGAAGCCTCCTCATCCAATTGGATGCTGGCGTGGAGCGGCCGGAGCTTCGCACGTTCAAGGAGCCGAACCTTGCCGGTCTTGTTCTGCGGCAGCGTGGCGACTCGCTGCCGGCCCTGTTCGCCATCCTCAAGGGGTACCGGCAAGCGCAGAGACCGGGACAGCACGAGCGGCTGTTGGGGCGCTTCGAGCCGTGGAGCATGGCGGTCGCGGCCCCGCTTCGCTGGCTCGGCTACCCCGACCCCACCGACTCACAAGCCCGCTTGCGTGAAGCGGACCCGGAAGCGGAGCGGCTGGAGCTGTTCCTAGCGTCATGGTTCGACCTTCGCGGCGCGACCTGGACCACGGCGGCGGAGCTGATTCAAGAAGCGGAGTCCGGCGACGACTTCAGCGCGGCGCGGAAGGACAAGCGCGCGGCCTTGACCGAGGCCCTGTTGGAAGTCGCCAACGACGGGCGCGGGCGCATCAACCGCAAGGCGCTCGGCTGGTACCTGCGGCACTTCGAGGGGCGGATTGCGGGCGGGTTGCGGCTGATGAAGAAGGACCGGCACGGCGCACAGAAGCACGCCCATCAGTACCGCGTGGTCGAGGTCGCGGACTCGACGGGTACCGCCACCGGGACCGACGGGATTCCGTTCTGATGGGGGTTTTGGGGGTTTCGGGGGTTTTTCTCCAACGCGGAAAATTTCGGAGGAAGGAGCGGACTTCTCGATATCACGGAGTAGAGAAAGTACCTCCCTCAGACGATTTTTCTACGGGGCTCACGAAACCCCCAAAACCCCCAAAACCCCCATCGGAGGGGCACGGCAGCGGCAGCAGAGACAGGCACAACCGGCAGTCAGGAGCATGAACCCATGAGTCACAAGCGAGCGAAGGCCCGGCGGCGAGCCGAGCGACACGCGAACCCCCACGGCGTCGAGTTCCGCCACCTAGGGCCGGACAACCCTGATCCGCAGTGGCGCCAAATCTGGAGCGAGACGACACCGGCGGACATGGACGCTGAAGACGACGCCAGCGATGCGGACAGAGCATGGTTCGAGGCGCACCCGCACGCGGCCCAGCGCGTTCGAGACCCTTTCCCCGGCGAGTTCCGCGCGGCGACACCACCGGGGCATTACTGCGCCGACGTGGTTGTCGTCCGTGTCGGTCCCGCCTTGCGGGCGCGGCTTCCGGGATTTCTGCCGCTACCGGCGACGCACTGACCGACCTTGCCTGTTACGGCGTAACGGCCTATGCTTCCCGTTACGGCGTAACGATTCACCGAGGGCACCATGGGCATGAGCAACGCGGAGCGGCAACGCCAGTACCGGCAACGCCACCTGAACGACGTGGGCGGCAAGGGCGCTCGGCTGAACCTTGTGGTCGATATCGAGGCCAAGGCCATGCTTGAGCGGCTGTCTACCTGTTACGGCGTAACGCTTCGTGAGGCGCTGGCGTTGGCACTGGACCGCACCGAGGATGCGTTGCTCGATACCCTGCCGGCGGACCAGCGGCGAGCCTACTATGACGGAAGGCTATCGTTACGGCGCAAACGCGAAGCCACGAGCAACGCCAGCAAGGGCATCGATGAACCGTTACGGCGTAACAGCGAAGACCCCGACCAAGGCCGCGATGCCCGCATCATCCGCCTGTTCACCGAGGGCACCAGCAAGCGCGCCATTGCTCGCGAGCTGGGCATCTCCGACGGTACCGTTCGCAACGTCCTGAAGCGGCACCCGGCACCATGACCCGACGCAACCAACAACCCGAGCTGGTCAAGGGCACCGCCACCCATCGGCGCACCGAGGGCGATTACCTTTCGGTCTTGCTCGATACCGTCACCCTGGACGATTGGCGCGACGTGGTGAACAACACCCTGAAAGCGGCCAAGGGCGGCGACGACAAGGCCCGTGCGTGGCTGGCGCAGTACCTCATGGGTAAGCCCGCGACCGAGGCCCCGACACCGTTGACCGTGGTCGTCAACCAGTTGAGCGGCGCGGACAACCTGGTGGAGAAGCTGGCGCAACCGCACCTGAACCGTGTGCGCTACCCCGCCCTACACCAAGACGACGGCTTCGAGGACGGGTTGAAGGCCCTGGTTGCCGAGGAACTAGCCCGCAAGGTTGCGCCAACCGGCTGATGGTTTCGCATGGCGGCACCGAGCAAAGGCTATGACATCACGGCGGCCTATCGGTCGCTGGACGTGCGCGACCTGCACCGGCGCGGAATGCTCAAGCCGGGGCTGGATTACGGCTTGCAGTGGACCCGACACGGGCGCGTCCTGGCTTCCGTAGGCATCGCCACACAGCAAGACCGGCTGACCCTCAGCTATCACCACACCCCGCGCGACGGCGAGCCGATAGGGCACCGCTACCCGGTTGCGCTGGACCGCACACCCTGCACCTACGGCGGCGCGCGGCCCTGGTTCCTATGCCCCGACTGCGGGCGGCGCGTGGCGCTGCTCTATCTCGGACGGCACGGGCGGTTCGCCTGCCGTCACTGTCTGCGCCTGAACTACAAGTGCCAGCGCGAAAGCGACCATGACCGACTCATCCGGCGAGCGGAGGCTATCCGGCTGCGGCTCGGCTGGCCCCCAGGCATCGCCAACGCGGGCGGCGGCAAGCCCGGCAAGATGCAATGGCGGACCTTCGAGCGGCTGGTTGCCGAGCATGACCGTTGCGCCAACGCGGCGCTGGCGGTCTTGGCTGGCCAGTTGGAGCGAATGCGGGCGCGGTCCTGACCCTCAGCCCGTGGCGCACTCATGGCGCACTCAAGGGAAAACAAGGGCAGTTATCCACAGCTAACGGCAACAAGCGGACCAAGCCAAGCGGTTGATTTTGTTGCGGTCGCGTGTTGTGGCTTGTTGTACTCCCGAGACTCTTAATCCATTGGTCCTAGGTTCGAATCCTAGACGGCCCACCAATTCGAACAAGGGGTTACGGGAAACCGTAACCCCTTTTCTTTTTGTTCTGGGCACGCTTCGGACAACGCCGCGGGCATGCACGCCCTGCCCGACACCCGTGACCTCATCTGCGCCGCTCCGGCTCGGGCGATTCGCGGCTGGACCTCTCGTTGGGTTTCCTGTCCGCTGTGCCGCTCGGGGGAGCTTGCGCGCGCGGGTCGCCCGCAGGTTCCCCCAGGACCCTGCCCCGCCGCCGAGATGGCGCGCCAGGCGCAGCGCAGTACCGGGCGTCACCGCGCGACGCTCCTTCACGATCTCGTGCAGCCGGGTCGCCGGCTCGGCTTGTGCCGCCGGGCGGCGAAGAAGTCGCGCAGGATGTCGCCGCAGGGCGCTTCGAGCACGCCGCCGCTGCAGCCGGTGCGGTGGTTGAATCGATCGTCGGAGGGGAGGAGGTTGAAGACGCTGCCGCAGGCGCCGCCCTTGGGGTCGGCTGCGCCGAAGATGACCTGTCTTATGCGGGCGTGTACGATGGCGCCGGCGCACATGGGGCAGGGCTCCAGGGTCACATAGAGCTCGGCGTCGGGCAGTCGGTAGTTGCCGACGGCGGCGGCTGCGGCGCGCAGGGCCTGGATCTCGGCGTGGGCGGTGGGATCGTGGGCGGCGATGGGACGGTTCCAACCCTCGCCTAGGACCCGGCCCTCGCGGACCACGACGGCACCGACGGGCACCTCGCCCTCGTCCGCGGCTCGCCGGGCGAGGCCAAGGGCGTGGCGCATCCAGTACTCGGCACCTGTGGGCGGCCCGATCACACCGCCCATATCGCCGCGGGCGTAGCCGGGGACCTGGCAGTGGCCGGATGCCTCGGTCGCGAAGCGCCGGCGACCGGGTAGGCGCTCCGCCGTCGATCGGCCTGGGGGACGAGGCAAGCTACCAGGCTTGTCACGCCGCTTGCCGCTACTCCCACTCGATGGTACCCGGCGGCTTGCCGGTGATGTCGTAGACGACGCGTGAGACGCCCTCGGTCTCATTGACGATGCGTCGGCAGACGTGGTCGAGGAAGTCGTAGGGTAGGTGTGCCCAACGTGCGGTCATGAAATCGATGGTCTCGACCGCGCGCAGGGCGATGACGTGGGCATAGTGCCGGTTGTCGCCGACGACGCCGACGGAGCGCACCGGTAGGAAGACCGCGAAGGCCTGGGAGACCTCGTCGTAGAGGTCGGCGGCACGCAGTTCCTCGATGAAGATGTGATCCGCCCGGCGCAGCGTCTCGGCATAGTCCCGCCGGACCTCGCCGAGGATGCGTACGCCGAGCCCGGGGCCGGGGAAGGGGTGTCGGTAGACCATTTCGGTCGGCAGGCCGAGCTCGATGCCGAGCTTGCGCACCTCGTCCTTGAATAGCTCGCGCAGGGGCTCGACCAGGCCCAGCGTCATGTGTTCCGGAAGACCGCCGACGTTGTGGTGCGACTTGATGACCTTGGCGCTGCTCTTGCCCTTGCTTCCCTGAGTACCTGCCGACTCGATCACATCCGGATAGATGGTGCCCTGGGCCAGCCATTTGATCCCCTTGAGTTCGGCGGCCTCGGCGTCGAAGACGTCGATGAAGGTGTTGCCGATGATCTTGCGCTTCTGTTCCGGGTCCTCGACGCCCGCCAGGCGCCCGAGGAACTGCTCTTCGGCGTCCACTCGGATCACGCGCAAGCCCATGTGGCGGGCGAAGGTGGCCATGACCTGGTCACCCTCGCCGAGCCGCAGTAGCCCGTTGTCGACGAATACGCAGGTGAGTCGATCGCCGATGGCGCGGTGCAGCAGCGCCGCGACGACGGAGGAGTCGACACCGCCGGACAGGCCGAGCAGCACCTCGTCGTCGCCCACCCGCTCGCGCACCTGGGCGACGGCGTCGTCGATGATGTTGGATGGCGTCCAGAGGTTGCCGCAGCCGCAGATCTCGTGGCAGAAGCGGGCGATGATGCGCTGGCCCTGGCGGGTGTGGGTCACCTCCGGGTGAAACTGTAGCCCGTAGAAGCCGCGGGACTCGTCGGCGATGCCGGCGAAGGGGGCATTGGCGGTCTCGGCGATGACGCTGAAACCCTCGGGCAGGGACTCGACCCGGTCGGCGTGGCTCATCCAGACATCGAGCAGGCCGTAGCCCTCCGGGCTGGTATGGTCCTCGATATCGCGCAACAGGCGCGAGTGGCCGCGGGCGCGCACCTGGGCGTAGCCGTATTCGCGCTCGGTCGCGGGCGCGACGCTGCCGCCGAGCTGGGCCGACAGGGTCTGCATGCCGTAGCAGATGCCGAGCACCGGAACGCCGAGCTCGAAGACGCTGGCATCGGCCCGCGGGGTCTCGGCGGCATGGACCGACTGCGGGCCGCCGGAGAGGATGATGCCGCTCGGCGCGAAGTCCCGGAGGGCCTCCGCCGCCATATCCCAGGGGTGTAGCTCGCAGAAGACGCCGGCCTCGCGGACGCGCCGTGCGATGAGCTGCGTGTACTGGGAGCCGAAGTCCAGGATCAGGATGCGGTCGGCATGGATGTTTGCGTGGGCCATGGAGCCTCGGGCGCGGGCGGCGGGTTGGGGAGACCGGGGTGCGAGCTCGGTTCCGAGTGGGCGGAACGGGATGTCGGGGTGCTCAAGCAGCGCCATGGCGGAGGGAGGCGGACAGCGGCCGATGCCTGCCTCCCGGTGCCTGTGCCGCGCGCCCCGTGGGTCAGGTGTCGATGCGGTAGTTCGGCGCTTCCTTGGTGATCTGCACGTCGTGCACGTGGGACTCGCGCATGCCGGCGGCGCTGACCCGGACGAACTGCGTCTGGGTGCGCATCTGTTCGATGCTCTGGCAGCCGGTGTACCCCATGCTGGAGGCGAGGCCGCCGATCAGTTGGGTGATCACGTTGAGCACGCTGCCCTTGTACGGCACGCGCCCCTCGATGCCCTCGGGGACGAGCTTGCCCTTGTCGGTCTGCTCCTGGAAATAGCGGTCGCTGGAGCCGTCCTCGCCGCCCATGGCGCCGAGCGAGCCCATGCCGCGGTAGGACTTGTAGGAACGCCCCTGGTAGATCTCGACCTCGCCCGGCGCCTCGTCGGTGCCGGCGAACAGGCTGCCTATCATGACGCTGTTGGCGCCGGCCGCGATGACCTTGGCGATGTCGCCGGAGTAGCGCAGGCCACCGTCGGCGATCAGCGGCACATCGGTACCGGCGAGGGCCTCGTTGACATTGGCGACAGCGGTGATCTGCGGCACGCCGACGCCGGCGACGATGCGCGTGGTGCAAATCGAGCCGGGTCCAATGCCGACCTTGACCGCGTCGGCTCCGGCGTCCACCAATGCACGGGCGGCCTCCCCGGTGGCGATGTTGCCGCCGATGACCTGCACGTCGGGATAGTGGTCCTTGATCCAGCGCACCCGGTCGAGCACACCCTGGGAGTGGCCGTGGGCGGTGTCCACCACCAGCACGTCGACCCCGGCCTCCACCAGTGCGGTCGCGCGTTCCTCGGTGCCGCTGCCGGTGGAGATGGCGGCGCCCACCCGCAGGCGCTCGTGGTCGTCGCGCGACGCCTTCGGAAAGTCGGCAGCCTTCTGGATGTCCTTGACCGTGATGAGCCCGCGCAGCTCGAAGGCGTCGTTCACCACCAGCACCTTTTCGATGCGGTGCTTGTGCAGCAGGCCCAGGATCTCCTCGCGGCTGGCGCCCTCCTTGACCGTCACCAGGCGCTCGCGCGGCGTCATGATGGCGGAGACGGGGGCGTCCATGCGAGTCTCGAAGCGCAGGTCGCGACCGGTGACGATGCCGGCGAGATGGCCGCCCTCGGTGACAGGGACGCCGGAGATGTTGTGGGCGCGGGTCAGGGCCAGGACCTCTCCGATGCTCATTTCGGAGTCGACGGTGATGGGGTCGCGGATGATGCCGCTCTCGTAGCGCTTGACGCTCAGCACCTCGCGCGCCTGGCGCTCGATGGACATGTTCTTGTGGACGATGCCGATGCCGCCTTCCAGGGCCAGGGCGATGGCGAGGCGCGCCTCCGTGACCGTGTCCATGGCGGAGGAGAGGAGCGGAATCTTCAGTTCGATGCCGCGCGTCAGACGCGTGGACAGGTCCACTTCGCTCGGGATCACGGTGGAATGGGCGGGGACCAACAGGACATCGTCGAACGTCAGTGCTTCACCGAGCAGGCGCATGGGGTGTCTCCGGCGGCAAGGGCAATTTCCGAAAGGTAACCTCTTATCATAGGAATTCAACGCGCCTTGGACAATGACGGATCTGGGTCCGGCTTGCCCTGTCGTCCTGCGGGCGCGCGTCGCGGGGCACCGGTCTCCCATCCTGGACTGCCGCACCCGAGTCTCGCGAACAACGGCCGACGCCCGCCGCTTGTCGTGTCGGTATCCTGTTCGTTGCCGCTGTCCGAGGGCGTATCATCCAGCGCCTTGTCCGTCAGTCAGCCCTGCCTTGCCCCGATGTCCTTTGCCGCCGGAGCCGAGAAACTCGTCGATTTCGACCGTGACATCTGGACGGTCTCGCGTCTGAACACCGAGGCGCGCGCCATCCTCGAGGGCGCATTGCCGCTGTTGTGGATTCAGGGCGAAGTCTCCAACCTTGCCGAGCCCCGCTCCGGCCACTGCTACTTCACGCTCAAGGACTCCGTCGCGCAGGTGCGTTGCGCCATGTTTCGCCAGCGGCGGCAGTACCTATCCTTTCGCCCCGCCAACGGCCAGCAGGTCCTGCTGCGCGCCCGGCTCACGCTCTACGAGCAGCGCGGGGACTTCCAGCTGAAGGTCGAGCATATGGAGCCGGCGGGCGAGGGCGCGCTGCGCCTGGAGCTCGAGCGACGCAAGCGACGCCTCGCGGCGCTCGGCCTATTCGACGAGGCGCACAAGAGGCTGCTGCCCACCCTGCCCGGGCAGATCGGGCTCATCACCTCCGCGAGCGGGGCGGCCGTGCACGACCTGCTAACCGTCCTGGGACGCCGCCTCGCGCTGGTGCCGGTGCTGGTCTACCCTGTGCCGGTGCAGGGGGAGGGTGCCGCCGAGGCCATCATCGACGCCCTGGCGCTGGCCAACCGCCGCGCCGAATGCGACCTCTTGATCCTGGCCCGCGGCGGCGGTTCGCTCGAGGATCTGATGGCCTTCAACGACGAGCAGCTCGCCCACGCCATCCGCGCATCGGACATCCCGGTGCTCACCGGCATCGGCCATGAGGTGGACTTCAGCATCGCCGATCTCGCCGCCGACCGTCGCGCTGCGACCCCCTCGGCCGCCGCCGAGCTGGCCGTACCGTCCGCGCAGGCCTTCGGGCAGCGCCTGGCCTCTGCGGAACGAGGTCTGGCGTCGGCCGTGGCGGTCCGACGGCGCTCTGCCGGTATGCGCCTGGACAAGGCGGCCGGGGCGCTGCGGTTGTTGCACCCGCGGGCGCGGCTCGCGCAGCTGGCCCAGACCCTGGATCTATTCGAGCTGCGGCTGACCCGCGGGGTACGCCGCCGCACCTCGGCAGAGGCTGCGCGGCTGCAGCGTGCGAGGTCGGCCCTGGCTGGCGCCTCGCCGCGACGTGAGCTGATCGAGCGGCGCGGACGGCTGGCGGTGTTGGCCCAGCGCCTATTGGACCGTGGCCCGATGCTACTACGACGACGAGAACAACGGCTCGGCGCCGTCCTGGGGCGACTGGAGGTGCTCAACCCATTGGCCGTGCTGCGGCGGGGCTTCGCGGTGGCCAGCCGCGAACGCGATGGCCGGCTGGTGCGCGCCGCGAGCCAGGTGCAGATCGGCGAGCGGCTCGGGCTGCGGCTGGCGGAAGGGGCGCTGCGGGTACGGGTCGAGTCGGTGCAGGTACCGGATGGACCGGATGGCGAATCGGCGCCGGCGGCGCGGCATCGTCCGTCCTGATCACATCACTCCCTCGGTTCCCAAGCATCGTGTTTGCCTCCAACGGAGCCCCTTGCGAGCCTATCCGCGACTTGGCATACAATCCGGTCGTGGCGTAGGGCGGAATACTCATCCAGCGACCGGGCGGTCGCCCGATGCCAGGCAAAGTCCATCCCCCGGCGGGAGTTCGGCGCGCGCCACGCCGGTCGCGTCACGAGTGTGAGGAAGTCCGTGCAGAAGCTGCTGATCTTGGAAGAGCAACCGGTCATGCGGGTCGGCATCGCCGCGACCGTCGAGGCCGCGGGCCTCGAATTGTCCCCGGTCGGGGTGGGTTCCACCGGTGACGCCATCGAGGCGCTGCGCAAGGGCGGCTGGGCGGCGGCTGTCGTCGATACCGCACTTGCCGAAGCCGGAGGCATCAGCTTCCTGGGTCGACTCGCCAAGACGCACCCGAACCTGCCCGTCCTGGTCTTCACCGCCATGCCGGAGACGCCCTATGGCCTGCGTGTCCTGGGCATGGGTGCGGCGGGCTTCCTCAACAAGGACGCGTCACCACAGACACTTTGCGAGGCCGTCGAGCGGGTCGCCTCAGGACACCGCTACGTGAGCCCGAGCCTGGCGGAGCAGCTCGCTGATCGGTTTCTCAACGATTCCGACCGCCTCCTCCATGAGTTGCTCACGGATCGGGAGTTGGAAGTGTTCCGTCTCATCGCGCTCGGCAATGCCACCGCCGAAATCGCCGAGTCCCTGAACATCAGCCCGAAGACTGTCCACGTCCATCGCTCCAATATCCTGCGCAAGACCGGCCTGGCCGACAATCGAGAACTGACCTCGTACGCATTCGAGCACGGTCTGATCCCCGGGCGACGCGAGGCGGATCAAGGGGAGGGCGGTGCTCGCGACGACACGCCGACCTGAGATCGTTTCGAATCCGAGGTGGCCCACAGCTTGACCCTGTTACACCGCGCGGGACAGCGGTTGCTGGATATCGCCAGCCTGGATTAACCGGTGGGCAGCGAGGCTGTGGACCTGATCACGCTGCAGTACCCTGCGGACCTTCTGGCTTGGACCACAATCGGCGCAAGTAACGACCGAATCGCAAACGCAGTCTGAGATCGCCAGCGCTCTCTCGATCCGCGTCGCCTTCATGAATCGCACCGGCGGCAATCTCCACGTGGCCGTCAACGCGATGTGCTCCAGCGCGACATCGCATCAGTACTTCGGCACCGACGATCTAAGGAAGCGTCTCGGTCGTGCAGGCACCGGGCAACCCCTGTGGGCACCTGATCCCTCGGGGTGGAGGGGGCGCTCCAACTGAGGATTCGGTGAATTCGCCTAGGGCGAGGCATTACTGGACACTGCCGGGCTGGCAATAGCAGCATCATCATGAGTCGGCCGATGGCCGCCCCTCCGCCTCTCCGTCCTTCTGCCCACTCGACCTCGCGTCTACGCCCTCAAGGAGGCCAACTGGGTGCCGATCGTCGTGTCTGGGAGCTATCTCTAGACTGGCGCCCGCGGCATCCTGCCTAGGTGAGAACTGAACACCTCTGCTGGGTCAGACACTTGCAACCTTGGGAGCGTCGAGGCTTCCGCTTAGCACCGATGCCCCGAACGTCCCCGGTCGCCCGGACGGTGGCAGCGTGCTGAGTGACCACAGTTTTCGACGGGGCTTGTGACCGTGGCATCCTCCAAATCGCCTGCGGAAAATCTGTTAGGATACTTGCTTAGGTAGAATCCCGTATATGCTGGGGCTTGTGCCTCCCGCTCGACGTGCAGGTGCCTGGTTCTTGGGTTGGAGCTGGAGCGACTGCTCGAGTCCGTCAGAAGGACGGAGAACGCGGGGCCGGCCTCCGAAGCTACGGTCCGAAAGGACCCAGGACCCAGGACCTAGATACGGCAAGCCTTCCAATGGGCGGGAAGCGTCCAGATCTGTCGCGCGTTCACGCACAGGAGTTGCATACGGGATATCCGCGCGACCTCCAATTCAGATCGGGTCGGAGAAATGCAATGTCTGATGGGGGGGAGACGTCGATCCCGAACCTGCTGAAGAGCAATGTCTCGCTGGCGCAGGTCTTGACCGTTGCCATCGGATTCGAGCGCAGTGCACGCGAGTTTTACCTGCAGTTGCATAAGCGCGTCGGCTCTGAGGTCAAGCCCTTCGTCGCCGAACTGGTCGCCGAGGAACAGCGCCACTTGGAGTTGCTCGAGAAACTGGCGAACGACAAAGCGCTCGCCGAGCAACTTGCATCCATGACCATCGCGCCAGGTCCCGTAGACGCCTCCTTTAGAGATTACGTGTCCATTGCCGAGCTCGAAGACGGTGCAGACGTCGATGAGTTGCTGGAATACGCGGCGAGTCGCGAGCGGGTCGCCTATGAACACTACGCCTACCTGGCCGAGGTCTCAGACGTGGCACCGGTGAAGGCGTTATTCGCATTTCTGCGGGACGAAGAAAAGCAACACCAAGCCTTCGTCGAGCGCCGATGGGCAGGGATCTTCACGGCCTTTTGAAACGGGTTCTGAGATTCCCCTGTGCTGCAAAGGGTTGCGAGTCCGGCCGTTGGGTGCGCAGTCGGCAGTTGCAGGCGCTTCCCGGATTCTTCTTATCGATGTCCCTGAGCTTTCCGTACGAGAATGAGCGCTGAGTAACCTCTGGCCAATGCCTCTGTGTCGTCCAATCTCTTTGCCGTCCCTTACCGGCCGGTGGCTTTTACCTACAGGCGTATCAAATGCAAGTCAATCGTTTCGAGACGGTCCTCGCCGACACTCCCGAAGCACGAGATCTCCACTTCGAGGTACGTTACCGAGTCTTTTGCGAAGAAGCGGGTTTCGAGGACCCGGCGCGGTTCCCAGACCATCGAGAACGCGACGATTTCGATGACGATGCGGCGCATTTCCTGATCTGGGACCGTCTGGAGCGGGAGTGGGTCGGTGGTGCACGCCTAGTCCCGGCGGCGGGGACAGCGTTACCCTGTGAAGGGATTTGCCGATCCGAGCTGCGCGACTTAGACGAACGTCGGGGCCGTGCGGCGGAGTTTTCACGGCTCTGCGTGTTGTCAAGACTGCGGCGGACCGAGCAAGCCCTTCAGTTCGGTCTGTTGTGCCCTGATGGGCGCGTGTGCGGTCGCGAAACCGGTCACTTGTTCTATCAGGACCGAGACGAGATCTTCCTGCGGCTGCTTTGGGCCAGCTTTGCCTGGGGCAAGGAGAACAGAGTGGATTTCTACTACTGCCTGATCCATCGCGCGCTTGCCCGCCTGCTCGCCCGATTCGGCATGGACTTGCACGAGGTTGGCAGTCCGGTCAAGCATCGGGGCACGCGTGTCCCGCATTGCTACGAAGTTCACGGTGCAGAAGCGGGCATGCGGCTAGCCTTGCCAGCGTTCGTTAGGAGGATGCGTACGACGGGCGCCTACGTGAAGTACTCGGAGTTCTTGGGACGCAGCCCGGTCCCGGCGCAGGCGCACGACGCGCTGCGTGGCGCGGCGGTGTCCGTCAGCTCCCTAGAAAGTGCCGTATGTGGCGCAGTGCCTCGGCACTACGCGTTGGCCAGCGGAGCCGCTTGAGACCGTTCGCCTCCTCTTACGAACCGCTGACGCTGCCGGAGCAGGCATCTTCTGCTATGTCGGCCTGCGTCATCGTCGTAACTACGGAGGCGATGCGTGTTGGAAATCGTGAAGAGCGAACCCTATCCGTCAGATACCGAGATCCGTCCCCTGCGGCACGTATTGCGCGAGGCGATGATCCTGGAGCAGGCCAGTACCGATCAATACACCCGGCTCTCGCGATCGATGGAAGCAGACGCCCGCAACTTGCTTGAGGCCCTCGCAGCCGACGGCATCGAGCATGCCAAAGCGCTCAAGTCGATGCTCGCCCGAGCCGACCTGGCATCCGAGCTGAATCTGCCGGCACCCGTTCGACGCCGTATCGTCTGCCTGCCGGTGCTGCCATCGGAGCCGGAGGAGGAGGACATACTGGACTATGTCGAGGCGCGCGAGCATCTATCCTTTGATATGTACGATCGGATAGTGATCCTGCTGGACCGCGGGGACCTACGGAGCAGAGTCGTGCGCCTGCGCGAGCGTAAGCGCCAGCGCGAGGACGAGGCGCGGCGATGCGGGACCTCGCTGCTCCTTATCTTCTGATCCGTGAGTGCATGACAGCGGGCCGCTGCTGCGCCGTCGGCAGAACCTGCCGGAGAGGTGGCTCATGCACGTGGACGAAGCTGTCGGACAAGGCGCCAATTTGTCGTGAAGAGCCGACCCTGGGGCGCGGTGCTATACTCCGCCATGCAGGGGGGTCGTAATCCTAGGGTCAGGCGCCAGGCCCCATGTCGTTCATAGGGAGGCGGCCGGGCACCACGACGGTTGTTCCAAATGACGGATCGCAAAATGACGGATCGATAGAACTGGGGTGCAAGCGTGCCGGAGCGTCGCTGCCGGCGGCAGATCCAGGGTAGACTCCAATTTCTCCCCAAGCTTTCCAGGTGGCTGGTTCACTGCCCTGGGCTTTTTACTTGGAGGGCACTATGACCGTCGATATCAATGAGCTTTTCCACAAGTTCTTCGAAATCCATGAGGACGTCAGCAACGAACCCGAACTGCTCCACGAAGCCCTGCGGCTGCGTTATCAAGTCTACTGTATCGAGAATGAATTCGAGGATCCCGCGGCCTTCCGGAACGAAATGGAGCGCGATCGCTACGACGATCGAGCGATGCACACCCTCCTGATCCACCGTCCCTCCGGGCTCCCCGCCGGAACCGTGAGGGTGATTCGCACAGACCCCGCAGAGCCCATCGGCTCGCTGCCCATCGACGACCTTTGTCAAGAGCCCACCTTGTTCGACGAGTCGACCTGTCCGCGAGGGACCCTCGCCGAGATTTCGCGTTTCGCGATCTCGAAGGACTTTCGGCGACGTGCCGAGGACGCGCCCACTCCCACTGGCATAGGACCAAAATGGACCGAGCAAGAGCTGACCGAACAGCGCCGCATCCCTCATCTGTCGTTGGGCCTTTTGCAGGCCATGGTCTGTGGGAGTCATCGCGAGGGTATTACGCATTGGGTTGCCGAGATGGAGCCAGCGCTACTGCGTATGTTGGGCAAACTCGGAATGCACTGGAACAAGCTTGGGCCTTGTATCGAATTCCACGGTAAACGTCAGCCTTGCTATACGCCCGTTTCCGGCATGCTGGACCGGATGCTGACGGAACGCCCGGACATCTGGCAGGTGTTCACAGATGGAGGGCGCTGTGCGCGGGACGATGTCCCGCCTCCTGGCGCGGAGGCGTCGAGCTAGCGCAGGTTGATGATCAGCGGCCCGATGTCGCGTTACGAACGACTCCAAAGCGCCTCTTGACAGGCGGAGCTTCGCCGTCGCGATCCAGGCTGTTGGTCCCGACCAGGTGCGCCAGCCATCTGCAACCGTCCGCACAGCGGACCTTACGGCAACCGTTGTCGGTGTAACGCCCGCTGCGCGGGCGACGCCGCGGCCGGAGGCACCCCTGCACGACCTATTTGTCTTTGCAAGATCCAACCAGTGCGACCCCTCATGACCACAGCTTTCGACTATTACCAGGCATTCAGCCGCAACCTCGGGTGGATTACCGAGGATGAACAGGAGATGCTGCGCGGCAAACGCGTCGCTATTGCGGGTCTCGGCGGCGTGGGCAGCGCCCATGTCATCACCCTGGCGCGCATCGGCATTGCATGCTTCAACCTCGCCGACTTCGACAGCTACGAGATAGTCAACTTCAACCGGCAGTTCGGCGCCACCATGCGGTCGCTGGGACGTCCAAAGGTCGATGTCAACAGTGAGATGGCGCTCGACATCAACCCCGAGGCCGACATCCGCCGGTTTCCCTCGGGCGTCGACGCGCAGAACGTCGATGAGTTCCTCGATGGCGTCGACCTGTTCGTCGACGGCCTTGACTTCTTCGTAATGGATGCGCGGGAGGCAGTCTTCGCGGCCTGTGCGGCCAAGGGCATCCCCGCGGTGACCGCCGCACCGCTCGGATGGGGAACGGCCTTGCTGACCTTCGGCAGTGGCGACAACAGCTTCGAGGCCTACTTCCGCATGGCCGATCAGCCGTACCTCGAGAAGCTGCGTCGCTTCCTGGTCGGCCTGTCGCCGAACCGCCTGCAGCTGCAGGCCTTGGTGGAACCCGACCGGCTCGATATCGCCAACAAGCGCGGCCCCTCGACGCCCGTGGGCGCGGCGCTTTGTGCCTCCGTGGTGACCACGACCGCGGTCAAGATTCTGCTCGGACGCGGCGACGTGCCGCTGGCTCCCGCCTCAGTACACTTCGATGCATACACCAGCGAATCCGAGGTCATCGAGCGTCCCGGGGGCATCGAGCACCCGGAGCTCCAGGCCTACCTGGAGCAGGTGCGAGCATCGACACCCGGCTGACGAACGGACGTCGGCCCCTACACAAGCCCAAGCATGTTGGAGCAGTTTGAGATGTCATCCCTGATCGAGCAGGTTATTTCCCTCGCGCGCTGGGCACCCAGCGGCGACAACACGCAGCCATGGCGCTTCGAGGTGCTCGGCGACGACCGGTTCCGGATACACGCAAGCGATACTCGGGACTGGTGCGTCTACGATCTTGAGGGGCGAGCCAGCCAGATCTCGGTGGGCGCTTTGCTGGAGACCACCGCCTTGGCTGCTGCCCGTTTGGGCCATCGCGCCGAGTTCGTGCTCGATCTCGCGTCGTCCGAGGCGCATCCGATTATCGATTGTCTGCTGCGGGAGACACCGGGCGAGCAGCCCGACGCCCTTGCCAACCAGATCGAGCGGCGTGTCACGCAACGGCGCCCCTTTTCGTCCCGCCCGCTCAAGGACGAGGATCGTCGGTCGCTGGAGGCGGCCTTACCCGCCGGCTACCGCGTGCTTTGGCTCGAGGGGCTTCGTGATCGTTGGCGCATGGCCCTGTTGCTGTTCCGCAACGCGCACATCCGTCTCACGATCCGCGAGGCATTCGAGGTTCACCGGCGGGTCATCGAGTGGGATGCTGTCACCAGCGAGGACCGTATCCCCGACAAGGCGCTCGGTCTGGACGCGATGACCGTCAAGTCTATGCGTTGGGCCATGCAGAGTTGGGAGCGAGTGCGATTTCTGAATCGCTGGCTTGCCGGTACCTGGCTGCCGCGCCTGCAGATGGATCTGCTGCCCGGCATCGGTTGCGCGGCGCACTTTTTCCTGCTCGCGCCCGAGCCACCCGGAAACGTTGCCGCATACCTGGATGCCGGGCGGGCGCTGCAGCGCTTCTGGCTCGCCTGTGCCGCGCGCGATTTGCTGTTCCAGCCGGCGCAAACGCCGCTGATCTTCTCCGACTACGCGCAAAAGGAGATTCGCTTCAGCGCCGACCAGCGGGCATTGGGGGAGGCGGCACGCCTACGCGGCCGGCTGGCCAGGTTGATCGGCGAGGAGTCCCTAAGTAGGGCTGTGTACGCCGGTCGCATCGGTTATGGCACAAAGCCTGAGGCACGTTCGGTGCGTCTGCCCGTTGCACGCCTGCTGCGCTGATGCCCCAAGGGCAACCTCGAGCGCCGTCCGGGCTGCTTCGGCGACGGCTGTTGAGCCAGCCCGGTCGGCGTTTCGATCGGCGGGACTCCCATCCGCCAAGACTCAAAACTTTACAGTTTGACTTGGCTTCGTGTGGCCTGATGCTGTGTGGTTTTTTAACAGATTGTTTGAGAACAAAAAAATGAATCTGGCGCGCGGATTGCATAAGAGCAACTACAGGCAGGGCAGGACGCCCGTACTGTCTAGTTTTCAATGCAACGGACTGTAATTGGCTCGGCAATTCAACCTGGAGACTCCACCATGCCTCGCCGACATCTTGCAGCCAACCCCCCCAAGCTCGCCCTCGCCGTGGCCGCGGCCCTGGGCCTCGGTGCGGTATCCGACCAGGCAGCCGCCCGTGTCTACGCCGGGTCCAGCCTGCTGTTGCAGGAACTGGTGATTAGCGTCACCGGTCCTAGTGGCGACATCTTCCCGAACTCCTTCGACTTCGGCAGCACCAACACGGCAACGCTCGCCGGCGCGTCGGACACCAACGCGCAGACCTGCTCGGGTGCGCCTGGCGAAGGCGGCGGCGTCGATAACAACTGCGCTGCGGACCCAGCCCCGCCGCTGGACGTGCCTTACGCCATCGCGCCCGGCAGCACCTTCAATCCCGGTGCGGGCTACGAGAACAGCTTCACCTTCCAAGGTCCCTTCAATCCGAGTGAGGACGTTGCGCTCGCGGACTCCGAGATCGCTGAGGCCCAGCTGGTTACCCCGCTTGGAACCCCGACCGAGACTAGCCAGATCGCCGAGGCGGGACTGGATACGCAGGTGAGCGCGTCCAGTTCGGCCAACGTCAACTCCAACGCAGGATTCCTGTTCACCTTTAGCGTCAGTGACACGGCCGACTTCGAGTTGGATTTCCAGGCCGACCCCTGGCTTGCCGCAGAAATCACCCCCGCCGCCGGACAGCCGGCGACGGCTGGCTCCAGTGTCGCCTGGTCTGCGACCTTGACCCGATTGTCCGACGGGTCTGCCGTCTCTTGGGCGCCGCAGGGCAGCGTCGCGGACAACTGCGTCGTCGACCTGGCGCTGACCCTGGCAGGTGTGACCTGTACAGAAGACGCGGATGGCGAAGATCTGAACCGCACCGTGGGCGTTGCGGGTACCACCGGCGCCGCAAGCTTCTCGTCCGCCGTCGGCTGGAGCGATTTCGGCTTCACTATCTTCGATCTCACCAGCGGCAACTGGAGCCTGCGATTGACCGAGACCGTCGAGACCAACCTGTCGCAGGCCGCCGTTGCTGCGCCGGGTGTTGTATCGCTGCTCGGCCTCGGCCTGCTGGGCATGGGTGCGGCCCGTCGGCGTCGCGCGGCGGCTTAGAGCCTCTCTGGCGTCCCCTCCCCCCCACTACAGGACACTTGGGGGGCTGGTGGACGAAGGCCGCCGTGGGCGTTCGCGCCTGCGGCGGCCTTCTCGTTATGGGCCGGAGGAAGGCACCTACACCTCGGCACGGACGTGGCGGCGCCGGCCACGGGAATGCCTCCATGCTCCCACTCGGGGGCGGCGGCACAATGTGATAGGTCGTCGGGTCCGAGGAGGCTCGAGCGCGGCAGGGAGGTGGCAAGATCGGGTGCCGACGGGCCGCCGCTCGCCCGAGCAGAGCGCCACAGCCAACATGCCTTACGGCGTGCGGACCGCCTTCAGAAACGGACCACCTGCGTGAATACGCCCTCGCGCGTGTCCGGCTCCCGGCCGATGCTTGCTGCTTCTGCCGACCACTCCTCAGAGGTCCACATGCGCAGGCTGGAGACGATGCCGTCCCAGACGAACAGGATAGGCGCGATGGGAAGCAGCCAGCACCAGAGCACGCGACGGAGGCGCCCCCGTCGGGCCGCGTACAACAGCGGTAGCAGCAGGGCTGGAACCAACGAGAGCAGCACGAAGGCCATGGAGACGGCGTTTCGGCGCAGCGGCTCTGCCACCAAGACGCCGTCGGCGGATGCGATCAGGTTTGCCACGACCGCTGCGCGGTCTTTGCCGGGGACATGGTGTAACGTTGCGGACAATACCAAGAGGGTTCCGGCAGGCCACTCCTGCGGTGCGGAGTAATCGATCGGCCGGCTTTCGGGACGAATCCGCTCCGGGTACTGCCTTTGCAGATCCCTATAGGCCATGATGTCCGGGCGCGCGTCGCAGGGTATCAAGTCGATTCCGGCGAGCCGTGGGTCTGTCGCCAGCATCCGGGAAATGGGAGCAGAACCGGCTCCGAGTTCCACTACTCGGGTATAGTTGCCGGATGCGACTGCATCGGCCACCTCGTCCACGACCGCCTTATAGTAGCCGCGGAACGGGCGTGCATTCCCGACCGACAAGATCTCGCGCAGGGTCAATGCCAGTCCCTCGGGCAGCCAAGGCATGTCCATGAATTCAAACAGATGTGCTGAAACCATGTGACTGGTTTGTTGCGAGTACACTAGGCCAAAAGTAGCAGCCGCAATGGGGAGGGTCAACGCGCTCCGGTTTGCTGAACCAGGCATGTGTTTCGGTCTGGTGCACTGTCCCGGGTGGCATTCCCCGGGCGCGTAGAGGATTGAAAAACTAGACGTTTCCTGCCCGGTCTCGGTACCGCGAGTCCTTCGAGATGCCCCGGTTTTCGAGATGACTTGGGGTTGCTCGAGGCGCCGTCAATTCGGCGCGGGCTTGGCCAAGGCCTGCTCAAGGCTCGTCCGCAGTCCGATGTCGTCCGGATGGGCCTTGAGTGCGGACTCAAGGATCGCGATGCCTTCGTCCTTGTCTCCCCTCAGAACGAGCAGTTTGCCGAGCGTGTCCGAGGCCGTTGCGTTCTCCGGCTGGAGCGCGTGTGCTTGCCGAGCGTAGTCGATGGCGGCGTCGAGGTCTTGGTCTCGGCTCAGCCAAGCGACGTTGTTCAAGGCGGGGATGTGGTTCGGATAGACCGTGACGACGTGCTCGTAGACCCTGCGGGCATCATCGGGTTGCTCTAGCGCGAGGTAGGCACCGGCGAGCATCATGAGCGAGTCTAGATCGGTGGGGTGTTGTTCAAGGTATTCCCCCAGGGTCGTGATTGAGTCCGCATAGGCTTGCTGCTCCCAGAGCGTGCGGGACAGGAGCCGAACGGTTTCGCTGTTTCTTCCGGCTTCGAGTGCTGCGGAGAGACTGCGTTGGGCGCGCTCGTAATCACCGGTCGTAAAGGCATACCAGCCTTCCATCGCTTGCACGGATGGGCGTTCGCCGAAATCTCGGTACAACGCGTCAATGGCCTCGTCGGCTTCGCTCAAGGCGTCCCGGCGGACCAGCGACTTGATTTGGCCGAGCCGTGCGGGCAGGTACGCCCGGTCCAGTTCGATCGCGCGCTGGATGGCGTCGTGGCTGCCGGGATCACCGGCTCGGGCCAGGGATTCCGCCAGTTGGAATTGCGCCTCCGCGGAGTCCGGGTGTGATCGTACCCAGCGCGTGAAGGTCTCCGTTGCGCCCTGTGCGTCGCCGGCTGCCAGTTGCGCAGTTCCGCGCAGCCGCAACAATTCGGGCACGAGGGTAATCTCGGTGTCGCCGCGGTCTTCAGTCAACTCCAGCACTCGATCCAACTGCCCAACCTGAAGTGCTGCTTCGGCGAGTTTCGCCCGTACCTCCGCGGCCTCGGGATGTGCCTCCAGGACCCGTTCCAGCAGTGCCAAGCCCTCCGCACTGTTGCCGAGTTTGGTTTCGAGGTCGTGGAGCAGCAGCGCGCCTTGACTGCCAAGGTCCCGCAAGTCCAATTGCACCAGCAGGGCGCGCGCGTTCCTGAGGTTCCCGGAGAGCGCTTCCAGCTGGGCAAGGTTGCGGGTCACGTCGGGTTGGTTGCGGTCGATCGCGAGGGAGTTCTGGAGCTCTTCGCGGGCCAGGTCTCCGCGCCCGGTCACAAGATAGGCGGCTGCGAGGAGATTGATCGGCTCGGGCTCGCCCGGGTGATCGGTCTTCAGCGCCAAGGCTTGTTCGATGAGATCGTCTGCGTTTGTCGGGGCCTCGCCGTTGCCGGGCAGTGTGCCGCTGCTGCTGGGGCCCTGTTGGATTGCGCCGACGACTGCCAATAGGCGTCTGTGGTAGTCGCCGAGATCAGTCTGCGCGTTAGGCGGCGGCTCAATCGCCTCCGCAAGACTCATGACGGTGGGGTCGGTCAGTTGTGATTCGCGCATCCGTGCGAAGAAGGTCTCGGCCTCGGTCGACTTGCCTTGTAGCAGGGCCAGGGAAGCGAGCAGCTGGAGCAGGGGCGCGTTCGCAGGGTCATGAACCACCGCCTCCAGCAGCACCTCCTCGACGACCGGGTACTGAGATGCGTCAACCGAGATCCCCTTGCGAGGCTGTGTCGTTACGATGCCCCCGCTCAGTCGTTCGGCGCGCGGTTCGCTGGCCGTCCGGCTCGCCACGAATGTCACGTGCTCCATGGCCTGCTCGTCGTTGTCGAGGAGGATATCCGTCGCCGCGAGGTAGAGTCGATTGGCCAGGAAGTTCGGCATGGCCGAATAGCAGGATCCAAAGGCCTCGGCCGCGGCCTCGTAGCGTTGTTGCGCGAAGGCGACCCGCCCTTTGACGTACTGCGTGTACGGATGTGCGGCCAAGGCGCGATCGGAGATTACCGATAGCTCCGCTTCGGCTTCGTCGAAACGTTCCAGCTGAGTCAGTGCCAGCGCCAGACGCGCCCGTTCCAGGGTCGTCGCCGGGCGTAGATCGACTGCCCGTGCGAAGGCGTCGGTTGCCGCGTCGAAGTTCCCCTCGGACATTTCCAGGTCCCCAAGCAGCGACCATGCATCGGCAGCATCGGGATGTCCATCGATGGCTTGGTCGATCCAGCGGCGTGCACCGTCCTGGTCGCCCCGGCGACCATCGACCAGGGCCCTGCCCAGCAGTGCATGGAGGTTGAGCGCGTCCAACGAGAGCGCTTGGTCGAGGGTCCGCTTTGCGCGTTGTAGCGAGTCCTGCGCGGCCTCCGCGTAGCCGCGCAAGCCGAGGAGTTCGGCGCGCACTGCGGGAGAAGCCTGAACCGGCATTTGGACGACCAGGCTGATGACCCGATCCATGTCGCCTCTGCCGAAGGCTGCCCGCACCAGGACAAGCCAACCGTCTGGCTCGGGCAGGCCCAACTGCATGGCGCGTTCGATCTCCTTTTCCGCCCGTCCGAAGTCGGCGAGCTCCAGCGCCGTGGTTGCCAGCAACTGCCGAATCTCGACCGATTCCGGTGCGCTCTGTGCAGCGTCGAGCAAGGTGACAAACGCCGAGCGCAGGTCTCCTTCTTCGATGAACCTTTGCGCCTCGAGCATCTTCGGATCCGCGGTGCCGTCCTGCGCAAACGTGATCGACTGGGGAGCGATGAGTAGGGCTGACGCGCAGATTAGAGCCCTGGCAAAGCGCTGGTGAGACATCAGTTTCCTCCAAACTCGACCTACCTTGGTGGCGTTGGCATTTCGCCCGCCACATGCCGCCGGGTTGTGGCGGGCGAAGGGCTCCGGGACTTAGCGGCCCTGGCCCTGTGCCGATCGAACTCTTGTTGGCGCCAGGATTCTACTCGATTCTCGAGCTTCGGCGATTCATCGCAGATTACGTTGTACCCGAGCCCGACACCCGACCCGCGTTCAGATGTCCCTCCTGCCTAGGGCAGAATGTGGAGGTGGGTCGAAGAGGGCACAGGGGGTCTATACTCTCTTGGCGTGGTGCGAGATCGTATGTGTTCCAGCGATGAGCTGCAGTAGCGCTACGCTATCCCGGCTTGGCATGGCCCAGCCAAGGTAAGCTGGAGAGTTTCGAGCGACTGTGGCGGCATCGAGGCGACGGCGATGCTGCCCGAGTCGGAGCGAGCCGAATCATCTGAGCTTGCGGAGCAAAGGTTCGACGGCTCCGTCAACGGAGGACACCATGGATGACGGGTTCATTCGGCAACTGGTGGGTATCAAGGCGCTCTTCGAGCAGCAGCAGAGCCTAGAGGGTGGTCTGCGCGAGCTTGCTTGCCGCGCAGCGCACATCATCGGCGCACAGCGATGCTCGGTCATGTTGTTGAGCGAAGGGCAGGAGGGTGCGGGGCCGCAACTGCGCCTCTGCTCACACTTCGGCGAGCTGCCAGAGGAGGCTTACCGCACTCCGCCAAGAGCAGGCGAGAGCGTCGCTTGGCATGTCGTGGAAACCGGCATACCGCTATTGGTAAACGACATCGAGTACTCACCCTTGGCTGGGCTCGTTCGCCCTGGCTCCTGCATGGGCGGGAGTATGATGTCGGCTCCAGTCCTCCTCTCCGACCGCGTGGTCGGTGTCATCAACGTCAGTTTGCCGGAAGGAGAGCGGAGGTTCGAGCCAAAGGACCTCGAGTTGCTGGGTGTTTTTGCGCTCTTCGTGGGGCAGTCCATCCAGGTTTTCCAACTGCAACGACTATCCGAATCGAGGGTGCTGCAAATGGCGCGACTGCTCGAGCAGCGCGACGCCGGCGAGCAAGCGCCCATTAGCCCAGACCCGGCGAGAATTGCGAGGATTGTTGCCAAGACCTTCTATCGTGAGCTGCGCCAAGCTGGATTCGGCACCAGCGCTATTATTACGGTCGCCACCGAGGTGTTGGGCCTTCTTGAGCATCACCTGGACAAGCACCGCGCTCGCGCCGATCGGCATGATGAATCCTAGCACTGACCAAGTCATGCCGGTGTCACCGCTAGTGCGGAGCGCTGTACGTTGCTGGAAACCCCTAAGATGCTTCTGCTCAGCGGTTGCGGTGCGTCCGTATCGTCTGTGTGCCTTGGTGTTTGCGCTCGCGGCCGCGTCGTCGCCGGCTGCATCGGAGGGATACGTGATCGCGACGGGGATCGTCGTTCCAGCGCGTGCCGTGGACATTGCAGCCAAGCCGGTGGGGAGGATCGTGCGTCTGCTTGTGGATCGCGGCGATCGCGTCGAGGCCGGTGACGAACTTCTCGAACTCGATACTGCTGAGCTTGTCGCCGATCGCGCCGCCGCACAGGCCGAGTTGGCTTCTGCGGAGATCGAGAGGGATTGGAGGGCTCGGGCAACCAGTCGTCTCGAACGCTTGGCGCAGGCCGACTCCCTCTCCGAAGACCGGTTGGACGAAGCCAATTACGCGCTCTCTGCTGCGGAACAGCGCGTCAAGCTTGCGGCTGCCAAAGTGGCGAGAATCGAAGCCCTGTTGTCCGAACGGCGCCTGTTGGCACCATTCGCTGGGATTGTCGTTACCAGGGACGCGGAGCTGGGTCAATTGACTCAGCCAGGCGCTCCGTTGCTGCGACTTGAGGATCATTCCAGCTTGGAGTTGCACGCTAGAGTGAAGGAACGAGATCTCCGCAGTATTCGGATGGGAGCTCCAGCCAAGGTCCGTATCGATGCGCTCGGCGATGACTGGCTGCAGGCTAGGGTAGACGCCCTCATCCCATCCGGAGATGGAGATCACACCTTCTTGGTGGAAGTCACTTTGCCGGCAACGGAAGGGCTCTATCCCGGCATGTTCGGAAAGGTGAGGTTCCTTCAATGAGTGAGCGTATGAACGGATGCGCTCGCTGATTCGTTTTTTCGCCGGCCGTGGCACTGTTGCTCACGTATTTACGGCGCTGACGATTCTACTCGGCCTCGGAACGCTGGCTGTGGTCCAGCGCGATAACTTCCCGAGCGTCGACTTCAACGAAATGACCATCACCACGCGCTATCCTGGCGCGTCGCCCGAGGACGTCGAACTCAACCTCACCAACAAGATCGAGGAGGAACTGGAAGAGGTCGACGGGCTGAAGTGGGTCGTGTCTTTTTCGATGGAGAACGTTTCGATCGTCCATGTCCGCATCGATCCCGATGTGGCGGACGCCAGAAAGGTTAAGACGGACGTCCGAGACGCGGTTTCGCGCGTCGGTGAACTACCTCCGGAGGTGGACGAGCAGCCTGTCGTCGAGGAGTTGAACACAACGACCGCATTTCCGATCATCGAAGTGGGTCTTACCGGAGAGGTCTCATATCGGTTACTGCGCGACCTGGCTCGACGTACAGAGCGGGCCCTGCTCGGGGTTCCGGGGGTGTCGCGGGTCGAGAAATACGGCTATCTGGACCGGGAGATCAAGATCGAGGTTTCTCAGGATTCCCTTGAGAAATGGCGGGTCCCGGCCCACTCAGTGGCCGAAGCGGTGAGGAATCGAAACATACGATCAAGCGGCGGCAGCTTCGAGTCCTACACCAGCGAGCGCAACATCGTGACGCTTGCGCAGTTCGCGGACCCTCTCGAAGTATCCGACGTGATCGTTCGAGTGACCGAGGCCGGTACGCAGTTGCGAGTCTCGGATCTCGCGTCTCTCGTGGATGCCTTTGAGCCCGAGAAGGTCGTGTCCCGTATGAACGGGAAAGGGGCCATCTCCTTCTTGGTATATAAGAAGGAGTCCGCGGACATGATTCGCACGGTCGATGCCATCAAAGCCCTCGTGGAGGAGAATAGGCATCGATTGCCGGCCGGTGTGCATATCGAGTACTCGAACGACACGTCTCGCCAAGTGAGGAATCGGTTGTCGGTGGTCGCGGCCAACGGGGCCTTCGGTCTGCTCTTCGTGCTGCTGGTGCTCGCGCTGTTCTTGGACGTCCGGTCGGCCTTCTGGGTGGCGATGGGTATTCCGGTGGTCTTGCTTGGAACCCTATTTCTTCTGCCTGTATTTGGAGCCTACCTCGACTCCATCGCGTTGGCGGCGATGATCCTCGTAATCGGCATCATCGTTGATGACGGTATTGTTGTCGCAGAGAGCATTTGGCGCCAGCGGGAGCTTGGGCTCGCGCCCATGGATGCCGCCGTGGAAGGTACTGCCGCGGTTTACCTACCAGTGTTGACGACTGTTCTGACCACGGGCTTGGCCTTTGCGCCGATGTTCTTTATGACGGGCGTGTTCGGAGACTTCGTCTTCGTCATACCGCTAGTGGTGTGCCTAGCCCTCGTGATCTCTCTGCTTGAGATCACCATCGCTCTGCCCGCGCACCTGATTGGCGGGCGTGAGGTGCTCGCGCGGATGTCGGCGTCTCGGCGAGGTACATGGTTCGTCGGCTTTCGTGAAGGATTCGGCCATTTGCTGATCACTCTACTGCGCTGGCGCTATGCGGTGATCAGTATCTTCCTCGCATTGCTGATCAGCGCTTTTTGGTACGCGGGAAGATACATCGATTTTGTGCTCTTCCCTACACAGTCGGCGGATAACTTCTTCGTGCTCGTCGAGATGCCCAGTGGGAGTTCGTTGGCGGCGACCGGGGACCGTGTCATGGAGCTGGAAGAGATTCTCGAGTCGATGCCTGACGGCGAACTGGATTCCTATGTGAGCCGTATCGGTAGCCATGGCGAATGGAATCTGGGCGAGAACGAGAATTGGGCCTATCTGGGCGTTTATCTGACGCCGTTTGCGACCCGTCAGAGAAATGCGGACGAGATCGTGGAATGGCTGCGCGATCGAATGTCGCAGGTCGCAGACATCGAGCGACTACGTTTCGTTGTCGACGATGGCGGTCCGCCAGTGGGGCGGCCGATCACGATTCGTGTCGTAGGCTCGGACGACAAGCAGCGGGGTGCTCTGGCCGGCTTGATCCTAGAACGCTTGAGCGAGATCGACGGTGTAAAGGACTTGGATCGTGACGACAAGGCTGGTAAGGAGCAGATCACCATTGATCTCGACTACGTCCGGTTGGCTGCTGCTGGGTTGACCGTCGCCGACGTCGCGCGCAACGTTCGGCTCGCCTTCGATGGAGAGATTGTCACGTCGGTCCGGTACGGCGATGAGGACGTGGATTTCCGGGTGCTCTTAGGCTCGTCCGCGCGGAGTTCGCAGGCTACGCTGTACGAGCTCGTGGTTCCCAATCGCAAGGGCCGATTTGTCCAATTGGAAGAGGTTGCAAGCTTCCGTGTTGCCCCGGGACCCGCGAATATCTACCACTACGATTTCGAGCGAGCGATTACAGTGACCGGTGACGTCGATCTGACTCGCACGAACCCTCTCGATGCAACGAATCTGGCCCTGGAGGGAATCGATGTCGCTGGAGATTGGCCGGGGATGCGGCTGGTTGTTGGCGGTGAATCGGAGGAGACCAGCGCTTCCATGGAGAGCTTGTTCATTGCCTTCGTCGCGGCAGCGTTGGGCATCTATCTTTTGCTGCTCCTGTTGTTCAATTCCATGCTGCAGCCGGTCACGGTCATGCTGGCCATCCCGTTTGGCTTGATCGGCGTAATTGCCGCGTTTGCCCTGCATCAACAGGCGCTTGGGTTTCTTGCGATGCTTGGCGTCGTTGGCCTGATTGGTATCCTGGTGAATGATTCGTTGATCCTCGTCAATGGGGTCAACCGGCTGCGTGAAGACCACCCTGAAGAGACGCTGTCTTGGTGCATCGTCGAAGCGGCAAAGGTTCGATTACGACCCATTCTCTTGACGTCCGTCACAACAGTCGCCGGGCTGGTGCCCATGGCATATGGTTTGGGTGGTTCCGATCCCTATGCCGCGCCGATGGCGCTGGCAATGGGTTATGGGATACTGATAGCAACGCCGTTGACCCTGATTTTGCTACCCTGTCTGTTAGGTGCTGAAAACGACGTAGCGCAAGCATTGCGATGGCTCGTTGGGTGGCGGTCGCGACGTGTCGAACGAGAGTCTGGCCGCAAAGAGGCGGGGCTGTGACAAGCTCTTGGGGTGGTTGAGGTGAGCTCGGGCGATTGCCTCGAGGTGCTTTGCATGAGGCGCGCCGGAAGCCGACGCCCGCGACATCGACGCGACGAAAAGGAAGCGCCGCAGCATTTCTGCAGTGGCGCCAAGGGGAGGAGTGGATGGTTCCAGGCGCAATGGTAAAGGACGGCCGCTAGTGATGCGTTGATAATGCGCAAAACGTGGCGGTGATGGCGCGAGCCCCGGCGTTTGGCGGGGTATCCTGCCCCGCACGGGCACCTCGCATATTTCGAGGTGCCCGGTAGTCGATAGGTGATCCTCTCGTATTTGCTGCGGATGGGATGGCCTGTTGGAACACAGCAATCAGACCGTCGGGGAGGGTCTTTCGGGGGGCTTGCGTACCTGCACAGATTGCGTTCTCCTCCCTAAGGTGGCGTCTGCGGCGTTTCAGCGACTGGGAGAGCGTGTGAGCGAGCAATCGACTTGGGCCGAGTACGCCTGTGAAGGGCTGTACGACGAACTAATGCAGGCGCAGGGGCAACCGCGCCCGGCGAGCGAGGCGCTGGCGTCGGAGATCGATGCCCTGGGGCCGGAGGAGTTGGCCGCAAGGCAACTGGCGGCGGAGGCCTCCATCAAGGAGATGGGCATAACCTTTACCGTCTATTCCGAAGAGGGCGGCATGATCGACCGCTCCTGGCCCTTCGACGTGGTGCCGCGCGTGATCCCCGAGCCCGAGTGGCAGCAGGTGGAGGCGGGCCTCAAGCAGCGTGTGCAGGCCCTGAACCTGTTCATCGACGACCTCTACCACGACCAGCGCATCGTTGCGGACAAGGTCTTCCCGAAGGACGTTCTCACGAAGTCCGCCAACTTCCGGCCCCAGTGCCTCGGCGTCGATCCACCGCTCGGGACCTGGGCGCACATCTGCGGCTCGGACCTGATCCGCGACAAGGACGGGACCATCTATGTCCTGGAGGACAACCTGCGCGTGCCCTCCGGCGTGTCGTACATGCTGGAGAATCGGCTGGTCACCAAGCGGGTGCTGCCGGAGCTGTTCGAGCAGTACGCGCCGCTGCCGGTCGATGACTACCCGAGCCAGCTGTTCGACACCCTGGCGGCGCTGTCGCCACGCCCGGCGGATTACCCGGAGGTGGTGGTGCTGACGCCCGGCATCTACAACTCCGCCTACTTCGAGCATTCCTATCTGGCGCAGCAGATGGGCGCCGAGCTGGTGGAGGGGCGGGACCTCTTCGTCGATGACGACGACTGCTGCTACATGCGCACCGTCGACGGCCCCTCGCGGGTGGATGTGATCTATCGCCGCGTCGACGATCTGTTCCTGGATCCGGAGGCCTTTCGGCCCGACTCCGCGCTCGGCGTGCCTGGCCTGATGCGGGCCTGGAAGGCGGGCAACGTCGCCATCGCCAATGCGCCGGGGGCCGGCGTGGCGGACGACAAAGTCGTGTACGCCTTCGTGCCGGAGATCATCAAGTACTACCTGGACGCGGAGCCCATCATCCCGAACGTACCGACCTATCGCTGCATGGACCCGGAGTCGCTCGACTATGTGCTGGAGCACATCGCCGAGTTGGTGGTGAAGCCGGCCAACGAGTCTGGCGGCTACGGCATGCTGGTGGGTCCGGCCTCGACACAGGCGGAGCGCAACAAGTTCAAACAACTGGTCAAGGCCGACCCGCGCAACTATATCGCCCAACCGACGCTGACCCTGTCCACGGTGCCGACCGTGATCAAGGGCGCCGCGCTGGAGCCGCGTCACGTCGACCTACGCCCGTTCATCCTGTCGGCCGATCGGCAACAGGTGACCATGGGCGGCCTCACTCGGGTCGCCTTGCGCAAGGGCTCGCTGGTGGTCAACTCTTCCCAGGGCGGCGGTAGCAAGGACACTTGGATCGTGCCGGAGATCCCGCCCGCCCAGACCCAGGTGTTGTCACAGGGCCAGAGCCAGTCGCAAGCCCAGGCGTAGTCGCAGGATCCGGCGAGGCATTCGCCAGCTGCGCCATCGTCATTCGTACGCCATTTCTCGGGGTTCCAACGGAGCCCCTCACCCCTCCCCAAGCGGAGCCCCCAGAGGAGTCTCCAGAGGAGCCTCAGACATGCTCTCCCGCGTCGCAGAGAACCTTTACTGGTTGGCCCGCTATGTGGAGCGCGCGGAGAACACCGCGCGCATCGTCACGGTCAACGCCAATCTGTTGCTCGACCTGCCCAAGGGTGTTGCACCGGGCTGGCGCCCGCTGGTGGACATCACGGGCGCCATTGATCTCTTCGAGGAGATCCACAAGGACTACGGCGAGCGACAGGTCGTGCGCTTCCTGCTGGGCGACGAGCGCCATCCCGCCTCCATCGTCAACGCCTTGTCCGCGGCGCGCGAGAATTGCCGCACCATTCGCGACATCGTGCCGCGGGAGTTCTGGGAGCAGATCAACGGCCTGCATCTGTTCGCCAGCGGCCAGCTGCAGAAGGGCCTCGCCAAGACCGGCCGCCATGCCTACCTGCGTGAGTTGGTCCAGCGCTGCCAGGGGCTCGCGGGCCTACTGGACGGCACCATGCTCCACGACCAGGGCTTCGAGTTTCTGCGCCTGGGCCGCTACCTGGAGCGGGCCGACATGACCACGCGCATCGCCGACGTACAGTCCGCCACACTGCTGGCCGACGGCAGCGAGATGCGACCCTACGACAACATCCAGTGGGTCAGCGTGCTCAAGTCCATGACCGCCTATCAGATGTATCGACGCAGCGAGCAGGTCCAGGTGCGTCGCGGCCCTGTGCTGCGCTTCATTTTCCAGAACTCGGGTTTCCCGCGCTCGGTGCGCTGGTGCATCGACCATACCCGCCTCGGGCTGGAGCGCCTTCCGCGCAACGAGGCCTCCCTGCGCGTGGTCGGTCGCCTCGCGCGGGTGGTGGACGGCGTGGAACTGGCCGGGCTGAGCCAGACGGACTTGCACGACTTCGTCGACGAACTCCAACTCGGCATCGCCGACCTGCACGGTGAGATTGCCGGGACCTGGTTCCCGCCGCCGTTGGAGGTGGACGAGGCCGCCTGAACGCCTGGCCCGGCGATGCGGCGTTGCCGGAAGGCGTAGGCCCGCGAGGGTGGGCAACGGCCGCTGGACCGTCGCCATCCGATGCCCCGGCCGGGCTGCATCGTCGTCAGTGCCACCCCGGGTCCATCGGAACCGATCCTGGCCCCACATGGGGCGCAGAAAACTGTAAAGAAGCGTTTCCGTCGTTGGAGGCTTCGTGTATCATTGCGGGTTTCTCTGCGCGCGATGCACCGTCGTTGGTGCAGGGAACGGGATACACCACAGTCAACTCGGAACCGAACATGGTCAAGATCCGTCTCTCCCGCGGTGGCGCCAAGAAGCGACCGTTCTATCAAATCGTTGTCGCGGACATCCGGCGTTCGCGCGACGGCCGTAACATCGAGCGCTTGGGTTTCTTCGACCCCCTCGCCAAGGGCGGTGCCGAGCGCCTGCGCGTTGATCGCACCCGTGTGCAGCATTGGCTGGACCAGGGGGCGCAGCCGACCGACCGTGTCAAGCAGCTGCTGAAGGAAGCTGCAAAGCTGGCCGATGCGGCCCAGCTCGAAGCCCCGGCGGCTTGATCTGCGAGCTCGACATGGCGCCCGGACGCTGACCGGCTCGGCGCACTGCGCCTAGCGGCCGACTCTCTTGGCGTCCCGATCGGTCGCATCCGCGGCGTCGGCATAGCGCCGCGTCGGTTGGAGCAGAAGCCCGATACGCACTGATGAGCACCGATGGCGAGCGCCGGCAAATCGTGTTGGGTCGCATCGGCGCGCCCCACGGCGTTCGGGGTTGGGTCAAGATCGTTTCGGACACCGAGCCGCCCGAGAACATCTTTCGATACCGACCCTGGATGGTCGGTGACAGGACGATCGGTGTGCTGGAGCGCCAGCGCAACGGCAAAACGCTGGTCGCGCGCCTCGAAGGCTGCGATGATCGCGACACGGCGGCGGGGCTGACCAACCGTTGTATCTCGGTCTATCGCGACCAGCTGCCGCCGCCACGCGCGAACGAATTCTACTGGACGGACCTGGAGGGTCTGTCTGTGCAGACCACGGCGGGCCGGGACCTCGGGCGCATCGGCCACCTGTTCGCCACCGGCGCCAACGACGTCATGGTCATACAGGGGGACCGCGAGCGGTTGCTGCCCTTTATCTGGGACGACGTCGTACGCGACATCGACTTCGATCAGGGCCTGATGCGTGTGGACTGGGACCCGGACTTCTGAGCGCCGGTTGTCCGAGCTCGGGAAGACCAAGCTCAGGGCCGCAGGGTCGAGGGGCCGCCCCGGCCACCCGATGGGGCCGTGCGGGCGAGGCGACAGCAACGGGTAGCAAGGTGCGATTCGACGTCATCACGCTGTTCCCGGAGCAGTTCGAGCTCTTCGCCGGCGACGGCGTGACGGCGCGGGCCGCACGTCGGGGGCTGGTGCGGCTGGTCACCTGGAACCCGCGCGACTTCACCGACGACCCGCATCGCACGGTGGACGACCGGCCCTACGGCGGCGGTCCAGGCATGGTCATGAAGGTCGAGCCGCTGCGTTCTGCCATCGAAGCGGCAAGGACCGCGGCGGCGGCCGAAGGCGTCGAAAGCCGAGTGGCGTATCTGAGTCCCCAGGGCCGTACCCTGGCGCAGGCAGACATCGTCGATATCGCCCGTGCGCCGGGCTGGATTCTGCTGGCCGGCCGCTACGAAGGGGTCGACGAGCGATTGATCGAGTCGCAGGTGGACGAGGAGTGGTCCATCGGCGACTACGTACTGAGCGGCGGCGAGTTGCCGGCGATGGTCGTCATGGACGCGGCGATTCGGCTCCTGCCCGGTGCGCTGGGTCATGCCGATTCCGCGGCGCAGGACTCCCACGCCGATGGCCTGCTGGATTGCCCCCACTACACGCGGCCCGAGGTCATCGGCGGGCGCGCGGTGCCGGGCGTCCTGCTGAGCGGCGACCACGCGGCCATCGCCCGCTGGCGACACCAGCAGGCCTTGGGTCGGACCTCACAGAGGCGGCCGGACCTATTGCAGGCGCGGGGCCTGACCGACGAAGAGCGCGCCCTGCTCGATCAGTATCGGGCTGAGAGCAACGGACTGAGAGCAAAGGGCTGATTGAATACAAGCGGCGCCGCGGCGGCCCCGCGGCGGAACTGGAGCCATAGGCATGAGCAACATCATCGAAGAACTCGAACAGGAACAAATGGGCAAGACCGTGCCCGACTTCGGGCCCGGCGACACCCTGGTGGTGCAGGTCAAGGTCAAGGAAGGCAACCGCGAGCGTCTGCAGGCGTTCGAGGGCGTCTGCATCGCCAAGCGCAATCGCGGCCTCAACTCCGCGTTCACCGTGCGCAAGATGTCCCACGGCGAAGGCGTGGAGCGTGTGTTCCAGACCTACAGCCCGGCGGTCGCCGAGATCCAGGTGAAGCGTCGCGGCGACGTGCGCCGCGCCAAGCTTTACTACCTGCGCGGACGGACCGGCAAGGCCGCCCGCATCAAGGAGAAGGTCTGACGCCGGCGGGGGTGCGCCATCCGCGTCCCCGTCCATGCCCGCGCGCGGGCCGCACCAGGTCGCGGGCGGTGCCATGAGCGCTACCTTCTACTGGCACGACTACGAGACCTGGGGCAGCGACCCCGGCGTCGACCGTCCCTGCCAATTCGCTGGTCTGCGCACCGACGCCGAGTTCAACGAGATCAGCGAGCCGCTGGTGCTGTTCGCGCGTCCCGCGGACGACCTCCTGCCGCAGCCGGACGCCTGCCTGGTGACCGGCATCAGCCCGCAACGGGCAGCAGCCGAGGGCATCCCCGAGGCCGAGTTCGCGCGCGCCATTCAGCATGAACTGGGCCTGCCGGGAACCTGTGGTGTGGGCTATAATAGCCTGCGCTTCGACGACGAGATCACCCGGCACCTGTTCTACCGCAATCTCCTCGACCCCTACGGACACGCCTGGCGCAACGGCAACTCGCGCTGGGACCTGATCGACGCCCTGCGCCTCGCCCATGCCCTGCGGCCCGAGGGCATCGAGTGGCCGGAGCGCGAGCCGGGCACCGCGTCCTTCAGGCTCGAGCATCTCACCGCCGCCAACGGCATCCCCCATATCGGCGCCCACGACGCGCTGGCCGATGTGCGCGCCACCATCGCGATGGCGCGGCTGTTGCGTCGGGCGCAGCCGCGTTTGTTCGACTACGCGCTGACCCTGCGCTCACGCGATGCGGTGGACCGCCTCATCGACCGCGGCCAGCCGCTGCTGCACGTCTCCCAGCGCTATTCCGCGACGCTCGGCTGCATTGCCCCGGTCGCGGTCGTCGCCGCCGACCTGGACAACCCAAAGCAGCACTGGTGCTTCGACCTGCGCTCCGACCCCCGTGTGCTGCTCGACCTCTCCGCGGCCGAGATTCGCGCGCGCGTATTCGTGTCCGTGGAGGACCTGCCGGAGGGCGTCGAGCGCATCCCGTTGAAGGGGTTCAAGACCAACGCGGTCCCCATGCTCGCGCCGATCAAGACCCTCTCGGCGGACGCCGCCGAGCGATGGCAGATCGACCTGGCGCGGGTGATGCAGCACGCGCAGCACGTCCGCGACCACGCCAGCGCCATCGCCGCGAAGGTCCGCGAAGTGCATCGGCGCGAGCCGGATGCGGGTGCGCTGTCCCGGGACCCGGAGCGCATGCTCTACTCCGGTGGGTTCTTTCCGGATCAGGACCAGCGCGCGATGACGCAGCTGCATCGCCTGTCGCCGCAGGCCCTGGCCGAGGCGCAGCCGCGCTTCCAGGATCCGCGCCTGCCGACGCTGCTGTTTCGCATGCGTGCACGCAACTGGCCGGAGACCCTCACGGAGGCCGAGCGTGAGGACTGGGATGCCGAGCGATTCGAACGCCTCACCGATCCCGAGCGCGGCGCGTCCATCACCATCGACACCGTCGAGGAGCGGCTCGCCGAGCTGCGCGAGGAACACGCCGGCGATGCCGAGCGACTGGCTCTGCTCGACGACCTCGCACGCTGGTGCGAGCAGGTGATGGACGCCTCCGGTTGAGGCGGCGCGCGCGCCATCAACGAAGCCGTCGCGGCAAGCAGGACACGCCCACACGCATCAATCCTGGTCGTCCGTGCTGCCCAGAGCATGACCCAAGTCCACACGCCACAGCCGGCAACCTGTTAACGTCGATACCCGGCCACCGACAACAGATCGTCCCGGCCGTCGACGTACGCAGCAACGCAAGCCGTTCACAGCACTGACGGCACCCCCTGCCGATCACCGCGGACCCGCCCGAGCAAGCCGACGCCCCATCGATGGACATTAAGACCTTCGCTCTCATCGGAGCCGCCGGCTTCGTTGCCCCGCGCCACATGCGCGCGATCAAGGACACCGGCAACCGTCTGGTCGCGGCGCTCGACCCCAACGATAGCGTCGGCGTCATCGACAGCTACTTCCCCACGGCAGACTTCTTCACCGAGTTCGAGCGCTTCGACCGCCATATCGACAAGCTCCGCCGTCGCGGCAACGCCGTCGACTACGTCAGCATCTGCTCCCCGAATTACCTGCACGACGCCCACATGCGCTTTGCGCTACGTAACGGCGCCAACGCCATCTGCGAAAAGCCTCTGGTCCTCAACCCCTGGAACATCGACGGCTTGCACGAGATCGAGGCGGAAACAGGCGCGCGCATCTACAACATTCTCCAACTCCGCTTGCACCCCAGCATCGTCGCGCTGAGAGAGGCTGCCCAGGCCGTTGCCGATCGACTACACGACGTCGAGATCACCTACATCACCTCACGCGGCAACTGGTACCAACGCAGTTGGAAGGGGCAGGTCGAGAAGTCTGGTGGGATCGCTACCAACATCGGCGTCCACTTCTTCGACATGCTGACCTGGGTCTTCGGGCCAGTCCGCTACAGCAGCGTCCACCTCAACCGTCCGGATTGTGCCGCCGGGCACCTGGAACTTGCGGGCGCGCACGTGCGCTGGTTCCTATCCGTCAATGCTGACCACCTGCCGGTCAAACAACGCGTTCAGGATCGACGCACCTACCGCGCCATCACCGTCGACGGCGCCGCGGTTGAATTCTCCACGGGCTTCACGGACCTGCACACCCAGAGCTACCAGCAGATCCTCGAGGGCAGAGGCTTCGGCATCGACGACGCGCGCCAGGCAGTCGAGACCGTCTACCACATTCGAAACACCGCGCCCCAGGGGCTGCAGGGCGACTACCACCCCTTGTGCGCACAGATCCGCTGAGGTCGTCCCTTGGGCTTTACCGCACACCCCACCGCCATCGTCGATCGGGGCGCCCGCATCGGGGACGGGACCCGCATCTGGCACTGGGCCCATATCTGCGCCGGCGCCAGCATCGGCGAGGACTGCACCTTCGGACAGAACTGCTACGTGGGCAACGACGTCGTGATCGGCAGTCAGTGCAAGGTGCAGAACAACGTCAGCATCTACGACGCCGTCACCCTCGAAGACGATGTCTTCTGCGGCCCGAGCATGGTCTTCACCAACGTCATGAACCCGCGCGCAGCCGTCGAGCGCAAGCACGAATACCGCCACACCCTGATCAAGCGCGGGGCCACCCTCGGCGCCAACTGCACCATCATCTGCGGCGTTACCATCGGCGAATACGCCTTCATCGGTGCTGGCGCCGTGGTCAACAGAGACGTCAAACCCTTCGCGCTCATGGTCGGCGTCCCGGCACGCCAAATCGGCTGGATGAGTGCGCACGGCGAGCAGATACCGCTGCCGCTGGACGGCGAGGGGACCTATACCTGCCCGCACACTGGGGTGCGCTACCGGCTGGCCGCAGGGCGGGTCTCAGCGGCCGAGGCCTGACCGTGCTGCGGTGATGGCGAACGCGACCGGGCGCGGACCCAAGCGGAGCCATCGCTGCAAGCATGCCGCCGCGACAAGCTGCCTGCACCGATCTGCTATGCTCGGCGGCATACCCTAGGGCCCCTGGACGCGCAACTCGGCCACAGCGCTGAACCCCATGACACTCGCCTTCAGACTCTACGAACAGGTCAACGAGGCGCCGGACGATCGTGCCCGGTTCCGCCTAATCGTGGATGCGATTCGGGAACTTGAAGAGGCCTGGCCACGGCCGGGAGAGATTGCCCGAACCTCTGACGTCCGCGAGTCGGAGCTGCGGCTGCAGAAAGAGATCAAGGAAGTCGAGCTTCGGTTGCAGAAAGAGATCAGGCAAGTCGAGCTCGGATTGCAGAAGGAGATCAAGGCAGTCGAGCTCGGGCTGAAGAAGGAGATCGAAGTCGTCCGCAAGGAGGCCAAGGAGATCGAGCTCGGGTTGAGAAATGAAATCAAGGAAGTCGAGCTGCGCCTGCAAAAAGAGATCGGCCAGGTCCGTGTCGACCTCGAACAGGTGCGCGTCGATCTCAAGTCCACCGAGGCCAACCTGCGCACCGCCATGCATCGCCAAACGGTGTGGATCATCGGCGCCATCGGCGCCGTCACCGGCCTCATCCGCCTGCTGGATTGGCTGCTCGCCTAGCAGGGATGCCCCGGCACGCCAACCGCCGAAAGCCCCACCACGTGCGAAAGTCCGCGTGAAGGCCGACCTCCCGCACAGAACAGCATTCGCCAGCCTTCCACCACCGCCCCCCCCATGGCCCATCTTCTCAACGCCTACCTCGGCCTACTCGACGACCTGCGTGCGGCCGGTTTCGGTTTCCGGCCGATGCCCCGCCCCCACATCGGGGTGCGCTATAGTCTGGTCGGAGCGCAGGTCGCCGTGGCCGAGGTTTGACCGTCCCCGCCGAAACGGGCCGCGGCTACCTTGGGGTACTGTGTCGACTTGCCCGTTCACTACGACCTCATCGCCAACCAGGGTCCACGAGAAAGTTGGTCAAGACCAAGATTGCTGTTGTCAGCACGTCGTTTCCGCTTCGGTCTGACGATTTTAGTGGTGTCTTCGTCGCGGAACTCGTCTCCCATCTGCCCGAAAGCGTGGATTGGCAAGTCGTCACCCCCTGCGGTGTAGAGCAGACCAGCTCGACCGGGCGCCTGTCTGGGCGCGTCCGCTGTTTCCGATACGCGCCGAGCGGCTGGCAGCGGCTTGCGCAAGGCCCAGGTGGTTTGCCTGCGGCCCTGTCTCAGCCTGTGAATCTGCTGCTGTTGCCACCGTTCCTGCTTGCCATGTTCATCGCAAGTCTCCGTGCGGCTCGACAGGTAGACGTGTTGCATGCCAACTGGTCTCCAGTAGGATTCCTTGCGGGTCTCGCAGCGCGCTCGGCGGGTATTTCCTGCATTACAACTCTCAGGGGCAGCGACATAGACCTCGCCGAACGGCGCGAAGTCTTCCGTTGGGCCCTGCGCGCGTGCGCTGCGCTGAATCAGCGCTTGGTCTGCGTCGGCAGTTCGGCAGCAATGCGCGCGGCGCGTTTGTTGCACGTGGATGCAAGCGAGCTGGCGGTCATTCCCAATGGTATCGCCCCGGCATTCTTCGTCGTCCCGCAGGCCGCGCCTGCAAACCCAGAACTTCGCGTACTTGCGCTCGGCTCCTTGGTGCGGGTAAAGGGCTTGGATACGGTTATACAGGCGCTCGCACTGATGCCGGCGAGGTGCCGACTCAGCCTGGTGGGCACTGGTCCAGAACAAGATCGGCTCGCTTCGCTGGCGACAGACCTTGGCGTGAATGGTCGTGTGCGCTTCGTCGGTGCGCGCAGCCCCGCAGAGATACCGAGCCTGATGGCCGAGCACGATGTACTGGTTCTCGCGAGCCGCGCCGAGGGTCGCCCGAACGCCGTTTTGGAGGCGATGGCGGCCGGGCGAGCCGTGGTCGCTTCGGACATCTCCGCCGTTCGCGAGATCCTGCGGGACGGCGTGACTGGCCTATTGTTTCCGGTTGGCGATGCCGCAGCGCTGGCGCAGCAACTGAAACAGCTGTCGACCGATCCGAACCTGCGAGCCCGGCTCGGCGAGGCTGCTCGCCAATCCGTGCTCCGTCTCACTTGGCGATCAGCAGCCCTGCGCTATGCCGATCTGTACGCGGAAGTGGTCGGCGTTGCGCCTTAAGTCTCTTGCACTGGCCTCCGTAGAATCCCGCCAAGGAGTCCCCCGACCGCGATGTGTGGCCTGCTTTTCGCCTTTGACACCAATCGCCCGAACGAGGCGCTGCGTGCAGCGGCGCAGCTTGGCCTAAGCCGGCTTGCGCACCGCGGCCCCGATGCGGAAGGCCTGCGCACGGGCGACGGATGGGTGCTCGGCCACAGGCGCCTTGCCGTCATCGACCTCGCAGCGAGCACCCAGCCGATGGAGTCCCCCGAGGACGGCGCGCTCATCGCCTATAACGGCGAGCTCTACAACTTCCGTGAACTGCGCCGAGAGCTTGAGCCCAGGTGGCACTTCCGGACCGCCGGTGACACCGAAGTCCTGCTCGCCGGGCTCTGTCTGGAAGGCGCCGGCTTTCTATCCAAGGCGGAAGGTATGTGGGTGCTGGCCCTGTGGCAGCCGGCGTCGCGGCAGCTCTTGCTCGCGCGGGACCGCATGGGCAAGAAACCGATCTATCTGGCAGCGCGCAAGGGATGTTGCTATGTGGCCTCCGAGCTGCCGGCACTGCTTGGCCTGTTGCCGGAGCCACCGGCGGAAGACCTGGATAGCACCGCGGACTATCTGCGCTACGGCTACCTGCTCCCCGGCTGCACCATCTATGCAGGGGTGCGAGAGGTCCTGCCCGGACACTCGCTGCAATGGAAGCCTGACGCACCCGTTCAATCGGAACCCTACTGGACGCTCCGCGTCGGTGGTTGGAAGGGCGGCTGGGCAGACGCGGTGGCAGAGGTGCAGGAAACGCTGCGCGCTGCGGTGCACCGGCGGCTCGTCGCTGACGTCGAGGTTGGCGCTTTCCTATCCGGTGGTATCGACTCCTCCATCGTCTGCGCCCTGGCGTTGCCGGCACTTGACCGCCGGCTCAAGACCTTCACGATTGGTTTCGACGCCCCGAGCTTCGATGAGAGCGAGTACGCGCGAAACGTCGCGGGTTTCCTTGGCACAGACCACCACGAGCGTCCCGTGGGTGTGCCGGAGCCGGAACCGCTATTTCGGCTACTGGATGCGCATGTCGGGCAGCCCTTCGCGGATTCATCACTGCTACCCACGGCGGCGGTAGCCGAGGTTGCCGCGGCTAAGGTCAAGGTCGCGCTCAGCGGCGATGGCGGCGATGAGCTCTTCTGCGGTTATCAGCGCTATCTCGGCCGTGTCCTGCTGCGATGGTACAGTCGGCTGCCGCACGGGCTGCGCGGCATGACGGAGCGGCTTGTGCGCGCGCTGCCTGAGCCCATGACGCATCATAGCCGTAGCCTTATCAAAAAGGCGCACTTGTTCGTTGACATCGTGGAGCAAGAGGCCAACAGCGGTGGTTATGTCGCACCACTGCTCTATGACCGGCACACCCTGCCGCTGCTGGCGCCCGACCTCGCTGACCGTGGTCACGCATCACCGGCATTGCCGGCGCGATGCGATCTTGACGACGTAAGCGAGATGATGTGCCGCGACGCGCTGGTCTACTTGCCGCAGGACATCCTGCTCAAAGTGGATCGCGCGAGCATGTCGCACTCCCTCGAATCGCGGGCGCCGTTTCTGGATCGACACGTGGTGGAGCTGGCCTTTTCCTTGCCTAGCCGCCACCACCGCAACGGATTGCAAGGCAAGCGCCTGCTGCGCCGGGCGTTCGGCGACTTGTTGCCCGCGCAGGTCTGGCGGCGCCGCAAGCAAGGCTTCAGCGTGCCAGAGCACGCCTGGTATCGCGGCGAGTACGGCCGAGCTTTCGAGGCGCGGCTGCGGCACTACGATGGAGTGCTGGCAACAAGCTTCATCAGAAAACTGCTGGACGCCCATCGGAGCGAGCGGCGCGACAACGGCCATCGGCTGTTCCATCTCGATGCGTATTTGCGCTGGGCAATGTCGGGCAAAGCCCTCCAGTGCAATGACCAGGATCCGCTCAAGCGTCCGTGACTGACGCAATCACCAGGATTTGCTGGCGAAGCAGCAGGGGATAGGCCCAGAGTGGATAGCGCGGCTTATTGCCTTGATAGAAGAGCAACCTCTCCACGCGGAACCCGTGGCGTGTCAGCAACTGATGCAGTGTGAAACGATCGTGCCACAGCACATGGGTCAGGTTGGGCCTGAGCGCAACCGTCGGCCACTTGGCGTTTGGCGTTGTGATCACGAGGCGCCCGCCAGTGGCTAGATGGCTCCGGATGTTCTCGAGAAACAAGCCCTGGTTGCTAACGTGTTCGATGACGTCCCCGGCAACGACCACGTCGAATGACCGGCCTAGATCAACGGTCTCCATGTTGGCGCGCACCACCCGACTGTCCGCGGCATGGTCGAGCCCAGATCTATCGACGCCGAGCAATGTTTGCGCCGTGTCCTCGGCGCCGGGGAGATCGACACCGATGAGACTGCGGCTCTCTGCTGCCAGCGCATCCCACAGACAATAGACATCGGATTGTCCTACGCTGCCGATGTCCAGCACGCGTTTGCCACGCACCAGCGGCAGGATAATGTCCTCACGTTTCATGGCTGTTGCGCCTCTTTGTTATCGGTCCGGCGCACGTTGGTCATGACGACACACAGCACGCGATACAGGGCAAACGCCGCGAGGTCCGCCGCGATCAATACCAGGCGAAAGACAAACAGCGAGGCAATGACCGCTGCCGACAAGGAATCGGTTGCGAGATACCCGGCCGTCAGTTCGAAGACCCCGATGCCCTGCGGCGCAAAGAACGCCACGAAACCTGCCGACCAGGAAACGAGATAGACGCCAGCGTCCCCGGCCCAGCCGAGCGAGACACCAAGGTGCGCCAGGAACAGGCTGAACGCCGTGGCATACAAGAGCCAAACCGGCACAAATGCCACAATCCCGATTCCGTAGTTGATTGGATCCGACCGCTGCCCCCGGTCCATCACGGCGTCAACGACCGGCAGCGCGAGCAGTCCGATAACGCCGGCCGCAGCAAGCAGCAGCGCGAGGTCGCGGCGTGCCTCGAGACTCGCCAAACTGAGGCACACGCCACCGATGAGCAGTGCCAGGGCCAGCGCAACACCCATTTCCAGCAGCACAAGTCGCAGGATAGGCCTGGCCTCGATGCCGGCGGCCGAGAAGTCAAGGGAACGCGACACCGTCTGCCAGATCCCTCCGGGAATGTACCGGGCCGGGAGTCGATTGAAGTGGGTTGCCAGCACCAGCCCGAAAGCCGGGCGCTCCCCAACCGCGCGGAAGAAGCTGTAGCTCGTGATGGCGATACAGAAATGGCCTAGCCCTACGCAGCAGCAAATCAGCAGCAGCAGTCCGGGCGAGATCGCGCGAAAGCCGTCGTGGAAGGCACGATGCTCGCTCACCACGAGCGCGGTGATGCAAAGAAGCGCGAGTGGGGTATAGAAGCTGCGGCTGCGTCGCAGACCGCGTTTCACGAGCTTCGCAGTCCCGTCGCGCAACGACGCCGGCGCCCTCATCGAAGGTGCTTGTTCTGTTCCTGGTCGAATAACATGGCGAACAGCAGGAACTGCAACCCGGTGATGGTCAGGAAGGCCGCGAACATCGCACTGGTTCCGGCAATGGGCACAGAAAACAGACGCAGCAGGAATAGATAGATGCCGAACAGCAGGCCTGCGGGAAAGAGAACGGACGCAGCCAGGTAGAAGAACAGCAGCGGGTGAAAGTCCCGGATCACGTACTTCTGCACCATCCGGTACCAGAACAATCGATTGAGCAGCAGCGCGAGATGCGGAATCATCCGCAGCGGCCGGATGCCCGACTTCTCGCCGATGCCGTAGATTGGGCGGATGGGCACATCCCGCACGCGACAGTCGTGAATGTTGAGCCGCACCAGTAGGTCATTGGGTTGACCGTAGCGCTTGTACATCTGATCCCAGTCGATGATCTCCAGGGCTTTCAGGCCGATCGCCGTATAACCGGACTGGGAATCGGCCACGTGCCAGTAACCCGACGCGATCTTGGTCAACAAGGACAGCATGGCATTCCCGAGATAACGCACGCGCGGGATCATGTCCCAGGCCTCGCCGCTGAAGAGACGGTTACCCTTGGTGTAGTCGCACTCGCCGCGTGCGACCGGCCCGACGATGGCAGGCAACTCCGCCGGGTCCATCTGTGCATCGCCGGCCATGACCACCGTGACATCAAAGCGCTCCGCGAGTGCAGCCTTGTAGCCACTCGCGATGGCTCCACCGACGCCCTGGTTTTCGGCGTGGCGGATCAACACGATGCGTTTTGGCGCCTTGTCTAGGTACTCCTGTACGACATTCGCCGTGTTGTCCGTGCTGTTGTCGTCGACGACGAAGATGCGGTCGACGTTGTCCGGCATGGTCTCAATGACGCGGCGGATGAGCTCCTGCTCGTTGTAGCAGGGCACGACGACGGCGAGGCGTTGGTCAAGGAACATCAGTCCGATCCGGAGAGCCATCGCTGGAAGGGCGCTTGGCCAGAGTTTGAAGTTGCTCAATCGCCTCGCGCATCTGGGCGATCCTCTCACCGCGTAGAAGGGCCTGCCCACGCGACAAGCTTGGTGCAGACTCGGCTTTCGCCAAGTACTCGTCCACGTACTCGAACAGGCCTGCCGTTGCGTGGTCCCAAGCCTGCTCCAGCGGAATCTCATAGTTCGGCCAAACTTCGAATACCTGGTCAAGCGTATCCTGTAGGGCTCCGAAAGCACCCTGCGCGCGGAGGACCCGGGCTTTGGCGACGAGGAGATTGGCTTTGTGTATTGCGACGCCGGTGTAGCGCGGATTGGCAAGCATCAGATCGGCAATTGCGATCCTCTCCTCCGGCGCCAGGTCGCAGATACTGCGGGCTTCATCGTTAGTGAGCCAGATCAACAGTTCCACCGCGGTGCTATTGAACCGCGCAGCGGGGATTGCGTCCTTGAGCGCGTTAAGAAGACGGTCGTCGCTGGGGTCCGCCTGGGTCATGCAGCGCTCTGCGATCAGACGGAACAAGCGATAACCGAGTTGCTCCGGTGCGGCATCGCTGGCGGACTCGATTTGCTGGATCAGCGCCGTGACATTGCGCTGCTCCGAGAAATACTGAAAAGCCATGATGTTGGCGCGGGGAGAGCGCGGGTGCTCCGCAGACCAGATGGTCGCCAGGCGTTGATGCGAGCCCCAGACCTGAGCAGTCAGCAGGGAAAGCACTAGCAGCAAGACGAACAGAGCGCCCGTGGCGAAACCGACGATGCGTTGTGCCTGCGCCTGCCGAGTGACCAGGAAGCCACCGATGGCCACGTAAATGCCGAGCATCGGCAGGTAATTGCGGTGCTCGAAGTAGAGTTCCAGGCACAGTACGCTGGACTCCAGCGCATGGCCGAGCACGAACCACAGTATGGCGAAGCTGAACAGAGGCCAGGTTCGGCGTCGGATTAGGGCGAGGCCCACCAGAACCGCGAGCACCAGCAGCGAAACGGCAGTGGAGGCTGGCTCCCAGAGTCCGCGGGATGGGATGTAGTCGTCGTGGAAGGGGCCGTATTGCGACAGCCTGGGGGCCAGAACGCCCTGGAGGTATTCCACCAAGATGCGGGCCTGGGTCAGTACGCGCTCAGACGGCGTGAAGTCCCGGGCCGTATAGGCCTCGGTCATGGTTGGGTGCCACACGCTCGCGACATAGCCTATGGTGGCGAGGACTGGCAAGGCGATAAAGACCACAAACCAGACCGGCCAATAGCTTGGGCGCGGCGGGTTGGTGTCCGAGAATAGCGTCGCCTCGATGACCAGCACATAGAGCACGGTAATGAGCGCGATCTCCTTGCTGATCAGGCCGAGCAATAGCGCGGTGCCGAAACCGAAGGTTAGCAACCCGAAGCCAAGTCGAGGCCGCGTCGGTGCGACCCGACGACCCTGTACATAGGCCAGTAGCGCAAGGAGGGAGAACAGTGCCCCCAGCAGCGTCATGCGCTGGATAACCATCATCACCGGGCCCAACTGCATCGGGTTGACGGACCAGAGCGCCATGGCAATCAGCGCGGCCCAATCGGCGCGTTGGCCGGCAAAGGGTCCGCCTGTGGTGCGCAGCAGCAGGCGTACGAAAGCGAACACCAACACGGCGTTCAGCAGATGCAGTAGAAGGTTCGTCGTCTTGAATCGGGCTGGGTCCGTCGGCCAGCCGTTGTCGTCAAGGAGCAGGCTGAGGTAGGCGAGGGAGCGACCGCTGCCGCCGTGGGTTGGCAGCGTGAGTGTCAGGACCTCAGGCCAAGTGTCGACCATGCCATCGGTGCCCGCGAGTTTCGGCAGGTGGGCAAGATCGTCGAAGAACCAGGGGCCGGACAACCCCGGGGAAAACAGCAGGCCCACCAACGCTAGCACGGTGGGCAGAAACACCGCAACTTTGACTTCGGCTCTCGTCATAAAGAAACAGCCCCAAGGCGCACCTCGGGGCTTGCTCGGCGGGTAGGGTGAGTTCGGAGCGCCAGGAACCCGGCTAGCTCCGAAGCCTTAGCGACAGTTGGCGGGACGCTTGGCAGCTGCCACATCGCCTCCGGAGCAGGTCCATGCGATGACGTTGCCCGTGGCCGTGCGACCCTGGAAAACGATGTTGGAGTTCGCGGTCACGCCGGCGGCCGCAGCGTAGGACACCGTGATGGTGCTACCTCCGATGGTTATGCCGGAGACCAACGCGGTGACAGGTGAAGAGTATCCCACGCTGGCACCGGCAGCGGGCCACCGATTACGGTCAATCCGAAATTCGGCTGCCATCGTTTTTGGCGCGGCGGCAAGGGTGATGCCTTCGGTGATCTTCGCGCGAGTGGTGTAGTCCAAATAGGACGGAATGGCGATGGCGGCCAAGATCCCGATAATCGCAACGACGATCATCAGCTCGATGAGGGTGAAGCCGGATTGTTGTCTCTTCATGGTGATCTCTGTCAGGGCGGGTGGATGGACGCGTGCTGAACGGCGGGCGGGGTGGAGGGCTTGCCGCCCTGGGCCCCGCCGTGTCACGGGCGGCGAGAGCAGACGCTGGCGCGCCCATGATCTCTCTTCAAGAAGAAAGCAAGTTCTTTGCCAGGACCGACGCAGTTTTTCGTGTCGCATCAAGCGGCTGATTTCCTGGCGCGTCACAGCGCGTGTGTGATCGAGTTCGCGGTTTTCCGCAATGGCGAACCGGGAATCACGCTACTCAAAACGGCAGAAAGTGACAATTCTTGTCACATTGGTACGGCACCCCGATCGGCGCGCTGCTGTGGCGGCAGCGGGCTCTAGCCGCGCAGTGCCGTTGGCGTTGGCGTTGGTGGGCCGGTGTGCCTGGCGGAGGGGTAGAAGTCCAGGGGCGACGATCAGGGGACGATGAGCAGATCGGCGAGCTTGAAGACGGCGCCGAGGACGGCGAGGCCCCCCAGCAGCCAGCGGGTCTGTGCCGCCATGGCCTTGTGCAGGTTGACCTCGACCTCGCTGATGCGGACTTCGACCTGGCTGATCTTGAGTTCGACGGCTTTGATCTCTTTCTGCAGGCGGGCTTCGACTTCTTTGATTTCCTTCTGCAAGCGGGCTTCGACTTCTTTGATTTCCTTCTGCAGGCGGGCTTCGACTTCTTTGATTTCCTTCTGCAGCCGCAGCTCAGACTCGCGCACATGGCCTTGGGTGGCGAGGTCGTTGAGGTGTGGAAACCGGGCCTCGAGCGCCTCGAAGGCATCGGCGATGAGGCGCGCGCGTTCCTTGTCGTCCGAGGTCTCGGTGAGTTTGGCGTAGAGGTCGAGGGCGGCGCTCATGGTTGCGCTCTCCAGGTCTTCGTCACTGGCCCCCGATCATAGCATCCTGTCGATACAGCGGTTTTCTGAGAATCGAGTATGCCGCACCCACAGCATTGCAGGTCGTGTAATGGGGGCGTCTTCGCGGGGCGGTTTCGCTCACTCCCACGGCTGTTGCAGCCAGTCCTCTAGCTCGTCCAGGTCCGCTCCGATGGCGCAGCCGCCGGGGAGGACGGGCGCCATGGAATGCGGTTCCACCAATCGATACAGGGGCCGCTCGACCTCGTCGGTGGCGCGGACCAGCCGCAGGCCCATGCGATGGGCCAGGGTGCAGACACGGTGTTCGTTGACAGCCAGCATCTTTGGTTTCTCCAATGTTAAGTATTGGCGAGGTATATGTTGCACATTGAAAGACCATATTGCAAGCATGGGTTGCCCGAGTGTCGTGCTCGGTGACCGGCCTGGGTAGGGAGGCGTAAACAACGGAATGGGTTGACGATCTACGGCAACACGCTCCTTGACGAGGAGAAAGCCAGGCACAAAAAAAGGCGCCCGAGGGCGCCTTTCGTTGGGCTATGGTCGAGGACCTGGGATCAGGGCCTAACGGTGGTCAGCCCGACGCTGACCCAGTCCTGCATGCCGCCGCGGTACCACTTGAGTTTGTGCGCGGGGTAGCCGAGCTCCGCCAGGGTCTTGAGGTTGGCGGTGGACTGCGGGCACCAGATGCCGTTGCAGAATAGGATCAGGGTCTTGGCGTCGCTGAAGTCCCAGTTGGATGCCGGGCCCTGGTTGGCGCCGAACTCATCCGCGAGGATATGGACCAGGCCGTCGGCCTCGCCGGGGGTCTCGAAGGTGCCGGCGGTATCGGTGTTGATCTTGTTCCAGGGGATGTTGACGGCGCCTGGGATGGTTCCGCGCATGACCCAGTCCGGGGTGCGCGAGTCGATCAGCAGGATGCTCTCGTCGCCCGCGGACATGCGCTTGAGGTAGCCCAGCACCTCGAGCTCGCCGACGGTCTCGACGCCCGGAACGGCCTCCATGGGTTGCACGCAGAAGGGCGGACAGCCCCGTTCGGTCTTCTGGAAGGCCTCCGGGAGTTTGGCTTCGGAGTCGTGGCCGCGTTCGACGACGATGGTGCCACCGTTGTGCTTGACCTCAACGGTCTCGAGCCCAGGGGCAATCATGTTCTCGGCGGTAAGAGCAGCGCCGGAGGCGAGCAGTGTGAAGGCGCACAGGCTGGCGCGGGCTGCGTGTTTGCGCAGCGGGGTGGGTTCGGTAGTCATTGTCTGTGTCTCCTCGGGCGGGCGAAAAGGTAGGCTCGGCGGCGTCGGCGTGGGCGTCGTCACTTCTCGACGGCGGCCCGAACGTAGTCCGGGAAGTCTGCTCCCTTCTCTGCCATGGCCTGCTCGTAGCCGCGATCGGCCTGGAACTTGGCGGCGCTCGCCGCCTCGATGGCCTTATCGAACTCACCGGCGCCCGCGAGTGTCTGTGCGGTCTTGATCATCTTCGCAGTGTCGCGCCACTCGCCGCCGACGGATGCGGCCTTCTTGCGCGCTTCCTCGGCGGCCGCGATCAGTGCCTCCGCCTGCGTGGACTTGTCTTCCTCGACGACGGCCTCGCCGGCCTGAACCTGCAACGCGAACTCGGACTGGCGGACGGCCCAATAGGCGAACTTCTTGGCCTTGGTGTATTGCCGCGAGGGCAGTAGGGACTTGGCCTCCTCGATCATCTCGCCGGCCTGGCTGTCGGCGACTCCGGCGTCGAGGGCTTTCTGGTGGGCGACCTCGGCCTCGGCGATGGCTGCTGCGGCCTCGTCGCGGCTGGTGGCCCAGGCGCTGGTGGCGGGGACGGCGACCAGCAGTAGGATCAGAATCAAGTCTGTGGAGCGCTTGGGAAGCGTCATGCGGGCAGACATCATGTGGGGGGAACTCCTCTCGTGCAGTTGAACGCGACCGTGCCGGTGAGCCGTGGCCGGGCCCTCGTGCGAGGGCCGGATGTGGGCCGGCGCGGCGCCCCTTTGGCGGGCTGTTATTTGCGTGCGCCCGGGCCGTTCAGCTCCAGGCCGTTGTTCATGTAGGTCATGAAGTACTCGAGGTTGCGATATTCCTCGCCCTGGGCCGGGAACGGCTTGGCGCGGACCTGCTTGTTGCAGCCGGAGTAGCGGCGGTGCAGCGTACCCATCTCGCCCCACTTGGAGCGATAGACCGGGAAGTGCGTGGTGTGACCGAGGGCGGGGCTCAGGATCTCGGTCCGCAGCGTGGTGCCGGAGTTACCCAGATGGCAGCTGGCGCAGGCGAAGTTGAGCTGGCCGCGGCGGGCGAAATAGAACTCCTTGCCCTGCTCGTAGGCTTCGAGCGCGCGTGGATCGTCCTCGGGAATCTCGACGTCGACCACCTGACCGCGGGACTCGTAGGTGATGTAGGCGAGCAAGTCGGCGATGGGGCCCTTCTTGTACTTGAGCGGTTCTTCGCCGTTGGCCTCGCGGCAGTTGTTCAGGGCCAGCGGCAGGGTCATCACCATGCCCTTGTCCTTGTCCCAATGCGGAAACTTGCCGGCGATGCCCGGGCCGTCCGGGAAGCAGTCGGCATAGGTCTTGCCGTTGGCGAAGGGGGTGTTCCACATGTCCTCGCCGTCGATGATGGCGGCCTCGTAGGGCGGGAACTCCTCGATGGCCTCCCAGTTCTCACGGCCGACGGGGTCGATGGAATAAACACCATTGACGAAGTCGGTGCGCTCGACTTGCGGGAAGCGCTGCTCGAAGAACGCGTTCCAGGTCTCGCGGTCTTCCTCCGGGGTACTGGCGATTAGCGGCGCCGCCAGCAGACCGCCGACGCAGGCGGCGGTGATGGTGGTCAGAGTCTTATTCATTGTGATGGTTCTCCGGTGGCGGTTCGTGGCGTGCGTCTGGGTCGAGTCGGCTCGGATTCGCTGCCGGTCGCGGTCGACTAGGGAAGCGCTGATTTATCAGTGCTTCCCATGCGGGGCAGGATGCCCCGGCATTTTCGGCGACGTAAGTCGCTGAAAATGAAGCAAAGCGGAAATCAAATTTTCGCTTTGCGTGCTGAAGATGGGCAGGAAGCCCATTCTTCAGCGTCTCCCTAGTGCAGTCATAGCGACCAGATGTACTCGACGACGTCGACGAACTCCTTGTCGCTCAGGATGCCGTGCTTGCCGAAGGGCGGCATGACGACCTCCGGATTCTTGATGGTCGGGTCCCAAATCTGCAGGGCCACGTCGTTCTTGCTCTTGTAGCGGGTCTGCATGGCAACCAGCGCCGGACCGATGGCGCCGGGGGAGTCGGCGTCGGGCATGTAGTGACAAGCGACGCAGTTGCCGCGGGAGCGGTCCATGGCGACCGCCTTGCCTGCGTCGACGTCTCCGTCGAGGTCGAGCTCGGGCATTTCGGCCTGTGCGCCGACGCTCGCAAGCGCGAGCAGGGATGCCGCCGACAGGGCGTGCAGCTGTTTCTTGAGGGGCATCGGGTTACCTCCTATCGATCTTTGGCTATCGTGCTTCGGCTGGGGTGGGGCGTGGTGCCCTGGTCGGCGCGGACCGTCGGTCGGCGTACGGTGGCGTTTCGTTGTTGTTGTGACCCTGCCGGGGCGGCGGGCGCCGGCCCGATCGCGTCGGGCGGTCGTCTCGGGGCGGGCTGTCCAACTGCAAGCGTCGGCTTCTTGACCCGGCCCAAAATGGGGTCTAGGCGCGACCTACGTCGCTCCCACGGCGGCCGATGGTGCCGCCGACTGCTGCAAAACGCAAGTCCTGTCAATGCGGATTTGCAACCGAAAGCTATCGACAGCATCCGCCCTGGGAAATTCCCGCCCCGAGGCGGCACCGCAGCCGCCGTGCGCTAAGCCCTGCCCGGCGTCATCCTCTCCATCAGTTCTCCGCTGCATTGGTTGCCCTGTCCGGGTAGACCAACAGCACCATGCGCATGAGTTCGGATAGCGAGCGCGCCTCGAGCTTCTCCATCACCTTGGCCCGGTGGGCCTCCACGGTGGACTGGCTGATGCCGAGATCGGCGGCGATGACCTTGTTGCGCTTGCCGGCCAGGATCTGCTCAAGCACCTCGCGCTCGCGTTTGGTGAGGCGTTCGAGGCGGTCCTGGACCTGGGCCACCTCCAATGCCTTGCCGCGCTGCTCCTGATCCAGTTCCAGCGCCCGGTGCACGGCGTCGAGCAGGGCCTGGTCGTTGAACGGCTTTTCGATGAAGTCCACGGCCCCGTTCTTGACCGCCCGCACGGCCATGGGGACATCGCCGTGACCGGTGATGATGATGATGGGTGGGTGCAGGGGTTCTTCGGTCAGCCGCTCCTGCAGCTCCAGGCCGCTCATGTGGCGCATACGCACATCGAGCACGAGGCAGCCGGGGCGCTTGGGGTCGAAGCAGTTCAGGTATGCCCAGGCGGAGTCGAAGGTCTCTGCCGCCAAGCCCACCGAGTCCATCAAGAGGCCGATGGCCTCGCGGACCTCGTCGTCGTCGTCGACGATGAACACCGTGGGGTCGTTACTCATGCGCGCTCTCCAGCGTAATCTGTCTCGCTGCCGCCGGTATGTAGCGAGTTTGCGGCGTCTTGTGGCCCGCCACAGTCGTCGACATGGGGCAGGCTGAAGAAAAACGTGGCGCCGATGCCGGGGGTGGAGTCCACCCGCAAGCGGCCGCCGTGGGCATCGATAATGCCATGGCTGATGGACAGCCCGACGCCCAGTCCCTGGGGCTTGGTGGTGACGAAGGGCTCGAACAAGTGCTCCGGCGAGCCCTTGCCGAGTCCGGGGCCGGTGTCCACAATCCGCATCTCGACCACGTCGCCGTTGCGTCGGGCGAGGAGCAGCACCCGGCGCTCGCGGAGTTGCTCCGACATGGCCTCCAAGGCGTTGCGAACGAGGTTCAAGAGCACCTGCTCGATCTGCGTGCGTTGCGCCATGACGCAGTCGGCGCCGAAGCCGACCTGCCGATGCAACAGCACGCCGGCGCGGCGTGCATCCTCGCGCATCAGCACCAGGACGGTCTCGAAGATGTCCGCCACCGCGACAGGGGCCATTTCCGGCTCCTCCTTGCGCACGAAGCGGCGGATGTGACGTATGACCTCGCCGGCGCGTTCCGCCTGATCGGCGATCTTGGTCATGACCTCCAGACAAGTGGCCACGGTTGCGCGCTCGGCGTCGATCATGCGCACGCAGGCGCGGGCGTTGGTCGAGATGGCGGTGAGCGGCTGGTTGAGCTCGTGGGCGATGCCCGACGCCATTTCGCCGAGGGTGCTCAGACGCATGAAGTGTGCCTGCTCCGCCTCCTGCCGTCGGAATCGGTCGGCGGCCTCACGCCGCTCGGTGATGTCGCGGCAGACGACGACGGTGCCGATGGTGGTGCCCTGTTCGTCGCGAATCGGCGTGGCGCTGTACTCGACCGGGAAACTGGAGCCGTCGCGGCGCCAGAAGACGTCCTCGTCGACGAAGCGCGGCTGTTCGTCGCGGAACGTGGCGTAGACTGGGCAGTCATCTTTCGGGTGCGGTTCGCCGTCCGCGCGGGTGTGGTGGATGATCTCGTGGGTCTCGTTGCCGATGAGTTCTTCCGCGCGCCAGCCCGACATGCCCTCCATAGCCTTGTTGACGAAGGTGGTGCAGCCGTTCAGGTCGACGCCGTAGATGCCCTCGGCCACGGAATCGAGGATGAGCTGGTGGCGCCGTTCCAGGCGCGTATTGGCGCGGCTCAGGCGGTGGTTGAGCTGCAGCACTCGGCTCGTCAGCAGCACCATGGCCAGCAGGGCGACAACGCCGGCCAGGACCGCAAGCCAGTATTGGGCCAAGGCGTCGAGCAGTGTGAAACGGGCCTCTTCGTCGTAGGGGGCGCGATGCTCTTCGCGCAGCAGTTTTTGCACGCTTTGGTAGTCCAGGGGCACGGTCCAGTCGGAGTAGCCGCCGGCGCGCGCCGCGGTACTGTCGGCCGGCATCTGCAGCAGCGCCACCGCCGGTTCCACCGCGTCGAAGTCCAGCGGTACCACCGAGAACCGGTGACCGGGCACCTGTAACGTCAGGTAGTCCGCGGTCGGAGCCCAGTGGTCGCGGGTGTGCGCGTCGCCGCCATGGCTGAGCACGCCGATGCGCACCTCTCGCTGGCCGTCCGCGGCGGACGCCGTGGAGTCGGCGCCTTGGGCGGGCAGGGCTGTCGGCAGCAAGGATAGGAGCAGGATCAGCGACAGGGCCGGCATGGACGGATCATTGGGGGTGGATCAGCAGATTTCACTCAGCAGCACCAGGGACATGGGTCCGATGACAATGGTGCGCGGCTGCGCCGGCGCCGTTGGCAAAGCGCCCGGGCTCGCATGTAGTATCGCGCCGACGACAACGATCCGGCTCCGCCGACGAGGGCCAGGTGGCGGTGGGTATGGCCTAGGCGACCGAACCAGCCGCCATCAGTAGAAACCAGAGGAGATGATAACCGAATGTCCATTTCACGACGCGAATTCATGCGCTTGATGGGGCTTGCGGGGGCCGCGGGCATGCTTCCCAGCTCCGTGTTCGCGCAGGCCAAACAGCCGGGCGACCTGTACGAGGTGCCCAGGTTCGGCAATGTCACGCTGCTGCACATGACCGATTGCCATGCGCAGCTGAATCCCATCTATTTCCGCGAGCCGAACGTGAACATCGGCATGGGGCCGGCCTTCGGTAAGGCGCCTCACATCGTCGGCGAGAAACTGCTCAAGCACTTCGACATCCAGCCGGGCGGTATCGAGGCGCATGCCTTCACCTACCTGAACTACTCCGAGGCCGCGGAGCAGTTCGGCGCCGTCGGTGGCTTTGCGCACCTCAAGACCCTGGTGGACCGCATCCGCGCCGAGCGGGGCGACGGCAACAGCCTGCTCATGGATGGCGGCGACACCTGGCAGGGCTCCGGCACCGCCTACTGGACCCGCGGCATGGATATGGTCGGCGCCTGCAATCGGCTCGGCGTCGATGTCATGACCGGGCATTGGGAGTTCACCTACCTCGACGAGGAGGTGATCAAGAACATCGGCGCATTCAAGGGTGACTTCGTCGCACAGAACGTTGCGGTGCGCGAGGAGGCCCTGTTCGACTATCGCTTCGCGGACTTCGGCGGTTTCGACGAGGACGCCGGCCTGGCCTTCAAGCCCTACACCATCAAGGAGGTGGGTGGCGTGCGCATCGCCGTCATCGGCCAGGCATTCCCCTACACCCCTATCGCCAACCCGCAGCGCTTCATCCCGGATTGGACCTTCGGCATCCAGGACAGCCGTATGCAGGAGTTCGTCGATCAGGTGCGGGCCGACGAAGAGCCGGATCTGGTCGTGGTCATCTCGCACAACGGCATGGACGTGGACCTGAAAATGGCGAGCAGGGTGACCGGGATCGACATCATCTTCGGTGGCCATACCCACGACGGCATGCCGGCACCGAGCATCGTCGAGAACGCATCCGGCAAGACCCTCGTCACCAACGCCGGCTCCAACGGCAAGTTCCTCGGCGTCATGGACCTGGATGTGAAGGACGGCAAGCTGCGCGACTACCGCTACCGGCTCTTGCCCGTGTTCTCGAACCTGCTGCCGGCCGACGCGGACATGGCCGAGTACATCGAGGAGACCCGCGCGCCGTACCTGGACAAACTCACCGAGGAACTGGCCACGGCCGAGGAGGTCCTTTACCGCCGCGGCAACTTCAACGGAACCTTCGACCAGGTCATCTGCGACGCCCTGCGCAAGGTCAACGATGCCCAGATCAGCCTATCGCCCGGCTTCCGCTGGGGTACCACGGTGCTGCCGGGGCAGAAGATCACCATGGACAACGTCATGGATCAGACCTGCATCACCTACCCGGAGACCTATCGCCGGGAGATGAAGGGCAGCGAGATCAAGGCCATCCTGGAGGACGTTTGCGACAACCTGTTCAACCCCGATCCCTATGTGCAGCAGGGGGGCGACATGGTGCGGGTCGGCGGGCTCGACTACGTCTGCGATCCCAGCGCCGGCATGAACGAGCGCATCACGGAGATGCAGCTCGACGACGGCACCAGGATCGAGGCCGACAAGACCTACGTCGTCTCGGGCTGGGCCACCGTCGGCAGCCAGTCCCCGGGCGAGCCGATCTGGGAGACGGTCGCGACCTACCTGCGTGACGTCAAGACGGTCAAGATCGACAAGCTCAACACCCCCAAGCTCAAGGGCGTGAAGGGCAATCCGGGTATCGCCGACTACGCCGGCGAGCTGTTGAGCTGACCGAGCCCCAGCCGTCCTCGTATGCCGCGAGTCGAGGCATGCGCGGGCGGCCGGTCTCAGGCTGATCCCGCCGGGCTCGTCCGCGCGCGTCCGTTTGCCAGACTGTCAGTTCGCATGATTTCCAGCTTGCCTGATGACCAGTTCGCCTGACTTCAGGCTATGACCGTTCATCGCAGCCTGCCGCCGTTGCGCATCCAGCCGCGGACTTCACGCTGGCTGCTCACCGTCGTCTTGCTCTACCACGCCGCCGCGATCGTTGTGCTGCTGCCATTGTCCGTTCTGAGTGGCTGGATTCGACTCGGCCTCGGCGGCGTCATCCTCTTGAGCCTCGCCTACACGCTCTGGGCCCAGGTGCTGCGCCGCGCGCCCTGGTCGGTCGTTACCGTGGACTGGAATGGGCTCGGCTGGCAGGCAACCTTCGGCAATGGCCGCAGCCATGAGGTCCGACTCGCGGGGTCGACCTATGTCGGCGTCCGCCTGGTCATTCTGCACATCCAGGTCCGCTGGTTCTGGCGTCCGACCCTGCTCCTCAGCGCAGACGCCGTGCCCGCGGATCAGCTGCGCCGACTGCGCGTCCTCCTGCGTCTGGGTATGGCGGGCAGGGCTGGGGATGGCGAGCTGGCGGCGCCTTGAGGGTGTTCGCCCAGCGCCCGACACTGCGAGCCAGTGCCGCGCCTAGCCTGCGCCGGATGCTTCCCGGGCCCCGGGGGCTATGCGGGCCGGCCCAGATCGGTGGACGTTCAGGTCAGTAGGCGCCTGAGCACTTCCGCGTAAATGGCTGCCAGCTGGTCGAGCTCCCGCACGCCGACGCACTCGTTGACCTTGTGGATGGTGGCGTTGACCGGACCGAGTTCCATGATCTGCGCACCGGTGGGCGCGATAAAGCGCCCGTCGGAGGTGCCGCCAGCGGTGCTGGGCTCCGTCTGGATGCCGGTCACGGCCTCGATGGCCGCACGGCCGGCGTCCAGCAGCTCGCCCTGGGCCGTGAGGAAGGGCAGGCCCGACACACGCCAGTCGAGCTGGCAGTATTGGCCGCCGGGTTCGAGCCCGTGCTCGGTGAGGATGGCTTGGATGCGCTCCTGGATCGCCTCCGGCGTCTGCTCGGTGGAGAATCGCAGGTTGAACACGGCGTCCAGCGCGACCGGGATGACGTTGTCTGCGCCTGTGCCGGCGTTGATGTTGGAGAACTGCAGGCTGGTGGGTGGGAAGTGCTCGTTGCCCTCGTCCCAGGTCTCGGCCGCGATGGCGGCGATGGCCGTCGCCGCACGATGGATGGGGTTGTCCGCCAGCTGCGGGTAGGCCACGTGGCCCTGCTTGCCCTGGACTCTCAGCTTGCCGGTGAGGCTGCCGCGGCGCCCATGCTTGACGATGTCGCCGAGGCGCTCGGTACTGGAGGGTTCACCGACCAGGGCGTAGTCGATCGTCTCGCCGCGTGCCTCCAGTGCCTCGACGACCTTGCGCGTGCCGTCCACGGACGGGCCTTCCTCGTCGCTGGTGATGAGGAAGGCGATGGAGCCCTTGTGCTTCGGGTGGACGTCGAGGAAGCCTTCGGTGGCCGTGATCATGGCCGCCAGCGAGCCCTTCATGTCGCTGGCGCCGCGCCCGTAGAGCAAGCCGCCGCGGATGCTTGGTTCGAAGGGGTCCGTGTCCCACAGATCCCGCGGGCCCGGCGGGACCACGTCCGTGTGGCCGGCGAAGCAGAACAGGGGGCCTTCGTCACCGCGGCGCGCCCAGAGGTTGTCCACCTCGCCGAAGCGCATGTGCTCGATCTCGAAGCCGAGTTGCTCCAAGTGCTCAGCCATCAGTTGTTGGCAGCCGGCGTCCTCGGGGGTGACGGAGGGCCGGGCGATCAGCTCGCGGGCGAGTTCGACGGTGGCGGACAGGGGTCTGGTCATGACGGGAAGATGGCCTCGTATTGCGGCTCGGTGAAGCCGACGTGCCGGGCCTCGCCGGTGTCCAGCACGGGGCGGCGGATGAAGGTCGGCGTGTCGAGCATCACGGCGATGGCGCGCGCTTCGTCGAGGTGGTCGCGCACCTCGGGGTCCAGCTTGCGCCACATCTGCCCGCGCTTGTTGATCAGCGTCTCCCAGCCGAGCTCCGCGACCCAGCTCCGCAGCCGGGCCTCGTCGAGGCCGGCCTTCTTGTAGTCGTGGAACGCGTAGCCGATGCCACGCTCGTCCAGCCAGGCACGGGCCTTCTTGACGGTGCCGCAGTTGGGGATTCCGTAGAGAACCATTAGATGTCACGGAGCAGCTCGTTCAGGCCGACCTTGCCGCGGGTCTTGTCGTCCACCTGTTTGATGATGACGGCGCAGTAGAGGCTGTACTTGCCGTCCTTGGAGGGCAGGTTGCCCGGTACCACGACGGCGCCCGGCGGCACCCGGCCGTAGCTGATCTCGCCGGTCCCGCGGTTGTAGATCTTGGTGCTCTGGCCGATGTAGACGCCCATGGAGATGACAGCGCCCTGGCCGACGATGACGCCCTCGACGATCTCCGAGCGCGCGCCGATGAAGCAGTCGTCCTCGATGATGGTGGGTGCGGCCTGTACGGGCTCCAGCACGCCGCCGATGCCGACGCCGCCGGACAGGTGCACGTTCTTGCCGATCTGCGCGCAGGAGCCGACCGTGGCCCAGGTGTCGACCATGGTGCCGGCGTCGACGTAGGCGCCGATATTGACGTAGCTCGGCATCAGCACGCAGCTCGGCGCGATATAGGCGCCGCGCCGTGCGGTGGCCGGCGGCACGACACGCACGCCGCTGTCGCGGAACTCGCGCGAGTTGGTGTCGGCGTACTTGGAGGCGACCTTGTCGTAATAGTTGGTGAAGCCGCCCTTGATGAACTGGTTGTCCTCGATGCGGAAGGACAGCAACACCGCCTTCTTGATCCAGTCGTTGACGACCCAGCCGCCGTTGTCCTTGTCGGCGACGCGCAGCTCACCGCGGTCCAGGCGATCGATGGTGTCGAGCACGGCGTCGCGGACCAGGGTCTCGACGTTGCGGGGGGTGATCTCGGCGCGGCGTTCGAAGGCCTTCTCGATAATGGCTTGGTTGTCGGACATGTTGGGCTCCAGTCGGGATCTCGTCGGTTGGAATGTGGATGAAGAGCTGGTTAAGAGCTCGCTTGGGAATAGGGCTGACAGTTGCGCTGACGGGCTCCGCTCAGAGCGTGCGACAGAAGGCGGCGATGCGCTCGGCCGCCGCGATGCATTCGGCGAGCGGTGCCACCAGTGCCATGCGCACGCGGCCGGCGCCTGGATCGGCGCTCTCGTCGTCGCCCGGCGACGGGCGTGACAGGAAACTGCCGGGCAGTACCGTCACATGCTGCTCGGCAAAAAGGCGACGGGCGAACTCGGTATCGGCCATGGGTGTGCGCGGCCAGAGGTAGAAGCCGGCCGCGGGCCGCTCGACCTCCAGCACGTCGCCCAGGATCGCGAGCACTGCATCGAACTTCTCGCGGTACAGGCGACGATTCTCGGCCACGTGCGCCTCGTCTGCCCAGGCCCTCGCACTGGCGGCCTGCTGCGGCAATGCCATCGCGCAACCATGATAGGTGCGATAAGCCAGGAATCGGCGCAGCACCTCGGCATCGCCAGCGACGAAACCGGAACGCAGCCCCGGCGCGTTGGAGCGCTTCGACAGGCTGTGGAAGACCACGCAGCGGCTGAAGTCGTCATGGCCGGCGGCCGAGGCCGCCTGCAGCAAACCCACCGGGGGTGGGCTGTCCGGGTGGTAGATCTCGGCGTAGCACTCGTCGGCGGCGATGATGAAGTCGTGCCTGTGGGCCAGCTCGATGAGGTGCCCGAGTGTGGCCTGATCGGCGATGGCCCCGGTCGGATTGCCGGGCGAACACAGATAGAGCAACTGGCAGCGCGACCAGGTCTCGTCATCCACGGCGTCGAAGTCGGGGATGAAGCCGTTCTCGGCCGTGCAGGGCAGGTAGCGCGGTTCGGCGCCGGCGAGCAGTGCCGCACCCTCATAGATCTGGTAGAAGGGGTTCGGCATCAGCACCAGGGCATCGCGGTCGCCGTCGATCACCGCCTGGGCGAAGGCGAATAGGGCTTCTCGGGTGCCATTGACCGGCAGCACCTGCCGGTCCGGGTCCGGCCCGTTCGCCCCCAGTTCGAAGCGCCAGGTCAGCCAGGCGGCGATGGCCTGGCGCAACTCCGGCGTGCCCTTGGTGGCAGGGTAGGCCGCGAGCTGATTCAGATGCGCCGCGAGGGTCTCGCCGATGAACCCCGGCGTCGGGTGCTTGGGCTCGCCGATGGATAGCCGGATGGGCTCGAGTCCCGGCGGCGGCGTCGCGCCGGCCAGGAGGGAGCCCAGGCGCTCGAAGGGGTAGGGTTGCAGGCGGTCGAGTCGAGGGTTCATGCTGCTGCGAGGGTTGTGCCGTCGGGGCGGGGTGGGAATGGTGACGCGCCTTGTCGGCGGTTGCCGCGAGCGCCGCGACTTGATGTCGTCTGCGCGCCGAACTCTTCGGCGCCCAACCCCGGGCCGCCAAGCCCCGGAGAGTCAGGCTCGGCGCCGACAGCGATCGATCGGTCTCGGTCGGCGCCCGGCCTCTGCTGGAACGGCGCGAGCCGGGACGGGGAGTGACCCCGGCGCCGCGACCGCTTTGGCTTGGCCGTCGCAGGGTCTGTGACAAGGCGTCCAGATCCTGGCCGGGTGTGGCGCGATGGCCGGCAGGAGCCATGGACCGAACGCAGTCCGTCAGTATATGCGATGGCCGCCGAGGCGCCAAACCTTGCGGCGATCAACCACATAAGACCGTCAACCGTGAATCGCTGGTTGTGGATGGCCGGCGCGGGGCTCGGGGCCGACGCGCCGGTCCCATCGAACAACCCCGGTGGACACGGACGGCGGGCCGTTCCAGCCCCAGGAGCCAAACCATGGCGCTGATCTCTGCCCTGCACCACGTCAGCCTGATCGTCGCAGATACCGAGACGTCGCTGCGCTTCTACCGCGACCTCCTGGGTCTGCCGGTGAGGCCGGACCGTCCCAAGCTGGGATTTCCCGGTGCCTGGTTGGACCTCGGGTCGCAGCAGATCCACCTGTTGGAGCTGCCGAACCCGGATGCCGTCACCGGTCGTCCCGAACACGGCGGCCGGGATCGGCACCTGGCCCTGTTGGTGAGTGATTTCGATGTCGTGGTGCAACGCCTGGAGGCCGCCGGTCTTCGCTACACCCTGAGCCGTTCCGGGCGCCGCGCGTTGTTCTGCCGAGACCCGGACGGCAACGCCGTCGAGCTCATCGCTCGGGCCGGCGGCTCGGATTGACGCTGGCGCTGCCGCGCCCAAGTTCCGCACACAACGGCCGCCGCTGGCTGGTGCCGGGTCGAGATCGTTGTCGAGATCGAGTACGCGTCAGGGCTTCCGCGATGCTGTTGATCACGACAACGACAACGAGTCGAGCGTGCTCGTCGTACCTCGGCGCCGTTGTGCGAGGCAGTTGGGCGCTGTCGGCTTTGCCGGTCGTCCAACGAGGCCCCGGGCGCCATCGGGTGGCTACGCCTAAGCAGTTGTGCCAATGGGCCTTGTGCTACCATTCGACGCTTTTGAGGCGCACCCGGCAGTGACCCTCGGGCGCCGCAGAGCCGCCTCGCTCAAGTCGGAGTTACCCTTGAAGTCTTCCGGTCCGTTCGCGTTGCATCCGGGGCGCATCACCCCGTGGCTGCTGCTGCTCGCATTGCTCCTGTCCGGGTGCGCCAGCACGGGTGGCGGCTCGGCGCCCGGCAAGGTCTATGTCGGCAATGTCTCCAATCTGCCGCAGGTACAGTTGCCCGGGGCAAGCCTCGAGAGCGCCCGATCCGTGGCCATGGCCGCCGCCCTCACCAAGGGCTGGGATGTGGTTTCCGCCGATGCGAATCGACTGTTGCTCGAGCGGCCACTGCCGGCGGGATCGCCCCAGGCCGAGGCGCTCGAGAGCCCCCTGGCCGCGCCGCGTATGCAGGTCGAGACCAGCCTGGTGGAGCGCTCGGACGGGACCATCGTCGCGTTGGCGGCCTACGTGCTAACCAATCCAGGCACCGAGCAGGCCAAACGCATCGATTTCACCAAGGATTACGAGAATCAGCTGCTCATCTCCCTGAGTTCGTTGTCCTCGGCGTGGATTGCGGCAAGGGACAAGATCGACTCCGAGGTGCCCGTGCTCGCCGAGGCGCCGGACGCGGACGGCGCGACCGATGCCGTCGGCGGCGAGATCGGCGACGCGGCCGACACGGTCTCGGCCGCGGACGGCGTGGGGACGGTCGTCGCGACCGAGACCCAGTTGCAGTCCGAGCCCCAGCCCCAGACCCAGCCCCGGCCCCAGACCCAGCCCCGGCCCCAGCCCCAGCCCCAGACCCAGACCCAGCCCCAGCCACAGTCTCCGCGTCAGCCCGCTACCGCCGCGCCTGTGCCACCGGCTGCGTCTGGGACGAGCGCGTCCGTAGCAGCAACACAGGCCCTGCGCTCCCCGTCCGTGTCTAGTCCCGCTGTTGCTCCGGCCTCGGGGAGCAGCGTGGCTGGTTCGGTCGCGCCTACCATCGACCAGCCACCCAGTCCGAGGACAGCCGAGGCGGCGGCCTCGGGACCGATGCGCGGGCCCGGTATGTCGGCGCCCGTCGTGTCCACCGCGCCGGAGGTCAATGCCGGCAGCAACGATATGCTGGTACTGAACCAGTCCTCCGGGCGCGGCCTTTGGGGAGCCTATGCCGAGGACTACGCACGCCTGCATGGATGCAAGGTCGGCCCCAATGGTGCGTCTCTGCTTCGCCAACTGGAGGGTGGTGAGCTGCTCGAGGTGGAGTGCACCGGTGCGGCCAATGTGTTGGTGACCTGTCGCGGCGGTGTCTGCACGCCGGTGCGGTGATCGGCCGGCCGCTCGTCCACCCCGGTGCTCCCCGGGTGTCTTCCCGTCCGGTGCCACGATTCCCGGGCGTGAGAGTCGGCACCTTCGTCGCCTGGCTGTCGCTGCTGAGTCCGACATTGCCTGGCTCGCTGCTGGCTCTGCTGCCGGCGGTGAGCCAGGCGCAGGCCGAGCCGCCAAGTGTTCTGCTCGTCGGTGCCAATACGCCGCGGGCCAAGGCGCTGGCGCTGGATGCCGCCCTGATCAAGGGCTGGAGTGTCGCCCAAAGCGAACGCGACCACGTCGTTTTCGAGACACTGCTTGTGGAGCCGGCCAGCACAGGCCCACCCAATGCCCCGGCCATGGGGCGGCCGGCCGACACGCTGCTGCGCATCCGTGCGGACTTCACCCGCACAGAGGACGGCGCCAGAGTGACACTGCGTGCGGAGGAGGTCTGGTATCGCGGCACACCGTCGCGCTGGAGCACGGACGTCACCGCGCGCTATCGGGCCAATCTGATGAATGCCCTGAACTCGCTGCAAGGACAGTGGGCCGTGCTGGGGCCGGTCGCCACCCCTGATGACGACCGCTCGGGCATGCGGCAAGGGGCTATTCCCTCGCTCATCGAGCGCATGCAGGACATGCTGGCCCCGAGACCGGCTACGGTGCCGAGTCCACGGCCTACGAGGCCGACTCGCGCCGCGTCGGGGGCAGGTTCGAGCCCGCGCTCGGCTGCCTCGACCACCCCTTCCTCCGGCACCCTGCCGTCGGCTGCGGCGGAACCAGGCGGGGCATCGCGGACCAGCCGGGCCAACAGGTCGGGCAGCGCATTTCCGCCGCTAGGGTCCGGCACCGGGAACTCAGCGGAGGTCATGGAAGATGCGCCGATTGGCCTCTGGGCCTATTACGCCGAGCGATACGCGCAGTCGCAGGGCTGCACCCTGGGGGATGTCGGCGCTGTGCTGCTGGCGGAGCAGGACGGCGACGAGCTGCATCGCGTGGCCTGTGTCGGCGCACCCTCGCTGAGGGTGCGTTGCGATCGTGAGGGTTGCGGCCCCGCCCGGTGACCTGTGCTGACCCAGCCGGCTTAGCGCCTGCCGGCGGCTGCCGCCTAGACGCAGGTGCGCAATGGTCGGCGCTCAGCGGCCACGGGGCTTCGGATCATCGTCGTTGGCGTCGCGGCTGGAGCGACCCATCAACAGGACGCCGGCCGAGTGGTCCAACAGCCCCGTGCCCGTCGGTGGGTCGTCAGTATGTCCAGCGCCCTGAAGTCCAGCGTCGCGCGCCAAAGGCTCGCCCTGTTCAATATGCTGGTCGAGCCGATGGCCCATGTCGCCGGCCGCTGCGCGGCCGTGTGGGGCGAACGCGCGGCCCTGGATGCCGTGCTCATGGCGTCGCTGCGCGCGGTGCCGCATAGCCGGTATCTGTATGCGCTCGATAGGCATGCCGTGCAACTGAGTTCCAACGCGGCGCTCGAGGGCCCCATCACGGCCGACTTCGGACGGGACCGCTCCGGGCGACCCTATATGCGCGAACCCGTGCCGGCCCATGGCCTGCTGCTGTCTCAGGCCTATATCAGCCTGCGCGCGCGCCGGCCCTCGCTGACGGCGCTGCAGCGGGTCGAGCGCCACGGTGAGCTGCTCGGCTACCTCGGCGCGGACTTCGACCTGCGCGCGCTGCCGCTGACCCGCGAGGTCTATCGGGAACCCGATCGCTGGCAGCAGTTGCGCGGCGATCCGGCCATTCGCGGCGGCCTGTTCGAGCAGCGCCGCGCCGAGAGCCTGGTGGACCGCAACATCGACCAGGTGTTGCCGGTGTTGGAGGAGCTGGTGGTCGAGAGCGGCGTGTTCCACTGCAAGCTCCACTTCTCCAGCAGTCGCGCCACCGTCTGGCTGGTGGCGGACCCGTTTCGCTACCGCCTGCTCGGGTTCGACGAACTGGCCGACCCGGACGTCTGCCTTGCCTACCCGCACTGCCCCTACCCGGAAGACGCGCTCATCCGCGCCGCAGAGGTGCGCGACATCCTCGACGGCTTCCGGCGGCTGCGCTATGCGGATGATGTGATCTACCTGCGCTCGGGCTCGCTGAACATCTTCAATGGGCTGCTCGCACTCAACTTCTCCTGCGACGGCTCGCACTACCTGCCGCACCGGGAGTTCCTGGACCCGGATTCGGTCTTCTGGCGCAGCGCCAGCTGAGACCGAGCTGCGGTCCGCGCCTAGGCGCCGGGCGGTCGTGCTCAAACCCAACTTCTTTGCTGGGTTTGCGCTTTCGCATTGGCCGGGCGCCGCCGCTCTCCGATGATGTGGTCAGGATCACACCACATCGCCCGCCGTGATCGGCGGATCAGGCCATGAAATCGATGCTCCCCGAACGCCTCGCCGCCAAGCCCACCCGATGGCCCCTTGTTGTCGTCTCCGTTGCGCTGAGTCTGCTGTTGCTCGGATGCGGCGAATCCCAGGACCCGCAGGAACGCGGGATGCAATTGCTGGAGCTCGCCGAGCGCGGCGACGCCTCCGCGCTGGACGCCCTTCTGGGCCGCAAGGCCGACGCCAACTTCCGCGATAGCTGCGACTGGACGCCGCTCATGAAGGCCGCGGTCAATGGCCACCTGGAGGCGGCGCGGCGGTTGCTGGACGCAGGCGCCAGTGTCGATGCCGGAGACAAGGGTGGCTATACGGCCCTCCTGCTCGCTGCGTCCAACAACCACGCCAAGGTGGTCGAGCTGCTGCTGGACCGCGGCGCCATGATCGACGCTCAGGAGCGGACCCAGGGTTACACACCGCTGATCTGGGCCGCACACCGTGGCCACGCGGAGACCGTCTCCGTCTTGCTGCGCCGCGGTGCCGATCGCACGCTACCGGACATGCAGGGCATGCATGCGGCGCGCCACGCCCTGGATCAGGGCCACGCCGAGTTGGTGACCTTGCTGAGCGCGGGCGCCACCGATCAGGAAACGGCCGCGGCACCGGGCGGCGGTTCTCGGAGCTGAGCCGCCGGAGGTCGGGCTGGGGTACGAAGCCCGACACCGAGCTCGATGAAACCGCCCGATCGTCGGGCCTCCTTGTGGAAAACCACCGCTGACGCTGATTCGTGGCGGCGAAAGCAGCGCGGATCAGAGGGCTAACCGAGGCCGTTGGCACGACCTCGTTGTGCCGGGCGGCGGTCTGCTGACTGGAAGGGGAGCCTGTGGCGCTCTTAGCTCGTGCCGCGCGGATTCAGCTCCGGCAGCCGGGCGCGACGGACGCGGCCCTCAAGCAGACTACGCGGGACGCCGAGGCCGGGTCGCAGGGCGCGGCGGAAGTCGCGCTTCCAGCGCGGGAAGTCGATGGTGTTGCCGTTGTAGAGGGCGCGGTCCAGCTCGCGCATCAGTCGCTGCACGGCGTCGCGGTCCGCACCCGGGCGCAGTGCCGTTATGCGGTCGGCCATGCGCGGCAGCGGCTCACGGGCGCCGGCGCTGAGTCGATGGCAGGCGTGCTGCTGGAAGGCCAGGCACCAGGCCGCCGGGTCATCGGCGGCCGAGGCCACGCGGGCGCATTGGTAGACGCGGGTGCTCGCAGGGGCCAGCGCGGTGAGTCTTCGCCCCAGCCAGCGCAGCAGGGGGGCCGGATTCAGGGTCCGACCGAGCCAGCCGAGTCCGGAGGCAAGGCCCTTGCCGGCGGCGAGCAGTGCGTCCCTGAGCAAGGCCACCAGCGGGCGGCGCTCTCCAGGGTAGGCCTTGGCGCGCAGCCATACACCGCCCCAGTAACCGATCAGCAGTAGACCGATGCCGGCTACCGGGAGCCAGTAGGCGCGCCATGCGCCGGGCTCGCTGGTGTCGGTCGACTCGGCGAAGCCGAAGGGGCCGGATTCGCCGGCGACCTGGTAGACCCGGATCGGCACAGATGATGCCTCGCGGCTGGTGGTCTCCACGTTCCACCAGCCGAGGCGAAGCTCCGGTAGCTGCAGCCGCCCGCCGGACTGGGGCACCAGGGTATAGACCTCGATCCGTTTGCCGATGAGGGTCCGCTGGTTCTCCGCCAGCCGGGTATCGGTGAGGGTCTGCTCCCGGTAGACGCGGAAGTCCTCGGAGCGCAGCTGCGACTCCAGCGACGGCAGCTGCGCGCCGATGGCGCCCTCGGCCGTCAGCTCAATGGTCAGCGAGACGGGGCGGCCGCGGGCCATGGCGCCAGAGTCGGCCAACTCGGCGTCAATGCGCAGCGAGCGCAGCGGCAGCCAGGGGCGGACGGTAGAGATGGCTGGGCGCACGTCCAGTTCCAGCGACCGGCTTGCCTGGGCCTCGAAGGGGACGCCGGCGGCCAGGGTGCCGGTCACGCGCAGCGGGCCGACGTCGAGCAGGCCCTCGCGCAGGGGCGTCATGGCCAGCAGGTACTCGTTGACGATCTCGGGGCCGCCGGCGCCGTTGCGGGTGCTGGTCAGCGGTCCCTCGATCTGCTCGAACAGCGCATCCCCGATGCCGTCGAGCTGGGGCGAGGCGGTGGCGAGGTTGCCATTGCTGATCACGCGCAGGCGCAGCAGCAGGTTTTGTTGGACGTAGGGCGAGCGCTCGTCCAGCACCAGCTCGATGCGCGGCGTGGCGGCCGGGCTCAGGCCTTGTCGGCCATAGGGCGCGTAGGCGCCCGGTTGTGCCTGCCCAGGGCTGTAGGGGCCGCCGTAGGGACCGGGCTGGAACCGGCCCGGCCAGGTCTGTGGCCCTTGACCGGGCGGGTAGCCTTGACCTAGAGGCTGCGCTTGCATGGGTGTGGCCGCATTGCCAGGCGACGGGGCGAAGGGGTAGGTCGTCGTCGGTGCCGGCGACGCTTGGGACTCCTTAGGCGGTGTCGGGGCGCTCGGCGGCACGCCGCGGGCATTGCTCGGCGGCGTCGGGCGGAACTGCCAGGGTTGATACCCCGGCGGCTGATAGGGGGAGTGATAAGGGTTCTGGGCCGCCGGGTCACCCGCGACGCAGAGGAGGCCGACGAGCAGCAGACCGAATCGCGCCATCCGCGTCGAAGCCGGACGCTTCGGCGGTGCGCAGCCGGACGGCGCGTTGGGGCGCCATGCTGTCGGGGACGCTGTCCTCACCATGGCCGACTCTCCTGCAGCGCCCCGCCGCCCTGCTGGGACTGGCGCATGTCGTCCAGGATGAACTGGTTGCGGAGCAGCATCGACGGGTCACCCTCCACCTGTTCCAGACGTTGCTCCATGATGGCCATGCCTGGGCCGAGCACCTGCTGGCCGCCGAGGGCGGGGGATTCGCTGAGCCCCTGATCGGGATCGAGCCCGATCAGCGGTCGGTCGCCCATTTGGTCGAAGCGCTCGACGGCCTCGCGGTCGCCGGAGATATCTTCAGTGTCCGGTGGTGCGTCGTCGTCCGGGCGACCCCGGCTCGGAGTCTCGCCCTGGCGCTCGTCGGCGCCCTGGTCCTGGTCCCGCTCCGGAGACGGCTCGTCCTCGGCCGGGTCCGGGCGCTCACCTGCGGTGGTCGCCGATGCCTCATCGCCGTCCTCTTGGCCGTCCAGGTCGCCGTCCCCTTCGGCATCCTGCTTGGGGGCCGAGTCAGAGCTGGTGCCTTCCGAGTCCTCCTCGTCGTCGCCGTCGGCCGGCGTCAGGCGGTCCTCGGCGTCCGACTCGCTGGCGCCCTCCTGGTCCTCGGCCTCCTCGGTGCCCCGGTCGGCCCTGCGCTCGGTGTCGTCTTGCTCGGGGTCGGTCTCGCCGTCCGCGTCGTCGATCTCCTCGCGCTCGCCGCCGGCGCTCGCGTCCTGACCGCTGTCCTGCCCGGCGGAGTCCGGGGATTCCTGCTCGTTGCCGTCGGCATCGTTGTCCTCGGGCTCGGCGCCGCCGCGCCCCTCGCGATCGTCGCTGCTGCTGCCGGTCTGCTCGGCGTTCGTGTCTCCGCTGCCCTGGCTCTGTTGCTGGTCGTCGCCGGACTGCTGCTGTTCGCCCTGTTGTTCCTGTTCCGGTTGCCCCTGGTCCGATGCCTGTTGCTGATCGCTGTCCTGCTGCTGGTCCGATTGCTGTTGGTCGTCGGACTGCTGTTCATCGGACTGTTGCTGTTCCGACTGCTGCTGTTGGTCGGAGTCCTGCTGGTCCTGATCCTGCGCCTGTTCGGGATCCGGCGATTGCCGTTCCTCGGCCTCCTCGGGCTCGGCTTGCGTGGCGTCCGGTTGGGTCTGTTCGGCGTCTTCCTGCTCATCCTGCTGCTCCTCCGACTGCTCGAAGGCCTCCTGTTCGAGCTTGGCGAGCAGGGAGCGGGCGAGGGTGAGGTTGTAGTGGGCATCGGTGTGGTCGGGCTGGCCGGCCAGGACCTGCTCGTAGGCGTCGATGGCGCCGGTGTAGTCGCCCTGCTTGAAGCGGGCGTTGCCCAGGTTGTAGCGGGCGGTGAGCTGCATCGAGCCGCTCTCGACCTCGGCGAAGGCGACCTCGGCGGCGCGGAACTGACCCGCGCGGTAGAGCGCGACACCACGCCGGTAGGCGTCGTCGAAGCCGGCCGCGGCGGACTCGAAGTCGCCGCCGCGGAAGGCCTGCATGGCCTCCTGCTCGGCGTTGAGGAACCATCCGGCCCGGGCGGTATTGGCGGTGAGCAGGGCGAACAGACCGATCGGAAGGGCGACCAGCAGGGCGACCGGCGCGACGCGTCGCATCAGCAGCTGCCGAGTCATGCCTTGGACCTCCGCTCGAGGCGCTCCCCGGCCGCGGTGACGCCTCTGGCCCGTCCTCGGAAGCGCGGCAACAGCAGGGCCATCAGCAAGAGCACGGGGATGTAGTAGCGATCGTGCCAGACACGGGTGCGCTCGTCGCTCGCCTGGGGCGGTAGCCGGCTCACCGCGGCAGCGTCGAGGATGTCGCGGGTGTCGTCGTCGCGGTAGTCCGCACGGCGATAGAGTCCGCCGCCGGCCTCGGCCAGGGCCTGGAGCTGGGCCTCGTCGAGGGCCGAGCGCACCGGTGCGCCGTCGACACCGATCAACTCGGTGCCGCGGGGGCCCGGCACCTCGCCGCCGTCGCGGCTGCCGACTCCGAGCACGTGCAGCCGGATGCCGACCCCGGCGAGGGTGCGCACGCGTTCGGTGAGCCCGGCCTCGTCGAAATCGCCGTCGGAGATCAGCAACAGCGAGCGGGCGCTTTCCTGCGGCAGGGAGTCGAGCAGGGTTCGGGCGCGCTCCAGTGCCTCCAGCAGTCGGCTGCCCTGGAGCCTTGCAAGGTCCGTCGACAGCGCAGGCAGCGACAGCAGGATGGTGCGGCTGTCCTCGGTCACCGGTGCGACCACGTGCGGTACCGATGCGAAGGCGATGAGCCCGAGCCGAAGCTTGCGGTTCTGGATAATCAGATCCTGGATCTCCTGCCGGGCACGGGAGAGCCGACTCGGGGCGACGTCGCCGACCTCCATGGAGCGGGAGACGTCCAGCAGGATGACCAGATTGTCGCCGGGCTGGAACAGGCGCACGTCCGTGTAGCCCCAGCGCGGCCCGGCCATGGCCGTGAGCAGCAGCAGCCAGAGCAGGGACCAGCCGAAGAATCGGCCCCAGCGCTCGGTGGTCGCAAGCGCGCGGGTGCCCGAGAGGTGCGGCATCAAGTGTGCATCGGCGTAGCGGTGCACCGGACCCGCCGCGGCCTTGGCAGCGCTGCGCCAACGCCACCAGGCCACCGGCGGCAGTGCGAGCAGGCCCCAGAACCAGGCGGGCTGGGCGAAGTGGAATCCGGTCTCGGTCATGCGACCACACTCGGCGCGACGAGTGGGTGTTGGTCTCGTGGGTTCATGGGGTCTCCGCCTGCCCGTCCAGCATCAACCCGCGCGGCGTGCGATGAAGCGCCGCCGGCCCTCGGGGAACAGGCCGAGGCCCAGCAGGGCGATCAAGGACAGCGCGAGGGGCCAGCGATACAGGGGCTCCGGCAGATAGGCGGTGCGCGCCTCGGTCTCGGTCTTCTCCAACTCCGCGATGCGTCCGCTGATCTCCTCGAGCGCGCGCGTATTGGTGGCGCGGAAGTAGGCGCCGCCTGTGGTCTCGGCGATGCGCTGCAACGTGTCCTCGTCCATGGTGAGGTCGTCCCAGACCTCGATGCGGCCCTTGTGCCAGATGCGGATGCGCCGCTGGTTGCTGCCGACGCCGATGACGTAGATGCGTACCCCCGCCATGCGCGCCAGCGCCGCGGCCTCCATGGGCTTGAAGTTGCCGGCGGTGTTGTCGCCGTCGGCGATCAGGATCATGACCCTGGAGCCGGGCGGGCGGTCGCGGAGCTTCTTGACGCCCAGCGCCACCGCGTCCCCGAGCGCGGTGCTGCCGCCGGCGATGCTCGGTTCCAGGCTCTCCAGCAGCATGTGCACCGCCGAGCGATCGATGGTCAGCGGCGAGAGCACATAGGCACTGGTGCCGAAGATGATGAGGCCGACGCGGTCGCCGGCGCGGCCGTCGATGAAGCGGCCCATGACGCCCTTGACCACCTGCATGCGGCTCACCTCCCGGCCCTCGACGGTGAAGTCCAACGCGTCCATGGAGTGGGAGGCGTCGACGGCGAGCATGAGGTCATAGCCAGGCGAGGAGACCTCTGTGTGCGGCACCAGCCACTGCGGGCGCATCAGCGCCAGCACCAGCCCGGTCCAGAGCAGCAACAGCAGCAACCGATGTGCCCAGCCGGCGAGGTTCCGCCGCGGCCGCTTGGCCTGATAGGCGGCGCGCAGCTCATCGATGCGCGGGTGCAACAGGGTGATGCGCTCACCTTCGAGCTGCTCCTCGCGCCGCTTCGGCCCCTGTGCCGATGGGCGCTCGCGCCAGACCAACGGCAGCAGCAGCGGCAGCGGCAGCAGCAGCGCGAACCAGGGCCAATGGAACTCGAACAGGGTCATGGATGGATCAGTCGCTCGGCCGCGTCGCCTTGTGCGCGTTGGCGCTGCCGGAGTCGGCGTAGCGGGATGGGGCCAGTGAGCCCAACCAGTGATTGCCAGCGTCCCCCGGGCGATCGCGCAGACGATGAGCGGGTCTGCTTGGATTCGCGAATGCGTGTTGGATCAGGCGCCGCGACCCACTCCATCGCCGCGGACAGGATGCGGCCGATGGCCTCGCGTTGCGTATTCGCAGCCGCGGGCTGGCCATAGGGCGCGCTGAGCAGGGGGCGGGCATCCCGGCACCAATCGAAGCCCTTGGGGTCGTGCTCGGTGAGCCAGGCGAGCCAGTCGTCGCCGTGGAGACCGGCGCAGGCGGTGCGGCCGTGACGTGCCATGGCAATGCGACGCAGCAATTCCGAGAGCTCGGTTGCGATGGGTTTGACGGGGGCATCGTCCAGGCGGCGGCGGAGTCCCCGCAGGGCCTGGGCCGCCTCCCATCGCCAGGTGCCGAGGGTGATCACCGGCAGCGGCACGTAGAGCCGCCAGCGCGGGTCGTAGCGCCACAACAGCAGACCGATGCCGACCAACGCCGCGACCAGCAGCCACCAGCCGGGCGCCGGCGGCCACCAGGGCTGGCCCATGTGGACGTGGATGTCGCGGAGTTGGGAGGGATCCATGTGAAGATGAAACTTGAAGTTTGGGGTTTGAAGGTTGAAGCCGAGGCGATTGTTGAGTTACATGCTTCTGGCGCGGGTGCGTTGTTCCAGGCTGTGGATCAGGCTGAGATGGATTTCCTCGTCCGTGCGCACGGGCATCAGGACCATGTTGAGCCGATTGGCGACGGCCTTGAGGGTGTCGCGGCGTTGCTGCCAGGCGTCGCGATAGACTCGGGCGGCCTCGGCGTCGTCGGTGTCGATCTCGATCAGGGTGCCGTCGGTCGCGGTGAAGGTGACGCTGCCCATGGCCGGGATCTCCCAATCCGCCGGGTCGTCCACCGGCAGCAGCACCACGGAGCTACGCTGGGCCAGGGTGCCGAGCACGCCTTCCAGGGCGCGCATGTCGCGGTTGAGGTCGGCGATCAGGAACACCAGCGAGCCGGTGGGGAGCCCCCGCGTGGCGCGGCGCATGGCGCCGGCCAGGCAGTCGATGGAGGCGCTCTGCTCCGAGGCCGGCTCGGTGAGCGTTCGCAGCAGTTGCCACAGGGCGCGGCGACCGCGGGCGGGGCGGAAGTGCTGAAGGCCGGCGATGGGATCCCCGAAGGCCATGCCACCGACACGGTCGTTGAGTCGGCTCGCGGCCCAGCCGATGAGGGCTGCGGCGCGGGCCGCCTGCACGCCTTTGAAGGTGCCGCGAGTGCCGAACACCATATGCGGACCGCGGTCGATGCAGAGCACGACGCTGCGCTCGCGCTCCTCGCGAAACACCTTCAGGTGCGGTTCGTTAATGCGGGCCGTCACCTTCCAGTCCATGTGGCGGATGTCGTCGCCCTCGCAGTACTCGCGCACCTCCTCGAAGTTGATGCCGGCACCGCGGAATACCGAGGCATAGAGCCCGGCGAAGGTGGAGTTGACCAGGTGGTGCGACGGCACGCCCAGCGTGTGGGCCTGGTGCCGGAGTTCCAGCAGATCGTCGAGGCGGGGGTAGAGGCTCATCCTGCAACCTTGGCCCGTGGACGGCAATAGGGTGCCAAACCCGCGCGGCGGATTGGGCGGCGTCTCGTCGCGTCCGCTTTGCGGACGACAGGCGTCGGGCGTGAAGACATCGGGAGCGTGCCAGCGCCGATCAGGGGATGGCGACCAGATTCAGCAGCCGGTTGATGAACTCGTCCGTCGTGATGCCTTCGGCTTCGGCCTCGAAGGTCAGGAGGAGTCGATGGCGCAGGATCTCGGGCGCCACCAGCTGGATGTGGTGCGGTGCGACGAACTCGTCGCCATCGAGCCAGGCGCGGGCCCGGGCGCAGCGCGCCAGCGCGATGCTCGCCCGCGGCGAGGCGCCGAAGCGGCACCAGCGTGCCAAGTCGGCGTCGTACAACTTGGGATTGCGCGTCGCCTGCACCAGGTCGACGATGTAGCTGTTGAGCTTCGGGTCCAGATAGAGCTCCGCGACGTGGCGGCGCATTTCGAACAGATCGGCCTGGCTCAGCGGCTGGACCGGCGCCGCCTCGGTGTGCTGTTGCTGGGCGCTGTCGAGTTCCAGGATCTTCAGCTCTTCCTCGCGCGTCGGGTAGGTGACCACCGCTTGCATCAAGAAGCGGTCCAGCTGTGCCTCCGGCAGGTGGTAGGTACCCTCCTGCTCCACCGGGTTCTGCGTCGCCAGCACCATGAATAGCTTCGGCAGCGGATAGGTGCGCTGGCCGACGGTGATCTGGTGCTCGGCCATGGCCTCGAGCAGTGCGGACTGGACCTTGGCCGGCGCGCGGTTGACTTCATCGGCGAGCAGCACGTTGTGGAACAGCGGCCCGGGTCGAAACTCGAACTCGCCCTGCTCGTGTCGGTAGATATCCGTGCCGATCAGGTCCGACGGCAGCAGGTCGGGCGTGAACTGGACGCGGTGGAAGTCGCCTTCCACCGCGTCCGCCAACGCCTTGACGGCGGTGGTCTTGGCCAGCCCCGGCATGCCCTCCACGAGTAGGTGGCCGTCGCTCAATAGGCACACCAGCATGCTATCGATGAACTTGTGCTGGCCGATGATGCGCGAGGCGATGTGCTCGCGGACGGGGGTGAGGTCTGCCGGGGTCATGGGGTACCGCAGGAATCCAACGTAGTGGCGCAGGGAGTCGGCGCGTGTCGATCGGGGCCGGCCTGATCGTCTGCTGCGACCTTCGGCGTGACCCCTGGCTGGCGCTCAATGCTGCGGCTTTTCGGGAAAGGGCGCAAGCGGATTCGGGCTTTTGGGGGGGCAAGATAGGGGTTTTCAAATATCTGAATATGCTGATGTTTGGCGGCTCCCGGCTTGGGTCGGCATTCCTGCCGGGATGCTGCTCCCGGCGCAACAACCGTCGTCTTCGCACTCCACCGCGCCGGTGTCCTCGTCGCGCTCTATGGCCCCATCCGGTTGCATCTTGGGGGTGCGCATGGACATTGTGTGCTCTGCGCGATCGAATTCCTCGTCAAGCGCCCGCCGCACCCTGACATCGCGCAGTCCGTCGCAGCTGCAGACGGTGCCCTTCTCAGAACTGGAGCGGGGCCGCCTCGGCGTCCAACCAGCGGCGCCAGTCGCGCTCCAGGCCGGCGAGGCCGCCGACATAGTCGCGGTTCAAGAAACCGATGTGGTCGAAGGGGCGGCAGCGGTGTTCCGCGAGGGCGTTGAGCAGGTTCGAGACGGTGTGTTGGCGGCTCGGTTCCTGCAACAGGAAATGCACCAGCGACCAGGCGTAGGGATAGGCGATGTCATTGCCCCAGCCGAGCCATTGCTTGCGTGTGCTGGCGAGGAAGGCCTCGAGCCCCGGCAGTCGGCCGGCGCGCTGCAGCCGGCGCAGGCGCTCCAGGCGTCGTGCGGGTGCCTCGGCGATGGCGAAGTTCTGCTGGAAACGCATGGTCTCGACCACCTCCGCGAGGCCCTCGTTCAGCCACAGCGGTGTGCGGCCGAGCCAATTGCCCAGTGCAAGGTGGGCGATTTCGTGGCGGGCGACGGCGCGGGTGCGCGTGTCGCCCATCCAGCGCACGACCGCGAGGTTGTCCCGATGGGTGTAGAAGCCACTATCGGTCTGCAGGCCCTTACTCGAGGCCAACCGGGCGAAGCGTGCGCGGCCGTCGATCACGCGCAGCCTGAGGTGTACCGGCTGCATGCCGACGAGCCGCAGGTCGTCGGCCAGGAAGTGGAAGACGCCGTCGAGGTCGACTTCCAGTTGCCGACGAAAGCCCAAGGGTGGAGTGAAACCGTCCATGTCGTAGTCCGCCGAGAAGCGCCCGACGCCGACACCACTTCGTACGCTCACCAACTCTGACGGGGCGTCCGACGGGGCACGATCGGAGAAGACCACGTCGCCGCGGTCGTCCAGATAGCGGTGTACCGGGCGCGGCTCCGAGCTGCGGCTCGGGTTGCGCGCGACACCGATGACACAGGGGTCGCCGCCGTGACCGATCCTGCGGCCGAGCCCCTCGAGGCTTCCGCGCCCTCCGGTCGGTTCCTGCTCTGGCGTCCGATGCGGCTGGCGCTCGCGACGCACCGGGCCCCCCGGTCGAGCGGCGATGCCCTGCTCCGCCGATGGCAGTGCTGGCAGTAACGGGATACGAAACCCCGGGCCGACCAGGGTGAGTTCGGTCAGTTCTGCCTGTGCCAGTGAGTTCGCCAGGCCGAATTGCACCAGCAGCCGTCGGCGCTGGTCGTCGGTGGACGCGACCCAGACCAGGGTGCAGGCTGCCAGCACCACCGTTGAAATGCGCAGGGCGGACCAGACCAGGCTGGTTCGGGTTCGCCGCGGTGGGCGCTTGGCTGTGCGCAATGGCCCGTGATTCCGCCCGGCGGGCGCGGGGGAGCCTGGGGTTCGGCGCTGCTGGGGTCGTCTGACCATCAGGTTGCCGGCCTCTGTCGACGCGATCGGTGCGTTGTCCTTTCTGGGATTATGCCTCGACGTCTGCTGTGGTGGTTCCGCGCCAGGGGCCGGGTTCGATGTGCTGCGCGAGTGTAGGTCGCCCGATCAGGTAGCCCTGGGCGAAGTCGACGCCGAGTTCTGCGAGGGCGTCTAGGGTTTCTTGCTTGTCCACGAACTCCGCGACGACTTGTCGATTCATGTTGTGTGCCATGTCGACGATCGCCTGGACGAAGATCTGATCCTCCCGGCTGTACGCCAGATTGCGTATGAAGACGCCGTCGATCTTGACCGCATCGACCGGGAGTTCCCGCAAATAGGCATAGCTTGCGTAGCCGGTCCCGAAGTCGTCGAGCGCGAAACGGCAGCCGAGCTGGTGGATCTGTTCGATCAGGTGTGCGGCGCTCGAGAGGCTGTTGATGGCCGCGGTTTCGGTGATCTCCAGGGTCAGGCGCTGGGGCTCCACGCCGTGCTGTGTCAGTAGGCGTTGCAGCGTCGGCGGCAGGGTGTCGTCGCACAGGCTGCTGGCCGATAGATTCAACGACAGGGCCAGATCTGGACGCCCACCCATGAGGGCGATGGCTTCGGCGACGACCCAGTGGTCGATGCTGTGGATCTGACCCGTTTCCTCGGCGACGGGAATGAAGCTGAATGGCGGCACCAGGCTGCCGTCCGAGTCGACCATGCGGATCAGCGCCTCCGCGTAGACGATGTCCCCGCGTGTGATGTTCAGGATCGGTTGCAGTAGCAGCTTGAAACAGTGATCGCGAAGGGCCCTGCTGATGCGCTCGGCCCAGATCACCCGGGCGTTTGCCCGCTCGCGGCCCTCGTCCTGTGCGGAGAAGACGTGCCAGCGGTTGCGACCGGCATTCTTGGCTTGGTACATGGCCAGATCGGCGTTGGCGAGCAGCTGGACGGGATCGGTGCCGTGTTCGGGGTAGAGGACGATACCGACACTCCCGGAGGCGCGATGGCTGTGGATACGCGTCTGCACCAGGACGTCCTGAACCTCTGCTAGCAGCCGGGAGGCCAGTTCGGTGGCCTGTTCCACGTCGGCGCCGGGCAGGATGGCGCCGAACTCGTCGCCGCCGAGTCGTCCCAGCGTTGCGGGTTCGTCCAGGCATCGCAGCAGTTTCTCCGCCACGTGCCGGAGCAGCTGGTCGCCGATCCGGTGGCCGCTGATATCGTTGACGTCCTTGAACTGATCCAGATCCATGAACATCAACGCGCCCCGGGTGTCGTCCACCCTGTTTTCCCTCAGCACCTGGCGCAGCTCCAAGTCGAAGCGTCGGCGGTTCTGCAGCCCCGTCAGCGGGTCATGATCCGCCAGCCAGATCAGCTCCGCGCGGGTCACCTCGCGCTCTCGCTCGCTGCCTTCCATCTGGTTGGTCAGACGATGCACCGTATCGTGCATCAGATCGATCTCGTCGCGGAAGGACGGTGGATGTGATCGAGCGGCGAGGGCGCCGCGGAGCTCTGCGAAGCGCCCTTCCGCAAGCCAGGGCAGTCGCTCGGACAGGCGCCGCAGGCGTCGCAAGGGGTTCCGCATGATCAGCAGAAGCAAGGTTTCGGACGCCAGGAGCCCGAACAGGCCAAGCGCGATGCTGTTGCGCGTGCCCTTGCGGATGGCGCGCCGTTCTGCCGTGACACGATTCAACACCAGGGCATCGATCCCCGGTGCCAGCTCTGGGATGCGATACAGCTGGTACCACTCGCCGCCGCGGTGAATCATCGGACGCTGGGCGCCGCTCGAAGACGCTGCGGAGGTTCCATCGGGCCGACCCGCGTCCTGCCCGTTGGAGGATGTCGGGGCGCATAGCGGGGCGGGTATTGAACCGGATGCCAGGGCCGATTCGAACAAGGGACGGGAGTCTTCGGGGTGGGTGATGGCCCGGAAGATCGGCCCCTCGCTACGGTCGGTCGTGGCCATCGTGGAGGTGGTCAGTGCGACCTCTGCATTGGTCAGGCCGTTGAAGGCCAACAACACATCGGCGACGCTGCGCCCGAGCAGCAAGGCGCCTTCCTGTTCACCGCGCCAAAGCAGGGGTGCGGCGAGTAATTGACGGCATCGCGTGCTGCAATCGAGAAGTCGCACCATCTGCTCCGGCGACGCGCGGAGCGCGCTGCCCAGCGCCCTGGCGATCTGCGCGGTTGGAGTCTCCGCCTGCGGTGGCCATAGCGGTACGACGCTGCCGTCCGCTCTGATCCAGTCCACGGTGCCCACGTCCCATTCGAGGTCCAGCATCACGCCGTTGGTGTCGAGTGCCTCCGACAGGTGGTCCGCTAGGGATCGGTCGGGTCGAGCGGGGACCATCAGTGGCACCACGTTGGCGATCCTGGAGAGCTGACGGTAGCCGTCCACGATGAGTGCCTTGAGCGCCTCCGTCTGGCTCGCCTGCTGCGACGCCTGCTGACGTTCGAACTGCTGGGCGAGTTCTCGGTAGGAGAAGAACGCAAGCGAGGCGTTGATCAAGACCAACACGAGGCTGAGACCGATCAACGCCTTCCAGCGCAGGCTGAGGTAATGGCGAGCCTTGGGCGGAGGGGCGCTCACGAGGCTAGAGTCGGCGGGTACGCCATACCGAGGCTGATCAGAAGGGCCAAGAATCGTCAACTCCTCGGAAACGTAGCGCCGCCTGGATGCCGGACAGCTGCCACTGCTTGCGCAACGTCGACGGGGCCGGGTTCTCTCTGATCGAAAGGTCGAGGGTGCCGTCGTGGTGCTGGTTCTAGGCGCGCAGCATCAGGTTAGGAGTGGAACCCCAGGGGATGCCCGCGATCCAGATCTCGCTGCGGAAACCGAAGGGGGACGTGAACCCGTCGATGAGCGCGGACTGCCTGCCGCGATCGGCATTGGGGGATCGGTGAGGCCATGTTCGAATTGCCTTAGTATCTGCAATCGGGGCGTGATCCGAAAGCCCCCTGTCGATACCAGCCCGTCACCGGGTTGTCGATGTCCAGGATCGGAGTCCCGAAGCCATGGCGATGCAGCGGCATGAGCATCATCTCGCTGGTCAGGGTCCACCTGGGGGCGTCGCACCGAACCCAAGCGAAGTTGTACAAGAGATCGATTGGGCGATCGCGGCGGACTCGGGTTCATTCTGACGGATTACCGCTGCGGACCCCAGAGACCCGATGGCCATAGGTCGTCGCGGTGGTGGCGGGCGGGCCGAAGGAGCTAAACTGTGCTGTTTTCCTAGAGCCCTGCACGGTGCACCCGAGCCCATGTCCCAACCGCACGAACAGGTATCGCGACGGCGCACCTTCGCGATCATCTCCCACCCCGACGCCGGCAAGACCACACTGACCGAGAAGCTCTTGCTGTTCGGCGGCGCCATCCAGCTGGCCGGCACCGTCAAGGGCCGCAAGGCGGCGCGCCACGCGACGTCCGACTGGATGGAGCTGGAGAAGCAGCGTGGCATCTCGGTGACCTCCTCGGTGATGCAGTTCCCGCATGGTGAGTCCATCGTGAACCTGCTCGATACCCCCGGCCATGCGGACTTCTCGGAGGACACCTACCGTACCCTGACCGCCGTCGATTCGGCGCTGATGGTTATCGATGTCGCCAAGGGTGTCGAGGAGCGGACCATCAAGCTGATGGACGTCTGCCGGTTGCGCACCACACCCATCCTGACCTTCGTCAACAAGCTCGACCGTGAGGGCCGCGATGCCATCGAGATCCTCGATGAGGTGGAGGAGGTGCTGAAGATCCAGTGCGCGCCCATCACCTGGCCCATCGGCATGGGTAAGCGCTTCAAGGGTGTCTACGACCTGCGTCACGATCGCACCCACCTGTTCAGCGCCACCCACGGCGGCAAGATCCAGGCCGGAGAGGTCATCGAAGGGCTGGATAGCCCACGCATGGACGAGCTGCTCGGCGACCAGGCCGAGGAGTTGCGCGAAGAGCTGGAGCTGGTCCAGGGCGCGAGTCACCCGCTGGACCTCGATGCCTACCGCGCCGGCAAGCAGACGCCGGTGTTCTTTGGTTCCGCCATCAACAACTTCGGCGTCAAGGAGCTGTTGGACGCCTTCGTCGAGTACGCGCCGCCGCCGCGCCCGCGCGAGGCCGGCGAGCGCGCCGTCGATCCGGAGGAGGGCAAGTTCTCGGGCTTCGTATTCAAGATCCAGGCGAACATGGACCCGGCGCACCGCGACCGCGTCGCCTTCCTGCGCGTCTGCTCCGGCAGCTACAAGCAGGGCATGAAGATGCGCCACGTGCGTATGGGCAAGACGGTGCAGGTGGCCAATGCCATCACCTTCCAGGCCGATGAGCGCAAGCGCGTGGACGAGGCCTGGCCCGGCGACATCATCGGCCTGCACAACCACGGCACGATTCAGATCGGCGACACCTTCAGCGAAGGGGAAGACCTCAAGTACGGCGGCATCCCGTACTTCGCGCCGGAGCTGTTCCGCCGTGTGGTGCTGAAGGACCCGCTGAAGACCAAGGCGTTGCAGAAGGGCGTGCTGCAGCTCTGCGAGGAGGGGGCGACCCAGGTCTTCCGTCCGCTGAAGAACAACGACCTCATCCTGGGCGCCGTCGGCGTGCTGCAGTTCGACGTCGCCGCCTACCGGCTCAAGGACGAATACGGCGTCGAGGCCGTGGTCGAGCCCGTGTCGGTGCAGACCGCCCGCTGGGTCAACTGTGACGACCCGAAGCTGCTGGAGCAGTTCAAGACCAAGGCGCGGGACAACCTGGCGCTGGATGGCGACGAGCAGTTGGTCTACCTGGCCCCGACGCGGGTCAATCTGTCGCTCACCGAGGAGCGCTGGCCGGAGATTCGGTTTTCGGCGACGCGGGAGTTGTGATCGATACATCCTCATAGAGGTCCGCGAGGCTGAAGCGGATGTCGAGCCCGCCGCAGTCGATGAGCAGCTCGCCGTCCTCGTAGGCGTCGTAATGCCAGCCGCCGGCGGGCTCGCGCCGATAGACCTCCACTAGGTGCCGATCCTGCGAGACCAGCAGGTAGTAGCGCAGGGATTCAAGCGCCCGATAGGCGAGCAGCTTTTCGCGCCTGTCGATGACCTCCGTCGACGGCGAGAGCACCTCCGCGATCAGACAGGGTGAGCGTTTGTATAGCGGCTCGCTGTCTCCCGGATCGCAGCCGAGCAGCACGTCGGGATAGTAGAAGGCGTCGTGCGCGTCCACCCGCACCTTCATATCGCTGATGAAGGTACCGCACGGCGTCCCTCGGGTGGCGGCACGCAGATGAAAGGCAAGATTCAGGCTGATGCGATTGTGCTTCTCACCGGCGCCGGCCATGGCGAACACTTGGCCGGCGACGTACTCGTGGCGGATGTCGCTCCGTTGCTCGCCGTCCAGATACTCGGCGACACTGAGCAGTGGCATTTGGGCAGGCAGGTTCATCGGCTCCTCCACGGTATTTCTGTGGCTGCTGGGGTCAGCATACACCGGCCCGAGCCGGCGGCTGGTGTGTCCCATCTCGCGATTGCCGGGCCAACCGCTCGGAGACCGCTCTCCTGTTGTTCGGTGACCGTCGCATGTCCCGTCGTCGGTTGTTCGCAGGCACTGGGACTGCCGCGCACAAGTTCCGCACGCAACGCCCGCCGCTGGCCGCTTCCGTATCGTTTTCGTTGTCGTGATCGAGTCGTCGTGGAGACTTCCGCGACGGTGGCGATTGCGATCACCATGTCGACAACGAACGCCACCTCGAAGACGGTTGGGGCGCGTGTGTCGTACTTCGACGCCATTGCACCAGGTGAAGGGGAGAGGCAGCCGGGACAGGCGCGTGCATTCCGGCTACCATCCGGCGCAGCCGCCGGGCCTTGGTGCCGGCTCCCGCGACAAGCCGACTCGACAGAGGTGCCCGATGCGCCCGATGCCCATCTTCGTCATCACCCTGGTTCTGCTACTGCCGCTCATCGGTTGCGGCTCAAAGGCCGCCAAGGACGGACCGGAACTCATCCGCGCCAACGCCAGGCTGCCGGCGGTCGAGTTCAGCAGCACGCCCAGGCTCACCATCGGTCCCTACGCCGGCAGGGCCGACGTGGAGCGGTTCATCGACCGCATGCAAGCCAACGGCTACACGCGTGCGGAGATGGTGAGCATCCTCTCGCGCGTGCGTCCGGATGACTGGATCATCGAGTACATGAACCGCCAATGGCGTCCGTCCAAGGGCCCCAACGGCGCCTGGACCCGCTACCGCTCGCGGCACATCACCTCCAGCATGCTGAGCAAGGGAACAGCATTCTGGAATGCGCATTCGGCGGATCTGGAGCGGGCCTCGAAGAAGTACGGCGTACCGCCCGAATACATCGTCGCCATCATCGGCATCGAGACCAAGTGGGGCGGCTACATGGGCAAGCACCGGATCGTCGATGCGCTCGCGACCCTTGCCTTCGACTACCCCCGCCGCGCCGACTACTTCAGCGGTGAATTCGAGAACTATCTGGTCATGGCCCGGCAGGAGGGCTTCGATCCCTTCCAGCCTGTCGGCTCCTTCGCCGGCGCCATGGGCTATGGACAGTTCATGCCGTCGAGCTACCTCGCCTATGCCGTGGACTTCGATGGCAACGGCCGGCGCGATCTCTGGAACAAGCGGGACGCCATCGGCAGCGTCGCCCACTACTTCCAGCAGCACGGCTGGAGGACCGGCGAACCGGTCGCGGTCCGAGTCAACTCGATCTCTCCGGGTGGGCTGGAGACAGGGTTCCGCTCCGAGTATCCGGCGAGCCGGCTCCAAGGCATGGGCTATCGTTCGCCGATTGCGGTGGACAACGACGCGCGGGTGAGCTTGCTACAGCTCGACGCCGCCGGCGGCTACGAGTACTGGTTTGGATTCGGCAACTTCCGCACCATCACCAAGTACAACAACAGCACCTACTATGGCATGACGGTGCACCAGCTGGCACAGGCGCTGCGTGCGCGCCGCGGCGGGCGATCTTGAGGAGCAGTTGGAAGCGGGAGGAACCGTGTAAACCGATATGGGCCATGGGTCGCGATTGCCCACCGCGAGTTTTGGGCCACGACCCCCTCTATTGCGCAACAAGACTTTTCGGACATGTCAGACCCGAATGATCGCGATCCGGGCAGCGCGGAGCGGCCGCCTGCACCGGCGCCGACCCTGAACGGCGCGATGTGCTCCGGCACCTTCGAAAGGCTCCTGTCGACCGGGCGTGTTGCATTGCGCGCCTATGGTGCTGGCGAGACCATTTTCGCGGAGGGTGCGATCGGCGATGCGGCCTACTTCGTGCGCTCGGGGTCTGTGGATATCCTCGGCGAGGGCTACGACGGGCGTCGGCGCCTGCTCAACCATGTGCGCCGCGGCGAGGTGTTCGGGGAAATGGCGCTGATCGAACAGCAGGGGCGCCTCGCCTCGGCCGTGGCAGCGGAGGCCTGCGAGCTGATCCTGATTCCGAGTGGCGAGGTGGCGTCGCTGCTGCGTGAGGCGCCCGAGTTGTCGCACTGGTTGCTGCAGCAGTTCTCGCATCGGCTCCGCGTCATGACCCGAATGGTCACGCAGATGGAGGAGGTGCAGGCGGTCAACCACAAGATCCTCGCCGGTCAGGACGAGGAGCGTCGGCGCATCGCCCGCGACATCCATGACGGCGTCGCGCAGAACTTCGTCGACCACATCCTGCGCGCGCAGTTGGCGCAGTCGCTGCTCGACACCTACCCGCAGCGCACGCGCTCGACGTTGGAGGGCTTGGAGACATCCCTGTGCCAGGGCATGGAGCAGCTGCGCGACCTGATTTGCGACCTCTACCCCAAGGAGCTCTCGCGGGTCGGTCTGGTGGGCGCCATCGAGCGCTTCGTCGCGCGCATCGCCGAGTCGAACAACCTTGAGGTCGTTTGCGATAGCAACGGCCTGGCGTCGTCGCTGCCACCGGCCATGGAGTCCACACTCTATTGCCTGGTGCAAGAGTCCCTGAACAACATCAAGAAGCATGCCGAGGCTTCCGCGGTGCACCTGACACTAGGCGAGGCACGGGGTCGGCTGGTCCTGGTCGTCGCCGACGACGGATGCGGCTTCGACGTCGAGGCCGTGGCGCAGGGCGAGGGGAGTCTTAGCGGTTACGGCCTCTTGTCCATGCGCGAGCGGGCGCAGCTCGCCGGTGGTCGTATGCAGCTGGACTCGCGCCCCGGTGCGGGCACGCGGATTCGGTTCGAGTTTCCCCTGGCCGTCTAGTCCAACGGCGCCGGACCAGCACAAACACGCTCGTTGTCGTTACCGGATACTCGATTACGACCGCGACAACGGGCCGACCCCTCAGCCCCGCGACTTCGACTGGCCCTGGCGGTGCGATTCGGCCCAACCGTCATAGCGCGCGACCAGGTCGTCCAGGGCCGCCTGGTCCAGTGGTCGCAGCCCGCTCAATACCAGCTTCTTCGAGCCCTGGCCGATGTGGGTGCCGCTGGCCGAGAGGTCGAAGTGCAGGTAGGCGTCCCCGCGACGGCCGGCGACCTCGAGGGTGCTGTCCCTGAGCTCGATGGCGTCCGGCGCCAAGTCCAGACGGGACAGCGCGAAGGACATGCACTCGTAGATCACCAGCGGCCGTTGGGTGTTGATCATCACGTCGTGACGCTGCATCAACGGCACCAGGAAGTGCGGGAAGTTGTGGCCTGAAAAGGCTACGTAGCGCCTGACCAGGGCCTCTACCAGTGCGGGATCGGCGGTCGAGTCACCATTGCGCTCCACGCTGAGGCAGGTCTTTCCGGTGCCATCGATGACCCGCAGTCGCGCGTCTGTGGCATCGAGCCGCAGCGGCACGTCCGCGCCCACCATACCCGTGAAGCCGAGTTGCATGCGGTTGCTGATACCGAAGCGGCTCAGCACCAGCGCGAACAGCAGGTCACCAGGGACGCAGAAGCGCGGATTGTCGACGTCGTGGATCGGGTTATAGTCGCCTGCGACGTCCTTGGCGAAGGCGCTGCCCTGGGAGGCGGAGATGCGGGGGGCGTCGGCGCTGCCGCCGATGTAGGGGTCGAGAAACATGTGTTCAGTCCGGCCAGGTCCGATCCTTGCTGCGATAGGGGTCGTCGTCGGCGCTGGAGCCCGGGAAGGGGCCGGGCTGCGGTCGCGGGCCTCCGGGCATCGGGTAGGGCGCCGCGGTCGTGGCGTTGCGCGAGGAGGCCTCGCCGGCGGCGGCCCGGGCCGTGGTCTTTCTGGCAGTCGCCTTCTTGGTGGGTGCTCGCCGGGCGGGGGCCTTCTTGGCACTGGCCTTCCTGGCGGCCGTCGATCTGCTCGCGGTCGCCGACGGCGTGCCCGCGGTGGGTGTCGACGACGACGGCGCGGTGGCGTCCTCCCCCTCTTTGGCCTTGCGGATGGAGTCGAGCAGGCGCTCGCCGGTGCGGTTGCTGTCAGCCATGGTCGAAGAGCTCCGTCAGCAGTTGTTGGATCTCGGCGGCGGCGTCGGCGCCGCGCTTGCCGGCCTGGAACACGCTCCGCCCTTCCAGCGCGCAGTGACGATGGATGGAGCGCCGTCGGATGCCGGCGGCAGCCACCGGCAGGTCGAGTTCGGCCGCGGCCTCGGGCATGAGCCGGGACAGGGTGGTGCGCGGCTCCAACTGGCTCATGACGATGAGTGCCCTGAGCCTCGGGTTCTCGGGACGCAGCCGCTCGATGACCTTCGCGATGTGCGTCGTCGCCCAGAGATCCATCGGCGAGGGCTGCACCGGCACCAGGGCGTGGTCGGCGAGTGTCAGCGCCTGCTCCGCCTGGGTCGCCTTGATGGACGGCGGGCAGTCGATGACCACATGGGCGTGGGCTTCTCCTAGGGCGCGAACCGTCTTGTCCAGCCCCATGGCGGCGGCCACCACCGCCGGCACGCCGTTGTCGTCGGCGCCGGTGAGCCGCCATTGGTAGGCCGACTGTTGCGGGTCCGCGTCGACGATGACCACCGAGTCCCCACGTTGCGCCAGGGCCGCTGCGATGTTGAGCGCCAGCGTGGTCTTGCCGGTGCCGCCCTTGTTGCCGACGACGGCGATGATGCTCATGGGCGCGAAACGGAGGTCGGATGTGGCACTGGCATGGTCGGTACGAGGTCCGTCGCGATCGATGGTGGCTGCCGGGAGCATACCCCGCAACGACGCTGGGTCAAGCCGGGTGGCGGCGATGATCGGAGGCTAATCCGGCGTGTGCGGCGGGTCCAGGTCGTCCGGTGCGTCGGCGTCGGCGGGGTCCTGCTCGGCGAGTAGTGCCTCCAGCAGGGTAACGTGCTCGGCCTCCTCGGTTGCCATCTCCTCGGCCAGTGCGGCGGCCCGGGGGTCGGTGGCGGTGGTGGAGACGTGCCGATAGAAGGCCTGGCCGCGGCGCTCGTTGTGCAGCGCCAGCTCGATGGCCTGGGTCGTGGTCATCTGGTAGCTGACGGCGTCCTCCAGGCAATCATCGCCCTCGGGCGCGCCGGGACAATGCCATTTGAAGGCCCAGGGCGCGATGCGGGGCAGGGTCTGGCCGGCGGCGCGTTGCGCAATGGCGTCGGCGTGCTCGGCGCTCAGGGTCGCGAGCTTGCGGAATAGGCCTTCGGCGCCCGTGTTGTGGTGTACGGCCATGCTGTCGGCGAGCAACTCGTAGTGGGCCCGGGCGGCATGTTCTAGCTCCAGGGCATGGGCCAGGAGTTCCGAGATGCTGGCGATGCTGCCATCGGCGTCCACTGGTGCGATCTCGGGATCGGTCATCGGCGCAGCTCCCCTTCGATGTCGGCCAGGGACGCCGCCGGCCCGGAATCCGAGCCGGCGGCTGTGTAGACGGGGGTCTCCTGCTGGAATAGCACCCCGAGCGCCATGCCGTCGTCGCGCTGGATCAGCTGCGCGGCATGGGCCACGTCGTGGGTCGGCTCCATGCGGCAGGGGTGCACCAGTTGCTTCCAC
>JANQFX010000012.1 GCA_028277725.1 Thiohalocapsa sp.
AAAGGCCAACGGCCACGAACCCTACCGCTACCTGCGCCACCTGTTCACCGAACTGCCCAAGGCCACCCGCCCCGAGCAGGTCGATGCGCTGCTGCCGACCCGCCTGGCACCGGAGGATGTGCCCGCACCCTGACCGGAGGGGGGTGGGGTTGGTGGGGCGCTTACCCCTGGATTGTCGAAAGCAAGATAAAGATGTAGGAACAAAATACCCCCCCCCAACTTTACAATGTAAAGCCCGGTGGGGCTTTGGATATTGATGTCGTCAAATCTTGGCTCCCGACGCTGGGAGGCTGCGATCCGTTTGCCATCGACACCCTGGTGCAGATTTAGCCGGCACACTGGTGTCGGCTGAGCGGGATGGTCCTTGTCTGGGGGCTCGGCCAGGCAGCGCGGTGGTGGCGAGGGAGCGCCGGTGGGGCCGCGTCGGGGCCGCTCTGGCATGTGCGCCCTCGATCAGGAGCAGCATGTCGCTGGCTCTAGGCCGTCGCTAGGGAAGTTCGATCGCTGATGGACTCCAGTCGTCGCCGGGGCGGATGGCGCGGCGTCCGCGCCAAATGGGTTGGCGTAGACCGTCTTGCGGAGCAGACCGGCAGCGCTCTGCCCCTCAGTGATGAGGCGGCGCTGTTCGGGGCATGGGTGCGGAGACGTCTCGCGTTGAGTCGCTGTCTTCCGCGTGCCGTTTAATGTCACTGCGGGAAGGATCGAGGGCAGGGCAGGAGCGGTGGTCACTCCTTCTGGTAGTGCCTGCAAACGCACGCGGGCACCCCAGGGTCGGGTAGACGGCGCGCGGCGCATTCAGCAGCGGCAGCACCCAGTCGTCAGGTTCGGGCTCGCTGTTCCCCTTCTCGACGGTGCCGGTGACGAACAGGGCGGGCTCGATGCGCTTGCCGCCGCCGTCGCACATGACCGTTTCGATGGAATCGACCTCGACCCTTCTGACATGGAAGCCGTCGTACAGGTCCACGAGCCCCCCGGCGATGTACGCTTCCACCTCGCGGTCGCCGACGGTTCGGCGGGGGTGTGGTAGAGCGGGTTACGTCAGCGGTCTCGGGAGATGCCGCGGCGGTCGGTTTGGCGAGTGCCGGGGTGGGGCGAGGCGGCGGCAGGCCGCCGCCGCCGGGAAGGGCTGTCGGGCTCAGCCGAGTTCGTCGGCGCCGATTTCCTTCATCAGGTTGAAGCTCTTGACGAAGGGGCCGGCCATGCGCGGGTCCTTGATCATGGCGCCGTAGTCGCCATGCTTGAACTTAAGCTTGCCGGTGGCATAGGCGGTGCCCATGCCCATCATGCCGATGCCCTTCTTGACCCACTTGAGCCAGTCGTCCATGTCGGCACGCATGTCCCAGTCCGGGGTCTCGCCGTCCCAGTCGCCGGCGCGTGTGCAGATCCCCTTTTCGACGACGAAGACGCCGCGCGGGTCATCCTCGTTTTTGAAGCCGCAGGTGATCACGGAATCGAAACCGATCTCGGCGAGCTTGCCGCTCACCTCCGAGTCGTTGTTCCAGGCGTCCTTGAGTTGGTTCATCCAGTCGGCGGAGAAGAGATTGGCCATGGTTGTCGGTGTCCTCCTTTCGGGAGAGTGGTGTTGGAGTCATGGCGGCCGCGGTCCGCTGGCGCGATTGCCGGTCTTCGATCCGAGCAGGGTCGGCAACCCTCGCATCGGCGTACAGCCAAACGGCCTCGCAGCGCGCAAAATTTTAGCAGCATCGGCGCTGGACCGTGATGTCGCCGACGGTCGCAGCGTCGGCCATGGGGCGGGTTCCTCGGTTCGAAGGGGATACCGAGTCGCCGTGCGAGCCGGCGAATCACCGGTCGAACCCCTAGCTGGCTCGACGGGCGGTGCGGCTTCCTGTGTGTGCTGCGCGGACGGCGCCGGCGCGGGCGGACAGCGCGCTCTACTCACGCGAAGCCCAAGCCATGGCCGGCGGGTGCCAGGCGTTGCGCCTCCTCTTGGAGTTCCAGATGGGTGAGGGGATGCCCAGCGAGCCAGCCCACGGGGAACCGCAGCATGAGGGTGTCATCGCTCGCCTCGACCGTCGGTTGGGGGACACGACCGGTACGTCCGCGATTCATCAGCACTGCCAGCCTGAGGATGATGCATAGGCGTCGCGCGCAATCGCGCACACCGCTCGGTAGCGCCAGGAAGGTGTCGACGGGAAACTTGCGCCTGTGCCCCAGCAACAGTGCCGAGAGCACCTGCTGCTCTTGGCGGGTGAAGCCGGGCAGGTCGGCATTGGCCACCAGATAGGCGCCATGTTTCTGATACTGGCTGTGGGACACGGCGAGGCCGATCTCGTGCAGCTCCGCCGCCCAGCCGAGTATCGGCGCATAGTTGGGGTGATGCAGGTGCCAGTGGGTGCGCAGTTGTTCCAGCAAGTGCAGGGCGGTGTTGCGCACGCGGGCGCAATGGGCGGTGTCGATGTCGAAGCGCCGGGCGAGGGTCGCGACCGTGCGCTCGCGCACGTCCTCGTGCTCCAGCCGGCCCACCATTTCGTAGATCAGCCCCTCCCGCAAGGCCTGATCCGATGCGCGCATGTGTCGGATATCGAGGGTCTTGAACAGGGCGTTGAGCACCGCGACGCCGCCGGCGAAGACCGGCCGCCGCTGCTCGCTCAGGCCCTTGAGGTCGAGTGCGGAGGTGCGCCCGGTCTCGATGAGCGCCTCACGCAACCGGTCGAGAGACTCGCGGGTGATACCGTCTTCGCTCCAGCCCTCACCGGTGACCACGGAGGCGATGGCCTTGATGGTGCCTGAGCTGCCGGTGGCGCTGGACCATCCAGATTGGCGGAACAACTCGCGTACCGGGCGGATTTCCATGGCGCCGTAGAGCTCCGCCTCGTCCATCTGCTTGGCCGCGATCCTGTCGTTGCGGAAGAACTTCTGCGACATGCTGACGCAGCCCATGTGCAGGCTCTCGCGCAGGGTCGGCGTGAAGCCCTGGCCGACGATCAGCTCTGTGCTACCGCCGCCGATGTCGATCACCAGCCGCTTCTTGTCGCCGATGGCGAGTCCATGGGAGACGCCCAAGTAGATGATGCGCGCCTCCTCGCGGCCGGAGATGATCTCGATGGCATGGCCGAGGGCATGCTCGGCGCGGGGAAGGAAACGGGACTCGGGGCGGATCTGGCGCAGCGTATTGGTACCAACGGCGCGCACCTGCTCGGCGGGCATTTCCTTCAGCCGTTGCCCCATGCGCTCCAGACAGGCCAGCGCGCGCTCGGCGACGTCCTCGCGCAGCTGCTTGTCGCGGGTCAGCCCCTCCCCGAGGCGTATCATCTCCTTGTGACGATCGATCACCTGGAGCGTGCCGCCGTCCATGCGGGCGACGAGCATGTGGAAGGAGTTCGAGCCCAGATCGATCGCCGCGAAGACCTGCTGCTGTTCCGGCGTTGCCGGTGCGTGGCTGGAATCGGTGTCGGCTGCGGACTGGGGCGCTAGGGCCGTCGTTGCGGGCGTTACCATCGCGTGCTCCGGTCGCTGTGAACGCTGCCGGGGCCTGCGTCGTCGGCTCCGGGTTCGGGCAAGGCTGGGTTTCCGCCAAGCGATCGGTGGTCCCAGGGTCGGAGGCACGCAGTATAGCCGCGTGCCCGGCCGGAGGCTCGAACCGAGGTCGAGCGCGGCTACCCTTAAGCCCCTGCGGAGACCATCGCCACGAGTAGCCGGGGCGGCCGTGTGGACTTCGAATGCGGTACGGTGGGCGTCAATCGCGGTGCGCTGTGCGATACTTGCGCCCTTTGTGCGCCGACGGTCCGAGGCCGAGGCGCGGGTCCTCGCCACAACGCGGTCCCGACGCGCGGGTCGCCGTGGCGAGGCGGACTCGAGACCCATCCAGCACAGCCCCATCGACGATGAGCCTCCCTGAGATCAAGTTCGGCACGCCGCGTTCACCGACCTGGCGCGAGCGGCTGGACGCCTATGTGCATCTGGTGCGCCTGCACAAGCCTATCGGTATCTTCTTGCTCATGTGGCCGGCGCTCTGGGCGCTTTGGCTCGCTGGCGATGGGCATCCGCCCTGGGGCGTGGTGCTGATCTTCATCGCCGGCGTCGTGCTCATGCGCTCGGCCGGCTGTGCCATCAACGACTTCGCCGACCGGGATTTCGACGCCCATGTGGCCCGCACCAATGCCAGGCCCCTGGCCGTCGGCCGGATCACGCCGGCGGAGGCCATCGGTGTGTTCTTGGTGTTGAGTCTGGTCGCCTTCGGCTTGGTGTTGCTGCTGAACTGGCAAACCGTCGCGTTGTCGGTGGTCGCCGTGTCGTTGGCGGCCATCTACCCGTTCATGAAGCGCTATACCCATGTTCCGCAGCTGTTCCTGGGTGCGGCCTTCGGTTGGGCCGTGCCCATGGCGTTCATGGCCATCCAAGAGACCATCCCATTCTGGGCCTGGGTACTGTTCGTCGCGACCGTGGTCTGGGCGTTGATCTACGACACCGAGTACGCGATGGTCGACCGCGAGGACGATCTGAAGATCGGCATCAAATCCACGGCGATCCTGTTCGGCCGCCACGATAGACTCATCATCGGCGCGCTGCAGCTGCTGATGTTGCTGATGCTCGCCTGGGTGGGGCTGGAAGCCGCGCGCGGCTGGGCGTACTTCGCAGGTCTCGGCGCTGCCGGCGGTCTGTCGCTCTATCAGCAGTGGCTCATTCGTGATCAGGTGCCGAAGCACTGCTTCGTCGCCTTCCTGAACAACAACTACTTCGGCATGGCCGTCTTCATCGGCCTGTTGCTGGATTACCTGATCCACCCGGCGGCAACGGGCTGACCCCTGGATCGCCGCGCCGCGTCCCCATCTTCGGCAACATTCCCCGGCCGGATGCGCCTGAACGAGTCGTGCCGTAGCCGGGTGTGTTGCACCAGACCATGCCGCAATCGGAGAAACACCCCATGACCGCTCGACCCACACGCTCCCCAACGCTCATCGTCCTGGCTGCTACCCTGGTGCTCGGCCTGGCCGGCGGCAAAGCTGCACTGGCCTTGGACGAGGGTATCGACTACCGCACCGTCACCGAGCCCATGCGTGCCGAGGCCGGCGACGGCGTCGAGCTGTTGGAGCTTTTCTGGTATGGCTGCCCGCATTGCTATCAGCTGGAGCCACAGCTGAACGACTGGCTCGCCCGCCAATCGGTCGACATCGACTTCCAGCGCGTGCCGGCGGCCGCTTCGCCGCGCTGGGTGCCGCACGCCAAGGCCTACTACGCGGCGGAGCAGCTCGGCGTGCTCGACAAGCTGCACGAGCCGTTGTTCAAGGCGCTGCATGAGCAGCGCCGCCGCATCCTCACCGACGAGCAGCTCATCGCCTTCGCCGCGGAGCAGGGTATCGATGAGGACGAGTTCCGCGCGGCCTACAATTCGTTTCCGGTGGACATGAAAGTGCGGCGATCCGCCGAGCTGGTGCGCCGCTATGCCATCGACGGCGTACCGGCCATCGTCGTCGACGGCAAATACGTCACTAGCGCCACCCAGACCGGCAGCACCGCGACCATGTTCGACGTGCTTGAGGCCCTGGTGACACAGGAGGCCGACGCCGATGCGCAGCCCGCCGATGCTGCCGAGGCGCCCGAAAGCGACGATGCGAGCTGACATGCTCGGCTGATGGGTGAGGTACGAAGCACTCGAAGAAGCCGCGCTCCGCGCTGCTTCGTGCGCCGTCCTCCGATGCCCTTCGCGTGATTCTCTGTTTCCTCATCCGATGGATGAGGCCCTACAGACGGATCCGCTCGTCCACGTCGCTGCAGGAGAGGTCACGCAGCATGCCGATGACGATGTCGCGAGTCGGCTGCGTGTATTGCGAGTCCTTGTTGCGTCGCGCATCGCCGAAGAAACGCGCCAATGTGCGGTGGTGCTCGGAGTCGAGGGACTCCGCGAAGCCGCGCCTGCGTGTGATCTCCTTGTCCGGCACCCGGTTCGCCGCCGTCTCGTCCGCGGCCTGACGGCCGTGGGACCAGTTCATTGCACGGCCGGCGTAGAGCACGATCCGGTCCAGCAGCACGAAGGGGAAGCGCGGGTTCGTCACCGGCCCCATTGAAAAGCGTTCGACACCGAGCGTGCGCTGGATGTCCATCTTCGCCAGGGCCGCGCCGCTGAGGACGCCGAGCGCGCCGCCGACCACGCCGCCGATGAGCGCGGCGGTGCCTAGGGACAGTCCGCCAAGGCCGATATCGATGGCGCCGCCCGATACCGCGCCGGCGGCCGCGCCGGCCAGGGCCAGCTGACGCTGCTTGAGTCCCAATGCCTCTCCAACCTCGTCCGAAAACAGGTCCTTCGCCAGCAACGAGGTCGGTGGTAGGTCCCAGACGTTGTGTCTGAAGTGCTTGCGGATGGCCTGCTGGGCGTTCACCTCCAGCTGTCGCAGCGCCTGCTGCAGCGCCAGGGTCAACTGCTGCTGGATGGCGTCGCGCTGATCGTTGGAGACGATGTCGTCCACCTTGACGACCCGGGTGACGCGCTTGGACAGGGCGTCCTTGAGCAGCTGCATGATGGTGTCCGCGCACTGCTCGATGCGCCGGTCCCAGTCCGCCTCGAAGGCGCGGATGGTCTCGTCGAGCATCGGCTCCCAGCGCTGGTCGATGGTCTTGAGCGCGCCGAGCAGTGCAATGCGCTCGGCGTAGGTGGCGCGGTGGGCGTTGAACTCGCGCACCGAGTTGAAGGACTTGTTCAGCGCGTCCTGCCACCCCGGTATGTGTTTGGCAACATGGGTCAGGTTGTTCAGGATGGCCATGCGCGGCCGACCGGTGAGCCGCAGCAGCTCCATCTCTGTGCGGTCCTTTTCCTTGATGCGCTTGGAACCGTCCACGACGAGGATGATGCCGGCGCCCTCGGCCACCGGGCGCAGTAGGGCGCAGTCGTGGCTGAACATCGGGTCATCGCCATGCTCGGCGACGAAGGCGCCCGCCAGGTCGGGCTCGTCGGTGTGGGCCTGGAACCACTCCAGGATGTCGCTGGGGTTCTGGAAGCCGGGCGTGTCGATGAAGTTCAGGACGGTGCGGCCGTCGATGATGACCGGATAGTCGTCGGTGGTGGTGGTGGTACCCGCTCGCTTGTCGATGGCGATGCGGTCGTTCTCCGTGAGCGTGGCGACCACCGAGGACTTGCCCGCGTTCGGGTGCCCCATGATGGCGAGAACCGGCGTGCTCGCGGTCGCGGCTGTCGCCTTCGGTACTGCTCTGCGTTGGGCCGCCACGCGGCTCGTGGTTGCCATTACTCGGCCTCCTCTGCCGGGCCTGCCAGCATCTCCAGCCGCAGATAGGGGTCGCCCAGCTGTTCGATCTTGCGCTGCCAGTCCTGGAACTCGAACTCCGGCAGCGGGGGCAGGGGGTCATCGCCGTCCGGATCGCCCACCAGAGCGAGCATGACTTGTGCATGTTCGCCCGCGGCGGCACGCACCGCACGCAGGAAGCGCAAGGTCTCGGTGATGGGTGGCTGCGAGCCGTCCGCCAGCAGCGCCACGCGCGCTGGCGGCGCGAGCCAGTCGACGTCTTCGATGCTTGCCAGTGCGCTCTTCGCCTGCGCACTGCCACCGCCGAAGGTCACGGATTTGTGTACGCTCCAGCCGCTGAGTCCATGCAGCAGCTGTTGCAGCCGCGTCTGGTGGGCATCGCCGAGTACGTCCGCGATGTCCACATGCAGCAGTAGCACGCAGCCATCGGCAGCAACCGCGCTCGGCGGTGTCGCCGCATCGGTGTCGGCACGGCCCCGATGCGGCTGGGTTGGCGCCTGTCGTGGCTCTGATTGTGGCTCTGGTGTCGGCTCGGTCCGGGACCCCAGGGTCTCCGCCGATCGGCCTGTCGACCGCGCGGCGGACGGTTGCGCCGATGGGGTCGACGCCGGCGGGCTCGGCGCCTTTGCGGGTGGCTCTTCGGCATCCTGCTTAGACTTGGCGGCCGGCTTGGCCTTGGACGCCCGCTTGGGCCTGACGTCGGCCTTGGGCTGTGGCCTGGCCTTGGGGGGTGCTTCGGGGGAGGGTTCTGGCGACGGCACCGGCGCCGAACGGGGCTCCGGCGCCCGTGCCGACAGGGGCTCCGGTGTCGGCTCGGGTTCTGGCCGGTGCTCAGGCTGGGGCGCCGCACGGGGTGCACTCACGGGCTTCAGCGGAGCCGGAATCGGCATTTCCGGGCCCTGATGTGTCTGGCCCGCGGTGCGCAACTGGGGCGTGATCATGCGCGCGTACAGGGACTGGGTGCGTTGGTGCGTGAACGGCAGGGCGTCCAACGTGCGCCGAACTCGTTGCATGGACAGAGCGAGCAGCACCAGCCTCGGCAGCAAGCCATAGGTGAATACCGCGAGCACCAGGAAACTCCGCCAGGAGCGCAGTGCCTCCGCATCCATGATGAACAGGGGGTCCTTCAGGCTGATGCGGCTGCCCTGCACCTGCTCCAGCGTCGGGAAGCCGACCCCCTCGCCGAACAGCCAGCTCCAGGGCAGGGCGATGAACTGTGCGATGCCGTGGATGGTGCCCGGGCTCACGTTGAGCGCCGTGCCCCAGCCGAAGGCGAGGTCGGTGAACCACTCCAGCGCTACGGTCGTGACGATGGCGCCCAGGTTGAAGCAGATGCCGAAAGCCTGCGGCGGAATCAGCATCGGCAGGAAGGCCGCCGGCCCATACAGGGCGAAATGGCCGCCGATCAGGCCCTGTCGCGCCTTGGCCTGCTCGCGAACGTCCGGTGGCATGTGGGCCAGGCGCTGGCGCTGTACCCAGCCGGCGGTGCGAGCGAACAGCGGCTTCAGCACATGACCGATGAGCGAGAGATCCTGCACGGCGCTCTGCATTGCCCGTGAGCGGCGTGCGTACCAAATCGCGGCCGTCCCGCCGAGCAGCAGCAGCTGCAGCAGGACGAGTATGAACAGGTACCAGGACACATTCACCGGGCGCTGGCCGTCGTACTGCAGTAGCGCTGCGGCCACCCCCATGCCCGCAAGGAAGCCGAGCACGCCGAGCCCAAGGGTCACCAGTCGCTGTCCGCGGGCGAAGGCGGAGCCCGGCAGCAACGCCTGCAGCGATGGGTCTTCGGCATTGCGCCGGATGCCGAGCCAGCGGCGCAGGGCCGCGCTGCGGTGCTGCGGGCTGTGCTCTGCGGCGTCGACGTGCGGCGCGATGCGTTCGCTATACAGGCGTCGGTCGCGATCGGTCAGCCGCTTGCGCTCGCCGGGGTCCGTACGCAGCCGCGCCTCGTCGCGGTCGACGTAGTAATCGAAATCGAGTAGGTCCGGCAACTGCCAGCGGGTGCTTTCGGCATCTGCCCGCGCCGAGTCCGGGGAATAGTCCGCGGGTTGCATCTGAGTGTGGCGGAGAGCGGTGTTGGTGAAGGGGTCGCAGGTCCGGGCTCGGCACCGCCGGGGCGGCGGCATCAGCGAGGCACGTTAACCGGGTGCCCGCGCTCGATCAAGCTTGCGTGTCCTGCCGGCGACGCGACGGCATGGGGTCCGGTGTCGGAACTGTTGTCGGAGATGAGGGCTGCTGAGCCAGAATAGGGCGCCCCGCCCGGACCCGAGACACGGACTTGCAAGCCTATGACCACCCGTCGAACCCCGACCGGCGCGACCCCCGATAGCAGGGCAAAGGGCCAGCGTCCCTCCGCTGCCGAGGTGGATTCACTGCTGGCCGAACTCGGTGCGGATGCGTCGGACACGCAGCTCCGCCATGCCCTCGGCCACCGCCACTATCGGCCCGTCGCCCGTGCCGCCGAGTTGGTGGCGAATGGGCTTCGCTATGCCCTGGAGGCCGATCTGATCGCGGCCCTGCGCTGTTTCTTGCATGCCGATCGCAAGCGGGACCCGGGCTGTATCGCCAAGGGCGCGTTGGCGCGGGCCCTGGTGGCGCTGGATTGCACCGATACCGCGCTGTTCCGGGAGGGTATCCGGTTGCGTCAGTTGGAGCCCGTGTGGGGCGGCAGCATCGATACCGCGGCGGACCTGCGCGCGAGTTGCGCCATGGGCCTCGCCGCGAGCGCCGATCCGGAGGTGCTGCGCGACTTGGTGGACCTGCTGGCGGACCCGGAGCACATCGCCCGCAGTGGCGCGGTGCGGGCCATCGGCTGTACGGCGCCGGAGGCGGCGGAGGCGGTGCTCCGCACCAAGGTGCTGCTTGGTGATGCGGAGTCGGAGGTTATCGGCGAGTGCTTTCGCACCCTCCTGGCGTTGGCGCCCGATGCGGCGCCCGGTTTCGTGGCGCGCTGGCTGAGCGTCGCCCCTGCGTCGGGCCCGTCGTTGATCGATCCGGACACGGGATCGGCTGCCGATGGGGCCGAAGTGGCCGAGCTGGCGGCACTGGCGCTCGGCGAGTCCCGGCTGGACGCCGCGGTTGCCCTGCTGCGGGAGACCTGGGAGTCGGAGCCCCTGCGCGGGCCGCGACAGCGCGTGCTGCTGCGCGCAGCTGCGCTTGCGCGCACCGAGCCCGCCTTCGATTGGCTGCTCGCGCTGGCGGGGACCGCTGCCCCGGCCACGGCGCGGTCCGTAATCGAGGAGTTGTCCATCTACCGCCACCACACCCCGCTCGGCGAGCGCCTAAAGGCCTCCCTGGACGCGCGTGCAGACGCGGACCTCTCCGCCCTGTTCGAGCGGTACTGGGAATTGGAGTAACCGGACGCCGGCCGCTGTGACGGTCCGGATGCCGCAAGGGTTCGAGGGGCCGGTCGGGCGTTGGGGCCTTGGGCGATGGGACTGCCGGGCCTCAGGGGGATGGCTGCGACCGCCATTGCCCCTCCAGCACTTCGTCCGGCGGCAGCGGACGGGACCACAAGAAGCCCTGGCCCCAGTCGCAGTCGAGCCGGCGCAACAGCTCCAGCTCTGTGGCACGCTCCACCCCTTCGGCGATGGTCGTCTTGCCGATCGCGTGCGCCATCGCGATGATGCCGGCGACCAGTCGCCGGTCCTGGTCGTTGGCAACGGCGCGAACCAGATTGCGGTCGATCTTGAGCGTTGCTATGGACAGCTCGCGCAGATGGCCCATGGAACTGAAGCTGCTGCCGAAATTGTCGATGGCGATCGGAATGCCAGCCGCGGTGATTTGGCGCAGGGATTCGCGCACACTCGGCGTCATGTGCATGAGCATGGACTCGTTGAGTTCCAGCTCGAGGTGTGACCTCGGCACCCCCGCTTCGTCCAGTTGGCGGACCAGGTTGCGCGTGAACCAGCGCGCCTCCAGGTCCGACGGGGCGACATTGACGGCAAGAATCATGGGGGCACCGTTGGTGCTCTCCAGGCGGCGGCGGAGTAGGGCGATGGCCTTGGCGATCACCGTCTCGGTGACCTCTCGCATGAGCCCGCTCTGCCGTGCGGACTCGATGAAATCACCGGGCAGTAGCAGCGTCTCGTCGGCGGTGCGCCAGCGCGCGAGCACCTCGAAACGCGGCGCGTGGGCGCGGGCCGCGATGGGCACCTGGGGTTGGAGCAGGATCTCCACCGCATCGTGCGGGTCTCGGCCGAGGATTTCGCGGGTGATCTCCAGGCGTGCCAGCGCCCGCTGCTGCAGGTCGCTGTCGAAGGCGCGCACGCAGTTGCGGCCGGAGTCCTTGGCCTGATACAGCGCCATGTCCGCCTGCTTCAGGAGGTCCGATTCGGACGAGCCACCATGGCCGAGGGTGATGCCCAGCGACACGGTTACCGCGAAGCAGTCCTCGCCGACGATGATGGGCTCGCGGAAGGCCTCCACGACCCGCTGCGGCATGGCGTCCAGGGCGTCGTCGTATCCCGCGGGCAGCAGCAGCGCGAACTCATCGCCGCCGAGGCGCGCAACGGCCGCGGGCGCCGGCAGCGATTCAGAAATCCGCTCCGAGGCTGCGCGCAGCAGGATGTCGCCCTTGTCGTGGCCGAGGGTGTCGTTGATGGTCTTGAAGTGGTCGATGTCGAGCAGGCCGACGCCGAAGATCTCGCTGGTCTGCTTGGACTCCTGAATGGCCTCTGCGAGCAGTTCCCGGAATCGCTCGCGATTCGGCAGCCCGGTGAGTCCATCGCGCAGCGCCAGCACCTCGAAGTGGGCCGCGCTGGCGACGATGATCTCCTGGGTCAGGCTGCGCAGGGCCTCGGCGCTGCCGAGCTCCGCGTGGGACCAGGGTTTGGCGTGGTGGGTCCGGGTCTCGGTCCAGGTGGTGAAGCGGTGTCTCGGCGCGTCCTTGGCGCCGGCCGGGTCGGACGTTGCCCATGTCGCGCCCGGGTCCGATCCCCAGCGCACCTGCTGCCGAGCGCGGCGCCGGCCGATCAGCAGCACATAGTCCTCCGCCGGGCCGACGAAGGCGGCGATGACGCCGGCGAGCTGGTCCGGGTACTCACGCGCCGGCTCGAACTCGCCGGACAGACAGTTCGTGCTCCAGATGCCGCCGCCGCGACCACGCAGGAACGCGAGCAGCTCCCGGGTCTGATCCGCGTCGAGGTCGGTATCGGCATCGCCGAGCAGGTGACGGTTCTTCTGATAGATCTGCACCGAGTCGGCGTTGAACAGCTGGCGAAGCTTGCTCTTGTGGCCGTGGAATCCGCGCGGGAAGGGCTTGCTGATGTCCACCTGCCCGACAAGACGATTGACCATGGCGATGCCGCGTTCGCGGGCCTCGAGTCGGCCGCGCTCCTCCAGCAAGGCGATGCGCGCGGCCACGAGGCCGGCCAGCTCGGTGAGCCTGCGGCGCAGCGCAACGCTCACCGCGTGCGGCCTACGGTGATGGAAGATCAATAGCCCCCAGAGGTGGTGGTCGCTCATCAGCGAGACGGTCATGGAGCCGTTGACGCCCATATCTTCTAGGTAGGCGCGGTGGACGGGCGACTGTGCCCGTAGCTGTGCGCCGCCGATGTCGATGTCGGCCGGTGGTATGTCGAGGCTGAGCAGGGGGATGTCCGTATAGCTGCGGTTCGGCGCATAGCGTAGCGGCGATCGGGCGTAGAGCGCGCGGGCCTGGCGTGGAATGTCGGTGGCGGGGTAGCGCAGTCCGAGCAAGGACGGCAGCGCGTCGGGCGCCAAGCTCTCGGCGATGACCACGCCGTCGTGGTTCGGCTCGAAGCGATAGGCCAGAACCCGCTCGAATCCGGTCAGCGCACGCAGGAACTGTACCGTGCGTGCGCAGATGTCCGTGACGTCGTCCAGTCCCAGCAGTTGCGTTCCGAAGGCGCCGAAGTCGAACTGCTCCAATGTGCGGTCTTCGGAACAGTCCTTGGTCATGTCCCCGTCCATGTTCAGGCGTGGCTCGATCTCCAGGAGCAACCGGTTGCGCCAGGGTGTCAGTTGCAGGTGTAGCGGTAGCTCCGTGAAGCCCGGCTGAGGGGGAACGCGGAATCCGCGCAGGGGCAGGGGATCGTCGGACTCGGACAGGCTACGAATCGCCTCGCACAGACCGCCGTCCCCGGCCGGAAACAGCGTACCGATCTCGGCGCCGAGCACCGCCTCTGGCGCCTGCCCGAGGAAGCGTGTCGTGTTCGCGCTGGCGGCGATCACGCGTGCCTCCTGCGCTTCCAGAACCAGCAGGCAACCGAAGGTCTGTATCGCGCCGCAGGTGGCGATGGGCTCGCGCTCGCATTGGGCGAAGTCGACGCGCCTCGCCTGCGGGGCGTTCGTCCAATCCTGTGTGCGCTCCGCGCCGGGCGCCGGTTGCCTTCGGCTGTAGAGCCGCGCCTGCGCGGCATCCATCTGGTGAAGGGGGAGCCGCTCCAGGGCTTCGACGACGATCCAGTACCCTCCGCTGCGCTCCGCGTCGTGCATACGGATACGCGCCCGGGCCGGGTGCATACCGAAGTCGAACACGAACTCGAAGGTCGCGTCGAGGGAGCCCTTGAGTAAGCCCCGGCGGAAGCGGCCGTAGAACTCCGGCACAAGGGTGCAGGGGGCGATGTCGCGGAAGAAATTGCGTCCGAGGGCCAGTTCGGGGTCGCGGCCCGTCAACTCCGCCTCGCGCCGACTGTAGAACAGGACGGTACCCTCGGCATCGATACGGACAACGCCGACGGGCAGCCGATCGAGCGCCTCCTCGGTGAGGCCGTCGAGATGGGCGGGGGAATGCTGGTCGATCTCCATTCGTGCGCTGGTGAAGCAGCTGGCCTCGGTGACAGCGGAGCAATGCTCGGCCGCTGGTCGACAGTGGGCTTTGTGGATGCCTCAGCGCGAACCCTCATCGCGCCCGTTGAGTCGGCGCTGGGCGATGTGCATGGCGGCAGAGTCGAGTTCGCCGTCGCCCTGGCCGACCAAGGTGTTCAACAGTTGCGCGACCAGCGCCGCGCCGGGCAGCCCGAGCCCCAGCTCGTGGGCCGCCTCCTGCACGATGCGCATGTCTTTCTGGTGCAGTGCGGCCTTGAACCCGGGGGCATAGTCGTCGTCGAGCATGCGCTGCCCGTGCACCTCCAGGATGCGGCTGCCGGCGAAGCCGCCGAGTAGGGCTTCGCGCACCTTGGTGCCGTCGACCCCCGCGGCCTCTGCGAACAGCAACGCTTCGCCGACACCGGCAATGGTCTGACCGACAACGATCTGATTGCAAGCCTTGCAGACCTGACCGGCGCCCTGGCCCCCAACGTGGACGATACTGCGGCCAAGCACCTCGAGCAGCGGTTGTGCGCGCGCGAAGGCCTGCTCGGGGCCGCCGACCATGATGGATAGGGTGCCGTCCCGGGCGCCGATGTCGCCGCCGGATACCGGTGCATCGAGCATGGCCACCCCGGCCTCCGACAGCCGGGCCGCGATGCGCCGCGCTGCCGACGGTGACATGGTCGTCATGTCGATGATGATGGTCCCGGCACGGCAGCCCGCGAGGATGCAACTGTGGTCCTCGGGCCCGTCGCCGAGCAGCACCTGCTCCACGTCCGGGGTGTCGGACAGCATGGTGAAGACCACGTCCGAACACCGCGCGACGTCCGCTGGACTCTCGCAGGCGTGTGCGCCGGCGTCGATGAGCGGCTTGACGGCCTCCGCGCGGCGCGCGTAGACGTTTAGCTCGCGGCCCGTCGCACGCAGATTGAGGGCCATGGGTCGTCCCATGATGCCCAGCCCGATAAAGCCGATGGATTCCGCCATGGCGCCTTACCCCTTTCCTGTCTGGTGCTCCTGATCTGTGGCGACAGTCTAAGCCCATCGCCCGCCCGGATGCTCGTGCGTTGGCCCTGCTGGGTGCGGCCCCGTCGCAGAAGCGCCCGGGGGCTGCATTGCTGTCGCGATCGGCGCTGGCACGGGGCGTCGCGGCAAGCATACCCCTCCTGAGACGACACAACCGGCACCGACTCGCAGGTCCCTTCGCACCGGCGCCGCTTCTGGTAAATCGCTGAATCTCCGGCCCCTTTGAGTTGGCTTTTGATCTGGATCAATCATCGTTCCGCAGGGGGTATATCGCCATATCTAGGGTCCCCTATACTGCGAACCACAATATCTAGTGCTTCGGCGGTTTAGGGGGAGTCAGACATGGGTGGACAGAATACGGCGCTGGCGGTGCTGCCGACACGGGTGCTCAAGCGCGACGGCGTCGAGGTCGCCTTCGACGCGGGCAAGATCGAGTCCGCCATCCTGCGCGCCGGGCAGGCCACGGGCGAGTTCGGCGATCTGGAGGCCAAATTGCTCACCGCCCAGGTGGTCAAGGTGCTGGCCCACCGCTACGGCACCGGCTCCAGCCAGCCGCGCATGCCCGACATCGAGGGCATCCAGGACGTGGTCGAGCAGACGCTGATCAGCGCCAACCACTTCGAGACCGCTCGCTCCTACATCGTCTACCGCGAGCAGCGCGCCAAGCTGCGCTCGGACCGTCGCACCCTGGTGGATGTGTCCAGCTCCATCAACGAGTACCTGGACCGCTCCGACTGGCGTGTGTCTGCCAACGCGAATCAGGGCTACAGCCTCGGCGGGTTGATCCTGAACACCTCGGGCAAGATGATCGCCAACTACTGGCTGAGCCACGTCTACCCACCGCAGGTGGGCGAGGCGCACCGTAACGGCGACCTGCATATCCACGATCTCGATATGCTCGCCGGCTACTGCGCCGGCTGGTCCCTGCGCACCCTGCTCAACGAGGGCCTGAACGGCGTGCCGGGCAAGGTGGAGGCCGCGCCGCCGAAGCACATGTCGAGCGCCATCGGGCAGATCGTCAACTTCCTCGGCACCCTGCAGAACGAGTGGGCCGGCGCCCAGGCGTTCTCGAGCTTCGACACCTACATGGCTCCCTTCGTGCGCGTGGACGGGCTCGACTATCCGCGGGTCAAGCAGTACATCCAGGAACTGATCTACAACCTCAACGTGCCCAGCCGCTGGGGTTGCCAGACGCCCTTCACCAACCTGACCTTCGATTGGGTCTGTCCGGAGGACCTGCGCGAGCAGGTGCCCGTCATCGGTGGTGTCGAGCAAGCCTTTACCTACGGCGAGCTCCAGACCGAGATGGACATGATCAACCGCGCCTACATCGAGGTCATGACCGAGGGCGATGCCAAGGGCCGGATCTTCACCTTTCCGATCCCGACCTACAACATCACACCGGACTTCCCGTGGGAGAGCGAGAACGCGGAGCTGTTGTTTGCGATGACCGCCAAGTACGGTCTGCCGTACTTCCAGAATTTCATCAACTCCGAGCTCAGCCCGAATATGGTGCGCAGCATGTGCTGCCGCCTCCAGCTCGACCTGCGCGAGCTGTTGGCCCGCGGCAACGGCCTGTTCGGCTCCGCGGAGCAGACCGGTTCGCTCGGTGTGGTCACCATCAACTGCGCGCGCCTCGGCTTCACCCACGCCCGCGACGAGGCCGGGCTCCTGGCGCGCCTCGACGAGCTGATGGAGTTGGCTTCGAGGAGCCTGGAGCTCAAGCGCAAGGTCATCCAGCGCCACACGGACGCCGGCCTCTTCCCCTATACCAAGCGCTACCTCGGCACCCTGCGGAATCACTTCAGCACCATCGGCGTCAACGGCATCAACGAGCTGATCCGCAACTTCACCCACGACGCCGAGGACATCACCACCGAGTGGGGCCATGCCTTCGCGGACCGGCTGCTGGACCACGTGCGCGAGCGCATGGTGCAGTTCCAGGAGGAGACCGGACACATGTACAACCTGGAGGCCACGCCGGCGGAGGGCACCACCTACCGTTTCGCCCGCGAGGACAAGAAACGCTACCCGAGCATCCTCCAGGCCGGCACCGAGGAGGCGCCGTACTACACCAACTCCTCCCAGCTGCCCGTGGGCTGGACCGACGACGCCTTTCAGGCCCTGGAGGCGCAGCAGTCGCTGCAATCCAAGTACACCGGTGGCACCGTGTTGCACCTGTACATGGGCGAACAGGTCAGCTCCACCGACGCCTGCAAGCGCCTGGTGCGTCGGGCGCTGACCAACTTCCGCCTGCCCTACATCACCGTCACGCCCACCTTCTCCATTTGCCCGCACCACGGCTACATCGAGGGCGAGCACGAGTTCTGCCCCAAGTGCGACGCGGAACTGCTGGAGAAGAAGCGGGCGCAGGCAGCATCGACAGCGGACGAAGCCGCGGCGGCCGTCGCCGCGGGTTGAACACGAGACACCCTGTACGGTGGGCGAAGCGCAGCGCACCCACCGCCCCGGCCACACACCAAGCTCACCACGGAACCATCGAGGAGCAGTCATCATGACCGTCAACGGCATCGAACTCAAAGACGAAGAACGCACCCGCTGCGAGGTCTGGACCCGCGTCATGGGCTATCACCGCCCCGTCAGTGCCTTCAACGCCGGCAAACAATCCGAACACAGCGATCGCGTCAGCTTCAGCGAGCAGCCGAGCGGCGTGCAGACCCAACGCGCGCGTCGTCGCCAGGCCGAGGCCGCCTGAGCCCGTCGCCTCGGCATGCCGTCTCGGCGGCTCTGTCGCCCGAAACGCGCGTCGGCCGTTGATGGGCACGGCCTAACGGCCTCTGCCCATCCCACGAACTCCCGCGATGGTGGCCGTTGCGACAGCGACAAAGACAACGCGCCCCGTAGGATGGGCAAATCGCCGCATGCCCATCGATTCGTGGCACAACCCAGGCACCACCGACCCGATGCAAACGGATACCCAAACCAGCCTGCGCATCGGCGGCCTGACCCCCCTCACCAGCGTCGACTACCCCGGAGAACTCGCCGCCGTCGTCTACTGTCGCGGCTGCCCCTGGCGCTGCCCCTACTGCCACAACGCCGATCTGCAGGATCCGAACCAGCCCTCCGAGCCTACCTGGCTTGAAGTTCTGGATTTCCTGGAGCGTCGCCGCGGCCTACTCGACGCCTTGGTCTTCACCGGCGGTGAACCCACCGCGCAACGCCCCCTCGGCAACGCCATGGCCGAGGTCCGCGCCCTCGGCTTCAAGGTCGGCTTGCACACCGGTGGCCCCTACCCGGAGCGCCTCACCCAGCTCCTGCCGCTGATGGACTGGGCCGGTCTCGACATCAAGGCCCTGCCCGAGGACTACCCTCTCGTGACCGGCGTCCCCGGCGCCCAGGCCTGGCAAAGCCTCCGCCTGCTGCTTGATGCGGGTATCGACCTCGAGGTCCGCACCACACCCATGCCCGGCCTCGACGCTCCGGCCTATCTGGACCGGCTCTCCCGACGCCTTGCCGATGTCGGCGTCCGCCGCTGGGCACTGCAGCAATGCCGACACGTTGGAACGGGCGGGGAACATGTGGACCTGCCGATACCCCGGCGACTGGCGGAGTCGGATGCGGATATCGTTGCTGCGACGGGCCGCTTCGAGCGGTTCGTGTTGCGGGCCGCGTGAACGGCCGTCGGCGGGTTCTCCGATGCTGCCGCCCACGGAGAGAGACGCGAAGGCCAATAGCCCCCCGTTGGCCAGAGGCGCGTGCGTATCGCCTCAGTGGCGCAGGGGCGGTGGCGCCGGAGCCGCGGGGGCGAGATGCGAAGCGCGTCCAACACGCCGTCAAGCAATCGATGGACCACCCCGCGTTGCAAGAGGAAATCGTTGTTTGGCTGCAGGAGAGGTCGTACCTCCGGCATCGTGTCGAGCAGCCGTCAATGGCTCTCGTGGCCTGATGGAATCCGCGTGCGCCCCGTCCGCATCGATGGCAATCGAGAGGCCGAGGGGCATGCCAAATCGCCGACGCCTCCTTCCTGAGCGTTGTCTCGCCCGACACCTGCTTTCGCTGCGCCGCGCCCTGCCCGAGGAACGCCTCGCCCTCCGGGTCCTGATAAGCGAGCGGGCCGAGGTTCTCCGACAGCCCCCATTTGGTCACCGTGTCGCGTGCGATGGCGCTCGCCCGCTCGATGTCGCTTTGTGCGCCCGTGGTGATGGCATCGGGTCCGAACACGATCTCCTCGGCCAGGCGACCGCCGAACAGGGTCGCGATCTGGCTCTCCAATTGGCGCTTGCTGGCACTGATGCGGTCGCGTTCCGGCAGGAACAGCGTCACGCCCAGTGCTCGCCCGCGCGGAATAATGCTGACCTTGTGCAACGGGTCCTGCTCCGGGACCAGGCGGCCGACGATGGTGTGGCCGACCTCGTGGTACGCGGTCAGGCGTTTGTCCACCTCACTCATGGCCATCGAGCGGCGTTCCTTACGCAGGGTGATCTTGTCCTTCGCACGCTCGAATTCTTCCATGCCCACCACGCGCCGGTCGGCACGCGCGGCGAACAGCGCCGCTTCGTTGACCAGGTTTGCAAGATCGGCACCCTAGAAACCAGGTGTCCCTCGGGCGATGGTGCGCGCATCGACATCGTTGCCGACCGGCACCTTGCGCATGTGCAGCGCCAAGATCTGCTCGCGACCCCGGACATCCGGTAGGGGCACCATGACCTGCCGATCGAATCGACCCGGCCGCAGCAGTGCCGGATCGAGCACGTCCGGTCGGTTGGTCGCGGCGATCACGATGATGCCCGCGTTGCCCTCAAAGCCGTCCATTTCCACGAGCAGCTGGTTCAGGGTCTGCTCCCGCTCGTCGTTCCCGAACGACTCGTGGGGCCTGCGCCGACGCTCAGCGCGATCAGGACCAGCGGCAGGGCGAGGATGCCAAGCGCGAATGTCATCAGCCGGTTGTTCATGTGAGACCTCGTGTTGATGCAGAGACGGCCTGGACGGCCACATTGGTCAAGACGACGGCCGAGCCCCAAGGCACCGTGAGCCCGAGTCGCCCGAGCCATGTGAGCGGCGGGTAGCGAAGCGTCACCTCCGGGTCCTCCACGGCGTAGAACGCGAGGCGACGGTCGCTTCCGAGCCGGTGGCGGAGCGGCCGGCGGTTGCGGTCCGAGCGCTCATAGAGGCTTGGACAAGCTGAAGGCACCACGGATCTCGCCGGCTACATATCCTCTCGCGAGGTCGCCCGGATAGAGTTCATCGATGGCGCTGGCGACGTCGTCAGGAACCGCATCCCCGTGGCAGACCAGACAGACGGGCGCGGTCGGGATCGCCTGCATGAAGCGGAATTGCCGCCCGTCGTCCCCAGGAACAGTGGCCGTGAAGGTCATGCCCTTCGCGTCTTCTCCGTCGGCCTGGCGCGTCTCGAAGGCTCGCAGCACCCCTCGCTCCCAGTCGTCGGAGGCGTTGGCCGGATTCCGATGTTTCAGGCTCGTGCGGGCGACCGCCCAGCCGGTTTCGGTCGACAGCGCATCGGCGATCTGTGGCGCCTGCTCGTTGCAGAATTCGACGGCGGCCGTCGGGCCGCCGTTCTTGATTGCCGTCTCAAGCGCTCCCTTCAGGCGTTTCGCGAAGACCTGCACAAGCTCGCGTGCCTCTGTTGCGAGTTCCGGGTCGGTGCCCACTGCTCCCTGTCCAGTCACTTCCCCTGTCGAGGCGCCGGTTGGCGCAGTCGCCGCCGCGCTAGGCCAGGACCGGGGCGTTTGAAACGGCGCCGCAAGCCGAGTTGCCGTGCCATGCTCCGGTGCGCCTGGGACGAAGAAAGGCCTCATGGGTGGCGGTGGCGGCAGGGGTAAGGGGCCAATGGCATGCGGTCGATACGGCAGCGCGCCGAACTCGCCGGCCTGCGCTTGCGGGGCGTTGACCGCACCCAATACCAGGAAGAGCGTGGCAGCGGTGGCCGGGTGCGACCAAAACTGATGCGTTACCTTAAAATACTGCTACAACCATCTGCGGCAGAAAAGGAACGTGATAGATGAAAGCCCCCGTTGACGAGGACACCAAACTCCTGGAGTTGCTCAATCGCCATCCGGAGCTGAAGCGGCGCGTGCGAGCGCTGGTGGACATTGCTGAAGATGCCGACGGCGATCTGGTGCATGCCGACGAGGCGGAGCGACGGGTGATTGACGAGGTTCGACGCATCGGACAAGAGACGCTGCAGAGCTGGGCGGAAGAACGGATTGCTCGCGGCGAAGAGGAGCAGTTACAAGCCGAGGGGGTGCGTCGGGCAGGAAAAAAAACTCTGCTGGCACACCACGTTCGGAACCATCGCGGTAGAGGAGCCGCAGTATCGTGCGGGAACGCCCATCAGCCGTCCCTTCTCGGGGCAGGCACAGGTGACCAATCGCTGCTGCTCGCAGCCCTTGCAGCGGGTGGTGACAGACTTTGGTGCCGATGTGGCCTTCGGGCAGGTCGTTGGCAAGCTGCGTGAGCACTACGGCGTCGATCTGGCGTCGGAGACCATCCGAGGGATCGTCGAGGGCCATGCGCAAGGGATGCTGGAGCAACACGCACTGGCTGAGGAGTGGCCGAGCACGGAGGGCGCGCCGTGGCTGGTGGCAGAGATGGACGGCGGCATGGTGCCGATCGTCACCGTCGATCCCGAACAACGCGATCGGCGCAAGGGCAAACGGCTGGAGTGGAATGAGTTGAAGCTCTCACTGGTGCATGCGCAAGACAGCCGTGAACTGCACTATGGCGGTACCCTGCTCGACGGCGTGCAGGGTGCCGGCAGTTGGCTGTTTGATTGCGCACATCGGGCGGGGCTGGGGACCCATACCCAAGTCCATGCCGTTGGCGACGGTGCCAGCTGGCTCAGCGATCAGGTCGAGCAGCGCTTTGGCGCACAGGGCACGTATCTGGTCGATTTCTACCATGTCAGTGAGTATCTCGGTGAGGCCGCCAACCTCTGCTCAGCGCAGCCAGAAGCCTGGCTGCGCACGCAACAACAACGCCTCAAGCACAACCAACTCCCTGCAGTGATCGCCGAACTGCAGCCCCATCTGAAACCGAATGGCCCGCCCGAAGAACCCGTCAATGCCTGCCATCGCTACCTCTGCAATCGATCCCACCAACTCGACTATCAAGGCGCTTTGGCCCATGGCTTACCGATCGGCTCGGGCGAGATCGAAAGCGCGCACCGCTATATCGTGCAGCAACGCCTCAAACGCCCCGGTGCCTGGTGGACGCCGAAAAATGCCGAACGCATGCTCGCGCTCCGGCTCAATCGCGCCAACAACCGCTGGGACGCCTACTGGGACGACTACATCAAGCAAGCCGCGTGACTGATTCGGCCGGCGCGTCAGTTTCGGTCGCACCCGCGGTGGCCACGCGATTCGACAGAGCGGTTCGAATGACCATCGATTGATCCTCGTTGCTGCAATTGCGCGAACCCGCGAGCCCATGCGTTATGAAGCGGCCTGTGCGTCGCCGTCGATGGCAATGCCGTCGGCTTCGATGAGATGGGCCAGGGATGTTTCGAGCAGAGACCTTGCTCGCGCCGTGCTGGCGTGCAGGAGCGCGTGCACAGCCGCGTCCTCGACGTTCAGGACCTCGCACTCCTCGCTGTAGGTCTCGAATGTGGTCAGGCGGGAAATCAGATCGACGAGATGCTCCTGGCATTCGCACCGGATGGTCGATGGCGCCGCCGCGATCCTGGCGAGCGTTGCGTCATCGAAGCGGCGCGGCGCCGGTGCGCCCGACAGGTCTGCTTGCGCATCAACAAAGGTCTGGGGCGCCTGCGTTGGTCGCGCATGCAGCATCCTTATCCAACGACGCAGCTCCGCAGGATCGACGGGGCCGCGAATCGGAAAGACACGCGGGGACTCGAGTCGCTCCAACGTGCTGCGAGCGGCGACGCCGTACACAATCAAGACGCGAGGCGCAGCCACCTGGAGCATGAGCGCGCCGATGTCGCGGATCTGCTGTGGCTGGATCGTCGCGGACTCCAGCACGAGCAGATCGGGTTCGAGTCCACCGGCCTGGCCGATGAGGTTCTCCCGATCACGGAAGCAGCCCAGCATCTCGACCTCGCTGTCCTCGAAGCTGCTGCCCTCAAGGGCGTGGGGCAGCGTGGTGCCGAGTACCACGACACGACAGGCGCGCTCGACGTCGCTCGGGCTCTGCGGCAGTTCGGCGCCGCCGCAACGCCGTTCGCGAATCTCCTGGGGCAAGTTGGCGACCATGCTGATGGCGTCGCCGCGATCCACCAGACGCTTGATGAGGATGAGGCGATCCACGTCGCTCCGGGTATACAGACGTGTCCCTGCCTCGGAGCGAAAGGGAACCACGGCGTCATAACGACGCTCCCACACGCGCAATGCCCGAGCAGCGCGCAGACTCTGGTCGAGACGTCTGCAATCTGCACGACATTCGATGAGGACTCAGGGATCTCGAAACGCGCTGTCAGATGGATGATCCGGCGACAACGTGACCGAACCTGCAGCGCAGGCCCGCCTCTCGAGGGCAACCAACGATCCAACACCCGAACCCCTAGATCCAACACCCGAACCCCTACAAGCTTCCCCGATGCGGAGACACTCAACGGCGACCGATCGCAAAGCCACCACGCAATCGATTCGCGGAGAGCCCTATGGTGCAGGCCCGAGCGAGTATTGTGATCGAACGCCCCGTGCAGGCGGTATACGGCTTCATCGCCGATGACTTTGCCCGCAACTATCGGCGCTGGTCGCCGGAGGTGCAGCGGTTGGATATCCTCACCCCCGGACCGCTGCGGATCGGCAGCCGGGCGCGCCAAGTGCGCATGGATCAGGGGCGGCGCAGCGACACCACGTTCCGCGTCAGCCGTCTCGAACCACCCAGGCGCATCTGTTTCGCGGAGGTGCGCGATCAGTTTCGAATCGACTATGCGCTCGAGAGCATGGAGAGACAGGGAAAGCCCGACACGACGAAGCTGACATTCGGCTTTCAGCTGCCCCGCCTCGAGCTGTACATGCGACCGTTCGAGAAACTCATCCGGGTTGCGGTTCAGGACGGTGCCACGCGCACCGTCGGCAACATCAAGCGCCTCGTTGAGGCCGAGATCCGTGCCGGTGAGGCACGCGAGGCGAGCACGTCCTGATGGCTGCCACTCAAACGGCACCCAACGAACCACACACGACAAGAGCAATGCACCATGGATTTCGTCGCGGACAAAGCAACGGTGTCCGGTTGGCCTAGCCAAGGTGGCCATGAATTGCGCTGCCTGAGCCTTGCATAGGGCCACAGTCGTTGCCGCGGGGCTCTTCGCCTGTTTC
>JANQFX010000094.1 GCA_028277725.1 Thiohalocapsa sp.
GGCGGCGGGACTGGCCGCCGGCGGCGTCGGGGCCTTCGCCTATGCGCTCTCCTGCACCGAGCTGTCGCCGGCCTTCGTCGCCGTCTGGTACAGCCTCGGCGTGGCGCTGGCGACCGCCCTCGGGGCGCTGCTGGGGCCGCGGGTGCTGAGATGGTAGGCGCGCCTTTGGCCGTGCGGACGGTTCGGATGGGGTCGGCAACGCCCTCGCCGGTGCCGCGCCTCCGGCGAAGACTTGGATCGCCGCTGATCCGACGGAATCGGCGCAAGCACCAACTCCGGAGACAGCAGCGCAACGGCGGTTGTGGGAGGGGACCAACCTGTCACAGCCGCCGGGATTCGATCAAGCGCGATGGCCTGAGACGGACCGCCGGACACCCCTGCATGCGGAGGCATCTGTTCAACGGGATGGGTCTGTTCCGGCTCGAGGTTCGGGGTGGAGTACTCCCTCGACCTCCAGCACAGGAGCAGACCCATGAGTATCGAGCATGAGCCAGCCAGTGCGTTGCGTCGGCGCATAATCCCGGAACGCGCAGTCGACCGCTTCTGCGTTTATGCCAACGCGTCAGCAGCCTCCAGCTTTGGCGATGCTTGGCACTCGTCCGTCGGGTGGGCCGCGCTGCGATCGACCAGCTGGCCCCGGAGTGCGCCTGCCCCAAGCCCTTGAGTGCTTAGCGGATTCTTGGGCAATCTGGCGACCTCGCTAGCTCGCCGGACTAGCGGATCCGCTGCCGGCGCTTCTCCTGGATGGCCGCGCGGATATCCTCGGCCACCTCCAACACCTCGGAGGGCGCTCGGACCTTATCGCCAGCCTCGAGCCGGAGGGCCACCGCCAGCGGGCGCATCGCTTCAAGGGCCTCAGGATGCGCCTCCAGCGCCGCGGCGAGCGAGCCCGGTTCGGCGCCCAGCGCCACCAGGGTCGGCACATCCTCCTGGAAGACCCGAAGCATCGCCTCGTCTTTGTGATCGAACCGGGCGAGAATCCCCCGAAACAGCGCCTCGACGCGCGCCCCGTCTCCAAGCAACGCGCTAGCCATCGCCTCGATCCAATCGCCGTCGGTCAGCGGTGACGTCGACTGGTCACGGCTGGCCAACGCACGCAACGCCTCCGCTCGCCGCATCGCGCCCGGCGCATCACCGAGCAGACACAGCGTTTCCCCGGCATTGCGGGTTGCGATGGCCACCGGGTGCAGCAGTTGTGGATCGGCGCTGTCGCCGACGCACGCCAGCAGCGGATCAACCCAGTTTCGGCGGTTGGCCGAGTCGGTGACCGCCCGGCCGCTGGCAACCCTGGTGGTCGGTGAACCGCTGGACGCCCGCGGCCTGACGGCTGCGCCGTTGATGCTCGTCGGACTCACGGCGGTGGCCGCGGTGCGCGCGCCGGCCGCAACACGCTAGACTCCCCCCGGCGCCACAGCCGCCACGCGGGCCGGCCTCTCGCACACGCCGCCCCGTCCCGCCAGCCAATCGCCAGCCGAACCCCGGAGGTGCAACCATGCCACAGCTGCTCTCCCTGTCTCGCGCAGCGCGCCTCGCCGGCGTGACCCGCGCCGAGTTGCAGAGGCGCATCCGCCACGGTGAACTCACCACCTTCGAAGGCGAGATCGACATCGTCGATCTGCTGCGGGTCTACCCGAGCGTGAGCCTGGAGAAGACGGGCAAGCTGGAGCAGGTGGAGCGCATCAAGGCGGAGGCACTGCCACGCAGCCACGACGGCGACACGGCACTGCCCACCCCTGAAGTCCTGCTCGCACGCATCAAGTCCCTGGGTGAGGCCCTGGCGCGCAAGGCCGCGCAGGCGGATGCCCAGGCGGCGCTGTTGGAGGAGCTACGCACGCGCTTGGCGGCAAACGGTCGGCCCGACGACAGCGGGCTCCTGTCCTGGCTCGACGCGCGCTGCGCCGAGATCGACACACTCCCAGCCGAGGACGGCCGCGCCCGGCTCTTGGCCAAAGACACCTTCCTGCGCATCATGTCGGCGAGCATCAAGATCATCCCGAGCGGTCACGAGTTCTTCGTCGACGGCACCGAATCCATCCTCGAGGCCGCCGTGCGCGCCGGTTTGCGCCTCGGCTACGGCTGCGCCAGCGGCAACTGCGGCGAGTGCAAGGCGCGGGTCGTCTCCGGCGAGGTCACGCGCATCAGCGAGCACGACTATGTGCTCTCCGAGCGCGAGAAGCAGATGGGCTACATGCTCACCTGCTGCAACACGGCCGTCACCGACGTGGTGCTGGAGGCCTCGGAGGCGCGCACCGCCGGAGACCTGCCGCAACAGGATATCCGCGCCCAGATCCGCAAGCTGGAACCCGAGGGCGACGAGCTGATGCTGCTGCATGTGCAGACGCCGCGCACGCAGACGCTGCGCTTCATGGCCGGGCAGCGGGTGCTGCTGAGCCTGGAGGACGGCGCATCGCGGGAGTTGCCCATCGCCTCCTGTCCGTGCAACGGGCGCAACCTGCAGTTCTCGTTGCGCCGCGGCGGCGACGCCTTCGGCGAACAGCTGTTCCGGCACCGCCCGATAAGACAGATGATCCGGGTGCAGGGACCGGTCGGCGACTTCGTGCTCGATGAGTCATCCACGGCGCCGGCGGTGTTCATCGCCATCGGCGACGGGATCGCACCCGTCAAGAGCCTGATCGAGCACGCCATCTCCATCGACCAGATCGAGGCCTTCCACCTCTACTGGAGCGTCGACGCGCCCGGCGGCCATTACCACGAACGCTGGTGCCGGGCGCTGAGGGAGACGCTGGACAACTTCGCCTTTACGCCGCTGGTGGATGCGGCGCCGGCGGATGTGGCGGCCCTGCTCCAGGTCGACCTGCCGGCGCTCCACGACCCGCGCTACTACATCGCCGGACCGGCATCGGCGGCACGGGCGTGCGCGGAAGCGCTCCAGGCGGCAGGTGTCCCGATGCACCAGGTCGAGGTCGAGGCTCAGACATAGCGGGTCGGATCCGGCAGACCGGCGGACCTGAAGCCCTCGGCGCGTAGGCGGCAGGAGTCGCAGCACCCGCAGGCGCGGCCCTGTGCGTCGGCCTGGTAGCAGGAGACCGTCCGCGCGAAGTCGACGCCGAGTTCGGTGCCTCTGCGGATGATGTCCGCCTTGCTGAGTTGGATCAGTGGCGTGTGGATGCGAATCTCTGCGCCCTCCACACCGGCCTTGGTGGCGAGACGTGCCAGCGAACGGAAGGCGTCGATGAACTCCGGGCGGCAATCCGGGTAGCCCGAGTAGTCGACGGCGTTGGCGCCGATGAAGATGTCCGCCGCCCCGCGGACTTCAGCGGCACCGAGGGCGAGGGCCAGCAGGACGGTGTTACGCGCGGGCACATAGGTGACGGGGATACCGCTGCCGGGCGTCTCGGGCACGTCGATGCCCGGATCGGTGAGGGCTGAGCCGCCGATACCGCGCAGGTCCATGGGCACCACCACGTGGGAGGCAGCGCCGACTGCCCGCGCGAGGTCACGCGCGGCGTCCAGCTCCGCACGGTGGCGCTGGCCATAATCGACGCTGAGGGCGTGGCAGCGGTGGCCCCGGGCGCGGGCGATGGCCAGGACGGTGGCGGAGTCGAGACCACCGGACAGCAGCACGATGGCGTCGGCGAACGAGGATGGGCGAGGCATGGGACTTGACCGAAGGATGGTGCGCTGTGGGGCCGACAGTATTGCAGTGGACGCTCACAAAACACCATGCTCCAAGCAGGCCTAGACGCACGACCGGGCGTCGCCCCTCCACGATGGAGCAGTGACGCGATGATCGACACCGACCGCGAACAGACACCCTGCGTGAGACGCAGGTCTGGAATAACCAGAATTTCCGCAAGGCAATCTTGGGCGTCAGCGACTACGCTTAGCTCTGGGAACCCAGGGAGACTACCCTGTGGCAGTCTTCGAGACGCCCCTCGATCGGTGATGACGCACGGCAGCGCCTAATGCCGCTCCCGATGCGGCGACGCCCGGAGGGGCGCATCGGATAGAACAATGCGCTTTCGAGCCGACGCACATGTCCGTTTCCGTTGCCCAGATCCTCGCGGAGCTGAGGACGATCGCCCGACATAGCACCCGCGATGTGGCCGTGCTGATGGAGCCCTTGCTGCGTGCCTTCGAGGACTTGGAGGCGGGCCGCAATCCGCCGTGGGACCAGCGGCAGGCCATGTCCACCGCCGCCAGCCTCGCGCAGGCGGCGGCACAGGCAGGTGACATGGATGCGGCGGTCGGCATCGCGGCGCTGGCGGCAGAGATTGAGCAGCTCACGCCGGAAGACTTCATAGCAGCGCCGATGGTGCCCGCCGAGCCGGAGTCGCCGGTCGCCGCCGGGCCCGCAACCCCGCCGCGGCCCTTCGATCGCCCCTATCAGCAGGCCCTGGGCATACTCGCCGTCTGCGCGTTGAGCTATGCCGGCTACCTGGAGATCAACGCCCGCGTCCTGCCCGGCACCCTCACCAGTTGGCTGCTGACCGGTTCGTCCATTCTGCTCGCCTTGGGACTGGGCCTCAGCTGGCGTCGTTTCGTGCTTCGTCGGGCGCCAGGCCCCCGCTGGACGACCGCGGCACTGGTGTTGGTGCTGGCCACCGGCGCTTGGGCCGTCTCGGCAAGGCTGGAGCTGAGCCCGCAAAGGGCGGCCATGCACACCCCACAAACACAGACGGTCGAGGCATCGGGTGCACCAGACACCTCGGCCCCGACGCAACACGTGGAATCGACCGCCGACGGAGTGGAGAGCACACAAGCGCCGGCGCCCGCCATCAGTTTCTGGTGGTTGGGCGAGACCCCGCCCCCGCCGACCTCCATGATCCAAGAACCCGGCGCGGAGGTGCAGGCTGCGAACTTGCCTCGCGAGTTCGAGCATACGCGGGTCGAGCAGTCACAGCCCGGACGGGCCGAGGTCGAACGGACCCAGGACACACCACCCGTCGCGTCGGCATCGGCGCCGGCGCCAGCGCCGGCACAGGACATCGCGCCACTGTCCGTGGGTCTGCCCCCGCCGCCGAGCCTAGAGTCTGTCGCAGCGCCAACACCTGGCCCCGCATCGCCCATGACGCTGTACGGCGGACTGCTGGAGCACCCAGTCGTCATGATCGACAACAAGGGCAAGCGCCGAGAGGGCAAACTCACGGGGCTGAGCAAGCACGGAATCACCCTGCTCACCGAGGTCAGGATGTTCGGCGAGACCATCCCGGCGGAGCGGTTCTACGACTTCGGCAACATCCGGAGTCTGCGCGCCAAGTGACCGCGCCGGCCGGGCCCTCCTGGCGCCCGAGCGCCAACGACCAGCGTTGCGCCTCAGGGTATGCCGATGAGTTTGTGCATCTGCACGCTGAGCCGCCAACGCGGGTGCACCCGGCAGTAGGCTGCGGCCGCGACCGTGTTGGCATCCACCTGGTCGCCGTCCATGGGTTGCAGGAAGAAGTGTCGAAACGCGAGCCCCTCGAAGTGCTCGGGCGCCACCGCGTCCTGCGGGAAAACCAGCTTGAGCTCATCGCCCTGCCGCTGCACCAAGGGCGCTCCGGCCTTGGGACTGACACAGACCCAGTCCAGGCCCGGCGGCGCCGCAAGGGTTCCGTTGGTCTCCACCCCGACCTCGAACCCGCGTCCATGCAGGGCATCGATGAGCGGCGCGTCGAGTTGCAGCAGCGGCTCGCCGCCGGTGCAGACCACATAGTGCCCGGACGCGTCCGAGGTGCCGGAGCGCCAGCACGCCGCGACATGGTCGGCGAGGGCCTCGGCATCGGCGAAACGGCCTCCACCCGGACCATCCACACCGCGAAAGTCCGTATCACAGAAGGTACAGACGGCCTTCGAGCGGTCCTGCTCCCGCCCGGACCAGAGATTGCACCCCATAAAGCGCAGGAACACCGCCGCGCGGCCTGCGCGGGCGCCCTCCCCCTGCAGGGTCGGGAAGCACTCCTTGATGTGGTACGCGAAGTTCACGGCGCGACGAATGCTCGGGGTCTATCAGGATCAGGCCGGCAGCGCCGGGCCTAGCTCACCCCAGCTCAGCAGGGCGCCGCAGCCCGGGGTCTGCTGCAGGTCAATGCGGTCCATCCAGGGCAGATCCGGGGCGGCCTGCGCCCTGATCCAGCGCGCCAGGCCGGCGGGATCGGCGCCGGTCGCGCCGGGGAGATCGTCCAGGCGGTGGTGGTCGAGGCGATCGTAGACGGTCCGGAACAGCCGCTTCACGTCGCCGTAGTCGACGGTCCAGCCCAGCAGCTGGTCCAGCTCCGCGCGCAGATGCAGGCGCAGCAGGTAACTATGCCCGTGCAGCCGGCGACGCCGATCGCCCGCCGGCGCCTGCGTCAGGCGCAGGGCGGACTCGAAGCTCAGCTCCTTCCAGATGCGGTAGTGGCGGCCGTCGAAGTGGCAGCCGGCGGTGGCGGTCTCGTAGACGGTGATCCAGGACAGGGCCGGCATCAGCGGCTCGAGGCGCCGCCAGAGCCAATGTGCAAGGAGCTCGCTGGTGGGGTTCTCGAGGCCCGCGATGTCGTTGAGGCAGGCGTGGTCGAGTTCGGCATGCACCGGGGCGAACAGGTCCGCGATGCGCTCGAAGGCCATGCCCATGTCGGCGCCGGAGACGTCCTGCTCCACGTGCAGGATGACCTCGAAGCCATGGCCATGCATGCGACCGCAGGGGTGCCCCTCGGGCACCTGCGGCAGCCGGTGCGCGGCTTCGAATCGGAACAGGTGCCAGAGGTGTGCATGCCCGTCCGGAGCCAGGTCGGCGCCGGTGTCGGCGGTGCTGCGGATGCCCACCGTGGTGACGCCGGGCACGCCCGCGGCCCCCAAGCGCCGGTGCAGCCAGCGGGCGAGGTTCTCGTCGGTGGGGTTGGGGAGGTGGGCGTTGAGGTCGGCGTAGTCCAGCGGCGCGACGGCCTCCTGCAGGGCCGTCCGCAACGCCTGGGTCTCGGCGCCCGGGAAACCAGCCTTGGATGCATTCCAGCCCATCGGCAGCTCGGCGCGGACGCGCGCGGTGTAACTGTGACCGTGCAGGCGCCGGGCGCGGCGCTCCGCCGGCAGCACCGGGACACGTAGCGCGGCCTCGAAGGGCGTGGCGGCGGTGTGAAGAAGTCGTTCGGTCATGGTGAGGAGGGCGAATGGCCCCGATGAGGCGGGTCGGGCAAGTCAGGCAGGTGAGACCGCATGCGGTTGGGCATCGGCCAGGTGCAAATGACACGGCCGGGATCGCCCGTCAGTCGGCGGCGGCATCCATCAGTTCACGTAACTGCCGGAACAGCTTGCGGGGCGCATCCGGTTTGCCGCGAGCGGCGTCGCGCTGGGCGGCACGCACCAGGGTTCGCAGCGCCTGGCGATCGGCCCCGGGGCAGGAGTCCAGGAACTCTGTCAGGGCCACATCGCCCTCGTCGATGAGCCGCTCCCGCCAGCGCTCGATCTGGTGGTGACGAGCAGCGGCGAGGCGGGCCTTTTGCTGACGGGCGTCGAGCAGGGCCTGCAGGGGCTCGGTATTCTCCCGCGCCAGGCAGTTGGCGACGCGCTTGACGTGCCGACGCATGGCCCGGCGATCCTTGATGCGCGCCGTCTCCTCGATGGCGACCCAGGTATCCGCGCCGAGCCCCAGCCCGTCGAGCTGGGCATGCGGCAGACCGAGCATGTCTTCGGCGAGGTCCTGCAAGGCCAGTCGCTCGCGCTTGCGGGCGCTCTTGCTCGGACCCTCGGACGTGTCGTCGTCATAGTCCAACGTGTCTTCGATCATCCCGACATTGTCGCCGAATTCGTCGCCGGGGACGATAGCCGACATGAGCGCAATCCCGCACGGATGCGCCGCCTATGGAGCGGTCGCTCGTGGCTGGCTATGCTGCCGCCGCCTGCGCGACCGGCCACTTGTGTCTGCCCGCTACCGACCGTAGCGCAAGAACCGGCAGCCCGGGCGCTGCGCGATACCCGATCCATCCTCAGGAGTCCGCCGGGAGCGGCAAGACATGAGCCAACAGCAACCGAGCGGCACGGACATTCAGGCCAAGGGCGTCCAGGCGAGCGGACACCAACCGCCGAGCGAGGCGCTGGTGGTGCCCGTGATGCTTGCGGGTTCTGCCCTTTGGGGCCTGTACTGGCTACCGCTGCGCTGGCTGGATCAGCTCGGGCTCGGCGGTCTTTGGGCCTTGGCCGTGATCTACATCGGCGGCACCGGTGCGCTCGGCTTCCTCGCGCGGTGCCATTGGCGCACGGCCCTGGCGGCGCGCTGGCGGCTCGTCGGCATCGGCCTGTCGGCGGCGGTATCGGGCATCACCTTCGGCCTAGGCATGATCGAGGGCGAGGTGGCTCGCGTGATGATCCTCTTCTACCTGTCGCCGGTATGGGCCGTGCTGCTCGGCCGGGTGATACTCGGCGAGCGTATCCTGCCGGTGACCCTACCCGCGCTGGCGCTGGCCCTGATCGGCGCAGGTTTCATGCTGGCGCCGGGCTCCGCGGCCGGCTTGCCGCCCGCCTTCAGCCCCGTCGACCTGCTGGGGCTGGTCGCCGGAGTGAGCTTTGCCCTGACCAACGTCCAGCTGCGAGCCGCGACCGAACTGCCGGGCGCACTCAAGAACCTGGCCACCTGCGTCCTGGTGCCGCCGTTGGCAGGCGCTGCGGCGCTCTCGCTCGGCAGCGGCTTCGCTGCGCCCTGGTGGGCCCTGCCGGCAGCGCTCGCGGTCGGCGTGCTGTGGCTCAGTAGCATGATCGCCGCGACCCAGTTCGGCATCAGCAACCTCCCGTTGCAGCGCTCCTCGGTGCTCCTATTGTTCGAGTTGGTGGTCGGTGCGGTGTCGGCCGCACTGCTGGCCGGTGAGTCCCTGGGAACGGCCGAGTTGACGGGCGGCGTGTGCATCGCGCTGGCCGGGCTCGCGGTGGTCTGGTTGCGACGATGAACGCAACCCGGCCCCTATTGACGCCACGCGACGGGGCTGAACTGCACCGACTCAGATGCGTTGACGGTCCGGCTGCCAGGCGGCCTCGAGCTGCTTCAGTACGTCGCGGCGACTGATGATCCCGATGAGCCTGCCCTGCTCCATCACCGGAAAGCGCCGGAAGTGGCCCTTGGCGAAGCGCTCGGCGATCTCGGTCACCGGCGTGTGCGCCTCGACGGTGACGGGTTCGCTGGTCATGAAGTTGGCGACCCGGCCGCCGTCCTCGCTGAAGTAGCCCGCGTCGAGCGCGACGTGCATGCAATCCCGCTCGGTGAGCATGCCGACGAGGTTGCCGACCTGATCGATCACCGGGGCGCCGGAGATCCGCTGCTGCACCAGCACGCGCAGCGCCTCCAGCACATCCATATCGGGGTGCAGGGTCACCAGGTGGCGCGACATGGCCTCTTTCGCCGTCTTGGTCTCTAACATGCGGGGCTCCTCCTCGGCCAAGGACTCTGACAGGGAGCATAGTACTGCCGCGCCGGAGTTCCGCAAGCAGGGCCCACCGCTGGCTTCTTCCGGACAGTGGTCCCTGTCGTACTCGAGTACTCGTCAGGACTTCGGCGATGGTGGCGATTACGACAACGCCAACGAGAAAGGGTCGAGCCTGTTGGTCGTGCTTCGGCGTCTTTGGACTAGCTTCGCCGATTGGGACAAGCCTGCCCGGTGCGGCGACAGGCACCGCCGCAATCGGACTCGAGGCCCGGCACCCGGTTGAGACCGCCGCAGCTCCCGGTGATACCCGGACGGCCGGCGAGCACCTTGAGCGCGAGCCCGCCGACGGCGAGCGGAAAGATCAGCAGGGCGAAGAGCAGTTCCAGCATCGGGATCACCCGCCGAAGTTGTCGAGCAGGATGTTGTCGTCCTCGACGCCCATGCCGTACAGCATTCCGATGACGGCGGCGGTCATCATCGGCGGCCCGCAGAGATAGTACTCGCAGTCCTCCGGCGTCGGGTGGGCCTGGAGATAGCGCTCGAAGAGGACTTGGTGGATGAAGCCGGTCGGCCCCTGCCAGTCGTCCTCCGGCAGCGGGTCGGACAGGGCCACATGCCAGTCGAAGCTGTCGTGGTCGCGGGCCAGGGCATCGAAGTCGTCTTGGTAGAAGATCTCGCGTCGGCTGCGGGCGCCGTACCAGAAGCTCATGCGACGCCTGCTGTCGAGCCGCTTGAGCTGGTCGAAGATGTGGCTGCGCATGGGCGCCATGCCGGCACCGCCGCCGACGAAGATCATCTCGGCGTCGGTCTCCTTGGCGAAGAACTCGCCGAAGGGGCCGGAGATGGTCACCTCGTCGCCCGACTTCAGGCCGAAGATGTAGCTGGACATGATGCCCGGCGGCACCTCCGGGTGATCCGGCGGCGGCGTGGCGATGCGCACGTTGAGCATGATGATGCCCGCCTCGCCTGGATAATTGGCCATGGAGTAGGCACGGGTCACTCGGTGCTTGCTGCTCGCCTGGAGCTTCCAGAGGTCGTACTTGTCCCAGTCGCCGCGCAGGTGTTCGGGGATGTCGAAGTCGCGGAAATCGAGGTGGTACGGCGGGCACTCGATCTGGATATAGCCGCCGGCGCGGAAGGCCACGTCTTCCCCCGGCGGCAGCTCCAGCACCAGCTCCTTGATGAAGGTGGAAACACTGCGGTTGGAGCGCACGCGGCACTGCCAGCGCCGCACGCCGAAGACCTCCCGCGGCAACTCGATGCGCAGGTCCTCCTTGATGGCCACCTGGCAGGAGAGCCGATAACCCTCGGCGGCCTCGCGCCGATTGATCAGGCTTGCCTCGGTGGGCAACAGCTCGCCGCCGCCCTCCAGGACCCTGACCCGGCACTGCCCGCAGGTACCGCCACCACCACAGGCGGAGGGCACGAAGAGGCCGGCATCGGCGAGGGCACCGAGCAGCTTCCGACCCGCGTGGCTGACCACATCGCGCTCTTCGTTGATGTCGATGTGCACGTCACCGCTCGGCACCAGCAGCTTGCGGGTGCCCAGGATGACCGTCACCAGCATCAGCACGACGGCGGTGAAAACCAGGATGCCGAGGGCGAGGGTGAGCATAGCGAGATTCCGTTACAGACTGATCCCGGAGAAGGACATGAACGCCATCGCCATGAGCCCGGTGGTGATGAAGGTGACACCGAGCCCCTGCAGCCCATCGGGCACATCGCTGTATTTGAGCTTTTCCCGGATGCCGGCCAGCAGCACCAGGGCCAGGGCCCAGCCGACGCCGGTGCCGAACCCGTACACCACGCTCTCGGTGACGTCGTAGCCGCGCTCGACCATGAATAGCGAGCCGCCGAGGATGGCGCAGTTCACGGTGATCAGTGGCAGGAAGATGCCCAGCGCCTGATACAGCGCCGGGAAGTACCGATCCAGGGTCATTTCCAGGATCTGCACCATCGCCGCGATGACACCGATGTAGGTGATGAGCCCGAGGAAGGACAGGTCGAGATCGCTCAGCCCGAGCCAAGCCAGGGCGCCGTCCTGCAGCAGGTACTGATGGATGATCGCATTCACCGGCACCGTGATGGTCTGCACCACGATCACCGCAAGCCCGAGGCCCAGCGCCGTCGCGATGCGCTTGGACACGGCCAGGAAGGTGCACATGCCGAGGAAGAACGATAGCGCCAGGTTCTCGACGAAGACCGCCTTGAACAGCAGGGAGAGGTAGTGCTCCATCAGGCGGAGACCTCCAGTCGGCGGGTCCGGACTGCCGGCGACGCGGCGCGCGGGGGCGATTGCATCGGCATCACTCGACCTCGGTGCGATGCACGACGTTGATACGGTACTCGGGCTTCTCCACCTGAAGCGGCCGCCAGGTGCGGATGGCCCAGATCATGAGCCCGATGATGAAGAACGCGCCCGGCGCCAGCAGCATCAGGCCGTTGGGCTGATACCAGCCGCCGTCCTCGAGCAACGGCAGCACCTGCACCCCGAGCAGCGCGCCGGAGCCGAGGAGCTCGCGGAGGGCCGCCACCGTGATCAGGATCAGGCTGTAGCCGAGGCCGTGGCCGAGCGCGTCGAGGAAGCTCGGCCAGGGTGGGTTCTTGGACGCGAAGGCCTCCGCACGGCCGAGGACGATGCAATTGGTGATGATGAGCCCGACGAAGACCGACAGCTGCTTGGAGAGCTCGTAGGCAAAGGCCTGCAACACCTGGTCCACGACGATGACCAGGGACGCGATGATGGTCATCTGGATGATGATCCGGATGCTGCTCGGCATGTGCTCCCGGATCAGGCTGATGATGACACTGGCGCCGACCAACACCGCCGTCAGCGCGATGCTCATGGTGATGGCCGGCGCGAGCTTGGTCGTCACCGCCAACGCCGAGCAGATGCCGAGGATCTGCAGCGTAATGGGGTTGTTGTCGACGATGGGCTCGACGAGGAGCTTGCTGTCTGTACCGTTCATGATCGCTCCGGACGCACCGCGTCCCACTTCGCCGGCCGTCATACCTCGAACTTCTAAGCTCAGACTCCACCAGAACGCAGCCGCGCCAGGAAGGGCCCATACCCCTGCGCGCCGAGCCAGAACCGCATCAGCCGCTCGACGCCGTTGGCGGTCAGGGTGGCACCGGAGAGGCCGTCCACTCGGCGTTGCGCGTCCGGGGAGTTTGGATCGGCTCGGCCCTTGGCGACCTCGATCACCGGCGCGCCGTCCGGTCCGATCACCGTCTTGCCCGGCCACTGACCGAGCCAACGCGGGCTCGAGACCTCGCTGCCGAGTCCGGCCGTCTCGCGTTGCTCGTAGAAGCTGAGCGCTTCGACGGTGCGCCCGTCGGGCGCGAGTGCCAACAGGCCGTGCATGGTGGACCAGAGCCCCTTGCCGTAGACCGGCAGGATGACGGTCGTGAGGCTGCCGTTCTCGCGCACCAGATACACCGGCATGTGATCCGGTCGCCGACGAATGCCCGCGGGGTCGTCCTCCAAGGCCGTGCTGCGTGCCATGTCCAGCGCCGCGTCGCGATAGGAGTAGGTGGCCACGTCGGCGTCGTCGACGAGTGCTCCGGTGCCCAGGTCCACGAGGGCGGTCTCGATCCGCTCGAAGGCCTGCGCCAGCCCCAGACCCGAGTCACCGAGGCCGGCGACCTCGACCACCTCGCGTTGCAATTCCAACGCGGCGTTTCGCGCCTGCAACGGGCGCAGCGTCACAGCGGTGGCGGACACCACCACGGAGCAGGCCAGGCACAGGGTCACGGCCACCGCCAGGGTCTTGCGTGGGTCGTCGTTGGGGAGCGCGAACAGGGCACGCAAGGGTTGCAGGAGAGCGGGGCTAGACATCGCGTCGCCTCCTGCGGCGGACATTGGCTTGCACCACGAACCAATCGATCAGCGGCGCGAACAGATTGCCGAACAGGATCGCCAACATGATGCCCTCCGGATAGGCCGGGTTCAGCACACGGATCAGAACGGTCATGAAGCCGATGAGGAAGCCGTAGATCCATTTGCCCGTCTCGGTCATGGAGGCGGACACCGGATCGGTTGCCATGAACACGAGCCCGAAGGCCAGCCCTCCCAGCACCAGGTGCCAGTGCCAGGGCACCCCGAAGGCGGGATTGGTGTCGCTGCCGAGCATATTGAACAGGAGGGCCGTCGCGATCACGCCGAGCAAGACGCCCGCCATGATCCGCCAGGAGGCGACCCCGGTGAAGAGTATGAAGCCCGCGCCGACGATGATGAACAGCGTCGAGGTCGCGCCGATGGAGCCTTGGATGGTGCCGATAAAGGCGCTCCACCAGGTGACGCCTGCGGCCTGGATGGCCTCGACGCCGCCCTGCGCCGCGAGCATCAGCGGTGTGGCGCCGCTGAAGCCGTCGACGGCCGTCCAGACGCCGTCGCCCGAGATGTCGCCGGGATAGGCGAAGAACAGGAAGGCTCGGCCCGTAAGCGCGGGATTGAGGAAGTTCTTACCGGTGCCGCCGAAGACCTCCTTGCCGATGACGACGCCGAAGGACATGCCCAAGGCGACCTGCCACAGCGGGATATCCGGCGGCAGGGTCAGCGCGAACAGGATCGAGGTGACCAGGAAGCCCTCGTTGACCTCGTGGTTGCGCACGGTGGCGAACAGCACCTCCCAGAATCCACCGGCCGCCATGGTCACGGCGTAGATGGGCAGGAAATACACGGCGCCGTGCCAAAAGTTGTCCCAGGGGCTGGTGGGGTCATAGCCGCCGGCGCCGAGTAGCGGCAGCACGGCACCGCGCCAGCCCGACACCGCCTCCAGACCCATTGACGCCATGGCCTGGTTGGCCTGCAGGCCGACATTGAACATGCCGAACAGGGCCGCGGGAATGACCGCGAACCAGACGAAGATCATGACCCGCTTCAGGTCGATTCCATCGCGCACATGCGGCGCACGGGCGGTGACCGTGGAAGGCGTGTACAGAAAGGTGTCCACCAGCTCGAAAACGGCGCCGAAGCGCTCGAAGCGGCCACCGGTCTGGAAGTGGCGCCCCTGACGGTCGAGGAACTTGCGAAGGGCCTGACTCATGGAAGTCGCCTGATACTTGGGGCTCCGAATGGACTCGAGGGGACCTCGGGGGATCGCCCGGTCATCGGCGTCTCGCGGGGCAGGCGCATCACGACTGCTCGCGCCGAATCTGGTCCAGATTGCGCCGCAATGCGGGGCCGTAGTCGTGCTTGCCGCAATCGACGAAGCTCAACAGGGCCAGATCCTCCTCGTCGAGTTCCAGTGCGCCGAGGGCCTCGGCGGACTCGATGTCGTCGACGATCAGCGCCCGCAACAGGGGCGTCGGCAGCAGATCCAGCGGGTTGACTCGCTCGTAGGCGCCCACCGGCACCATGGCGCGGGGACTGCCCTGCAGCGAGGTGCCGAGGCCCAAGCGCTCCGCGCCGTGTCGACGCGACAAGAACAGGTTCAACGCGGAGTAGCGCCCGCGGCCCGGTGTCGCCCAGCCGAGCAGTTGCCGTTCTCGCCCCTCCGGCAAGACGGTGATCTGGTTGTGGAAGCGTCCGAGGTAGGCACTGCTGCCGACAGCCTGCCGGCCCGTGAGCGCGGAGCCGGAGATGACCCGCGCCTCCCGTGCGCCGAGGAGTTCACCGTCGATGAGGTCGTTGGTGCTGGCACCGGCTCGGGTGCGCAGGACCCGGGGCTGGGCCACCATGGGCCCCGCCAGGGAGACGATGCGCGTCGGGTCGATGCGACCGGTTCGGAACAGCCGACCGATGGCAATCACGTCCTGCCAGCCGATGTGCCAGACCTCATGCGTCAGACTGGCCGGGCGCAACAGGTGGATGTGCGTGCCCGGCAGCCCCGCGGGGTGCGGACCCTCGAACTCGGCCAGACGGATGTCGGCGCGGATGTCGACGTCCGCGCCGGTTTCTGCGGTCGGGCCCGTCGGCAGCGGAAGCGCCGCGTCCGGGCGGGTGCAGACCCAGAGCGCACCATCGGTGAGCTTCGCGAGGCACAGGAGTCCGTCGCTGAAGGCCTCGCCGGCGGCGCGGATCAGCGGTATCGGGTCCGGCGCCAGGGGCTGGCTCTCCATGGCCGTGACGAACAGCGCCGCCGGCTGTCGGCCGGGGTCGGCGATCATGCTGAAGGGGCGCGTGCGTAGCGCCAGCCAGGCGCCGGACGCGGTGAGGTTCTCGATGACCTGGGTCCGGTTCAGCCCGGCGATCTCCGCCGCGCCGTAGCGGTTGAAGGTCTCTTGCTCCACATCCTCGTGCGAGACATCCCCGGATGCCACTGCCTCCGGCGGCGCCTCGGCGTCGTCGAGCCGGATGACGATGGTCTCGAGCACCCTGCGCGGCCCGCGATGGATGGCCTCGATGACGCCGGTGCCGGGGGCTGTCCCCACCACCTGGCGATAGGCCTTGCGGCGTGTCAGCGGCTGGCCGAGCCGAACGCGGTCGCCGACTTCGGCCTCGAGCGTCGGCAGGCGCTTGGGGCCGCGGACGTCGAGGCCGACATAGGCAACGCGACGCACGGGACGGGCCGGCTCGATGTGCAGTGGATCCGCGACGGGTGCAGGCACACCGCTGAGGGGAATATCGAGTCCCTTCTTCAGCCTAAAGCGCGGCACGCCCGCGGCAACAACCTGGCGGGTACGACGTGAAAACACCTTGGGACGACTCGACTGGGTATGCGCAACTGGGCCCCACCTACATCGACAGGGCTCGACGGGGCAACCTCTCGGCCACCGTTGGATGGACCATATCACAGGCCGCCCGCGCATAGTCCAGTCGAACGTTCGGCTTGACACAACGGCGCCGACCTGAGGCGAACACGCTGGGCTCGTCGTCGTTGTCCTTGTCCTTGTCCTTGTCCTTGTCCTTGTCGCGATCGCAACTGCCGCCATCGCGCGCGTCTCGAGAACTCAACAACGACGCCCTGAGCGCGTCAGTACAAGCACCGATATCGGGGATGAGGCAAAAAGTACGCAGGCGATTGCCGGCGTTTCTTAGTGCTTGGCTGGCTGAGATGATTCCAACCTTCGCCCCCTGCCTCCCGACAGAACGCGTGTGGCGGTTGCCTGCGGGTTGACCAACGTCACGCGGTGACAACACCGGTCGGCCGAGGAAATCTCGACGTTCTATGCTGCAGCTTGATCCCCACTGAATCTTGCCCGCGCTCTAGGATCAACCGCTGGAGCTTCGCATCCAGCGCTGCGACGCGCTCCGGGACAACGCGCCGATACCTGCCTGCTTGGCGTTCTGGGAAGAGTGCCGCAGAACGCATCGCTGTTTGCAAAGACCGCAGCCCTAGGACCGGGCGCAGGACATCCAAGCCGCTGAATAATAGAACGATCTCAACCTGGCACGTCGACTGCTACCACTAGATTAGTCGGGGCATAGACGAACGGTCGATTGAAGCCGAGAAACACTCGAAAGGAAGCCGAGCACACCCGACCACGCCATCCGGCGCAGTGTCCCGAGGCCACAGTCGCCAAAGGCGCGCAGCGCGCTGAGTCGAATGGCGCCACAGCTGGGCACAGTGCAGCCGCGCTGCTGGCCCTACATCGAGGCCGCAACGGTTCGCCGTTCGGCCTTTTCTTTTGCCTGATCCATCGACTCGCCTGCCGTCAGACCACGGCAAGGCTGCGCTATAGCGATGCCCCGGAGAATACGATGACCGCCGCGCAACGCTCCGATGCTGCCAAGACCACGGGCGTGAAGGCCCGTCCTGGCCTGGACGTTCTTGGCTATGCTGACCACACTCTTACGCAGCTCTACATGAAGCCGCCGTCGGTCCTCCGCGGCGAGCTGCTGCGTGACGTCGTGGCCTAGCTGCATGGCGCCAGCGGTGATGGGCTGTCACTCACTGGCCCCACTAATGCTAAGAAGACGTCGTTGGTCACGCAGGTCGCGGCCAGGCTCAGCTAGCCGTTCCAGAGCGTCGCCTGTCACGGGCGAAAGGAGCTGAATGCGCTGATCCACCAGTTCGGGCTCATCAACGGCTCGACGCAGGTCGTGCGTGGCCCGTTGTCCGTTGCTGCGCGCAACGGGCATCCGCTCATCCTGAACCAGTCCGACCTCATGGACCCGAGCGAGCTGACGGGGCTGAGCGACAGCACACGTGCACAGACCTTCACGCGCAGAAGTCACGCAAGAAAAAAGCCGGCGAGTGCCGGCCTTTAATTAGCTGATTCAGCTGAGAATATGGTCGGGGTGAAAGGATTCGAACCTTCGACCCCTGCCTCCCGAAGACAGTGCTCTACCAGGCTGAGCTACACCCCGAGGTGTGGTTCGCGTTTCGTGTCGCTAGAGCGACTGCATTGCCGATGCGGCCAGCGCAACAGGGGACGCTGATCCCCTTAGGCTTGGATGCATCGGCCTTGCAACCCGATGAAACGGCCGGGAATCGCTTCATGCATCAATCTCGACGCGAGACGAGATCAGTGGGTTCTGGCAACAGCAAACTCGGCGGTCGCCTCCAGCGCTTGCTTGGCATCGGAATCGGGAAGCCCTTGCAGGCTTGCCCGCGCCAACTCCGCTTGTGCCCTGGCAAGCTGAATAGTATAGCCGAGCGAATCCGTGGCGACAATGGCTTCGACGACATCGTCGATGCGCTCCCGGCCGCCGTCCTCGATGGCCTTTCGCAGCATCGCGCGCTGGGCATCGGTTCCGACCTGCATCGCGCGGATGACCGGCAGGGTGGGCTTACCTTCCTCGAGGTCGTCGCCTATGTGCTTGCCGATGGTCTCGCTGTCGGACTCGTAGTCCAGGGCGTCGTCCACGAGCTGGAAGGCGACACCCAGATGCAGACCGAAGGCCGCGACCTGGTCCTCCAGCTCCCGCGGCACCTCCGCAAGCAGGGCGCCGAGCCGGGTACCCGCTTCGAAGAGCGTCGCCGTCTTGCGCTGGATGACCTCCATGTAGCGCGACTCGTCGGTGTCCGCATCGTGGGTATTCATCAGCTGGAGGACTTCGCCTTCCGCAATGCGGTTGGTCGCGTGGGACAGGACATCCATGACGCGCATGATGCCGACCTCCACCATCATCTCGAAGGCACGCGAATAGAGGAAGTCGCCCACCAGAACGCTCGCGTCGTTGCCCCAGACGGCATTGGCGGTATCGCGATTCCGGCGTAGTTCCGAACCGTCGACCACGTCGTCGTGCAGGAGCGTCGCGGTGTGGATGAACTCGACCACAGCGGCCAAGTCGAGGTGGCGCTCGCCGCTGTAACCGCAAGCCTTCGCGGCGAGCAGCACGAGCAACGGGCGCAGACGCTTTCCGCCGCTGCCGACGATGTAGTGTCCGATCTGGTTGATGAGGACCACGTCCGACTGCAGGCGCTGAAGAATCAGCTTGTCGACGGCCTGGAGATCAGCGGAGACGGGGGCCCGGATAGCGGAGAGATCCATGGGCTGGTCTATGCGAAAAACAGCCCCCTAGGTTAGGGGCTGCGACTGTAGGCTGTCAAGTCGCCCCGGCCAAGTCGTCGGAAACGCCCCCGCAAACTGTCCCAACAACGCCGTCCCTTGCGCACATCCCAGAGTCGGGGCAGGCGTCTGGGCAAAAAAGTTGATGCACCAGGCGCATGCGCCGCCAGCGCCAGGGCCGATCCGGGCCTGTTGATACTGGCAGAGGCGAACAGCGCCCCCATGTCTCCGCCCTCAGGGTGGCCCGCGCCGGTCGCCATTGAACCACACAACGGGAACCGAGCCGTGCGAAGCCCCTTTCTGCAAGCCTATGAGGATCTGCCGAACGAGCTGCCGATCTTCCCGCTCAGCGGTGCCGTCGTCCTGCCTGGCGTGCAGCTTCCGCTAAATATCTTCGAGCCCAGATACCTGAACATGGTGGATGCGGCCCTAGCCGCGCATCACCTGATCGGCATGGTGCAGCCCAGCGGCGACGCCGACGCCGACGAGCGACCGGCCATACACTCCATTGGCTGCGCGGGGCGCGTCACCTCCTACAGCGAGACCAACGACGGGCGCATCGTCATGGTACTGACCGGTTTGTGCCGATTCCGGGTCGCCGCGGAGCTGCCGGAGGTCGACGGCTACCGCCGGATTCACCCCGACTGGAGCCACTTCCGCGAGGACTACGCCGACGAGGGCAGCGACATCCAGGACCGGGAGCGATTCCTCGGCTCCCTGCGCGCCTTCTGCGACCGCCGCAGCGTGGAGGTGCCCTGGGAGGACATTTCCAAGATGGCCGACCTTGATCTCGTGAACCTGCTCTGTGCGCACCTACCGCTGGACGCCGACGACAAGCAGGCTCTGCTGGAAACCGACGGCATCGAGGCCCGCGCCGACCTGATGCGCGGCCTGATGGATATGTCCGTCTTCAGCTCGACGCCGAACCCCGGCGAGCACCGACACTGAGTGAAGGGTGAAATTGGAATGGGCCCGTGCGAGGTTGGACGGGACAGGCTGGCGACCCTGGCTGGTCGGTGGCCCTGCCGGCCTTGAAAAGCCCACGGAAAAGGTTTACTACCGTCAACAAACCTCACTGAACACCGAGTTGGAGCAATCCCCATGGCAGTCATACTCACCGACGCCGCCGCCGGCCACGTCAACAGCATGCTGGATAAGCGCGGCCAAGGCATCGGGCTTCGTATCGGCACCAAGAAGAGCGGCTGTACCGGCTATGCCTATGTCGTCGACTACGCGGACGAGGTCGCCGACGGCGATCAGGTCTTCGAGAGTCACGGCGTCAAGGTCGTGGTCGATGCCGAGAGCCTGTCCCGTATCGACGGCATGGAGGTCGATTTCGTGAAGTCGAGTCTCCTGAACGAGGGCTTCGAGTTCCGCAACCCCAACGTCAAGGACGCCTGCGGCTGTGGTGAATCCTTCAGCGTGTGACACACCGGGCCGTCGGCGCAGCCGGCGGCCACCACTGTACAGGCCCAGGCGCACGAACCCGATCGCATGAGCACCGCCACCGAAATTGAAGAAATCGTCGACACCTTCGAACTCCTCGGCGACTGGGACCAGCGCTACGAGTACCTGGTCGAACTCGGCGAGCGTATGCCGGCCATGGACGCCGCGGACAAGACCGATGCAAACCGGGTCATGGAATGCATGAGCACCGTGCACGTGCTGCCGAAACGCATCGACGGCAGCCCACGCCTGCGCTTCTACGGTGACTGCGACACGGCCATCATCAAGGGTGTCGTCGCCCTACTGGTGGAGTTGTTCTCGGGCAAGACCGCGACCGAAATCGGCGAAACCGACGTGGATGCCCTCTTCGGCGGCCTGCATCTCGAGGAGCACCTGAGCCCGAATCGGCACGTGGGCGTCTACGCCATCGTCAACAAGATGAAGGGCCAGGCAAAGGCGCTGGAGACCTGATCACCTCAAGTCGCTTCCCGCCGGCAGCCCCTCCCCCGGGCGTCCGGCCGAGCGCCGCCCTGGACAACCACGCCGAAGGACCACGAACACGATCCGGAAGCAACCGGCGGTGGGTGTGAGGTTCGGATCTTCGGCGCGGCAGGACTAGAGCTCGCCCCACATGCGCACCAGATTGGCATAACTGCGATCCACCAGTCCGGTGTGATCCGCCCCCGGGGCCTCCTTCAGCAGGTATTCGCGGGCGAGGTTCAGCTCGTAGAGCAGTTCCCGGCGCGCCGGGTCCCGCACGTAACTCTGGATCCAGGTCAGGGCCACCAGGCGCTCGCCGCGGGTGACCTCCGCAACCCGGTGCAGGCTCGAGCTCGGGTAGAGCATCGCATCCCCCGCCGGCAGCTTGACCTGCCGTTCGCCGAAGCTCGTGCGAATGGTCAACTCGCCGCCGTCGTAGTCCTCGGGCGGGTTGAGGAAGACGGTCATGGATACGTCGGTGCGGAAACGCGGACCACCGCTGCCCATGATCGGATCATCGACGTGGTCGCCGTAGGTCATGCCCGGCCGATAGCGCGCGAAGATCGGGTCGGCGACCCGATGCGGCAGGGCGCCGAAGCGAAACCGTTCGTTGTATCCCAGACTCGGCATCAGGATACGGACCAGACGCTGGTAGAGCTCGGGCGCCTGCCCGAGTTCCTCATTGCGTTTGACGCGCGCGGCCGCGAAACCGGCGGTGAGCTTACCGTCGACGAAGCGACCCGCGGCAAGGATGTCGCGCAGCTTGTCGAGCTGCGCTGGATTCAGCAGGTTCGGGATGGTCAGCAGCATAGTGGGAAGGGACCTTGGGCGGGTCGATTATTCAACCATAGGCATCGAGCGGGGGCATCAACAGCGCCGCCTCGATTTGGCCAGGAGTCGCAGGATGCGTCGCTCCCGCCCCTCGCCGGGCGGTAACCGGTGCGCATGTTGCAGCGCCCTTGTCGGATCGCCGACCCGGTGTTCGAAGTGCTTCGCTAGGGCCTCGTGCGCCTCGGGATCACCGCTCTGCGCCATCGTCTGCCAGATCGACACGGCCGCCCCCCAGCCGCCCGCGCGGGCGTGCAGCCGGGCGAGCAGGTGTCGTGCCGCGGGCTCCAAGGCGTCGATCGGCTGCAGCACTTCCAACGCGGCGACCACATCGCTCCGTGCCAGATGCCAGCGCGCGATCCGCCCCGCATCGGCATCGAACCGGGTGGGACTGCGATAGACGCGCTGGAGTGCGGCCGGCAGCGCCATCACCGACAGCAGGTCGACCCGATTGTGCGCCAGCACCGCGCCCAGGCGGCGACCGTTGCCCAGTCGCAGCCAGTCGAGCCAGGCCGCCGGCGCCTCCGCGCCCGGCAGATCGCCCTGGCGCCTTAGCCCGAGCAACCGCCCCTCGACGCTCGCCAGGCGGCAATCGGACCAGCGACGGGCGAAGGCGCGGCGCACAGGGTGCAACAAGTCCAGGTGGGCGAGCCGCGGCAGGCCGCCGTCCGCCAGTCGCGACAATCGCAGGCGCGCCGCCAGCAGCGGCAGGTCGAAACCCTTGCCGTTGTAGCTGAGCAGCAGCTCGGCGTCGGCGAGTTCCTCCATCATGCAGCGCAGGAACGCCGCCTCCGCGTCGAGCCGGGTCAGCAGGACCTGCACCAGCTCGATACGCCCGCCCCGCCAACGGCCGACCCCGACCGCAAAGGCCCAGGTGCCGGTGCCACCGGCGAGGCCGCTGGTCTCGGTGTCGATGGCGACCCAACGGGCCGGGTCCAGCGGCGCATCGGGGAGCAGCAGGGCGACCGGATCGGGCTCGGGTTCAAGGCGCGCATGTCCATGCAACACGTGGAGCGCCTGCTCGCGCACCAGGCGCAGCACGCCCGGACAGACGACCTCGGCCCCCAGCCGGGCGGCCAGCGCCCGCTCATCGCCGCGCCGACAGACGGGAGGGCTCTCCGGGCGATTGGCGAGTGATTGCGCCGCCCCACCCTCGCCACCGCCGCGCACACCAAGCCGCCGCAGCCGCTGGGCCATGCCGGGCCGCTGGTCAGGTTCCTCGGTAGGCGCCCCACCCGCGCCGGCTCGCGCCTGGCTCAGCCGCGCCCGCAAGCTGCTCACGACGGGCGGCCCGACCGCCCGGCGGCGGCGTGCACATCGGCCCCAGCGACCGGCGTCGGCGCGCCGACGGGTGCGCCGTCGAGCAGCCCGAGCACCGCCAGCGCCAGGCGTTTGGGCGACCGCACGCGTCCCTCGTCGCCGGGGAGGATCGGGCCGACGCAGGCCGGGCAGCCGGCGTCGCAGTCGCATCCACGCACCAACCCCAGGGCGTCGCCCACCAGCGCCGGTGCGGCGTCGAACAGGGGCGCGGACAGGCCGACGCCGCCGGGGTAGTTGTCGTATAGAAAGAGCGTCGGCTGGAAGTGCCCATCCGCGGCCGTGGCCTCCAGCGGCCGGTTGTCCGGACCGCGCAGCTGCCCCCGTCCGTCGGCCCCGACCACGGCAAACCAACTCCCCTGGCCGTCGCCGACGGCGCGGCCGAGGTCGGCGATCTCGGCCATGGCCCGCAGCGCCGCCACGTTATGCAGCGCGTAGGCGGCACCGAGGAACCCCTCCACCAGGCGCTCGCGACTGCCGAAGGTGGCGGCGATGGCCCGTTCCAGCACGCGTGGATGCAGCTGCCACCAGACCGAGGTGGTATGCATCTCCTGATCCGGCAGGTCGATGTTGCCGTAGCCGATGTTGTCGTGGCTGTAGTAGCGGATCTTCTTGTAGCCTGGATAATGGCGCACCAGGTGCACCTCGCCATGTGCCGCGGCAGCGCCGGTATCGGGTTGCTGATGGACATCGGCACGGCCTGCCGCCCGCTGCCGGTCGAACTCCGCCAGGAGCTTGGTGTAGTCGATGGCATCGGTGTAGTAGTCGGCCCGGGTCTTGGTCACGAACGCCTTGCGACCTGTCCAGTCCAGCCGCTCCACCTGGTAGGGCTGGGACTGGACCATGTAGATCGCGCCCTCGTACACCGTACCCGGCGCACCGCTGTAGTCCACCTCGGCGATGATGGTCTGCCTGCCGCCCGTGGTCTCGATGACGACGAAGTTGCCCTCCGCCACGGAGCGCAGGGACACGGCGTTGGCCGGGTAGCTGTCGGCGACCCAGAACCACTGACCGACGCCCGCGTCCCCGCCGTGCTGCAACAGGCCCTCGTCGCGCAGGTAGCTCAGCATCTCGGGCAGGCTCTCCGCGCAGTCGCCGAAGCCCTCGCCGTCGCGGAACGGCAGCTCGAAGGCCGCGCAGCGCACATGGTCCATGAGGATCAGCAATTGGTCCGGGTGGATGCGGGCGTGCTCCGGCGATGCGCCCAGGAAGAACTCCGGGTGACGCACCATATACTGATCCAACGGGTCGCTGGTGGCCACCAGCACACCCAGACAGGGGCGATTGCGCCGCCCGGCCCGACCGAGCCGCTGCCAGGTGGCGGCGATGGTGCCCGGATAGCCGTTCAGCACGGCCACATCCAGGGCGCCGATATCCACGCCCAGTTCCAACGCCGAGGTGCTGACCACGCAGTCCACCCGTCTGGCACGCAGTGCCCGCTCGCCACTGCGCCGCTCGCTCGGCAGGTAGCCGCCGCGGTAGGCCAGCACCCGCGGAGGGCGCCTGGGATCGCGGTCGAAGACATCCTTCAAATACTTGGTGATCACCTCCACCATGAGCCGCGAGCGGGCGAAGACGATGTTCTTGAGCCCCTGCCTGGTGGCCGCGCGGGCGATGCGCGTCGTCTGCGAGCGGGCCGAGGCGCGGATGCCGAGGTCGGGGTCGATGACCGGCGGGTTCCACAGCAGCAGGTGCCGCTCGCCCCGAGGCGCGCCGCTGTCGGTGATCGCGCCGACCGGCGCGCAGACCAGCCGGCCGGCCAGCTCCGCCGGGTTGGCGATGGTCGCCGAGGCGAAGATGAATCGGGGGCTGGCCCCGTAGAACCGGCAGATCCGCAACAGACGCCGGAAGACATTGGCCACGTGGCTGCCGAAGACCCCGCGGTAGCCATGCAGCTCGTCGACCACGACGAACGTAAGCGACTCGAAGAACTGCGCCCACTTGGTGTGATGGGGCAGGATCGCCTGATGCAGCATGTCCGGGTTGGACAGCACGATGTCGCCGCGGGTGCGTACCGCCTTGCGCGCATCGCCAGGCGTGTCGCCGTCGAAGGTGAAGGCCTTGATGCCCAAGGTGCCGAGCTCCCCCGCCTCGTTGCCGCCCCTTTGGTCCGCGCCGGCATCGGCCACAGCGGTCAACGCCTGATTCAGCTCCGAGAGCTCCGCCACCTGATCCTGTGCCAGGGCCTTGGTCGGGAACAGGTACAGAGCCTTCGCGCGGCGCGTCAGCACCGCATCCAGCACGGGCAGGTTGTAGCAGAGGGTCTTGCCGGAGGCGGTCGGCGTGGCCACCACCAGGTGCTCGCCCGCCTGCACCCGGTCCCAGGCCGCCCGCTGGTGGGCATAGAGCCGGGTCAGGCCGCGGGCCGCCAGCGCGTCGCGCAGCCTCGGGTGCAGGGTCTCCGGCAGGGGCGCGTACCGCGCCGGCTGCGCCGACATGGCCAGCTCGCCGGTGATGCGGGGTTGATACTTGCGCTTCAGCCCGTCGAGCAAGCGCCGCAAGCGGTCCTGCTCCGGCGGAGCTCCGGTGATGGACGCCCGCACGGGCTCGGGCTGTGCTCGGGCTTCATTCGGGATCGCGGACATCGCGTCGGGGCTCCGGCTGGGGTTTGCCGGAGCCTAACTTCGGGGGTGGCTCAGAAGCTGAGTCCGCGGCCGTGGGTCGGGTGCCGCCACGCTTGGCAACCGATCTGCGCTGAACGACTGTCGACCTCAGGCAGGGGCATGAGCAGCAACGTTGCATTCGACAGGAGAGACCGCGTAATGCATGAATTCAACGTCGTCATCGAACACGATTGCGAGGGCTGGTATGTCGCCTCCGTACCCAGCCTGCCCGGCTGCCATACGCAGGCCAAGTCCCTCGACGAACTGATGGAACGCACGCGTGAGGCAATCGAGCCGTGCCTTGAGGAACAGCAGACAGGCAGTACGGACCAGCCCAACTGTGGCGGCGGCTAGGGACTCACCCATAGGCGCTCGAAGGCCTTGCCGTCCGCGGTGCGCAGCATGTCGAAGTCGCGCCGATCGGTCGTCAGCAACTGCCGCGTGTGCTCGACGCCTGCGAGCCAAAGCAGGGTGGCATCGGCGAGGTCGATATCGTGCTCCGCGAACCGCTCGATGACCGAGCTGATGGCCCTGAGGTCGGCGGGTTCGATCTGCCGCAAGCGCACCGCGCCGCGTTCGATCCACTGCAACAGCGCTTGCTTGCCCTTTGGATTCAGAAAAAAGCAGGTCTCGACCACCGTCGGCCAAACACTGACCAGTCGTGCGCGACGCTCGCGCATCAACTCGGCCAGCATCGCCTTCGCGCTGTCGTGTAGCGCATCGGTCTTGTCGAAGAGCGCGATCAGAAAGCCGGTGTCAACCAGGACGGTACTTGTCATGCAACCGCTCCCAGATCCGACGTCGTTGCGGGTCCGCCGGCGGCTCCGCGGAGCCACCCTGATCGAACAAGTCGACCCCCAGGTCGAAGGCATCCGGCGCGGGCTCAAAGCCCTCAAGCCACTGCTCCAGGCTCTGCTTGACGGCCTGGCTCTTGGTCAGACCGAGCCGCCTACAGACGCCTTGCAAGCGGTCTTCGGTCTCCTCATCGAGGCGGACGGACAACATGATCTTGGCTCCTCGCGCACGTTGCTGTATGACTGTCATACAAACACAGGAGGGCGAAGGGTGCAACCTGTTGTCGTCCCTATCGCCTCATACGACAGGCGACATTGCGCCGGCGTCATGCGCGCCACGGCCTGCGGCCTTTGACGCAACGAGATAACGGCGCCTCCGACCCGCCAAGGTGATCCGTCAGCGTAGCCGCTGGCACATCGGATGCCCGGCCACCTCCGCCTGCGGCAAGATGGGCGCCGCCAGAGTCGAATACGTCACCTCAGCCCGACCGGATACTGGGTGATGCCCCCGGCCCACCTCAAGGCCACCTTGATTGCGCCAGGTCAACCCACAGCAATCGCCATGCACCCAGGGCTTGGCGAAACTGGCAAGCAGTCAGATCCTTCACAACGGCCGCAGCGACGGAAGAACGCCGTGACCAAGAGGCAGCCGTGGCGAAGTTTCTCGATGAGGTATCAAAGAGTCAATGAAAGCTCAATACTCGATCGTGGTTCAGTGGTCTCCGGAAGATCAGGTATACGTGGCCTCACTTCCGGAGTTCGGCCAGTATGCGCTCACACATGGGGAGACCTATGCGGAGGCAGTGCGCAATGGTGAGGAAGTTCTCACGCTTCTGATGGAGACGACATCTCCTCTTCCGCAACCGAATATTTTTCAACAACGCAAAGCACAAGCCGCCTAAAGTGCAATAGCTGCGAGACCATGGAGCAGCCCTCGCTCTCGCTCAGACTGCTCCACGGCGCGCGCTTTGGATAACGCTGGGCAGCGCGAGCATGCCCTGGTGCGTGAAATGAAGTGTACGGTCAAGAGATGGTGCAAGGAGTTCGGCTACACCTGGTATGGCCCAGGTGTGTACTCGTCCGAAAGATATGATTACAAGATTCAGTTCGAGAAGGGTGTGGCTGCGCTATTCCAAACGGCGCACGGGCCATGCTTCGCTCCAAGGTTGTGCCGCACTAAATCCGGAAATCCATTTCTCATATTCCCTGTCTTCACTCAATTCGTTGGTCAGAAGGAGATGTCCAAGCATCAATTCACCCAGGCCACAAGTTGGGTGCTTGCTTGTCTTGAAGGCGACGTCAGTCAGTTCCCTGGCGGGCCTTCCCAACAATGCGCTCGCAAAGCAGAATGGGATCAATAAGCTCAACGGGGACAGGGTCGAACGGGGACTGGGGTCTGGTTCCCCATTGCACATTCCGCGGGTATGGTCTGCTTTTTGCGTGCTTTCCTGAAAACACATGTCGGGGCGGGTGGTGTTACATGTGAGACCTGACCCTCTGACCTTGACCCTCTGACCTTGTGTGAGACCTGACCCTCTGACCTTGAGACCTGACCCTCTGACCTCTGACCCTCTGACCTCTTCTCTGACCTCTTTTGCATGACCCTCTGACCTTTGAACTGACGGCGTGACCTTTGAACTGACGGCGCGCTTTGATACCGTCTTCACCCAGCGCACCTCCTTTGCCACCCTCAACCAGACGCTCAAGCGCCTGCATGCGCACAAGGAGAAGCTGCTGCTGGTGCTCAAATGCCCGGACATCGTCCCGCACACCGACGGCAGCGAACGCGACATCCGCGGCCATGGGAAGTGGCGAAAGATCAGCGGCGGCACCCGCAGCGATCCGGACCAACGCGGTCGCGACGGCTTCGCCAGCTTGAAAAAGACCTGTCGCAAGCTCGTGCAACGGATCGATCAACGTTTATTCCCCATTGAACGTCGTTATCCGTAACGAGTGTCGTCCAGACGGCGATTTGCGAGTTGCTGATCAGGAGTTTCAGTTACCGGCGCTGCAGACGGTAGCCAGATAGTACACAACATGGCGAGCTGGTTTCCGCGAGTCGCAAAGAAAGACCAGACCACGTTACGCGTGGTCCGCCTCGAGTGCGGCGATCTTGCCGAGTTGTTCGCTTTGGCTAAGAATAGCTGGCTTCGGCTCGTCTTCAGGTGCCCGACCGGATTGCACGCTCGCTGAAGCACTCGCGACCTGATACCCGCTCGGACCGGTTGGCATCGAGGTCGGCGGGATTGACGGATCGTCCGAGCCACTGAGCCGAATCGGCACCCATTGTGACGTCAGCCAGATCGCCAGCAGAAGAACCAGGTAGGTACCCGCGATCCAGGCGAAGAATGCCTTTTGAGACGGCTCCCGCATCGCCATGGCATGGTGCTCATGGGCGCCGCCTTGCCCTTTGTGACCCGGGTGATCTTCCGGCAGCGCACCTGCCGGCAGCTGGTGCCCCGTGGAATCGAACACCTCCGATGCCGCCTTCTGGTCCTGGCTCGGGCTCATTTGATGCTCAGGCGCCATCTCGGCCATGGGCATGTCGTGCCCCATGGACCTTACGTCCTGGCCGGAGCTCGCCTGCCCCGTCATCCCTTGGCCAGACGTCCCATGCTGTGAACGAGTATGTCCCGGCATGTCCTGCTTCGCTATGCCTCGTGCCGCGTTCGAGCCCCGGGCATGATCGTTCATTCCCCAGGATTCCAACGCACTGTGCCCCAAAGCCGGTGCCGGCCCGTCCGCCCCCGGCAGGGTCATACACCCATGCTTCAGGTGGTTTGCCACCAACCAGCGGTTGATGGGGAAGGCGATGATGCCACCGGCGATGCTGGCCAGGCTCATGCGGAACCAGAAAGAGGGCTCCAGCGGGTTCATGGAGTGGGGCCAGATGTCAGCGAGTATCACCATCACCGGGATCATGCCCGTCATGACCATGTTCATAGAGACGGTCTCGGCGAAGAAGGTCTTGCGCACCGCCAGCATGTAGTTGCCGCCGTACATGCCGAGCATCATCAGCGCCTGGAAGATGAACAGCCCGAAGACGAAGCCGGCGGCGTATTCGATGAGCACATCCCAGCCATTCGCCAGCCCCAGTATCGGGACAATGGATGCCGCGACGATGATACCGGTGGCATCTCCGGCCAGGCAGTGCATCTCGCTGTTCAGACCCTGCTTCCAGGTCGCCCGAATGTAACGGTCGTGCCCACCGGGGAAGGGCCGCCGGCAGCCCAGCAAATACATGAAAACACCGATGGGACCGGTATAGGCCGTGGCCAGGATCCAGGCGAGTCGCTGGACCCAGCTGGTTACGCCATTAATCAGCGAGTCCCAGACCACAAAGGCCAGGCTGAGGCCGGTGAGTACGAACCAGACGAACATGGCGCCTTCTAGCATTGATGTGTTTCCGGCGAGTCTTAAGGAGTTAGGGCGACCGGGTCAGGGCGGAACCGTTCTTTCACTGACTAACTTGCAGAAGAACAACTTACCTTAGATTCTGGACATTTGCGACCAGAAATGGCCCCCGAATCTTGGACAGTAGGATAAGTGAAATCTTCCTCGGGTTTCAGGCTGCCAAGTTGCGGTCTGCCTGCTCGAAATACACCGCATCCGGGGTACGTCGGTCCAGTGCGCTGTGCCTGCGCCTGGCGTTGTAGAAAGCGAAATACCGGGCCAGTCCCTGGCGTAGATCCGCTGGTGTCTCATAGGCGCGCAGGTACCCATCCTCGTACTTGACGCTGCGCCACGGCCGCTCAACGAACACATTGTCCACCCACCGCCCTTCGCCATCCATACTGATCTGCTTGCGCATGTCCGTGGCGCTGACAGCGAGATGCACCTGCGTGCGGGCGCCGAAGGTGATCATCTCTGCGCATCCCCCGGCAACACCGCCACCAACCGGGTGAGCGTCGATGCCTCGAAACCGGGGGTGACCTCCACGCGCGGGCCATCACGCAGCACCACCGACAGCACTGCCCGATCAGTCTGCAGCGCACTGCGCTCACAGAACTCGACCGGCAACAAGCGAAACTGCGCATCGACCTGAGCGCCCTGAGGCCCCCTCTGTCAGGATAGATGTCGCCTTCCCCTGGGGAGGATTTGTGTGAGCATGGGGGCATGTCAGGAGCCGAGGGTCGCGCGCCTGCGGCCGCTCAC
>JANQFX010000013.1 GCA_028277725.1 Thiohalocapsa sp.
AAGATCTCGCCTGAGGTTCTGGGCAACGTCGCTCAGATCGAGGACTACTCCAAGCTGGCCGACACCATTGCCTCACACCTTGCGATCAAGATTTCCGACAAGCAGGAGATTCTCGAAACCGCGACCATCTCGGAGCGCTTGGAGCGCGTGTACACGCTCATGGAGAGCGAGATTTCGGTGCTGCAGGTCGAGCGCAAGATCCGCTCGCGCGTGAAGCGCCAGATGGAGAAGACGCAGCGCGAGTATTATCTCAACGAGCAGATGAAGGCGATCCAGAAGGAGCTGGGCGATACCGAGGAGGGCCGGGACGATACCGCGGAGCTCGAGGAGAAGATCGAGAACACCAAGCTCTCGAAGGAAGCCAAGGAAAAGGCCGTCGCCGAATTGAAGAAGCTGCGGCAGATGAGCCCGATGTCGGCCGAAGCGACGGTCGTGCGCAACTATCTGGACTGGCTGCTTTCCATTCCCTGGGGCGTCAAGGGCAAGATCAAGAAGGACCTGGACGAGGCGCAGAAGATCCTCGACGAGGACCATTACGGGCTGGAGAAGGTCAAGGAGCGCATCGTCGAGTATCTGGCGGTGCAGTCGCGGACCAACAAACTCAAGGGGCCGATCCTCTGCCTGGTCGGGCCGCCCGGTGTCGGCAAGACCTCATTGGGCAAGTCGATCGCCCGCTCCACGGGCCGCGAGTTCGTGCGCATGTCGCTGGGCGGTGTGCGCGACGAGGCCGAGATCCGCGGCCACCGGCGGACCTATATCGGCTCCATGCCGGGCAAGGTCATCCAGTCGATGAAGAAGGCGAAGAAGGTCAACCCGCTGTTCCTGCTGGACGAGATCGACAAGATGGGCGCCGATTTTCGCGGCGACCCGGCCTCGGCCCTGCTCGAGGTGCTGGACCCGGAGCAGAACCACACCTTCAACGACCACTATCTGGAGGTCGATTACGATCTGTCCAACGTCATGTTCGTGACCACCGCGAACACGCTCAACATCCCGCCGGCCCTGATGGACCGGATGGAGATCATCCGCATTGCCGGCTACACGGAGGACGAGAAGATCGAGATCGCCCGGCGCCACCTGATCCCCGATCAGCTTGCGGCCCATGGCCTGGCCAAGGAGGAGTGGCACCTGGAGGACGACGCCCTGAAGGAGATGATCCGCCGCTATACGCGGGAGGCGGGCGTGCGAAATCTGGAGCGCGAGATCGCCAAGCTGTCCAGGAAATCGGTCAAGGAGATCCTGACCACCGACCAGGAGTCGGTGCGCATCCAGCTCGACAATCTGCAAGATTTCCTCGGCGTGCCGAAATTCCGCTACGGCGAGGCCGAGCGGGAAGATCTGGTCGGCGTGGTGACGGGTCTCGCCTGGACTGAGGTCGGCGGCGAGCTGCTGACTATCGAGGGCGTCATGATGCCGGGCAAGGGCAAGATGAGCGTCACCGGCAATCTCCGTGACGTGATGAAGGAGTCGATCCAGGCCGCCAACGCCTATGTGAAATCGCGGGCCATCGACTTCGGCATCGAGCCGCCCTTGTTCGACCGCAGGGACATTCACGTCCATGTGCCGGAAGGCGCCACGCCGAAGGACGGACCCTCGGCCGGCGTCGCCATGGCCTCGGCGATCATCTCCATCATGACCGCCATCCCCGTGCGGAAGGACGTGGCGATGACCGGCGAGATCACGCTGCGTGGCCGGGTGTTGCCGATCGGCGGCCTCAAGGAGAAGCTCCTGGCGGCCCTGCGCGGCGGGATCAAGACGGTGATCATCCCGGAGGAGAACGCCAAGGACCTGGCCGAGATTCCCGACGAGCTGAAGAACGCTCTGGAGATCGTTCCGGTGTCGCGCATGGACGAGGTGCTGAAGATCGCTCTGACCAGGCAGCCCGAGCCCATCGAGTGGGACGAGGCGGCGGAGGCCGCCAAGGCGGTCGCCGGCAAGGACGACGAAGCGGCGGCCGGGCTCACCGCGCACTGAGTCACGGCGGCGCAGCCGCCGGCGTGTGCCCTGGAGCATGATCCGAACCCAATCGGATAGATGCTCTAGTTCCTTGTTTTATATCGCATTTTATCCGGGGGCCGGGGCCCGCCTTTGTCGTGTGGGGCATCTTGTCCGAAGATCGGGTACCGCTTTATTCGAAGGCGCTGTGAGCACCGCTGCCGCGGCCTGACCCTCGCGTGCAGGGCGGGTCGACGCTCCCGGCAGACGCCTCCCGCATTAACGGTCGAGCCTCATTTTTGCCGGTTTTCTGCGGTCTTCGGGTTATATTGTTTACGAGTCGTTAACGATTCGGAACGTATCCAAGATCGTTAACTGCCGCTGGTAGCGACTCGTGGAAACAGCAACTGAAAGGACACAACCGTGAACAAGGCAGAACTTGTGGCCAGTGTGGCGCAAAAGGCGGAGATCTCAAAGGAGGCCGCTGCTGAGGCAGTCGATGCCACTTTCGAGAATATCGCTTCCGCATTACGGTCCGGTGACACTGTCCGGATTGTCGGCTTCGGCAATTTTCAGGTCGCGCAGCGTAAGGCGTCCACCGGGCGGAATCCGCGCACGGGTCAGACGATTCAGATCCCGGCGTCCCGGGTCCCGAAGTTCAAGGCGGGCAAGGCTTTGAAGGAGGCCGTAAACGGCTGAACGCAAGGCAAAGGTTGGCTGAAAGCCCCCGGAAAGCCCCGCCCGACCGGCGGGGCTTTCTGCTGTTCGGCGGCATGGCTTGCACGCCCGCGGAAGGAGAATTACATCCCAGGCATACGGGGCGGTTAGCTCAGCCGGGAGAGCGCCTGGTTTACACCCAGGAGGTCGGCAGTTCGATCCTGTCACCGCCCACCAATCGCAGGCCGCTCCGGTCCGCCGGCGTCCGCCAGGCGCTGGTGCCGAATGGAATTGCATGACATCTTCGGGTTTGAACCTTAAGTTGTCGGTCAATCGGAAGGACTGGATTGCCGGTTTTTTTGGAGGATTGCAGATGTCGATCGCTATGATTGTTGCCGTCTCAGCGCTCACCTATGGGGCACTTGATCCCAAGCTCCCGACCGGTACGGCTCAAGGGTCGCCCCTCGGGCAGCCGCTGGTCCTGGCCCAGTCCGACACGCCAGGCGTCATCAAGGGGCCGACCAAGGGCACGGTCGAGACCGGCAAGGGTGTCGTAAAGGGCGCCGGCGAGGTCGGGCAGGGAACCGCGAAAGGCGCCCAGGAAGTGGGCGGCGGCGTTGTCGAGGGCGTCTCCGACGTCACCAAGGGCAAGGTCATCTCGGGTCCCGCAAAGGTCGGTGCAGGTGCGGTGAAGGGCACCGTCGAAGTCGGCAAGGGTGTCGTCAAAGGCGCCGGGCAGGTGACCAAGGGCGCGGTCAAGGGCGTGGGCTGCGTCGCCACGCTCGGCAAGTCCTGCTGAGGCGCTGCCGGGCGCACTCGCCGGTGCGTCGGGGTTGGCTTGACTTGCCGCGGGGGCTGCCCTACACACGGGCACTTCCCGTATCGGCGGCCTTTCCTTCAGGGGGTGTAGCTCAGTTTGGTTAGAGCGCTGGCCTGTCACGCCAGAGGCCGCGGGTTCGAGTCCCGTCACTCCCGCCACTCACGCAACGCCCGGGCGCCCGGCGCCACATAGACCCGCAGTCTAGCCGCGGGGCCCCTTGGGCTGCTGAATCTTGCCATGCCTCAGCAGGTGCGGTAAGCCTCGCTAGGATGCAAAATACGCGTAATCGGCGGCGCGGGACCCGGACAGCCGCCGGGTCCTGCCGCGCAGGGCCGGGTCATGCGGAGCAGGGGCCTTCGACCCGCCGGCCAACGGGACCGTTGGCGCGCCGGCGTCTGGCCATCACGGGTCGCCCGGTCCGTGTGCTCCGGCATAGCGGTTTCCCGCGGAAGCGAGAGGTGAGAGTATGAACGATCTGCTCGCTCAGTATCTTCCGGTCATCATCTTCATCGGTGTGTCCGCCTTTATCGGCCTGGCGCTCATGGTGGCTCCCTTCGTGGTCGCCGTGTCCAACCCGGACCCCGACAAGCTCGCGGCCTATGAATGCGGCTTCAAGGCGTTTGACGACGCCCGCATGAAGTTCGACGTCCGCTTCTATCTCGTGGCCCTGCTGTTCATCATTTTCGATCTCGAGGTGGCGTTCCTGTTCCCATGGGCGGTGGCCTTCCGGGAGGCCGGCCTGTTTGGCTTCTGGGCGGTCATGATCTTCTTGGGGATTTTGACCATCGGCTTCGTCTATGAGTGGCGGAAAGGGGCTCTGGAATGGGATTGAACGCCGAGTCGGGTCCCACCGGCGCTCCGACCGACCCGCAGACAAGCGACTATTTCGGTCAGATTTCCGACGAGCTGGCTGACAAGGGATTTCTCGTCACCTCCACGGACGAGATCATCAACTGGGCGCGCACGGGCTCGCTGATGTGGATGACCTTCGGCCTGGCCTGCTGCGCGGTGGAGATGATGCATTCGTCGATGCCGCGCTATGACGTGGAGCGCTT
>JANQFX010000004.1 GCA_028277725.1 Thiohalocapsa sp.
CCATGAGCACGGGGTGTTCCAGCACGCCGCTGCCGAGGGCGTTGGCGACGGTCAGGTTGCCGGTGCGCACCGCCTGCACCAGGCCCGGGGCGCCGAGCACGCTGTCGTCGCGCAGCTCCAGTGGGTCGCAGAAGCAGTCGTCGACACGCCGCAGCACCGCGTCGATGCGCTCCAGCCGGCCGAGGGTGCGCAGCCACAGGGCGCCGTCGCGCACCGACAGGTCCGCGCCCTGTACCAGGGAGTAGCCCAGGTAGGTGGCGAGATAGGCGTGCTCGAAGTAGGCGGCGTTGGCGGGGCCGGGCGTCAGCAGCGCGACCCGCGACTGATCCTCGCCTCCAGGCGCGAGCCGCTGCATGGCGCGGCGCAGGCTGCGGAAGAAGCCCGCGAGCCGATGCACGTGGCTGTCGCGGAACAGGCTCGGCATGACGCGCGAGAGCACGACGCGGTTCTCGAGCGCATAGCCGGCGCCGGACGGTGCCTGGGTATGGTCGCCTATGACCCGCCAGGCGCCGCTGGCGTCGCGGGTCAGGTCCGCACCGTAGAAGACCAGCGGTCGATCACCGGTGGGCTTGATGCCCTGGCAGGGCAGCAGATAGCCCGGATAGCCGTCGACCAGCTCCGGCGGCAGCAGGCCCTTCTTGACCAGGCTGCGCTCGCCGTAGAGGTCCAGGAGCACGGCGTTGAGCAGCTCCGCGCGCTGGATCAGGCCGCGCTCCAGCTCCGACCACTCGTCGCCGCGCAGCAGCAGCGGCAGCGGGTCCAGCTCCCACGGGCGGGACATACCACCCTGGTCGCCGTGCAGGTTGTAGGTGACGCCGTTGTCGCGGATCAGCCGCTGCGCCTCGCGCCAGCGCGTGTCGATGCCGGGGCGCCCGAGCTGACGCAGGGTGTCGATCAGGTACTGCCAATGCGGACGCAGGGCGCCGTCCGCCGCCCGCATTTCGTCGCAGGTTCCGGGGGAAGGTACGTAGGCGTCGTCGAAGCGGACGTCGTCCAGGCGGGTGATCGGGCTCGGGGAGGACATGGCGAGCGCTCGCGGAGTGGATGGTTTGGCTGCGGCGCGGTGGCCAGGGGATTAGACACGCTGGCGACCTGTCGGGGCAAGCCGGAGCTGTGCCGGTGCCGGCCCAAGGTCAGTAGATCAGCGGAATGAACTTGCGCACACGTGTCGCGTAGTCGGCGTAGTCCGGGTGACGTTCGGTGAGCCAGGCCTCCTCCTTGTTGGCCTTGTGGTCGAAGAAGGCGAAGGCCACGACGAGCACCAGCAGGTGCGACAGGCTCAGGTTGTAGACCGACCAGGCGGCGGCGGCGAAGATCTGGCTCGCATAGAGCGGGTGCCGGACGACGGCGTAGACGCCATGCTGAACCAGCTGGTTGTGGTCCACGGGGTAGGGCAGGGGGGTGAGGTACTTACGGATGTGCACCGAGCCAAGCGCGCCGAAGACGACCGCCACCAGGCCGAGCAGGGCGCCCAACCCCAGGCGCCAGGGTCCCGTCGCGTCCATGACGGCCGCACCGACGAAGGGGTGCCACACCGGCAGGAGTACGAAAAGAATGATCAGCGCGAACTGGATCACCACCAGCAGCTCGCCGCGGGCGCCGAAGCCCTTGTTCTCGGTGTTGGATGCCATTGTCGGGTCCCGTTGTCGCTGTCGTAATCGTCAGTTGTCGTTGTCGTTGTCGTTGTCGTTGGCGCTTTCGGCCTCGATCGTCGCGGCGGCCGAGCCCAGGCTGGACGAGCGCCAGCGAAGTCCACCGAATCTTGCGATCTGATGCCTGGGTGAGGATCAGACGCTGGAAGCCGTACCGGACCCCACGCCCGGACCGAACCCTCAGAAAAAGACGTTCAGACCCGTCACCAGCACGTTGCGATTGGCCCAGTCGTCGCCAGCACGGAAGCGGTTCCAGCGGTAGCCGAGCTTGAGCTTGATTCCCTTGGCGGGTCGCCAGGCGAGTCCGCCGCCGAGCCAGTTGGCCTCGAAGCGGCCGGCGTTGGTGGAGTAGAAGACCTCTTCTTCCAGGTAGGGCTTCAGCTGCAGCCGCGTCAGCGCCCATGGTGCCTCAACGGTGATCTCGTTGCGCAGCCGAATATCGTCGTCGCGCCAGTCGAACCAGCGGAACTCCGCGCGCAGCCGGTTGCTGATCCGAAAGCCCCGCGGACGCACGGCGTAGTAGCCTTCCAGCATCAGGCGGTCCTCCGGCTGCCAGTCCTCCGAGAACCGGAACCAGGCCCGACGGTAGCCGAGACGCAGGCTGAAGGAATCGCTGAGCTGGCGGCCGATGGAGGCGCCGGTGTAGCCGAGGAAGCGATCATCGAAATTGTCTCTCGTCGCGAGATTCGAGCGTGACAGCAGGAACCAATCACCGCGGAGCGGGGCCTTCAGTAGGAGGTTGTAGCTGGCGCCGGCGTCCTGCTCCGCCAGCGCCGATCCACCCGGCGTCAGCAGCGCCCAGGCGGCCAGCGCGAGCGCGCAGAGTCTTCGCTGCCGTGCCGCACATGACCGGCGGCCTGGGCGCCGCGGGCTTGCGACCGGTCCCCGACCACGCCACATGCGCTCCAGGGGCGGGCCGCTGGTGGCGTGAACGGGTCCGTCGGACTCGAAACCCGGGGGAGCTATGGTTCGTGTAGCACGCATTTGCACCGTTTGCGGTCGAAGCATCACCTGGCGTCGGAAGTGGGCGCGGGACTGGGAGAACATCAAGTATTGCTCCGACGCTTGCCGCAAGCGGGGGCTCAGCGAACGCGACCGGCGCATCGAGCGCATCATCGTCGAGCTGCTGGAGCAGCGCGCCCGTGACGCCAGCATCTGCCCGAGCGAGGTGGCGCGCGGGATGGCCGACCGTGGCGACTGGCGCGACGAGATGGAGGCGGTGCGCATGGCCGCCCGCCGCCTGCAGCGCGCGGGTGTCATCGACATCACCCAGGGCGGCCGCCCCGTCGATCCAGACACGGCCCAGGGGCCGATCCGGCTGCGCATGCGGCCCGTTGGCATGCAGGTGTAGATCATGAGGATCCCGACCGCAGGTCACGGGCTCGTGCGAAGGGCACGCCTGCTCCCGATGCTCCTCGCGCTGGCCGCGCCTTTGGCGTCCGTCGACCAGGCCTTGGCCGAGCCTGCCCCCGTGCACGGCTTCCGTGTCGTCGAGAGCTGGCCGCATGACCCGCGCGCCTTCACCCAGGGGCTGGTCATGATCGACGGCGAGCTGTACGAATCAACCGGCGGCTATGGCAACTCGAGCCTGCGCCGCGTGCGGCTCGACACCGGCGAGGTGCTCCAGCAGCGCGATCTCCCTCGGCAACTATTCGGCGAGGGTCTGACCGCCTGGCGCGGCCAGCTGGTGCAACTCACCTGGCGCGCCGGTGTCGGACTTCGCTACGAGCAGGCGACCTTCGCGCCACTCGGTGCCTTCGAGGTCGCGGGCGAAGGCTGGGGCATCACCCACCATGAGGACGCCTGGATCATCAGCGACGGCAGCGCTCAGCTGCGCTTCCTCGACCCGAACACGGGCGCCGAGTCGAGGCGATTGGCGGTCGAGGACGACGGCGAGCCGGTGCGTCGCCTCAATGAGCTGGAGATGGTCCCCGTGCGGATCGATGGCGTTGGGCTGCGCGTCGAGGTCTGGGCCAACATCTGGCGCCGCGACCGCCTGGTGCGCATCGATCCGGCCGATGGACGCGTCCTGGGCTACGTGGACCTCCGCGGCCTCTGGCCGAGGCGAGAGCGTCCCCATGCCGAGGCGGTTCTCAATGGCATCGCCTGGGATGCAACAGAACAGCGGCTACTGGTGACCGGCAAACTCTGGCCGCGCCTGTACTGGGTCGAGGTGCCCGGCCTGCGGCTTGGGCGTTGATCCGGCTGGGGCCGATGGTCGATTGTGGTGCGGGGCCCGCGTTCCGCAAGCGTCGGCCACCGCTCCCTGCGGGCAGAAGGCACCGCGCGCGATTCGATCGAGTTACGGGCCTAGGTCCTTGAGCTACAATGCGCCAGCTTGGCCTCGCAGAACAGACAACGACAATGACCGATTCCCCCCTCCCCGGCGTAGAGCCCGGTACGGCATCCGCTTCGTCCTACGCCAGTTCCGCAGTCGATGACGCCCCTTCCGACGCCGGATCGCGGGTCGACGCGATCGGCCCCCGCTACCCCCTCCTGAACGGCATCGACAGCCCGGCGGACCTACGCGGTCTGGAGCCCGAGGCCCTCGAGCAACTCGCGGACGAACTGCGCGGCTACCTCATCGACAGCGTCTCG
>JANQFX010000014.1 GCA_028277725.1 Thiohalocapsa sp.
CAAACACGGTTTCCTCAAACCGGCCTCGCCAGCGCTCTATGAGCGCGAGCTGCGGCCACTGTTGATGGCCTACCTTTGAGGGAGGCCGGACACCGTTGCGGACAAAGACTCCGGCCTGATTCCCTTTGTGCTATCGCAGATCCTGGACACGGTGGTCACCGGGATTACCCTGTCCGACCCCGACCAACCCGATAATCCGATGGTCTACGCCAACGCGGCCTTCGAGATGATCACGGGCTACGAGCAGCATGAGATCATCGGACGCAACTGCCGGTTCCTGCAGGGCGACGACCGCGATCAGCCGGAGATCGAGCGCATTCGGGAAGCGCTGCGCACCGACCAGCCGGTCACGGTCACGCTGCGTAACTACAAGAAGGACGGGACGCTCTTCTACAACCGCTTCTCCATCCGCCCGCTGTTCGATTCGAATGGTCGGGTGATCTACTACCTCGGCGTGCAGTATGACGTCACCGAGCAGGTCCGCGCCAACGAAGAGCTGGCCCGGCTCAATGCCCTCTTGGAATCGACTGAGGGAACACGCGTCTAGCGTACGGCGATCAGACCGACAGCAAAGCGACCGGAACGATGCGAAGGTGCTTCTGTGGATTAGCGACGTTCTGGCTGTTGCTGACTCCAGGGCTCGTTGCGGCCCAGCAGCAGATCGAGCATCTGCTCAGCGCCGAATCGACGACATGATCGTGCCGGCGGTGGAGAAAGTAGAGGGACTGAGCGCGTTGTAGAGATTGTCGCTGCACCTAGGACGGATGGGGTCGCTGACCTCGCCATATCAGCTTCCCCCATTCGCCGGCCTGGCCTAGTAGGATTCTAGGTTTGCCTCCGGTGTCATCGACGATTAAGTCGGCTGGTCGCGCGGCGACGGACAGGTTTAGCTCGTATGAAGGCGCGCGGACCCTGGTAGCGTTCACCAATCGTAACGATAGAGCCCCGGAGGCGAACGCGCGTAGGTGAAGCAATTCGCCATCGAAGTCGATCCCCCAAACGGAGGCGCTGCTATTCGGTATGTCTGGACTGGTCCGAACCAGTAGCATGTCGACGACGTCGCTACCAACGACCTTCAGCGCGAGGGCTGGTTCTGCTGTCTGCAAATCCACGAGTTGGTACGGTGGACCTGGTGCGGATCCCTCTTCTGACTGACCGCAGACCACCCATGCCCCGTGCCGTCGATCGACTCGATACCTGAGTTGCGGTGCCGGAGAGAATCTACCGTAGCCCCTGGACACCCAACCTCCGAGCGGGCTCCTGCTTCCGGTGAGCACTGAGGTCGATCGGCCGTCGCTGGTGGAGAGCCAGACGCGCTTCCCCGCGAATTCTGCTCGGACTGTGCTGGATAATGCCCCGGCGATCTCACTTCCACTCGGAAACTGAAAAGCGGCCCAAGCATTACCCTGCAGGGCCGTGGAGGGGTAGTCGTCGTAGATGATCCAGTAGTCTCCCGGGATCTGTATCACGCCACGGGTGTAGCCGTTGTAGGCATTGCCGGAATGCACTGTCCCCTCTATCCAACTCAGGTCGGGCCGGTGAGCATACTTGCCGAGGTGAACACGGCAGTTCAAGTCGCTAGACCGGTACGAGCGGGTGATAGGTTCAAGCGGATCATGGTCTGCTATCGTCAGGGAATTATGCGAATCTGGCCCCAGAAAGTAGCGCCGCCAGGCAGGCTCAGATTTGGGCGTGCCCAAGAGATAAGTCCCGGTGCCAGAGTCGGTTACAACGCAGACGTCGTCGACCCGCAGATGCACACTCAATAGGTTCGCGGGCATGTGTCCGGCGCAGACGGGCACCCCCGGAGCGGGGCCTGTACGGAAGATCAATTCGTGACGTGCGTCCCTAAGAACATAGAAGCCACCCTGATGGTATGCGCTGAGGCGTGACGCCTCAGCTGTATGGTCCGACGGAGCGCAAAGCTCGCCGCCGAGAAGCCAGAAGGCTCGCTCGACACTCGGGTCACCGGGGGGTGCGGGCGCTAGATCTGGTTCGAATAGGGCCCGCAGGAGCTCACGATTTCCTCCGATGGACCAGGCGCCACCGACGTCAAGGGGAAATACTGGGTCTTCTGTCGTGTCGCCCAACGCGAGAGGCTCGCCTTGATTACCATGGATATCGGCTTGAAGACGCAACATGCGATGAGCGCGATCCTGCACCCAGTCGGCAACCTTTAGGCCGTTGCGGCGCTGCAGCAGCAGGTAGGCGCAAACCAACTCTGTTGCAAACTCGTGGTAGTGGACGGAATGCTCGAAGCTGGATCCATCCGTATGGATTTGTCGCTCGAGCTCGACGAGCCAGCCGTTCTCGTGGTCACGTTCCGATTCCCCGGGTGCGAGAAACTCAGGAAAAAGAAACTCGATGTACCATCCGATGAACCAGTCCGCTAGCAGGTGGTTATTGGGAAACTCCTGCCCCATTGTCCGCAAGAGGAAGCGGGCATCCGAAAAGAGGATGCGAAGCAGTAGCGCCTCGTTCTCCCAGTCGACATCGCTCAAGCGATCGGCCGGTTTAGCGCTAAGACATGACCAAACCCAGCTCAGGGAAAGGAAGCGTTGGGTGACGACGAGCTTGGTCGCGTAAGCGACTTCTGCTCTATCTTGCTGGGCGAAGCGAACCCAAGCTGCCAAAATCCCGTTCAAGCGAGATGTCATGACGGGGTCGTACCAAGAGGCGAGGGCGAGTTGTGGAGCGAACGCGAACCGGTGGGGTCTGTAGGTGTAGACCGCGTCTTCTCCAACACCTGGAGCGATGCTCCCCCAGGGAAACTGCGCGCTCATCGGCTCGACTCGACGGCAGTACACATCAAGCCCATGTTCCGTATCCCGATTGGCCCGCTCAAGGGTGCGTTTTACCCAGTGCGGCCTCTCTTGGAGATTCTGCTCAACGAGTCTGGTGAAACGGGCTGGTGAGGCGAAGAAGTCTTTGGCGCCTGAGCGCTGACGAAAAAGGCTCGGCAGCGTCGCGGCCGGTGATGGAGTCTTTGCCGAAGAGGATTTGCTCGCGCCTTGACTGAGGGCGGTCAAGTGATTCGGAAGTGCCAGGGGCTCGAGTGGTGGGCGGTAGCGATTTCGTTGCGCTCGCCAGCCATAGTACGCGCGCCTGAGGAAACTCTCAATCATGACCTTTTTCGGCTCGCGCCTTCGCTGCCCAGAATGAAACGTGTTGCAAACGTTCTGGCGAGGTTGAGCCAAATCTTGAGTTGCCATGGCTCGTACTTCATTGCCTGCAAGAAAGCTCGCATCGCAACGTCACGGTCCCCCCCGCGAAAAGCGTGAAGGTAGCCGAACTCCAACCAGTAGGTCATTAGCGAGTGATTTGTCTGCCATTCCGGCGTGATGCGGCCGTCCGGCCCTTTACCGCCCCATCTATCCAACGTTCTTTCGAGAATCCGGGCGCGATAATTGACTGGACGGAGTGTTGTGCTGATACTGCCTTGGCGTTTGGATATCACAGCGAGCTTATCGCATAGCTTTGCGATTCGAGTCTCGCGGGAGGCGCGTAGCCACATGTCGTAGTCTTGCCCCTGTGGTAGCGACTCGTCGAAACCTCCCAATTGGTCGAAAAGGCTCCGGCGCATCATGACTGAGATCGTGGTCATAATGGAGTCGAACAACAGTTCGTTGTATAGCCAGCCGTCCATGCATGTGGCCAAGTCTGGCTTGGTGTGCCGATGTCGAAGTCGCTTGATGTCCGCACGCAGTGTCTTGTCTTTCTCGGTTTCCGACATGGAGACGTCCCAGTCGTGAAAGACAAGAGCGGTATCCGGGTGGTGCTCGAGATAGGCGACCTGCGCTACCAGCTTGCCGGGCAGCCAGAAATCATCTGAATCGAGGAAGGCGACGAGCTCTCCCGTCGACGCGCGAACACCGTTGTTTCGTGCAGCCGCAGGGCCCGCATTTTCTTGGCGGATCAGCTTGACCTGTTGATCGTAGTTGGCGATCAACTCGGCGGTGTTGTCCGTTGATCCGTCGTCGACGACAATGACTTCCTTGTTCGGATAGTCTTGCACTAGGACGGAGTCGATCGCGTCGGCGACGAAGCGCGCCGAGTTATAGGTTGGGATGATGACCGAGACCTTTGGGGCCATAACGAATGTCGCCGTCCGATGATATGGAGGAGGGTCGACCGGCAGTCATCGCCGCCATGCAGCGAGGTCACGACCGATCAAATGCTCTAATCGCGACAGGTCTTCTTCGAATAGTGCTGTCAGTTGTGAGCGATGGGCGTCGTCGAGCGTCTCTTTGGCGCCAGTATTGATGGTGATGGTTCGGTGCTTCAGGCGACTGATCTGTTCGCGCGTCAGCCCGACCGAGCGCATCAAACCTTTCACGATATCCTTGGCGTAGCTCTCGTTCGTCAGAAAGCGATTGAGGCCGGAGTGGCGGATGGAAACCCCAGGGTTTTCGATACGCGTTTCGGGTTGAAATCCCGTGTCCGCACCGAGGAATCCGTATAGGTCGCGGATCAATTCGGCCTCGTCGTCGCACAAATCGTCGAACAGGTAGATGCGCACTCTTCTGAACGCACGGCGGAACGCTTCCACTTGCTCTGCGTACAGACCAACGCGCACGTAATGCCAGTTCCACGACCAGCCTTGTTCGATACGCGACTGTTCTCGTGCGAGGGCCTGTGCGAAACTTGCGTCCCGTGTCGTTCCGGCTTTGACGTGGTGCTTGTAATGCGAGAATGCGCGTGCCCTGGGGTCTCGCAGGATGATGACTATGGGTATACTGGAGCCGAGGTGTTTTAGAATGTTTGGAATACTGCGTTGGTGATAATAGAGATAGTCATGCGAGACGTCTCCGCGCAAGGACGACTGCTCGGCAGGTGCAAACAGGACTTTGTACTCGGCTACTGAATGAATCGCTGCTTTATTGATTTCCTGGTCGTTGCGCGGACCGGTGAAAAGGGGAAGGTCGGAGAAGAAGTAACACTCTTTCTTATCCGGGATGAAGATTTGCGGATGCTGGTTGAGATAATGGAATAGAGAGGTCGTGCCGCACTTCGCGGCACCGACAACCAGAAAGTTAGGGAGCATACAACTATCTCATGTCCCTTGGTGGAGGGCTAGGTTGGCGGCCGCGAGGATTAACGGCATGGCCTGCGGGCGATGTGGATATGAGCAGTGCAGGCGCGGGCTACGAGGCTGCAAATATACTGCTGGTCCGCGGGTCGTCGCAACCGGGTGGCTGTTGTGTTGATCGAGGGGCAGGGGGCTGGAGGTGCTTCGGAAGGGAGTGTGCGTTGGGCAACGATCTCATCGAGAGGGCAGGGGCTGCAACGGATTGGCGAGTGAGTTCACTGGCGAATGTGCGGAGATTTGAGTGAGCCCGGTGCGGGGTATTGGAGCGGAATCGGTGCGCGTGTATTGCGACGGCCCGCGCGGCCGAGCCGTGTGAGATGGGTTAGAATTCTCCCCGCAGCCAGTTCTTGGAAACCTGTCAATGCGGCGACCAGTCAGATTGATCACCCGGATGCGGACAGCAGTCGTTCGGCTGTTTCTGCCGGCGCTTGTTGTGGCGCTTGCGGCTGTGCCGCGGCTCGTGGCGGCTCAGGCGGACGCGGAGGCACCTGGAGTGGTCGGTGAGCCGACGGAGGACGATATCCGATCAGCCTATGCCGCAACGCTGGAGACGGTGAACAGGGGGACGCTGGAGCGGTTGGGCGAGGCCGACGGGGCGGCCTTGTTGCTGGCGCTGGAGGACTTGACCAAGCTAGGGTGCCGGGGCATGAGTCGGGCCGGCGTGCATTACGACTGTCGGGTGCAACGACGGGTGAAGCGCGGCGACGACAAGCCCGTGACGGACGTCGTTCAGCTCTGGCTCTCGCATGACGGTGCAGAGTGGGTCGCGCGCTGATGCTAGGCGCCAGCGCACCATGGTCTTTCGGGTTCAGACCAGGACGAGATTGTCCCGGTGGATCATCTCTTCGTCGTCGATGTAGCCCAATACCGATTCGAAGGCGCCGCTGGGCAACCCCTTGATCCGGATTGCATCCTTGGCGTCGTAATTGACCAGCCCGCGTGCAATCTCCCGGCCTTGAGCATCCACGCAGGCGACGACTTCGCCGCGTGCGAAGTGGCCATAGACCTTTGTGACGCCGACGGCGAGGAGGCTGCGGCCGCGCTCGCGGAGTGCGCGCACCGCGCCGTCGTCGATTTCGAGGCGACCGGTCACGGTGAGGTGCCCGGCGAGCCAGCGCTTGCGCGCCGCCTCCGGCCCCTGGGTCGGTGTCAGCAGCGTGCCGACGGACTCCCCCGCGGCGATTGCCGCCAGACTGCCTGGCCGTCGGCCTGGTGCGATGATGGTCGCGCAACCCGACCGTGCCGCCAGCCGCGCGGCGCGCAGCTTGGTGGTCATGCCGCCGGTGCCGAGGCCGCCGGTGCTGCCGCCGGCGGCCGCGTCCAGACCCGGGTCGTCGACCCGCGCCTCCGTGATGAGCGTGGCGTGCGGGTCGATGGATGGATTGGCCGAGAAGAGGCCGTCTTGGTCCGTGAGTAGGACCAGTACCTCGGCTTCGACCAGATTGGCCACGAGGGCTGCTAGCGTGTCGTTGTCTCCGAAACGTAATTCTTCGGTTGCGACCGTGTCGTTCTCGTTGACCACGGGTATCACGCCCATGGACAAGAGTGTACGCAGCGTGCTGCGGGCGTAGAGATAGCGCTTGCGGTTGGCGAGGTCGTCGCGGGTCAGCAGCACCTGCGCCGTGTGTCGCCCGTGGGAGGAGAAGCCGTGTTCATAGGCCCGGACCAGGCCCATCTGACCGATGGCCGCCGCGGCTTGCAGTTCGTGTAGTGTCTTGGGGCGCTGCTGCCACCCCATGCAGGCCATGCCCTGGGCGACGGAGCCGGAGGAGACCAGGACGATCTCTCGCCCGGCTGCACCGAGTGCCGCCATCTGCTCGATCCAGGGCGCGAGGATGCGCTGGTCCAGGCCGGCGCCGTCGCGCGTCAACAGGGCGCTGCCGATCTTGATGATCCAGCGACGAGTGTCGGGTAGCTGGAGGCGTTGCACGGTCATGAGCGATGCGTCAGGGGTTGTTCGGAGGAACCAGAGTGCCGATTCAGTCCAGCGGGTGCCAGGAGGTGTCGGGTTCGTCGGCCCCGTTCGCTTCGGACGCAGCCTCGCGGAGCGGATGCGGCAGCGTGTCGAGTCGTGCCATCACGGCCCGGATCAGTTCCTTGGTGCCGGCACCGGTGGATGCCGAAATGGCATGGACCGGTCCGGACCAACCGAGCTCGGCAACGATCTCTTGCTGGCGTTGCGCCAGCAGCTCGGCATCGATGAGGTCGAGCTTGTTCAGCACCAGCCAGCGCTCCTTGTCGACCAGCGCCGGGTCGAAGGTCCGGAGCTCGTCGGTGATGGTGCGCACGTCGGCGACGGGGGAGGCGGTATCGTCGAGGGGTGCGATGTCGACGAGGTGCAGCAGCAGCCGGGTGCGAGATAGGTGCTTCAGGAAGCGCGTGCCGAGGCCGGCCCCCGTCGCGGCGCCGGAGATGAGACCGGGGATGTCCGCGACGACGAAGCTGCGTTTCGGTCCGGCGCGTACCACGCCCAGGTTCGGGTGCAGCGTCGTGAAGGGGTAGTCCGCGACCTTCGGTTTGGCGCTCGAGAGCGAACGGATGAGGCTGGATTTCCCGGCGTTCGGCAGCCCGAGTAGTCCCACGTCCGCCAGGAGCAGCAACTCCAGCCTTAGGTCACGGCGTTCGCCCGGTTTGCCTGGGGTGAACTGACGCGGTGCGCGGTTGGTGCTGGACTTGAAGCGTGCGTTACCGATGCCGTGGAAGCCGCCCGCCGCCACGCAGAGCCGTTGCCCGTGATGCAACAATTCGCCGAGGATCTCGTCTGTTTCCCCGTCGAGCACGCGGGTACCGAGGGGCACGGGGACCACCGCATCGTCCCCCGACCGTCCGGTCCGGTCTCGGCCCATGCCGGGTCTGCCCGACTCGGCGCGGTGACGTCGCTGGTGGCGGAAGTCGACCAGCGTATTCAGATTGACGTTCCCAACAAGATAGACGCTTCCGCCGTCACCGCCGTCACCGCCGTCGGGGCCACCCTTGGGAATGTACTTCTCGCGCCGGAAGCTCACGCACCCGTCGCCACCATTGCCGGCCTCGACCCGAATCCTTGCCTCGTCGACGAATTTCACCTGGATTGCCCGTCGGTTGTTTGAACCTATCCATCTAGGTCGAATACGAATGCCGGGCGTCTGCCTGTCCGGCGCCGCGTCCGGGCAGCCGCCAAAACGACGAAAGCCCCGCGGTCGGCGGGGCTTTCTAGCGCAGCGCGAGCGGTATTCGACTGGTCAGCGTCGGCCTACTGAGTTCCTGCACCGCTGCGTCGTGCTCACCGTTGCCGGAGTCAGCCGACGCATTGGCCGAGGTCGACCGGCATCGGGTCAACGACTTGCGGCGGGCGGCCGGTCCGGCCGAGGCGACTCAGTTCGACTGGTCCGCGACCACGCTGACGAAGCGACGGTTGAGCGGGCCCTTGATCTCGAACTTGACCTGTCCATCCGTCAGGGCAAAGAGCGTGTGGTCGCGCCCGAGGCCGACGTTGACGCCGTTGTGGTAACGCGTGCCGCGCTGGCGCACCAGGATGCTGCCGGCGGAGACGCTCTCGCCACCGAAGCGCTTCACGCCCAACCGTTTGGATTCCGAGTCGCGGCCGTTACGGGAACTACCGCCTGCCTTTTTGTGTGCCATGAGCCTTAACCCTCGTTGTCGCTCGTCTGCTCGGCGGGCTGTTCCGTCGATGCAGGCGCCGCCGACGTCGACGAGCCGCTTCCCGGGATACCGAGGATGCGGAGCTCCGTGAACCACTGCCGATGTCCCTGATGCTTCATGTGGTGCTTGCGCCGGCGGAACTTGATGATCTTGACCTTGTCGTGGCGTCCATGGCCGGCGACTTCGGCCGAAACACTAGTGCCCTCGATGAAGGGCTTGCCAACACGGACCGAGTCGCCGTCGGCGATCATCAGGACACGATCCAGGTCGACCTTCGCGCCTGCTTCGGCGTCGAGCTTTTCGACCTTGACCTTATCGCCCTCGGCGACGCGGTATTGCTTCCCGCCCGTTTCGATGACTGCGTACATATCCGATAAACCAAGTGGTGTGCTGTCGAGTGTCCGTCTGCTCCGACGCCCGACGCGATCGTCGGTTTGCCGGCGCGCCACAACCCTGTCGCCTCGCAGCGACCCAGAGGGCCGAGTCGGGCGGTGAGAAGATGTCACGCTAAAGACCCACCAGTATGCATCGCTCTGGTCGGTTGCGTCAAGCCATCGCGCGACTGGCTGGCTGGGCCCGGGCCCCTGGCGTCGGGTGAGGGCGTTGAAGGCCGGTTGGTGGAGCGGCGAGCGATCGGTCGGCGCGGCGGTCGGGGATTCCAGAACTCCACCAGGCTGATCACGAGTCCGTCAGGGCGAGCAGACGCCTCGAAGTCACTATCCGATCATGCTGATATCGTTGCTCCATGGTGGGGCTTTCGGCATGCCTCGACCGCGCTTTCGTACAGCTCTCCAGCCCGATGAGCGCGAGGCACCGTAGGCGCTTGTCGATGCGCCGGCAACAGCGCATGTCCGCTCAGCGCTGCTCGGTCCACGAGGACCTCGGACGAAGCAGACATGAAAACGCCCCCTGATGGGGGCGTTCTCGCTCGTGGAATGGGGTCGTCCGTACCCGCCCCCAATGACGCGGCCGCTACACTTGCTCAGCCACCTCAGCCTTCTCCTTTGGCTTGGAGATCTCGGAGATCGGCACGGCCACCTCGCCGCTGGTCCCGTTGTATTGGGCGATCTGCTCCTCGGTCATCTGCTGGTCGCCGCCGCCGCAGGCCATGGCCGCGTGGGCCGGCTCGGCACCGCCGCAGGCCTTGACGGAGGCCATCACGCCGCTGGGCTGGTTGATGCCCACCGGGCGCTTCTTGACCACCTCGGGCTTGACCGCCGAGCCGTCGATCGGGCGCTTGGCGGCAGGGGCCTGTTTCCAGGCGTTGTGGTCCGGTTCTTCGATCCTGGAGGCGGACTTGTCGTAGTCGAAGCGGATCAGCTTCTTGAACATCGGGCCCCAGTAGTTCTGCTTGCCCAGCTGGTAGAACTTGCGCTCCGCCGCGCTCTTGAAGAAGGCCTTGATGCAGCCGATGAGATAGCGGCGGCGGAAGGGGTCCTTCACCCAGGGGTACTGGAACAGCATCCGCTTCATGTAGAAGCGACGATAGTTGGCCATCACGCCATCGAGCAGCTCGGCGCGGTCGATGTTGTCCGGCTTCATGATGGGCGAGACGAAGTTGTACTTGGAGTAGTCGAACACCTCCACCTTATCGCCCAGGTCGGTGAACATGTCGGAGAAGGGCCACGGCGTGAACATGGACCAGTTGGCCATGTCCGCGCCCCAGTCCATGACCATCTGGTAGGTCTCCTCGAGCGTCTCGCGGGTCTCGTTCTCGAGGCCGACGATGAACTGCGCCTCGGTGACGATGCCGTTCTCCTGCAGCAGCTGGATGGCGCGCTTGTTCTGTGCGACCGTGGTCTCCTTGACGAAGCGGTCCAGGTTCAGCTGCGCGGCGGCCTCGGTGCCCAGCGAGATGTGCACCAGACCGGCCTTGCGGTAGAAGGGCAGCAGCTCCTCGTCGCGCATGACGTCCGTCACACGGGTGTTGATGCCCCAGTGGATGCCGAGATCGCGGTCGATGAGCTCCTGGCAGAACTCGATGAACTTGGCGCGGTTGATGGTGGGCTCCTCGTCGGCGAGGATGAAGAAGCCGACGCCGTGGACCTTCACCAGCTCCTCGATCTCGTCCACCATGACCTTCGGGCTGCGCACACGGTAGTCGCGCCAGAACTTCCATTGGGAGCAGAAGGAGCAGGTGAAGGGGCAGCCGCGGGCCATGTTGGGCGTGGCAACGGGCACGCCGAGCGGGATGTAGGTGTATTTCTTCCAGTCCAGCAGGCCCCAGTCCGCCTTGATGCTGTCGATGTCCTTGATGGACGGTTCGGCGGGGGTCGCGACCACGGCGCCGTCGTCGCCGAGGAAGGCGATGCCCTTGATCTCGTCGCGTTGGTTCGGCCAGCGGCCCTCGTCGATGGCACGCACCAGGTTCAGCGTGACCGCCTCACCCTCGCCACGGACGATCACGTCGATCCAGGGCGCCTCGCCCAGCACCTGCTTGAACATGAAGGTCGGGTGGATGCCGCCCAGCACGGTGACGGCTTCCGGGCGCTCCTCCTTGGCGATCTCGAGCACCCGCTGGGCGGCGTAGATCATGGGCGTCATAGCCGTGGTGGCGATGACGTCGGCGCCCGATGCGCGAACGGCGGCGCGGATCTGATCGTCGTCCAAATCGTCCACCAGGGCGTCGACGAACTGATAGTCGTCGTAGCCGCCGGCCTTGAGGTAGCCGGCCACGTAGGTGACCCAGGCCGGGGACCAGTTGCCGGCGATATCCGCGGCACCGGCGCTGTAGTTCGGATGGACGAAGAGGATGCGCATAAATCGGCTCCGATATGGTGGCCGCCGAAGGAGTGCTTGGCCCCCGGCGTTGGGTTGTCTGTGCCCAGCTCGCTCGGCGCTGCCCGCGGCTTGTGTTGGCAGTCTACCCGAGAAGTGTCAACTGAACCGGACGTCAAGTCATTGAGCCGTGTCTATGCAACGGGCTGTTCTGCGGTGTCTGAGCACAGGCTTCCGGGCCGATTGCGGTCACCTCAGGGGATCTCGACAAACGCCCTCCGCGGCGTTTTTCGAGACGCGGAGCCAAGACGCGGTTTCCGCTTCGCCGCATGCCTCAAGCGCTGAGGCGCTTGAGGCATGGCGGGGCAGGATGCCCCTCAATGGGCCCGCTCGCGTTGACTTGCGGGCCCAGTGCGCCTCAAGCTCTGCGCTTTGTTGCACCGCAAGATCCTTCTGCGCACGCCATGAAACGCTTTCGATTGATCGGTATCGGCGCCGGCGACCCGGAGCTGCTGACACTCCAGGCGTTGCAGGCCCTGCGTGAGGTGGATGTGGTCTTTCTGCTGGAGAAGGCCGGCCGCGGCAAGGATGAGCTCACCGCCCTGCGTCGACAGATCATGGGGGGTGTACGCCCGGACGGCGACTATCGAACCTGCGAGGTGCAGAGCCCACCGCGCCCGCCCGTGACGGACCAGGCCGGCGGGGCGGGCGCCGCGGCCTATCGCGTCGTGGTCGCGAACTGGCACGCGCGCAAGCGGGCCATGTTCTCACGGCTCATCTCAGAGGAACTGGCCGACGGGCAGACAGGCGCGATGCTGCTTTGGGGCGATCCAAGCCTCTATGACCAGACCATTCCGATGATCGAGCGGGTGCTCTCGGACCTTAACGAACCGGTGCAACTGGACGTGATCCCGGGCATCAGCGCGGTGCAGTTACTCACGGCGCGGCATCGAATTCCGTTGAATCGGGTTGGGGAGTCCATCGCCATCATCACCGGCCGCGAGGCGGAGGAGATCGATCCCACGCTGGTCCACAACAGCGTCGTGATGCTCGACTATAGCGCCGCTTTCCAGCGCTTCACCGGCCAGGCCATGGACATCTATTGGGGGGCCTACCTCGGCACCGAGGACGAATTGCTGGTGGCGGGGGCGGTGGATCAGGTGGTCGACGATCTGCTCGCCTTGCGCGCCGAGGCCAGGCTGCGCAAGGGGTGGATCATGGACACCTATCTTCTCCGCAGGCGCAGCGCAGCCGAACCGGCGGGCGATTGACGCCGTCAGCGGGTCGAGCGTCCGCTGGAAATGGAGCCGCTGGCGCGGCCACGGTCTTCGCCGCCGAATCCGCCGCTGGAGCGTTGCTCCCGGCCGGTCTGTCGAGCGGGTTGAATGGTCTCGTCGATCTGCTGACTCGAGGGCTTCGACTGCTGCTGCGATGGTGCGGTTGCCTCGGCATCAGCGGGCTGCTCTCGGGCGGCGCCTGCGTCCGGCGCCGATGGGCGGCCCAGCCGGCGCTCGGCGGCGGCGACGTCGGCTGCGGATGGTGGCGGATCGATGCGGATCGACTGCACCTGGCCCGGGTCCGCGTTAGCGGGTGGTGAGGATGAGTAGACGACGTTGCCGTCGGCGTCGATGCTCTTGTAGACCTGCGCCACCACCGGGCAGGGGATCGCGCCCGACAGGCCGAGGATCAGAATGACGATACCGCCGGCGCCTCGGCAGGTGGTTGGGAATTGGTGCTGCGCGCGCTGCATGGTACGGGGGCGCCTAACGGCTGGACAAGATCGCGAACGCGACGATGCGTTGCGGATCCGACATCAAGTCAAGTCCAGCGCCGGCGTCCGTCGAATGCAGGGCTGGAGTCACAGATGGTGTGGCTGGAGCTCGGCGAAGGGGCCCGGTGCGTGCACGCACCGTCGAATGAACCGGTAGCATGCTGACGCCAGGGGGCCCTTGGAGAAGGCAATCAGAACTCGCCGGTGGCCCCTGCCGTGATGATGGACAGCATCTCGCCGTTGATGGTGATGGCGATGGCCTGCAGTTCCGCAGGCAGCTCGTAGGCGTTAATGATCATGTCCAGGTTCAGCATTTCCAGCCAGTGCCGGCCCTCGTTGTCCTCCACCAATGCGATGCGGCAGGGCATGTAGGCGGCGTAGATGGTGTTGAACTGCACCATCTTGACGGCGTCCTCCGGCCGACAGTACTGGAAGATCTCGAGCCGCGGCGAGTCGATGCCGCGCGATTGCAGTTCGCCACCGACGTTCTGGTGGCCGACCAGCTTCATGTTCAGTTCCACGGCCTTGGAGTTCATGGCCTCAATGGCCGCGTCCGGCGTGACGCCGTCGGCCAGACCCATCTTCAGAACGGTCTGGCCGATCTCGAACATGTTCACGTCCGGCGCGCCGGACGCGCCCTGTGCCCCGGCCTGGGGTGCGGTCAGGGACAGGGTGAGGCCCAGCGTGAGCAGGGCGGTGCGGGCAGTCAGGGTCTTGGGCATGGTGTTCGACTCCTCGGTCGGGACTCTGCGGCGGGGTCGTGGTGCGACGGCTGCTTGCCGTGCGGGGCGACCGGGCAGTCCGCCGCGGACCCGATGTGGCGGTTACTTGTCGTTGTCGTCCTCTTCTTCTTCCGTCACGTCGTCGAGCGACGCGATGAAGGCGAGGATGTCGAGCAGGTCTTCGTCCTCATAGTCGACGAAGGTCTCGTCGTCGGGGTCGTCGGCGTGGATGCGCTCCCCGGCTTTGAACATATCGATTTGCCGCAGCAAGTACTCGTGGTACTGGCCTCGCAGTGGCGGCGACTCCTTGCGCGTCTTACCCTCGCCGTTGCGGCCGTGACAGGTCTTGCAGTCGCCGCGGTACAGGCGGTTGCCGCTGCGCGCGCTGCCGTCCTCGGGCGCCGGGACGTCGAGACTCACTTCCAGATCGGAGATGTAGGCGGCGAGATTGACCAGGTCCTGGTCCTCCGCCGTCCTCAGTCCGCCGACCACAATCATGGCGTCATAGCCGCGGTCGCCGATGCGGTAGTCCTTGAGCGCATTCAGCAGGTAGTAGGTCGGCATGCCGGCGATGCGTGGATACTTGCCCCCTAGGATGCCCTGTCCGTGCTGCCCATGACAGAGCGCGCATTGGCGAAACATCACCTCCCCGGCCGCTCGGTCGGGCTCCATGCCGAGCATGTCGACCTTGTCGTCATCGTCGTTTGCGGCAGCGAGCACGCCAAGCGGCGCCGCAACCAGCGCGGCGAGCAGCAAGCGCATCGATGGCATTAGCAGTTCCTCCAGGGAATGTGAATCCAGGGATCGGGATTCGGGGGTGATCCGGCGCAGCTGGGGCGACCGTCATGCGGGTCGACCGGTCCGTCCTGTGTCCACCGGGGCCTGTTTCGATCTGGGTCGGCAGGGCCCTGGGTGTGCCGGTTGTCGTTGTTCTCGGCGGCAGTACCTTAGAAGATCGCTCGGGCGCGCGCAACAGCGCCCGCGGTAGGGAGTCTTGTCCCGGATGTGTCCTGTTCGCCTCTCGATGGCCGGTGCGCATGTCCGCCTTGGATCGCCTGTGCGGGATTGGGCGGAGGGATGGGTGGGGTTGGGTCGTCTCAGGGGAGCGCGGTCGGTGCAAGGGGCGGGCGGTCCGTGCCGGCCGCGCGTAGTTCCATGGCAATGGCCGCCCCAGTGTCGTCCCCGTAGGCCAGTGCCCAGTGGATGGACGCGGGTGCGGCGAGTTCGCCGCAGAGCCAGGTGCGCGCGTCGAGCCGGGTCGGCCCTGGCGGCGCCGAGACCCCCGCGGTCTGCACCGGTAGCGCCCGCGGCAATTGGTACACGGCCAAGCGCCGCCAGTCGTCCACTTGGGCGCCGTACCAGTCGCGCAGCTGTGCGCGCAGTTCGGGTTCCAGGGCATCCAGGTCGCCGTCGGCGCCGAAGCGGTTGACGCAGATCAGGGCTTGCCCGTCGGGGGCGTAGTGATCGGACAGGTTGCTCGGGCAAAGCAGGCTGTTGACCGCCCCGGCACCCGTGCCGTTGAGAACCAGTTCGGGCCCTGGAAAGGGCGCCTCGGGCGCGGCGAAATAGAAGCAGGTGGTGCCGCGGGCTGGCGGCGCCTCGCGCCCGAGGAGCTGGGCCGCAGAGGCGTCGTCGGTGGCGATGGCCGTGGCCGAGGCCCGCAGCCGTCCGCCGTCGGCGAGCTCGACGCCATCGTCGAGCAGGGCGGCGACGGGGCTGTTCAGTATCAGGGTATCCGGGGCGAGCCGACCGGATAGCTGCCGCGGGATCTGCTCCATGCCGCGCTCGGGCAGTGCGGTATCGCCGAGGGCGAAGGCGCGGAAGACGAACTCGAAGGCGCGACTCGATACCGCGAGCTCGGGCTCGAAGAAGACGCCGGCGAAGAAGGGTCGGAAGAAGCGCGCTTGAATGGTCTCACTGAAGCCGAGCTCGCGCAGCAACGCCGGTGCGGACTGCTCCGGGCGCGCGTAGAGGGCCTGTAGGTCGCCGCGCAGGGCACGGCGGCGAAGCGCCAGCAGCCGAAGTTTGTCGCCGAGGGTCCCAACCGGCGAAACCAGCATTTCCGGCAGTCGATGCGGGCGCCGCCAGATGTCGCTGACGCGCTGGAAGCCCGAGCCGATGCGCACCAGGGCGCCCGGATAGAAGGGCTTGAGTTCCAGCGCCTCATAGTCCAGCAATCGCCGGGCCGCTGGATACCAGGTCTGCAGCACCTGGAAACCACGGTCGAGCAGGAAGCCGTCCACCACGTCCGTCGCTACCCGGCCGCCGACCCGGTCCGCCGCTTCCACCAGCAGTGGACGCAGGCCGCTGCGCTGAACGCGTAGGGCGCAGGCGAGGCCGGCGAGCCCGGCGCCGACGATGATCACATCCGCGTCTCGTTCCATGCTTCGTGTCTTACCTCTGGACTGATAGGGATAGTCTCGCGGGCGACGCGCGAATGTCTTGCCTGCTACTGCCGCTCCAAGCTATGCCGACAACGCCCACCGTCGACTGCTTCCGGTTCGTGGTCTTGTTCCTTGTCGTTGTCGTGATCGCGTACTGGTCAGCACTTCCGCGATCGTGGCCATTGCGATCACGATCACGAGAACGAGTCGAGCGTGCAGTCTTGCACTTCGGCGCCGTTGTGCTAATCCGAGAGTCTTGCCCGCAGCGTAGCCGCTTGGGCCCGGATCGCGGCCAGCCGCTCGGGCCCCAGTCGCTCCAGGTTGCGCCACATGAGTGCCGTGCGCGGGTGTTTCCAGAAGCGCTCCCGGTGTCGGTCCAGAAAGTCCCAGAACAGCGTCGTGAAGGGGCAGGCAGCGTCGCCGAGCGCCTGTTTCGGATCGTAGCGGCATGTGCGGCAGTGGTTGCCCATGCGCGACAGATAGGCGCCGCTCGCCGCATAGGGCTTGCTCGCGAGTAGGCCGCCGTCGGCGAATTGGCTCATACCCAGGGTGTTGGGCGCCTCCACCCACTCCACGGCGTCCACGAACATGGCCAGGTACCACTCATGAACCCGCTTCGGCCGCACGCCCAACAGCAGCGCGAATAGCCCGGTCACCATGAGCCGCTGGATATGATGCCCATAGCCGAGCCGCACCACCTGGCCGATGGCGTCGCGCAGGCAGGCAGCGTCGGTGTCGCCGCTCCAATAGAAGCTCGGCAACGGCGCCGTCGCGCCTAGGGCATTCTGGTCCAGATATCCTGGCATCTGCTGCCAGTAGATGCCACGCACATACTCGCGCCAGCCGAGGATCTGCCGCACGAAGCTTTCCACCGACGCGATGGGTGCGCGCCCGGCCGCATGGGCGGCGACGGCGGCGTCGATGACCTCCCGCGGGTCGAGCAGCTTGAGATTGAGCGCCGCGGAGATGCGCGAGTGGTACAGGTAGGGCTCGCCGCTCCAGAGGGCGTCCTGGTAGGGGCCGAAGGCGACGAGACGGTGTTCGATGAAGTCCGCCAGCGCGGCTTGGGCCTGCTCGCGGGTCACGGGCCAGTCGAAGGCGGCCAGGTCGCCGGGCGCGTCTGGGAAGCGTGACGCAACCAGCGCCATGACCTCGCGGGTCAGCTCGTCCGGAGGGAAGGCGCGCGGCTCGGGCAGCAGACCGGGGCCGCGTTTGCCGAAGGACTTGCGGTTGTCCTTGTCGAAGTTCCAGGCGCCGCCGACGGGCTCGTCGCCGTCCATCAGCAGGCCGGTGCCCTTGCGCATCCATCGGTAGAAGTTCTCCAGCCGCAGCTCCTTGCGACCCCTGGCCCAGTCGGCGAAATCGGGCAGCGGGCACAGGAAGTGGGTGTCCTCCAGCACGTCGAGTGGCCTGCCGGCCGTCGTGCAGGTCGTCTCGATGGCGGCCAGCAACCGGTGCTCGCCGGGCTGCACCATGGCGACCCGCCCGGGGCGCAGCGCGTCCAGGTCGGCGGCCAGGGCGTCGGCGATGGTCGCATGCGGGTGCTGGTCGAGGGCGAGGTAACGCAGCGGGACGTCGTCCTTGCGCAGCGCGTCGCGGAAGTGGCGCATCGCCGACAGGAACAGCACCGTGCGCGCCTTGTGGGAGGGAACGTGAGTGGCCTCGGCGGCGGCCTCGCACATCCAGACCAGATCGCGCTCAGGATCGAGATCGGCGAGCAGGAGGCTGTCGCGGTTGAGCTGGTCGCCGAGCACCATCAACAGGCGGCGCACGGGGCGTTGTGGAGCGCTGCTCATGGGCGGGCGTCGGCCTGCTCCGGGTGGGAAGAGGGCCCCGGTTCCGGCTCCGCAGGATCGGCATTTCCCCTAACGCTAGCGCCGTAGGCTACCTGCGCATCGAACACGGCCTGCACGGCGCGGATGTCGTCCGCCTGCGCGGCGGGCTTGTCTGGGCGATAGCCTTTGACGCGGGCAAAGCGCAGGGCGAGTCCGGCGGGGTAGTGTCGCGAGCGTTGCAACTCGTTGAAAGCGATCTCGACCACCAGCTCCGGGCGGACGTGCACGATAGAGCCTTCGCGCGCGACCTCGCGGGCTAGGAACTGCTCTGTCTGCCAGGAGAGCACCTGATCCGTGAGCCCTTTGAAGGTCTTGCCGAGCATGAGGAAGCCGCCCGCGCCGTCACGGCAGCCGAGGTGCAGGTTGCTGAGCCAGCCTCGTCGCCGGCCGCTGCCCCACTCCGCCGCCAGTACAACCAGGTCCAGGGTGTGCACCTGCTTGATCTTCAACCAGTGGCTGCCGCGCCCGCCGGCGGCGTAGGGCGCCTCCGGGTGCTTCGCCATCAGGCCCTCGTGGCCGGCCCGGAGCGCTGTCGTCAGGAATGCCTGCGCGGCGGGCGCCTCCGCCGCAGGCAGCCGCGGGATGGTCAGGGCCGGCGGCAGCGCCTCGGCCAGGGCCAGATGGCGCTCACGGGTCGGGGCGTCGATGAGGGCCTGGCCGTCCAGCGCCAGGCAATCGAAGCAGAAGGTGGACAGCGGCAGGGCAGCCCGCAGCCCGGCGTCGTCGCCGTGCCGTCCGAAGCGCCGCATGGTGGTCTGGAAGGGGAGGGGGCGGCCCTCGGGCGTCTGGGCGAGGGTCTCGCCGTCGAGGACGATCTCGCGGGCCGGCAACGCGGCAACGACGGACACCAGCTCTGGGAGCGCGCTGGTGACATCGTTGCCCTGGCGGCTGAAGGCACGCACCTCGCCGCCGCGCTTGTGCACCTGCACCCTGGCGCCGTCGAGCTTGTACTCCAGGATCGGCTGCGGCAGCTGCGCCAGGGCCTCGTCGAGGTCCGCGGCCGGCTGCGCCAGCATCGGCAACACCGGGCGGAACAGCCGCAGTCGCACGGCGTCCAGTCCAGGCCGGCCGTCGCGGTGGGCGATGGTCGCGACTTCGGCGATGTCGCCATCCAGCATCCAGGCCCGGCGCAGGCAGGCCGCGGGCAGATCGAAGGCGCGGGCGAGGGCATCCAGCACCAGGGCATCGAGCGCACCTTGGCGGAGTTCGCCGACGAGCAGTCGGGCGAGGAAGCCCTGTTCGTTCGCATCCGCCTGCGAGAACACCGCCGCCAAGGCATCTGCTCGTCGGGCCTTGGAGCCGCTGCCCTTGATGCCGGCGATGGCCTCTAGGCGTCGCGCGACCTCGATGATACCGGGGGCGAGCCTGTGAGTAACATCGTCGTGGATGTCGGCCCCGGGGCTGCTCGACGGTAGCGTGCCGAGCGCTGCCTCCACCTGGGCCGGCCCGATACCGAGCGGCCGGTCGGCGGCCTCCCCGGTGCACCAGCGTGCAGCGATGCCGACCTCCTCGGGGGTCGCGGCCCGGAACAGGTCCGCAAGCCGCTCGACCTTGGCGCCGCGCCTGCGGGTCGCCGCAAGGTCGGCGGAGGCGCGGGTCAGATCCGCCAGGCGCAGCATTGGGGGCGAACCGTACTCGGTGGTGCCACTCAGTGGTACTGCTCGGTGGTGTAGTGGCCGGGCTCGTGGCGCTTGTGGCGGTGCATGCCGCGCTCCTCCAGCCAGGCGCGCACGTCCTTGATCATGGCCGAGTTGCCGCAGAGCATCAGGTGGCTGTCGTCGGGGTTGATGTCGGCATTTGCCGCGACCTGCAGCTCACCGGAGTTCAGCAGCTGGGTGATCCGCCCTTGAAGGGACGTGTCGTGAACTTGCCGGGTCAGCGCGGTGACGAAGGTGAACTGCTCGGGGTGCGCCGCGCGCAGTGCGGCGATGGTCTCGTCGTAGTTCAGCTCGCCGGTGTTGCGGGCGCCGTGCACCAGGATCACCCGCTCGAACGCACCCCAGGCCTCGTCGGTCTTGAGCATGGACAGGAAGACGCCAAGCGCGGTGCCCGTGGCGAGCATCCACAGGTGTTTGCGTGATACGACGTTGTCCAGCGTGAACACGCCGCTTGCCTTGTCCGACACCCAGATGCGGTCGCCGGCCTCGAGGTCCGACAGGCGCGGCGTCAGTGGGCCCTCGGGGATCTCGTTGAAGTAGATCTCCAGTGGTTGTTCGGCGGGGGCGTTGACCAGGGAATAGGGGCGGCCGACCCGCTCTCCCTCCACGTCCAACGCGACCTTGATGTATTGCCCGGCTTTGAACTCGACCAGCGGCGCGTCGATCTGCAGGCTGTAGAGCGCCTGTGACCAGTGTTTCTTGCCGGTAATCTTGCCTTCGATCCAGTCCACCATGAAGTCTGCTCCTCGTTGTTGTGCGAGGCCGAAAGGTTGGTGTCCGTGCCGCCTTTTCAAAGGTTGAACAAGGGGCGGACGGGGCCAATCGCACTCGACCAAGCACTAATCTCTCTCACCCGATGCCGCGCCCGGAGAAGCACCTGCGGTCGGCGGTGGCATTGTGATGTCCCCTGGATCGGACCATATCGGGGGCGTTCAGGTTTTGTCCACATTGCAAATGCGGCCCTGTTCGGCGCCGCGGGAGCAACCCAGAATGAAGGTCCAGATCCGACCCCTCATCGTCGCCGCAACCCTCACCGCAGGAGCCATCATGACCAACACCGCCACCGCCAGCTGCGCGCCGGCACTCGACTTCGAGAAACGTCGCCTCGCCAGCGACGAGACCGTTCGCCTCTGCGAGGCTTACCAGGGGAAGGTGGTCCTAGTCGTCAATACCGCCAGCAAGTGCGGTTTCACGGGTCAGTACGAAGGGCTGGAGGCCCTCTACGACCAATACGGCGATCAAGGGCTGGTGGTCATCGGCTTTCCGTCCAACGACTTCGGTAACCAGGAGCCGGGCAGCGAGGAGCAGATCTCGGACTTCTGCCGCCTCACCTACTCGGTGCAATTCCCGATGTTCGAGAAGACCACCGTCAAAAGAGGCCTGGCGGACCCCTTCTACCAGTACCTCGCCGACCAGACCGGCGTGTACCCCAAGTGGAACTTCTACAAGTACCTCATCGACCGCGACGGCAGGGTTGTCGACGTCTACTCCAGCATGACTTCGCCGAAGAGCAAGAAGCTGGTCAACGCCATCGAACAGTTGCTGGCCAAGCCCGCGTCCTGATCCGCTGGTTGTTGCCGAAGGGCGACTTGCGTCACATTCTTGCGGGCGTCCACGGTCCATGCTTGCCTCCACTGGTCGTTTCCAAGGGGGCACGACAGCTGGCGGGATCTGGACCCGAAGCCGAGGACAAGACGTTGGAGCCGACGCCGTCATGAGTGCCGAACACTGGACCATGGTGTCTTCCGTCGGCTCCGTCGACGCAGGCGAGCGCCAGGCGGCGCGTCTCGAGTGCTCCATCCGCGACGACACGGCCCCCGAGAGCGACGACGGCGTCATCCTTGCATTGCGCCGAAGGTTACGGCGTCCGGCTCTGATGAGGACGGCATAGCACACTCTCTCCCACGGGGTCGAGCAGAGGCCCATTCGGCGGCGGCCGGTCCCCCCGGGGTGCGGTGCCGCCGTCTTCTTTGGCTGCCAGGCGGTGTTCCGTCTGCGAGCGCAAGCCGCTTGGTCTAGACTCGACGCCCTGTCGACCGGCTGCTCGGGTGTCCAATGCTCTATATCTTGCTTCCGCCCCTCCTGATTATCGTCGCCGTGCTGTTGTTCCTCGCCTTCCAGCCCGGCGAGCTGAAACTGCGCCGGTCCATCGTTGTGCGCTGTCCACCGGGCAAGGCGTTCGACCTGGTCCGCGACCTGCGTAGCTGGCCCTCCTGGAGCCCCTGGCTGTTGCACGAACCGTCTGCCCTGCTGACCTACAGCGACCAGCCGGATGCGGCGAACGGCTGGTACGAGTGGGAGGGCAAACTCATTGGCGCGGGCCGGATCAGCCAGGTCGCGCTACACGCGCCGGAGCGGCTCGAACAGCGGCTGGTCTTCCGCCGGCCCTACAGGTTCAGGGCTGCGGTGACCTGGGAGTTCGCCGAGCGCGAGTTGGACGGTGCGTCGGCCACCGAGATCTTCTGGACCCTGCGCGGGCGGATGCCCTTTCTGATGCGCTTCATGGCGCCCATCCTCGGCGCGGCCTTGGGTAAGGACTTCGAACTCGGGTTGGCGCTGTTGCGCGCGCGTCTGGACGCCAGCGCGCCGCGGCTATCCATCGACTTCGAATCCGATACAGAGCTGGCACCGCGCAGCGCATGGACCATTCCGTTCGACGGCGGCTTGGAGGACATGAAGCAGGCCATGGCGGAGGGCTTTCCGCGGCTTATGGAGGCCGCGGCCACACGCGGTGTCGAGCCCACCGCGCAGCCGTTCACGGCCTACCACGCCGTGGACCCCAAGGCCGGCCGCTTCCGCTGCGACATCGCTTTGCCCGTGCCACCCGGGAGCGACGACGCCACGCTCGAGCTGAAAGAGCTCCCCGGCGGCCACTTCCAGTCCGTCCTGGTCCAAGGCAGCTACGACTTCCTGGAACTCGCCTGGCACGCGGTTATGGCCCACGTGCGGATGCGCAAGGCCGTCTGGGACCGAGCTCGACCCTGCTACGAGATCTACGTCAACGACCCCGGCGAGGTCGGCGCCGATCAACTCCAGACGCGCATCCTGGTGCCGCTGCAGCCCAAGACACGCTGACGCGGCGCGCGCTGGCTCCTACCGAAGGCTCCTCTCAACGGTGCGGGGCAATCGACCGACCCATCCATGCGCGCAGCAAAACGGTCAGCGGGCGGCCTGCGTAACCCCAAACCGGCCCTCCAATCCTGTCACCCTCATCCTACGCCAAGGCAACCCCGCATAGCCGCCGCAAACCGGAACAATCCGTTGAAGATTGCACTAGTGCTTCCGCGACCTATCATTGTCCTTGTCGAAAACCTTCAGGGGAGAAGAGCTCGATGGATTTGACTGTATGTACGGTTTGTTACAACAGCGCGAGCGAGATTATCCACAATGTCGAGCTCGCCGAGCGGCTCAACCCGGAAGATTCTCTGCGTTGGATCGTTACGGAAAACTCCCCTCAGGAGTCGACTGAACGCCTCACGGCTGTTTCCGGGAACGTGACCCTGCTCCCTTCAATACCAAGAACTCACACACCGCATTTCCATCATACGATTGGGCTGACACGGGCCATCCTTGAAGCACGAACGCGTTTCATCTTGGTGATTGATCCAGATTTCTTCATCGTCATGCCGGAGTGGTTGAGGGCGCTGGTCGGCCACATGCGCAGCCGCGAATTGGCAATGCTCGGAGTGCCGTGGCATCCCTTACGGACGGACAAATACCGGTACTTCCCGGCGGTTCATTGCACGTTGTTCGATACTCAGTATCTGGCAAAGGAGAGAATCGATTTCAAGCCAGACTACCCCGACGGAGATGAAGACCCGAACTGGCCGAATGGATTCGTCGAACACGGCAATTACTTCTCGATAAGCCCCGTGAGCAGGGTTGTCACCGCATTGGGCTTCTTTAGGCATCGAAGAACATTCTATATCGATACTGGTGGCCGGATGTATAAGGCTCATGTGGGTAGAAGCGAGGCGAAGTACGAGTGTCTGGAGCCCGTCTACGATCATGTCGAGCACAACCAAAGTTTGTCGCGCACGACGCGACTCTTGGAACTGATGCTCCCCGATGATCTCTGTTATGTACCCAAGAGGTACAAGCACAATCCCGATCTTGCTTTCGTAAGTCGATATCTGAATGAATCCGCTCCGAAGCACTGGGAGGAGTTCTTGTGGAAAGGTACGCCATTCGGTTTCCATATGCGACGAAATCTCAAGGCCGGCGAGCGATCCGCACGTGAAGAGCGCGAATTGGCGCTGAAGATCGTCCGCAGTCTTGCGGAAGAAGCATCAAGGCCCACGTCACAGGCTGGGAAAGTTTGACGCGCATGCAAGCGAGAAGCGATGCTGGGCATAGCATTCTAAGGGGGTCATTATTTTCAATGGTCAGTCGCTGGCTCATTCGGGTCATCGGCCTGGTCAATACAATCATACTCGCAAGGCTCCTATCGCCGGAGGATTTCGGTATAGCCGCTATGGCCGCGTTGTCGATCGGCATGATCGAGACGTTTTCGGAGGTCGGGGCGGTGAATCTCGTCATCCGTTCTAAGGATACGTCGGCAAAATTCATAGACACCGGCTGGACGTTTCAGATTCTGCAGGGGGCAATCGTGGCGGTCGCGGTGGTCAGCCTCGCCCCCTTCCTTAGCGCCTATTTCTCCGAGCCACGACTGGAAATGGTCTTGCTCTTTGCTGGGCTGACGGCGTTCGTGGCAGGCTTTCAGAGCATGGGGGTCGCACTGGCGAGAAAGCGGTTGGACTACGGCGCCGACCTGAGATTCATGGTATTCAAGCGTGTGGCCACTTTGATACCTACGCTGATTCTCGCTGTTGTGCTGCGGTCCTATTGGGCGCTGATTGTCGGACCTTTGATTGGGGCGATTGGGTCGACTATTCTCAGTTTTTACATGTTCCCAAGGCGCCACAGACTGGCGATAAAGCATGCGGTCCCTTTCTTGAGTTTTGCCCGTGCCGCGATCCCGATGAGTGTGGCGTATTATTTGAACAGCAGGCTGCCGACACTGGTTGTCGGGGCTGCGGCAGACACTCACAAACTGGGTGTATTCAATGTCGCCTATGAGTTGTCTGACATGGCAACCAATGAGGTCTTGAAGCCGATTGGTCGTGTGCTCATTCCCAACTTCGCCAAGGTCGTCGGTCAAGCGGAAAAGGTGACGGAGGCATTCTTGTTCGGCGTGCAGTTGATGCTGATGATCGCACTACCAATCTCCTTCGGTCTGTCGATACTAGCGGACAGGTTCGTGTTGGAGGTTCTGGGTAATCAGTGGGTGGAAGCGGGTAGCATGATCAGCTGGCTGGCGATCTATGTCCTGGCAACCGGCGTGGTCCAAGAGTTGACCAACAACATCCTGATTGCTGTGGGTAAGGAGGGGCTCGCCGCCAGGTTGATCTGGGCGCGTTTGGCGTTTATCGCGCCAATCATGATCTTCTTCGGACACGATGGCGACATCGCCAACATGCTGATGTTCTCCACTTGCGCCGTCGTGGGAATGCTCCCAGTGATGCTGGCGATCGCCGGGCGCTTGCTCGATATCCCGGCGAAGGCGTTTGTGGCTGTGCTGTGGCGGCCGGTGATTGCGGGTGGGTTGATGGTGTTGGGTGTCGGTGCACTACAAGCAGAAATGGCCGAAGGTGTACTGTCCCTCCTGTCGTTGGTGGTCGCGGGAGCACTGATCTACGGCTTTTCTGTTGTTGTGCTTTGGCTGCTTGTCGGCCGGCCGGCGGGTGTCGAGCAGGATATGTTGCGCGCTGTATGGACCAGAGTGGCTCGGGCCGGCGCCGCGTGGTAAGGCGATGAGGAGGTCGATCCTGGGTGCGCGATCCAAACAGATATGGGCTCGCGTCGCCGCCGCGTGCTGCTTCGACGATCTGCCAAGTGAGTTCGAGCTGAGCGCGATGCGGCCGCATGCCGACACGCCGTGCCGGCCGAGGTTGGAGGTGGCAGGGTCGACTGGGAGGTCGAGCCCCTGGCCGACGATTGCGTCTTGGGCCGCTTCGGCTTGTTTGGTGATGTGGCGCGGCTCAGCCGGCCCCGGCGAGCATCTCGGTGGCATGGGCGCGGGTGGTGTCGGTGATCTCGGTGCCGCCTAGCATGCGGGCGATCTCGTCGACGCGGTCGGTGTCGGTGAGGGATGCGATCTCGGCATAGGTCTGGCCATCGATGGCGCGCTTCTGCACCCTGAGCTGCTGGTGCGCCTGCGCCGCGACCTGCGGCAGGTGGGTGACGCAGAGTGCCTGGCACGCCTCGCCGAGGCTGCGCAGCAGGCGGCCGACGATCTCGGCGACACCGCCGCCGATGCCGACGTCCACCTCGTCGAAGACCAGGGTCGGGATGCTGCCCAGCTCTGCCGTGGCCACCTGGATGGCGAGGCTGATGCGCGACAGCTCGCCGCCGGAGGCGACCTTGGCGAGGGGCTGCAGCGGCTGGCCGGGGTTGGTGCTGACCAGGAAGGTGATGCTGTCGAGCCCATGGGCGCCGACGCCGTCGCCGGGCTCAACCGCCACGGAGAAGCGCCCGCCGCCCATGCCGAGCTCGTGCATGGAGGCGCTGACCGTCTCGCCGAGGCGCTCGGCAGCGGTGCGGCGGGCATCGCTGAGCTTGTGTGCGGCATCGAGCAACGCCATTCGGGCCCGATCCCGGTCCGCTTCGAGGGTTCCCAGGCTCTGGTCATCCGCCTCGAACGCCTGCAGCTCGGTCTCACGTTCGGCCAGGGCGTCGGCGAGTTGTTCGGGGCGGATGCGGTATTTGCGCGCCATGTCCTGGATGCGGCCGAGCCGGTCCTCGACCTCTGCGAGCCGGGCAGGGTCCATGTTCAGCCCGTCCAGGTAGGCGCGCAGGTTGCTTGCGGCCTCGTCCACCTGCACGGTGGCGCCGTCGAGCAGCTCGCGGGTCTCGTTCAGCTTGGGTTCGATGTCGGACAGTGCGGCCAGTTCGCCGCCCGCTCGGCCGAGCTGGTCGCGCAGGGCGCCGTCGCCGTCGTAGAGCAGCTCCACCAGCGCGGCGGCGGTGCCCTGTAGCTGGCCGAGGTTGGCCAGGCGGCGCTGCTCGGCGTCCAGGGCGTCCAGTTCGCCGTCGGCGAGGGCCAGCTCCGAGAGCTCCTGCGCCTGGAAGCGCAACAGGTCCAGGCGCTCGGCGCGTTGGCCCCGTGCTGCCGTCAGTGTGCGCCAGCGGCTGTCGAGCTCGCGGTATGTTCGGAACAGCTCGGCAGCGCGCACGGCCTGGTCCTCGTGTCCGCCGTACGCGTCCAGCAGGGCACGCTGGGCGGTGGCACGCAACAGCGACTGATGCGCGTGTTGGCCGTGGATGTCCACCAGCAGGTCGCCAAGGGCGCGCAGCTGGGCGCCGGAGGCGGAGTGGCCATTGATGTAGGCCCTGGCGCGGCCCTGGCGCACCAGCACGCGGCGGACGATGCACAGGTCGCCGTCGTCCAGGTCCTGCTCGGTGAGCCAGGCGCGGGCGTCGGCGCAGGGGCCGAGCTCGAAGGTGGCGCTGACCTCGGCGCGTTCGCTGCCGGTGCGGATCATGCTCGCGTCGGCCTTCTCGCCGAGGGCGAGCCCGAGCGCGTCGATGAGGATGGACTTGCCGGCGCCGGTCTCGCCGGTCAGGGCGGTCATGCCCGGCGCGAGTTCCAGCTCCAGCTGGCTGACGATAACGAGGTCGCGAATCGCAATGTGCGTCAGCATGCGGTCCTCCCTGTCCTCAGCAGATCCGGTCGGCCCGGCCGTGGGCCGCCCAGCCGAGCTTGGCCCGCAGGATGCTGTAGTGGTCGTGACCGGGTGGGTGCAGGAGCTTCAGCCGATGCGGGCTGCGGCGGATATGGATCGGTTCGCCGTCGACCAGCGGCAGGTCTACCTGGCCGTCGCAGGTAAGGCGCACGAGGTCCTGCTCGTAGTCGCGGATGCGCAGTTCGATGTCGCTGCCGCCGCCCACCACCAGCGGGCGGTTGCTCAGGGTATGGGGGCAAATAGGCACGATCAGCAGAGCGTCCAGCTCCGGATGCACCAACGGGCCGCCGCCGGAGAGGGCGTAGGCGGTGGAACCCGTTGGCGTGGAGACGATGACGCCGTCCGAGCGCTGGGCGTTGACGAACTGGCCGTCAATGTAGGTTTCCAGCTCGATCATGCGCACGCTGTTCCATTTGTGCACCACCACATCGTTGATCGCGCGCCCGAGGGTGCCGTTGCTCTGCACGTCGAGCAGGGTCCGGGAGTCGGTCAGGGAGTCGCCGGCGAGGATCTGATCCAGGTGCGCCTCGAGCTGGTCCGGTGAAATGTCCACCAGAAAGCCGAGGCGCCCGAGATTGATGCCGAGCAGCGGCACCTCGGCGTCGGCCAGCTCCCTTGCGGCGTGCAGCAGGGTGCCATCGCCGCCGACGACGATGATCAGGTCGCAGCGGCGGCCGAGTTCGGCGGCTTCCAACGGCTCGCCGTCACCCGACCCCTTGGTGGCCGCGGGCGCCATGGCGGCGGCCACAGGGTCGAGCAGGAGGTCGAGGCCGCGGGCGGTCAGGTGCCCGACCAGCCGAACGATGGTCGCAGCGACCTTCGGGTCGTCGTCCTGCTTGCCGATGATGCCGGCGTTGGAGAATCGGGACATGGGGCCGGAATGGGTTCGGGTATGGGAGCCGGCGGCGGCTCGCCGTCGGTCGATGGACGGTAGCATGGGCCGCCGGAAGCGCCAACCGGCGGATCCGGGGGGCATGATTCCAACGTGCTTGGCTGGAATCTCTCGTCGCAGATGAGTCGAGTGTCAGGCGGCGAGCTTGGCTCCTGAGATCAGTGTATCGGCCACGGTTTCGCGTTGCTTGAGCGCTTGTGCGAGCGGGTTCGTAGCTACTCGAAGCGCCTTGTCGGCCTGAACCAACGCGCTGAACCAAAGCGGGCGCGGATCGGTTCAGCCGTTGCTGTCGATCACATCGAATCGAGCGCCTGCCGGTAGGGGGCGCAGCCAGATATCGAGCCGGGCCAGATTGGGTGGCAGCGCCTTGGAGGCGGCCTCGGCCTGGACCATGCTGCCGTGCAGGCTTTGCACGAGCGCGTACCAGGGCCGGCCGCGCCAGCTCTCGGTTCGTAAGTAGAGCGGCCCCTGGAGTCCGTGGTTGTGGATGAAGGTGTCGATGTCGGCCCGATCGCGGAAGCCGGCGAGCTGCACCACCACGGTCGGCTGCTCGGTACGGACGCCGTCGTTCGTCTGGTTCAGCCGCACCGGACCCGCGGGGGCGCGATCGCTCTCGCCGCCGGCGTCGCCCTGGTCGACCGTCGTCGTCTGGAGTTGGTCGATGCGCTCCTTGACGCGGATAAGCCGCTCGTCCAGTAGTTGTTCGAGCCGGGACTCGGCCTCCCGGATCTGGCGTTCGACCTCGTTGCCCGCGGCGGGGTCGACCGGGGCGCCGGTGCCGGCCGCGACCTGAGCGCTGGGTGCGGCGTCGCTTAGCTGTCGGGTGCGTCCTTCGGCGGCGGCGAGGCGGTCGCCGATGGCCTCGATGGCGTCCGCGAGTTCGTCCAGCTCGGCGCGGGTCGGGACATCGCCGTCCTCGGGGGTCGTTGGGGACGGGGGCGGGATGGCCGATGTCGCGGCCGGTGGCGGGGCGTCGCCCGCGGACTGTTCGAGCGCTCCGAGCCGTGTGTCGAAGGTGTCGCGGGTCTTGATCACTTCGGAGTACATCAGTGCCAAGGCGGCGATGAGCAGGATGCCGAGGCCGGCGAGCAGCAGCAGGACCGTGCGGTCGCGCTGGCGCATGGTGCGCACCTCCTCGCGGTGGACTTCCAGCGCCTTGCGCACCTGATGGATGCTGCGACGGCGGTCGTCATCCACGTCAGCGATGCGCTCGACCAGTGCCTTTTCCAGGTCGCGCGTCCCAGCGGCCTCCGGATCGCCGGGCGGCGGTGGGTTCGAGGGCACACGGGCATCCAGCGCGGCGTCGGCGCGCCTCGGTGGCTGCTCACTGCGGAGGAAGCTGGCCAGGTTCGGACCGGGCTGGGTCGGTTGGGTCCGGTTCTTATCCTTCGGTTCGCTCATGCCTGTGGGTCCGTCGCCCTGTCTGTCCGGCGGTTGGTCGCCGGCGTCTGCTGATCGTTGATCGAATCGAGGGCCCATGATCCGCGACCCGGCGGCGGTTGCCAAGCGGTGCAGTGGTGGCAATGGGCGGAAAGCCTGATCCGAGTCGGGCATGCTCGGCCAAAACGTGCCGTCGCCTGCTCGGGGTGCAGAAATCGGGAAGCAACAGGGTGAGCACGGCCACGCCGCCGGCCCTGCTGTAACGCATCGACATCCCCGACCACGCCTTTGGGAAAGGCCGACTCGGCCCCGAGTTTGCGACTTTACCCGGTCATCGACCTGACTGTTCGTCCGCTCGTCCATCCGATCTCCGAGGTGTCGAGTATGCTTCCACTCTCAAACAAGACCGCCCTCGTCACGGGTGCCAACTCTGGTCTCGGCAAGGCCGTCGCGACAGCGCTCGCACGCCGTGGCGCACGGGTGTTGATGCTGAGCCGAGACCTCAGGCGCGGTGCCGCGGCCCGGGATCGGATCATCGGGGACTCGGGCAACGATCGGGTCGAGCTGCTGCGCTGTGATCTCGCCTCGCAGGCGGATATCCGTGCCCTGGCCGCGGATGTGCACCAGCGCACCGACGCCCTGAACCTGTTGGTCAACAACGCCGGTACGGCCTTCAGCGAGCGGGATCTGACCGTGGATGGCGTGGAGCGGGCCCTGGCCGTGAATCATCTGGCGCCCTTCTTGCTCACCCATTTGCTGCTCGACCTGCTACGGGCCGGAGCACCGGCGCGCATCGTCAACGTCGGGACACGCATCGATACGGCCATGGACTTGTCGGACCTCAATTGGGAACGGCGTCCGTACAAGATGATGGCGGGTTATGGCCAGTCGAAGCTCGGCAATTTGCACTTCACGCGTGAACTCGCCCGACGGTTGGCGGGGTCGGGCGTCACCGTCAATTGCGTCTTTCCGGGGGTCTTTCTGTCCAACCTCGGCGGCACGGACGGCGCCCAGTCGCCGGCGCTCAAGTTCTTCGCGCGCACCTTCGGCTGGGCGCTGCCGAAGCCCGAGCGCGCGGCGGAACGGGTGATCTATCTGCTGACCTCTGACGCGGTGTCGGAGGTCAGCGGCGACTACTTCGCGGACCGCAAGCAGATTCCGGTACCCGCACAGGTGGACGACCCGGCCGCCAATGCCGAACTCTGGCGCCTGAGCGCGGCGCTGGTGGGGCTGGAGGAGACGCCGGTCTGAGGCTGCGTTAGAGTTTGTCCGGCCGTGCTTTGTCACTCCTGGGGTCGCTCCTGGTTTTGCCGCCGGGGTCCTCTTGTTGCGCGCGCTGAGGCGATTTCTGTCATGAAACATCCCACCCGGCTTGTCTTCTCGCCCGCCGACCTTGTCGCGCCGACCCCCACATAGAGCGACTATGCGGGGGTCGGCGCTTCGCGGAGGCGAACGAGCATCCGGCGCCGTGCGGTATGTTTCATTCCGACAATCGCCTTAGGGCGGTTCGTACGATCACCCCGTCACCCAGTCGCGGGCCGCGTCCAACTCAGCATTCGCGAAGACGCTGACCTCGCCCGGCATCGCGAAACCGAACGCCATGGTGGCGGTCCGAATCCAGTCCTCGTCGGTCACCAGCGCGATGCGTTCCCAGGCGGCGAGGTGGCTGAGGCCGACCTTCGCGTCCTCCCAGATCGCCGCCATGTCGAAGCCGTCGAAGTCCTCGCCGAGCTGATAGAGCAGACGCACCTTGTCGTGCGCGGCCAATGCCGCCTCCACGGCCGGGACCACCTGTTGCTCATAGTCCTCCGCCGTGACCTTGCCATGTGCGCTGAAGCCCATGACATTGTCCGGAAGTCCGGTCAGTCGCTCGATCATCGAATCCCTCCTGCTAAACCTGAGGTGTCGAGGCTGCTCAAGGCGTCATCGGCCGGCCCGCCGGTGGTGGCCGAGTCGGCCGAGCAAGGTTGCCGGTCTTTCAGTGGCTCGAGTGAGCAGCAGGCGCGAAAGCAGCGTGCTTCGGCCTGAACAGAAGCATAGTCCGGTGGCAGCACTGATGCGTCGGCTCGATCAGGCCGGACCAGCGGGCTGCTCAGCTGGCATAACCACCCACTGCCCCGTTTCGGGGCGCCGTAGGTGACCGCTGCGCATGTGCGCATACAACAATGGCGATGGAGGTCGAGTGGGCCGGAAGGACCTGCGGGGTTCCGCTGTCGCACCTGCAAGGGGTCGACGTCGACGAGCAGACGGCCGAGGCCATCGCCGACTGGCACTATTGGCGTGCCCGCGGCTATCGGTTCTGACCCTGATGACGCCAGCCGGCCGACACGCGTCGCCGTTCCGCCCGATGCGTCGCCGGATGGCGCGTATCAGTCGTGCAGATCGTCCGTGTAGCCCTTGGGTGGCGGCGTCCAGCCGCGCTCCGAGCGGTCGTGCAGCTGTAGCCGATCGGTGCTCATCAGGTCCGTCAGGGTCGCGGCGTGCTCGCGGGCGCGGGCCAGGTAGGCCTTGTTGCTGGACATGGCCGTATCGGCGTCCCAGAGCTCGTAGAGGTCTGCCAGGCCGGCGAGGTCGTGGCGGCGGAAGGCGCGTGCCATCTTCTCCACCTTGAAGGGGTGCATGCCGACGGCCTTCAGGGCCTCCTTGCCGAGGTCGAGGGAGGCGTCGAAGAGCTCACGCACGGCCAGATCGGCACCGGCCTTGTTCAGCAGGTAGAGGTGATTGACGTCGTAGGCGCGCACCAGGGTCTTCACCCTTGGATGGTGGCGGCGCACGTACTCCACCATCTGGACCGCGCGCTCGCGGTCGTCGATGGCGATGACGATGGCCTTTGCCGAGTCGATGCCGGCGGCCGTCAGCAGCTCGGGGCGGGAGGCGTCGCCATAGAAGCCCTTGACGCCGAACTTGCCGAGCATGTCGATCATGGCGGCCTCGTGGTCCAGGATCACGGTGTTGACCCCGCTTGCCACCAGCAGCCGATTGACGATCTGCCCGAAGCGCCCGCTGCCGGCGATAATGACAGTCCCGGTGGTGTCGATGTCCGGTGTCGGGTCGTCGCCGGCGGACGGGGTGCGGGCGTGCTCCAGCCGGTCGTAGAGGATGAACAGGGCCGGTGTCAACAGCATCGATAGGGCCACCACCAACGACAGCGTGGAGGCCAGCTCCGACGGGATGGCATTGCTCTGCAGGCTGAAGCTCAGCAGCACGAAACCGAATTCGCCGGCTTGCGCCAGGCTCAGCGTAAACAGCCAGCGGCCGGCGGCGGCGACCTTGAACAGGCGCCCGAGGGCGTACAGCACGGCGCCCTTGATGGCCATGATCCCGAGCGTCAGGCCGATGATGAACACCGCGTTGCTGGCGAGGATGCCGAAGTCGATGCCGGCGCCGACGGTGATGAAGAAGAGCCCGAGCAGCAGGCCCTTGAAGGGCTCGATATCGGATTCGAGCTCGTGACGAAACTCGCTGTTGGCGAGTACTACGCCGGCCAGGAAGGTGCCGAGCGCTGGGGAGAGTTCCACCAGGGTCATGAGCAGCGCGATGCCGATGACCAGCAGCAGCGCAGCGGCGGTGAAGATCTCGCGCAGGTGCGACGCCGCGATGAAGCGGAACAGGGGGCGCGACAGGAAGTGCCCGCCGAGCAGCACCGTGGCCACCGCGCCCAGCACCACCAGCGCATGCGCCCAGGCGGGCAGGCCGGCCACCAGGCTCAGGCTCTGGTGTTGGTGCGCGGCCTCGGCGGCATGGCCCGCATGTTCGGCAAGGGACCCCGCCCCGCCGCCGGCAAGCTCAGGCAGTGCAAGCAGTGGAATCAGCGCCAGTATGGGGATGACGGCGATGTCCTGGAACAGCAGTACCGAGAAGCTCGCCCGCCCGCCGTCGGTCTTGATCAGGCCCTTTTCGCTCAGGGTCTGCAACACGATGGCCGTGGACGACAGGGATAGAATCAGGCCCACCACCAACGCAACCGTCCAGGCCATGCCGAGCAGCAACCCGCCGGCGGCGATCAGGCCGGTGGTGACGGCCACCTGCAGGCCGCCGAGGCCGAGCAGCCGATTGCGCATCTGCCAGAGCATGCGCGGCTCCAGCTCCAGCCCCACGAGGAACAGCATCATGACCACGCCGAACTCGGCGAAGTGCTGGATCTCCCGTGCCTCGGCGCCCACCAGCCCGGTCACCGGACCGATGACGATACCGGCGAGCAGGTAGCCCAGCACCGAGCCCAGGCCCAGCCGCTTGGCGATGGGCACGGCGATGACCGCGGCACACAGGAAGACGAAGGCCTCGAACAGGATGCCGTCCATGGCTCAGCCCTCCTCGGTGAGTGCGTCGAGGACGCGGTTGAGTTGCGGCTGCGTGCGAGCGGCCTCGATGTTCAGGCGCCGGTCTCGCAGGGCCATGAGCAGTTGCAGCCAGGCGTCGATGTGCCGGGCGAGGCGACCCTCTTCCACCGCCGTGCGGGCGCCGAACAGGGCGAAGGGTGGCAGGTACAGCATGCCGCAGAGCGTCGCCGTTTGCTCCAACGGGTGCAGCAGCTCGCGGATGCTGTAATGGTTGAAACCGTCGGTCTGGTAAGCGACCTCGGGTCCGCCGGCGGTGAGTGCGTTGAAGAAGAGCTTGCCGTGCAGCGCCGTCCCGCCGCTGCCATACGCGAAGCCGTGCTCCAGCACCAGGTCCTGCCACTCCTTGAGGATGGCCGGCGTCGAGTACCAGTACAACGGGTGCTGGAATACGATCACTTCGTGCGCCAACAGGCGTTGTTGCTCGAGATCGATGTCGATCTGGCCGTCCGGGTACTCGCCATACAGGTCCACCACGGTCACGTGCTCGAGGGTTCGCGCGGCCTCGACCATGGGCCGGTTGACCTCGGAGCGGTCCGACGACGGGTGGGCGAACAGGATCAGGATGTGCCGGCGACGCTCCGATGCGGCCGGCGCGGCGGGGGCGGGCGATGTCTTCTGCATCCAGTCGGCCTTGTCGGGTCGAGAGAGTGGGGGCGGCCCATCGGCGGACGGGACGCACGCGACGCTTGGGACGGGTGATGATCAGGACACTCCGGTCTCGCGCCTTACCGGCGCGCAGGCGTTCGATGGCGCCGTTGACCTGGGTCATTCTAAAGTGCTTGATGACGGGAGCAATCCCTTGCCGGGCCGCGAACGACCGCAGCAGTCCCAGGCCGAGTCAGGGTCATGATCTCGACAGTGGGGTTGGTCTGCATCGGTCGATCAGTCCTTCGGCAGGGCATCGTCGATGTCGATGATGCGCCGGTCGTAGTAGAAATGTCCGCTGGACTGCAGCGGCTCCGGCAAGCTGTTGTCGTTGCACTTGCGGATCAGCAGTTGCGACACCAGCCGCCAGCCCATGGCGTTGGTGTTGTAGACGGTTTCGCCGCAGTGCTTGCAGAAGACACGGGTCATCTGCAGTGTCGGATGCTTGTACTCCACCGTGTCCTCCCCTCCGGTGACCACCTGGACCTGATCGGCGTCCCACGCGGTCACCGAGTGGAAGGGCACGTCGAGCAGGGCGCGGCAGTCCTCGCAGTGGCAGAAGCCCTGTACCTTGGGGACGCCGGACATCTCCAGCGCAACGGTGCCGCAGTCGCATTGCACGCGGTGGGGTTGGGTCATGCGCTGGTCTCCCGTAAGTGTTGGTCCAGGTGTGCCTCGAAGCGAGCCAAGTCGTTCTCGATCTGCGGATTTTTCATCACGTCGTAGCAGACGAAGGTGTCCAGCGGCTCCATGCCGAAGAACCGGAAGTTCATGTGCATGGGGAAGAACAGATCATCGACGGAGCGGCCCTGCAGCAGGTACTGACCCGGGTCGCCGAAGGCGTCCTTGGGCGCGTTGAAGGTCAGCGACAGCATGTAACGCTTGCCGGTGAGGCTGCCGCCGGTTCCGTATTGCTTGCTGGCATCGCTACGGGTGCGGCCGTCGCCCTGACACAGGGTGCCGTCCATGCCCGCTGAGTAGACCTCGTCCATACAGGGTCGCGTTGAGTCGGCCCTCGGAGAAGGGATAGGGCTCGTGGGCGTTGATGAGGAGGATATTGGCCATCGGCTGTGTCGCGTTCTGCTGACTCGATGGCGGCATGGTGCTAAGGTTGGTTACCAACGTCAACCAGTATACTTTTGGTAACCATGAAGCACGCCAAGGCGCAGCTGGCGTTGCAACCGGACGGAAGCAAGACCGTCTTCAACGCATGCACCGAACCCTGCCCGATCGAGCGGGGCATGCGCATCATCGGCGGCAAGTGGAAGGGCTCGATCCTTTGGCACCTTCAGGACGGTCCGGTCCGCTTCAACGACCTTGCACGGCAACTCGGCGGCGCTAGCAAGAAGATGATCACGCAGCGTCTGAGGGAAATGGAGGAACTGGCGCTGGTCAGGCGGACGGTGCTCAGCACCCGCCCCATCGCCGTCGCCTACGAGATCACCGACTTCGGTCGCTCGTCCCTGACCGTGCTGGAGCAGCTCAAGGACTGGGCGGAGGCGAATGGGTTGTAGCCGGGTCTCCGCGCTCAAGTCGCTCGGTTGTGAGCTGAGCCATTGGACTGGGCCGGCCGGCGTCCGTCTCGCCTCGCTGCGGTCAGTCTGAACGCGGTGAGGGCGTCAGCGAGGAAACGGGCCGCCTCGGGCGGGGGCAGTTCGGCCAGGCTGCCCAGGCAGCGCCGCTGTTGGACCTCATGAGCAGGCTTTCGCCGACCGCGGAATCCAGTGGGTCTTGGAGGCCCTGCAAGGCAAAGTCGTCGGGCAGAAGCCCGAATAGTCGGCGCGCGCGCTTGGGCTTGAGGCGCGGGATCGGGCTGGGAACTCACCAGTGGCTCTGCCTATAATCCGTGGTCATCGGCAAACCTGCTGGCTGCCGGGAGAGAGTCGCGCAGCCGATACAGTAGGTCGACCAGAATTGTCCGCATCGCCTTTCTTCAAACGAAGCTCGTACGCCGTCGTTGGACGAGCGCCCGGTGCAAACTGTTGGCCTAGGGCGAGGGGGCTCTGATACCTTGTCCAATTAGGCCTCTCGTGGCGACGGCGCGCCGGCATCATAAGGGGATCTCGAAAAACGCGTTCCGCGGCGTTTTTCGAGACACGAAGCATCCCGTTCTGACAATGACGCGGTTAATACTTCGCTCCATTTCTCCAGCTATAACGCGTTCCGGAAACGGTGGGGATTCCTGCCCCGCACGGGCCCTCGGCTTCTTTGAGACGTCCTATCGACGATCGTGTAGGGCGGAATGAGATGATATGCACCGAATACCAGTGGCAAGACGGCGACTCCGTGCGGTCGAACCGGGAGAATTCTGACCTCGGAGGACCGGTTCCCGGCTGGGACCTGCTTGCTCTGCAGTTATTGGCCCTCTTCTAGCGTGACCTGGTATCGCCTGTGCGCAATGGTGCCATGGAAGATCTCGAACACTCCAGCAGACTGCGCAGTTTGCGTTGGAAAGCGCTGATCACGCTCAGCCTAATTCTGCTGTTGGTCAACGCCTCCCTTGCATTGCTGGCTTATCGGCAATCGGTGGCGCAGTTCGAGCTGCAACAGGCAGACATTCGCCAGAGTCAGACCCGACAGCTCAACGCGCTGCTGGAAGAAGGGTTCGAGCGCATGTCGAAGCTCGCCTATTTCGTGCCGTTGCTCGAGACGTACGATCCGGCGGACACGCTCGCCGTCCACCTTGCCAAGGTGCTCGATCAACACGGTTTCATGTTGGACGTGGAATGGGATATCCGAACCGTGCAGCTCATCGCGCCGGACGGTGAGCTATGGACGTTTTCGCCCAGTGGCGGGGAGCTACCCGAAGCGCTTATGGCGCGGTTCGAGCGAGAACCAGACGAGAACGTCGATGCACTTCTGTGTCGAATGGAGTGTCTGCAGTATTCCGCCGTGCCTATTCTGTGGAAAGAAGAGCTTTCCGGCCGGCTGATACTGAGCCGCACGATCGCCGATCCGCTCCAGGAATTTCATGCCCTCACCGGTGCGCAGGTGGCGATGCTCAGGTCCGCTGATAGGGAGCGCGTCCAGGATGCCCCGGTGCATACGCCCAGGGTCTTTGGCATGGCCGTTCCAGCCATTACCGATGCGTCGCAGACGCTTCCACTCATCGAAGCAGCAGCGGCCTCTGGCATTCTGGCCGCAATTGATCAGCAGCCAGCGGTGATGTCGCTGCAAGGGGAGTGGTACGAGTTCTATCGCATCGTGCCCGATCTCAGCGAAGGCGTGCGGACCTATGTGGTCAACCGAGTGACCGCGCAGCAACTCGCTATCCGGGACTCGCTGCGCAACAGCATCTTTATCGGTATTCTGGGCCTGATCGTGTCAGAAAGCCTGCTGCTGCTCGTGTTGCATGCGCCGTTGGCACGTATCCGACGACTTGTCGCGACACTTCCACTGCTGGCGGAGAACCGCTTCGATACGTTACGTGAGCGCCTGCCCTGGCGTTCCGGACGGGGAATGTCCATGGACGAGATCGATGTCATGGTACATGCTGTTGGTCGCCTGACCGACCGGATGGAAGACATGCAGCGTCGGCGCGACGAGGCCGAGTCGCGCTTGGTCTGGCTCGCTGACCATGATCCTCTGACTCACCTGTTCAATCGCCGCCGTTTCACGGAAGGTTTCGAGAGCATTCTGCAGCAGGCGGTACGCTATGAGCGTCGGGGAGCCCTCTTGTTCTTCGATCTCGACCAGTTCAAGGATGTGAACGACCTGAGTGGACACCATGCTGGGGACAGCCTACTGCGGCGCGTGGCGGACCGGCTCCGGTTGCTGCTGCGCGCGAGCGATCTGTTGGGACGGCTCGGGGGCGACGAATTTGCCGTGGTAATGCCTGAGTCCAGCGAGGAGCAGGCATTGGCCGCCGCCGATCGTATACAGGCGGTGATTCAGGAGATCGTGTTGTCCGTGCGCCAGCATCGCCACAGGGTTTCGGCGAGTATTGGCATCGTGCTCTTCCCTGACCATGGCGCAGATTCGCATACGCTGTTGGCCAATGCGGACCTTACGATGTACATGGCCAAGGATAAGGGGCGTGGCCGTTGCCAAGTCTTCTCGTTGGAGGATCAGGCACGAGAGAAGGTGGATGCGCGTGTCGTCTGGATGGACCAGATCGATCAGGCACTCAAGCAGGGCCGCTTCGAGCTCTATTTCCAGCCCATCGTCGAGTTGGCCAGCGGCGTGATCCGTCACGCAGAGGCGCTGATTCGCATGCGCGATGCCGAGGGCGGTCTGGTATTCCCGGACAGTTTTATTCCGATTGCCGAGAAGAGTGGTCGTATCCAAGCGATCGATCACTGGGTCTTGGGACGCGCTATCGAAACGCTGGCCCGGCATCCCGGCCTTTGTCTGTCGATCAACCTATCCGCAAACGCCATGGATGACGAGACCCTTCTCCCGAGTCTTCGTAGCCTCTTGAGGCATCACAAGATCGACGCGGAGCGCGTAACCTTCGAGCTGACGGAGACGGTCGCCGTCAATAGTCTCTTCAACGCAACCCGCCTCATGCAGCGCATCCATGCACTCGGTTGCCGGTTCTCACTAGACGATTTCGGAAGCGGCTTCGCGTCCTATGCCTATCTGCGACGCCTGCCCGTCGACAACGTCAAGATCGACGGAGAATTCGTACGCGGGCTCGCGGAGAGCGAGAGCGATCGCATCTTTGTCAAGGCCATTACGGATATCGCCCACAGCTTGGGCAAGCGTGTCGTAGCGGAGTTCGTGGAGAGTAGTGAGTTGATGGAGATACTGCGCGAGATGGGCGTGGAATATGCGCAGGGCTATCACATCGGTCGTCCTATGCCGGAAGATGCGTTGATGGAGCGTTTGGGGCATGGTGCCGCTGGGGCGAGTGATTGGGCGCAGAGCCGGCGAATGTAGACGAGAGGAACGATTTGTCTCCTTGTTGTGTGCTTTTGCGCACCAGTCCAGCCCCTTCACCATGCCCTCGGGATAGAGGCTCGGCCTCGCTGCAGGGTGTCGAGTGATGGAACGCGCCGACTTGTTGTGAAAAAGAGACGCTACTGAGGCTGGGTTTTGCTCATCGCTCGAGGCTGGTCTGCTATATTGTGGTTCAAATGTAGCAAACGGGGCTGCCCGCAACAGCGAGGGCAACATGGGTGTACGGCGACGGAGGGGGTATCGAGCGTGGGCGCTCAGGACAGAGTCTGTGCGACCTAGGCGTTCGATGGGCGGGAGGGCGCCTTCTCCGCGCGGTCGACCTGTGCTGTTGCCATCATGCGTGCGTTAGCACTGGCGTTTGTCTCACTGTCGTTGGTTTGGTCCTGCGAGCTATCGGCGCAGGACATGATCGTCAACGACGGCATGAACCTGACTTCGTTGTCCAGGAACCAAGCGCGCCTCTACTTTTCCCAGAAGGCCCAGCTCTGGCCGGATGGAGCGCCTGTCAGGGTGTTCGTCCTACCGGACGAACACCCACTCCATCGGAGTTTCTGTAAGAGGGTCCTTGGCCTGTTCCCCTACCAGCTGCGCAGGGTCTGGGATCGGATGGTGTTTTCGGGCACCGGGCAAGCGCCCACGACCGTCACGTCCGAGAAACAGTTGATCCGGGGAGTGGCAACCACCCCGGGCGCCATTGGATACGCGGCTGAAGGTTCCCGGCACCCCGGGATCCGTAGCCTGGAGGTCGACTGACATGGGACGAGTTGCAAGGATCATCGCCTGCACCGCGACACTGGTGCCGGCGGTTGTCGTTGCCGACGGCAATCTATGGGACAGCCTGCAGCTACACGGGTTCGCCAGTCAGGCTGTAATCCGGACGAGCGACAACAACTTTTTCGGAGAGAGCCCCAAGACCTCCTTCGACTTCACCGAGGTGGGCATCAACGCCTCGTTGCGGCCGTTCTCCAAGCTGCTCCTGTCCGGCCAAGCGCTGTACCGCCGAGCCGGTGACATGTATCCGAATACGCTATCCGTTGACTACGCCTTGGCGGATATCACGGCGCTGTCGCTTGATCAGGGGCGCGCTGGGCTTCGCATCGGCCGCATCAAGAACCCGCTTGGCCTCTACAACGAGACTCGCGATATGCCCTTCACACGGCCGAGCATCTTTCTGCCGCAAGTGGTGTATTACGAGCGGGTGCGCAACCTGGTGTTGGCCTCCGATGGCGTGTCGGTCTACGCCGACTGGTTTTCCGATTTCGGTGATCTGTCTCTCACCCTTGTGGGGGGGCAGCCACAGATCGATGGAAACGTGGAATGGTCCTTTCTCGGGACGGATTGGCCTGGGCACGTCGAGCCCAACGAAACTTTCTGGGCGGGCAGCCTTTGGTACAACACGGCCGGAGAGCGCGTCAAGGTCGGGTTGAGTGGTGCCACCTCGTCCTTCAAGTTCGATCCCAATCCAGGCAGCACGCTCAAGGCTGGCACGACCGCCTTCGACTACTGGATTGCGTCTTTCCAATACAACGCCGAAGACTGGACCTTCTCTACCGAATACGTCCGTGAGCCGGTGCAATGGGAGGACTATGGCGTCTTCTTTCCCGACCAGAAGGTAACGGCCGAGGGATACTACTTCCAGGGCGCGTACCACATCCGTCCCAATGTGCAGCTGCTTCTGCGTTACGGGGAAGGGTTTGCGAATCGGTACGATCGAGACGGCACCGGGAGCTCGGCCGCGAGCGGGGGCTTCATACCGCCGTTCTCGCGCTACTCCAAGATCTGGACCGCCAGTCTACGCTGGGACATCAATCGGCATCTCATGGCTCGTGCTGAGTATCAGCGCCACGATGGAACCTTCTTCCTGTCCAATCGCGAGAACCCGGATTTCGGGGATCTGGTGCGGGAATGGGATGTCTTTGCCCTGCAGCTCTCGGTGCGCTTTTAGGTTCGACGGCTTGCGTCTCACTGGACGCGCTCTGCAATGTGCACCGCGACCAGCAGGCAGGGCGCCTGTACCAGCCCGGCCAACGATCAGCGGCCCGGCCAGCATGCCGGCGATGAGCAGGCCGCCGAGTTCGTGCGCGATGGGTCGCAGCACGACCTGATCGGCGTCGACTTCAGCCGTCAGGTGCGCGTCGTCGTCGGCTTCGAGGTGGAAGACCGGACTAGGTGGAACAGGCCGCCCAGGTCGTCTATCGATAGGCCCAGCTATCGCCCGGCGGCTGGCCTCTAGCGTCCGTGCGCCTTCGGCGTCTCGATTCGCCGCCAGAGGCGCTCGTCGCGTTTGGTGAGTTCACCGGCGGCGGCTGGGCCCCAGGTGCCGGCGGCGTAGTTCGGAAAGTCGCGTGGCGGTAGAGCCGCCCAGACATCCAACACCGATTGGACGATCTCCCAGCCCTTCTCCACCGTATCGGCGTGCTTATAGAGGGTCGCGTCGCCCTTCATGCAGTCGTAGATCAGGGTCTCGTAGCCGGTGGCGGGCTTGTTGCCGAAGTAGTCCTCGTAGCAGAAGTCCATGTTCACGGTGCCGATGCGCATGGTCGGCCCGGGGATCTTGGCGCCGAAGCTCATCTGTATGCCCTCATTGGGTTGGATGCGTGCGACGAGCATGTCAGGTTTCAACTCGTCGACGTCCGTGTCCTTGAACATGATGGTGGGCGCCTGCTTGAACTGGATCGCGATCTCCGTGTACTGGGCTGCAAGCCGTTTGCCGGTGCGGAGATAGAAGGGTACGCCCGCCCAGCGCCAGTTGTTCATGCCCAGCTTGATGGCGGCGAAGGTCTCGGTGTGGCTGTTGGGGTCGACGCCCGGCGAGGAGCGATAGGCCTGGACCTGCTCGCCGTTGGGCATGGTGCCGGGACCGTACTGGCCGCGTATGGCGTCGGTGAGGACCTGCTCCGGGGTCAGCGGCGTGATGGCGTCCAGCACCTTGTTGACTTCGTCCCGCAGCGCCGTGGCCTCGAAGCTGTTGGGCGGCTCCATGGCGAGGAAGCCGAGCAGCACCAGCAGGTGGTTCGGGATCATGTCCCGCATGGCGCCGGCCTCTTCATAGTAGGCGCCGCGGTGCTCGACGCCGACGGACTCGGCGACGGTGATCTGCACGTGGTCGATGTGGTTGCGGTTCCAGAGCGGCTCGATGAAGCCGTTGGCGAAGCGGAACACCATCAGGTTCTGCACCGTCTCCTTGCCCAGGTAGTGATCGATGCGATAGATCTGGTCCTCTTCCAGGTTCTTGTGCAGGTGGCTGTTCAGCGC
>JANQFX010000053.1 GCA_028277725.1 Thiohalocapsa sp.
AACGCTCAGCCTCGCGCTGCGCCTTGCTGCCGGGGCCGACTCCGGTCGTCCTGCGGGCTCCCTACGTCAGCCCCGGCAGCAAGGCGCTCCAGAGCGCCCCTGACCAGAAAGAGAGCATAGCTCTTTTTTGACCAGTAATCCTCCGGGACCAAACACTTAGGATCAAACATGACACCCTGCTCGTGTTGAGAAGCGACAAGTATGGCGGCGATCCGGTCCATCTTGTCGTCGCAACGGGCCGCGTGATCGCGCGGCTGGTTGACGTCGAAAAGCCAGCCGAAGTGGATGCCGCGAACAATGGGCTTAACGAAGCTGGCATGCACCTCCGGACACCATTGGTCTCGGCACAGGCTCGGGGCACCTCCCTGCTCTTGGGGTACGACCAAGACACCGGATCGAGACTGTTGGTGAATGACGGGATCGTCGGTCTGCGGTTGAACGCGAACTCGGATATGGGCATTAATGTGGTGGTCGGAATGAAAGTCGAGGAGATCACCGACCTGACGTTCAGACTCCAGGATCACCCCTTGCCGGATGACGAGTGGATCGATCTCGATGAAGAGATTCAAGAGATACCCGTGACCGCGAACCTGGGGAACCTCCTCCGGGATTTCCTGACTGGCGGCCTGCAGGTGGCTGACCTAGCTCGTCTTCGTCGGATGGACAGCAGTGACCATGACATGGACGAACAGGTTCAGCGCCGGCGGAAGTTGTTGGAGGGTGACGCCGTGCTCGTGGAAATGACTGAGGAGGAGCTGGAAGAGTTGCTGAGTCAATTGCGGGCGCTAGGCTACGATGAAACCGACTTGTTCCTCGATGCAGAGACCTTTCAACGCCTAATGACAGAGGTCACCGCATACGAAATGAAGAATATTGCCAGGGGCATTGAGATCATGGGGCGAATTCCGGGGGAGGCGCCATCGGACCTCCGCGACTTGGAAATGACAGGCGCCCATCTCACCGATGCGTGGGGAATTGGTTATGACTTCGTTCGTGAGCCGGGGCGGGCTGTCTTGCGATCCGCTGATCCAGACCGAGAGTTCGACACTGACGATGACCTGGTACGCCTGACCGACGTACGCTGAGTGTGCGGGATCCCGTTGCAGTATGGACACGCCCGCCCGGAGCAGACGAGTTGCAGGAGCGACTCGTCGCCATACCATTGCCCGCGAATTGCCCCGATGCTCATGATCGGCTTCGCGCCGGGCTTCTCCAGCGAATGGCGGGCACGGCGGTAGAGGCATGTGTCGCCCAGGTTAGCGGCGTTCCGTTCCTCTGGCGGCGCGCTCATGGCTGTACCTCCAGCCGCTGCGGAAGCCCGCCACCATGGGACAGGCGTCGGCTGCCTTGCGCGGCAGCATCGCCCTGTGGGTGCGGTTCGAGCGCAGCTGGAGGAATGGGTCGGGCAGCTCCTGATCAGCGCCGACGGCGACGCTTGGTTGGCCAACGCGGGGGACACCGAGTCCAGCGACGCGCCCCAGGGCCATGTTGGCTCCACCTGTCAAGCAACAATACCGATCAAGATGTTATGCCGACCGAGCCGTTCGAGCCCGAGGCCTTTCTTGCCCAAGGCCATTGCGATGATGGAGGATGGCCTAGTGACTGAACCGGACTCGTCGATCTACCGAGTCACGAATGCAAGAGGATTTCGCGATGCCCTCCGTTGTCGAGCTCTACGAGGCCCTTGCCAGCGCCCCCGACGATCGCGCCCGAGCGCGGGTGATCGCCGAGGCGTTCGAACAGTTGGAGGACCGCTATCCGCATCTCCCCGATCTGGCCACCCAGCAGCATTTGCGTGAGACCGAGCTGCGCTTGCAGCGGGAGATCGAGCAGGTGCAGGCGAACCTTACCGTTCAGATCGAGCAGCTGCGCGGCGAGGTCAAGACCGAAATCGAGCAGTTGCGTGGCGAGGTCAAGACCGAAATCGAGCAGTTGCGCGGTGAGGTCAAGACCGAGATCGAGCGCAGTCGCAATACCTTGCTGGCCTGGCTCGTCCCGCTGATGTTCGCCCAGGTCGGGGCCATGGCGGCGCTGGTGAAGCTGTTGTAATCCAACACCGACTGCACGAAAAGCAGACGATCGACAGCGCTACAGCAGGCTTGAGCCACAGCGGGGTCTTCGAACCCGTCGCGGTGAACGCCGATGCGTTGCTGGACGCTACCCGAGGTTGCTCAGCGGCGCTCCCCAGCTCCTTGCCGCCCACCCAACGCAAACCACTCTCCGTCCAACCCTGGAATCGCGTCGCCACCTCATGCTTGTGGCGCAGATGCCGTGATACGCAGTCCGAGCGCTCCGCTATGCCGGCACCGCCGCGACGCACGAGGCAGGTGTCTCATCCGAGCGACGGAGCAATCCCGACCAACTTGGAGCCGTCCGTCTTGAGGCAAGCCGATGTCTGATTCCGAAGCCATGCCGGTCACCGTCTACACGCCGGATTCATCGCTCGCAAGCCCGGCGAGTATGCTGCGGGACATGCTGCGTGATCTGATCGCGTCCCGCGAGCTCGCCTGGCGTCTGGCCGTGCGCGACATCAGTGCCCAATACCGTCAGGCTGCGCTCGGCTTGCTCTGGGCCTTCATCCTGCCCATCGCCAACACCCTGACCTGGATCTTCCTCAACGGCACAGGTGTTGTGGCGGTGGGCGACACCGCCTTGCCCTATGCCGTCTATGTGTTCACCGGAACCATGCTCTGGGCCATTTTCATGCATCGAGCTGTGCCAACGCTCAGGCGCAGCGGGAAACCGCCTTTTGCGCGCCCTGAAAACCGCCCTCGCAGCCGCTCACAGCGCCTCGCTGGCGCCTTCGGCCTTGATCCGCCGGCTGCGCGCGAATCTTGCCGGCCTGACTCGCCGCGCTTTCCGGCGCGGCTCGGGGCCCCTGAGCGCCGCCCCGGCAGGGCTCTGAGGGGGCGAGCCAATTCTTGCCCAGT
>JANQFX010000064.1 GCA_028277725.1 Thiohalocapsa sp.
CGCCCAGCTTTGTTACAACTTCTTGGAATAGAGAGACTATTCCGCGTCGTTGTGCCTCGCTGGACGGCCCGCGGGACGCACCCTGACCACCGTCCAACCACTCCATCTAGGTTGAAGGGGCCTAGCGCAACGGAAGCAACCAGCCGTAGGCGCTGCTTGCGCAACCTGGGCGCGGCAGTACCAAGCCCGCGGAAGACTCACGCCCTGGGCCAGAACCCTCGGATCGCCGCAATGCCCTGGGCGCCGTGATCGAAGCTGAGCGAGAGGTGGTCCGGCGACAGGCCGCCGAGGGCATAGACCGGCAGCTCGGCCATGTCGGCCAAACGCGCGAAGGCGTCCCAGCCGAGTGGCTTGGCGTCCGGGTGGGTCGCTGTCTTCAGCACCGGCCCCACCAAGGCGTAATCGAGGCCGAGCCGCGCGGCGAGCCCGAGCTCTTCCGCGTTGTGGCAGGAGGCGCCGACCAGCCCTGGAACATCGGGGCGTGCGGTCAGCCGCCGCAGCCGCTCGGCGCGCAAATGGAGCCCATCCGCGACGAGCGCCCGCACCCGCTCCGGGGCGCGGTTGAGCAGCAGCCTTGCGCCAGCTGTACGGCAGATGGGCAACGCGAGGCCGGCGAGGCGCCCATAGGCGGCGTCGTCCAGGTCGTGGGCGCGCAGTTGCACCAGACGCGCCCCCGCCCGCAAAGAGGCATCCAGGCGTCGCAGGAAGGCCGATTCATCCCGAGGCTCCGGCCCCGTGATCAGGTAGCGATCGGGCAGCCTCAGCGCGGTGATAATGGGGCGATCCGCCGCCGGGAACTCCGCGGGGTCCATGGCCTCGGGGGCGAGCCAGCGCAGCGGCTGGCCCTCGCGACCCTGGGGGATCCCCTCGTAGCCGGGCACCAGGAAGACATCCAGCAGCACGTGGCGGTCACCGTAGTCGTGGTGGACCCGAATCAGTGGACGGGCGTCGCGGACACGGACCCCGAGTTCCTCGTGCAACTCCCGTACAAGCGCGGAGTGCGCCGTCTCCTCGGGCTCCAGCTTACCGCCCGGAAACTCCCAGAGCCCACCCTGGTGTACACCGTCCGGGCGACGCGCCACCAGGATGCGGCCCTCCCCGTCGACCAGGGCACCGGCCGCGACCTGGATCCGGCGGCGGCCCGTGCGGTCGCCGCCGCGCGTCGCGCCCCCAACCGCGCCGGCTTCAGCTACGGTACTCGGCGTTGATACGGACATAGTCGTAACTGAGGTCGCAGGTGAGTACGCGCACTGCGCCCTCGCCGCGGCCCAGCGACACCCGAATGCGGAAGGCATCGCGGCCCATGACGGCCTGTCCGGCGGACTCGGTGTAGTCGGGGTCGCGACCACCATCGCTGACGATGGGACAATCGTCCAGCCAGATGCGCACACGCCCGATGTCCAGCGCCTCGACGCCAGCGCGACCGACAGCGGCCAGGATGCGTCCCCAGTTCGGGTCCGAGGCAAAGAGCGCGGTCTTGACCAGCGGCGAATGGGCAATGGTATCCGCCACCAGGCGCGCCTCGGCGTCGGTCTCCGCCTCGGTGACCTCGATGGTGACCAGCTTGGTCGCGCCTTCGCCATCGGCGACGATGGCCGAGGCCAGTTCCGCACAGACCTCGGCGATGGCCGCATAGAGCGCCGCGGCCGCCGCCGAGCCCGCCGACACCGCATCGCCAGGGAGCGAACCAGTGGCGCTGAGCAAGCAGGCGTCGTTGGTGGAGGTATCGCCGTCGACGCTGATGCTGTTGAAGCTCTCCGCAACGGCCCGGCGCAGCATATCGTCCAGCACGTCCGCCGGCACGGTGGCATCGGTGGCGACGAAGGCGAGCATGGTCGCCATATCCGGGCGGATCATGCCAGAGCCCTTCGCCATGCCGACGACAGTCGCCAGCCGCCCGCCGAGGTCCGCCTGCCTCATGGCGAGCTTGGGCCGGGTGTCGGTGGTCATGATGGCCCGAGCAGCCGCCTCCCAGCCGCATTCGGTCAAGTCCGCCACCAGCGCCGGTAGCGCCACGGCGATACGCTCCACCGGCAGATACTCACCGATCACCCCGGTGGAGAAGGGCAACACCTGCTCCGGGGCGCAGCCCGCGGCCTCGGCAAGGGACGCGCAGCAGACCTCGGCATCGGCCATCCCACGACGACCGGTGCCGGCGTTGGCATTACCGGCGTTGATGAGCAAATAAAGCGGCGGCGTGTGACCAAGATGCGCCCGGGCGGTGACGACCGGCGCCGCACAGAAGGCGTTGCGGGTGAAGACGGCGGCCGTCGTCGCGCCCTCGGGCAGCGCCAACAGCACCAGGTCGTCGCGCTCCCGGTAGCGGATGGCGGCGTCCGTGCTGGCGAGCCGGACGCCGGCGACGCGCGGTTGCGACTCGGGCATCAGGCGACCTTGCCGCAGCATTGCTTGTACTTCTTGCCCGAACCGCAGGGGCAGGGCTCATTACGCCCGACCTTGCGGTCGCCGCGCACATAGGGCGTGTGGTCCGCACCCGGCTGCGCCTGCCCAGCCCCTGCCACTGCTCCGGCAGCTGCCCGCGCGGGCGCGCGCGCCGGAGCTGGACCACCGGACGCGGCCGCAACCGCATCCGGCTGGGGCTCGCTCGGAGCACCGAGGCCGGCGAAGGGCTCGTGCTTGAACTGGAAGTCCTGTTGCGCGGGCGCCTGCGGCTCCATCTCCTCCGGGGCACGCACCTGCAACCGCGACAGAGTCCGCACGACCTCCTGCTTGATGTTGCCGAGCATGGCCGAGAACATCTCGAAGGCCTCTCGCTTGTACTCCTGCTTGGGGTTCTTCTGCGCGTAGCCGCGCAGGTGGATGCCCTGGCGGAGATAGTCCATCTGGGCCAGGTGATCCTTCCACTGGGTATCCAGGGTCTGCAGCATCACAGCCTTCTCGATCTGGCACAGCGTGTCGGTGCCGACCAGTTTTTGCTTGTCGGAATAGTGTCCGCTCAGGGTGTCGCTGATCCGCTGGCGCAGGGTTTCCTCGTGCAGGTCGTGGTCCTCGTCGAGCCACTGCTGGATCGGCCATTCGCCGCCGAAGTAGTCCACGAGCGCCTCGCTCAGGCCGGGGACATCCCACTGCTCCTCCAGGCTCTGGGGCGGGATATAGCCGTCGATCAGGGCATTCAGCGCGTCGTCGCGCATGGCCGTGATGGTGGCGGTGATCTCCTCACCATCCATGAGTTCGCGGCGCTGCTCGTAGATGACCTTGCGCTGGTCATTGGCGACGTCGTCGTACTCGAGCAGCTGCTTGCGGATATCGAAGTTGCGCCCCTCGACCTTGCGCTGCGCGTTCTCGATGGCCTTGGTGACCCAGGGGTGCTCGATCGCCTCACCCTCCTGCATGCCCAGGCGCTGCATCATGTTCGCGACCTTCTCGGAGGCGAAGATCCGCATCAGGTTGTCCTTCAGCGACAGGTAGAAACGCGAGGAGCCAGCATCGCCCTGACGCCCGGAGCGGCCACGGAGCTGGTTATCGATGCGTCGTGACTCGTGGCGCTCGGTGCCGATGACGTGCAGGCCGCCAGCCTCGATGACGCGTGTGTGGCGGGCCTTCCAGTCCGACTTGATCTGCTCCTGTCCGGCCTCGTCAGCAGCGTTCTCGAGTTCGGCGTCCAAATTGCCGCCGAGGACGATGTCGGTGCCGCGGCCGGCCATATTGGTGGCGATGGTCACGGCACTCGGCTCACCGGCACGGGCGACGATACCGGCCTCGCGCTCGTGTTGTTTCGCGTTCAACACCTCGTGCGCGATCTTGTGCTCCTTGAGCAGCCGCGAGACCAGCTCCGAGGTATCGATGGAGGCCGTGCCCACCAGCACCGGCTGGCCGCGCTCGACGCAGTCCTCGATGTCCTCGATGATGGCGCGGTACTTTTCCTCCTGGGTGAGGTAAACGAGGTCGCCTCGGTCGTCGCGGACCATGGGTTTGTTGGTCGGAATGACCACGACCTCCAGCCCATAGATCTGCTGGAACTCATAGGCTTCGGTGTCCGCGGTGCCGGTCATGCCCGCCAGCTTCGGGTACAGCCGGAACAGGTTCTGGAAGGTGATCGACGCCATGGTCTGGTTTTCGGGCTGGATCGACACCCCTTCCTTGGCCTCCACGGCCTGGTGCAAGCCCTCGGACCAGCGCCGACCCGGCATGGTGCGGCCGGTGAACTCGTCGACGATGATGATCTGTCCGTCGCGGACGATGTACTCCACGTTCTTCTGGAACAACGCGTGAGCCCGCAGCGCCGCATAGACGTGGTGCATCAGCACGATATTCCCGGCGTCGTACAGGCTCTCGCCCTCGGCGAGCAGGCCGAGCTCGGTGAGCATGGCCTCGACCTTCTCGTGGCCGTCTTCGCTGAGGTAGACCTGGCGTGCCTTCTCGTCGACGGAGAAGTCGCCCGGGCCGAAATCCGGTTGGCCTTCTTCGTTGGTGATCGGTTCCTGGCGGGTCAAGGACGGGATGATGGCGTCGACCTTGGTGTAGAGGTCGGTGCTGCCCTCGGACGGGCCGGAGATGATCAGCGGCGTGCGCGCCTCGTCGATCAGGATGGAGTCCACCTCGTCGACGATGGCGTAGAACGGATCGCGCTGCACCCGCTGCTCGGGCGTGAACGCCATGTTATCGCGCAGGTAGTCGAAACCGAATTCGTTATTGGTGCCGTAGGTGATGTCCGCGCCATAGGCCTCGGCACGAGTGCAGGGGCGCAGATGCCGGTGGCCCGCCTCGCCGTTCGCAGGCTCGAAGCTCGGGTCGTAGAGGAAGGATGCCGTGTCCGGCCCGCTCCCCGCGGAGCTGTTGATGACGCCGACCGACAGGCCGAGGAAGTCGTAGATCTGCCCCATCCAGGCGGCATCGCGTCGGGCCAGGTAGTCGTTGACTGTCACCACGTGCACGCCCTTGCCCGGCAGCGCGTTCAGGCAGGCAGCCAGGGTGGCGACCAGGGTCTTGCCCTCGCCGGTGCGCATCTCGGCGATCTTGCCGTCGTTGAGCACCATGCCGCCGACGAGCTGCACATCGAAGTGGCGCATGCCAAGGACACGCTTGCCGGCCTCGCGGACGACCGCGAACACCTCGGGCAACAGATCGTCCGTGGGCGTTCCGGACGTGATCTGCGCCCGGAAGCTATCGATTCGTTCACGCAGGTCCGCGTCGGAGAGCCCAGCCAGATCAGGCTCGAGCGCATTGATGGACTCGGCGACCTTGAGCAGCTTCTTCACCAGCCGGTCGTTGCGGCTGCCGAGGATCTTCTTGAAAACGTTGAAAGCCATAGTTGCCCCGCGTCGGGATCGTGGAGGCTGAAGAAAGCCGGACAGGATACCGGAAGCCGCGACCGAACGCCGTGACGAACGAAGGATCGGATCTGCAGGAACGGCCAGCCAGGCGCCGCTCCCCCAGACGACAAAACGCCGCGCGCGCCCTAGGTCAGGCGCGCGCGGCGTGTCACGGTTCCCCGTGTTGCCGGACTCAGAGGCGCGAGAGGCGCGACTTCCGACTCAGATCGAGGTACTGGTTCGGGTTGACCGCCTTACCGTTCTTGCGCACCTCGAAGTGGATGTGCGGGCCGGTGGAGCGTCCGGTAGAACCGAGTTTGGCGATAACCGCGCCCTTCTTGACCACGTCCCCTTCGCTCACGAGGTTGCGCGCGTTATGGGCGTAGCGCGTCTCCAGGCCATTGCCATGGCGCAGCTCGACGATGTTGCCGTAGCCGCCCTTGCGCCCGGAGAAAATCACAACGCCGTCGGCCATGGCAACGATGTCACTGCCATGGGCGGCGGCGATGTCGATGCCCGTGTGCATCGCGCGGCGGCCGGTGATGGGGTGAATGCGATAACCGAACTTGGACGTGACGACCCCGCCGCTGCGTAGTGGCCAGCCCTCCGGGGTGCTATGGCGCTTGAGGTCACGCTCCATGATCAGCGTCTCAAGCAGGCCGAGCTTGCGCTTGCGGTCGTCCAGTTCGGAAAGCACCTTGGCGAGGTCCTGCTCCAGATCCTTGACGTTGTTCTTTCGCAACTCGACGCCGTCCGGGCCGCCAGCGGGAGCGGGGTTCACGAAGTCGAACTCCTGCTCGTCCAGGCCAGCCATTTCCACCAGGCGCTGACCCAGCGCGTTGATACGCATGATCTCCGCCTGCAACACACCGACCCGCGCCGCCACGGCGTCGATGTCAGCGGTGTCGCGCCGCTCCGGAATTACGGCTGCGACGCTGGGCGCCGTGCGCTCGGTCGCCGCGAGATCGACGTCCGTGACACGATACTTGCCGACCCAGAAACCAATACCACCGGCAACGAGCGCGGCGGACATAATGGCCAGGGCAAAAACGGATGCATGTCCAAGCTCGTCGCTGGGGCTGCCGATGGATGAGTGTCGCATTGTCAGTTCTGCTCTCGATTTTGTGGTTCTTTCTATCAGCGAGTTGCTCGCAGTGAGCACGCCTCGCCCCCAAGTACTTCCCGATAGCGCGGGCGCATCATGCGAATTGCGCCCCTCTTTCGAACACCTAATGCCGGAACTCCCCATGCCGCCCGCAGTCGGACGAACAGATGAACCCCCGCCCCGGCCGAGCCCTGGATCGAAACCGCGGCAGATGCCTCAGCACATCAGCGGCCATCTGCGGGCAAGCGCTGCAGTCGGCGCGCTCCTCCAGGACCTGCAGCGCCGCGAGGCCCTGTTGCGGCAGGTGCAGCGCGCGCTACCCGAGGCATTGGCCCGTCACTGTATCCATGCATCTCTAGACGAGGGCAACCTCAGCTTGGTCGTCGATTCCCCCGTCTGGGTCGATCGCTTGCGGTTTCTGGTACCGCAGCTGATCGCCAACTTGGACCCCCGGTTGGCGGCCGGTTTGGCGGAACGCTCGACCGATCCGATCCAAGGCTGGCGGGTTCGAGCTCGCCCTCTTCCGCGCCTCGATATCGATGAGGTCGAACCCCGCTGGTACCGAGGCAGCACCGGCCCGGAGGCGATCAGCGCCGTCGAATCAGCCGCCGCGGCCCTCGGTACAACCCCATTGGCGGACAGCCTGCGCCGACTCGCCAAGACCTTGCAGGGCCAGGGTTGCGAGACGCCCCTTGCGACGTCGGCAGGCCCTAGCGCTGTGGGCATCCCCGATCGATTCAGCTCACCAGGACCGATTGCCCGAAGCGAATCGGCACTTGCTCGTGGTCGTCGAAGCTGACCTCTTCCCAGGCGTCCTGCTCAACGAGCAGCTGGCGCAGCAGCCGGTTGTTCAGCGCATGTCCGGACTTGTGCCCGGTAAATGCACCGATCAGCGGACGCCCGAGGAGGTACAGATCGCCGATCGCGTCGAGGATCTTGTGCTTGACGAACTCATCCTCGTAGCGGAGGCCGTCGTCGTTGAGCACCCGGTAGTCGTCGACCACGACCGCGTTGTCGAGGCTACCGCCGAGGGCTAGGTTCTGCTCGCGCAGGGCCTCGATGTCGCGCAGGAAGCCGAAGGTCCGGGCGCGACTGACCTCCTTGAGGTAGGACGTACCGGAGAAGTCGACGCTGGCGGCTTGGGCCCGCGACGTGAAGGCGGGGTGCTCGAAATCGATGGAGAAGCTGACGCGGAAGCCGTCGAATGGGTCGAAGCGAGCCACTTTGTCATCTTCTTGGACGACGATGGGGCGCTTGATCCGGATGTAGCGCTTCGGCCGATTCTGCTCTTCGATGCCCGCGGACTGGATCAGGAAGACGAACGGACCCGCACTCCCATCCATGATCGGGACCTCGGAAGCGCTCACGTCGACGTAGGCGTTGTCGATGCCCAGGCCGGCGAAGGCCGAAAGCAAGTGTTCGACGGTCGATACTCGAGCGCCGTTGGCCTCGAGCGTCGTGGAGAGACGGGTGTCGCCCACCAGTTCGGGGCAGGCACGGATGTCGACCGGTGGGTCGAGATCGACTCGCCGGAAGACGATACCGGTGTCGGCTGCCGCAGGGCGCAGGGTCAGGTAGACCTTTTCGCCCGTGTGCAGGCCGACGCCGGTGGCGCGAATGACGTTCTTCAGCGTACGTTGCCGGGACACAATCGCTCTCCTTAACGGATGGGCGCCGCCCCGGTCCTTCCAGGCGGCTGCCGCGCGTTTGACGCAGATAATGTGGAGTCGGGAAAAGCGACGCCTTGGTGGCAACCCTCAACCCATGCTTGACGCATAGGTTAGGGTTTTCCCGGACTATTATCAAGCACCAAATCCCATTTTTCGAGAAGCGACTGTTTTTTCTCCCGTTATTGCACCTAGGGAATGACCTAGATCAATCGGCCTGGCGACGCAGGAAGGCCGGGATGTCTAGGTAGTCCAGCTCGGAACCGGCCTGCTCGCCGCCGCCACCGGCCGCAACACGCTTGTTGCGGATGTACGCGGGCTGGTCCATGTCGCGATAGTCTGGAGACATGCCCTCGCCGTTGTTGCTGTTCACCAGGCGCATTTTCGGCTCGTCGCTGCCGGCACGGAGGCTGGCGCGGGAACCGAGACCGGTGGCGACGACGGTCACGCGCAGCTCGTCCTCGAGTTCGGGATCGATGACGGTACCGACGACGACGGTCGCCTCGTCGTCCGCGAAGTCGCGCACGGTGTTGCCGACCTCGTCGAACTCACCGATGGACAGGCTCAGGCCCGCGGTGATGTTCACCAGGATACCGCGAGCGCCGGCCAGGTCGATGTCCTCGAGCAGCGGACTGTTGATGGCGGCCTCGGCGGCCTCGCGGGCGCGGTTCTCACCGCTGGCCGCACCGGTACCCATCATGGACACGCCCATCTCCGACATGACGGTTTTGACGTCGGCGAAGTCGACGTTGATCAGACCGGGGCGGGTGATCAGTTCGGCGATGCCCTGGGTCGCGTTCAGCAGCACGTCGTTGGCGGCGCTGAAGGCGCTCAGCAGGGTCATCTCCTTGCCGAGCACCTGGAGCAGCTTTTCGTTCGGGATGGTGATCAGGGAGTCGACGTGCTTGGCCAGCTCGTCGATACCGGTGCTGGCGGTCTTGCCGCGCTTGCCGCCCTCGAACGGGAAGGGCTTGGTGACGACGGCCACGGTGAGGATGCCGAGTTCCCGCGCCACTTCGGCCACCACGGGGGCCGCACCGGTGCCGGTGCCACCGCCCATGCCGGCGGTGATGAACACCATATCGGCACCCTCGAGGGCGTCCTTGATGCGGTCACGATCCTCTTCGGCGGCCTTGCGACCGATATCCGGGTCGGCACCAGCGCCCAGCCCCTTGGTGATGCCGGCGCCGAGCTGCAGGATGGTCTTGACGGTGGCGTTGTCCAGGGCCTGGGCGTCGGTGTTGGCGCAGATGAAATCCACGCCCTCGATGTTGGCCGCGGCCATGTGGTTGACCGCGTTGCCACCGCCACCGCCGACGCCGATGACTTTGATGACTGCGGTCTGGGTTTGGGTGTCCATGAGCTCAAACATGATGCGTTGCCTCTTGTGTCGATGCTTACTGCTGATTGCGTGGTCTATCGTCCCCTCGGGCCGCGGGGTCAGTCCGCCCGACTACTACGCTGGTGGGCACGACACCGCCGCGCCCTTCTCGCTCCTCGGAATCACGGGTGCCATCAGCCCCCGAACCATTGGCGCAGCCGCCCCCAGAGCCCCTGCGCCTCGATGTACTCGGAGGTGCCGGCGAAGCGGTGCTGCCGCGCATAGATGAGCAGGCCGATACCGGTGGCATGAACCGGGTCGGCGACATCCTCGAGCCCCGTGACGTACTGCGGGACGCCGAGCCGCACGGGCATGTGGAAGACCTGCTCGGCCAGTTCCACGAGCCCGTCCATTTGCGTGCTGCCGCCGGTGAGCACGACGCCCCCGGCCACCAAATCCTCGAAACCGCTGCGGCGAAGCTCGCCCTGCAGCAGATTCAGGAGCTCCTCGTAGCGGGGCTCCACCACCTCGGCCAAGGTCTGGCGCGACAGCTGTCGGGCCGGGCGCTCACCGATGCTCGGCACCTCGATATCCTCGTTGACACCCTTGGCCGACAGGGCACAGGCATGGCGGATCTTGATGTCCTCCGCATGCTGCATGGGCGTGCGCAGGGCGACGGCAATGTCGTTGGTCACCTGATCGCCGGCGATGGGGATACAGGCGGTGTGCCGAATGGCGCCGTCGGTGAACACGGCCAGGTCCGTGGTGCCGCCGCCGATATCCACCAGGCAGACGCCGAGTTCCTTCTCGTCTTCGCCGAGCACCGCGTAGCTGGAACTGAGCTGGCCGAGCACCAGGTCATCGACTTCCAAGCCACAGCGGCGGATGCACTTGACGATGTTCTGTGCGGCGCTGACGGCGCCGGTGACCATGTGCACGCGGGCCTCGAGGCGCACACCGGACATGCCGATGGGCTCCCGGATGCCGTCCTGGTCATCAATGATGAATTCCTGCGGCAGGATATGCAGGATCTTCTGATCCGCCGGGATGGCGACGGCGCGGGCCGCGTCGATGACCCGGTCCACATCCGCCTGGACCACCTCGTGGTCCTTGATGGCGGTGATGCCGTGGCTGTTCAGGCTGCGCACGTGGCTGCCGGCGATGCCGGCGTGCACCGAATGGATCTCGCAGCCGGCCATCAGCTCGGCCTCTTCCACCGCCCGCTGGATGGACTGCACCGTCGACTCGATATCCACCACCACACCCTTCTTCAGGCCGTGCGAGGGGTGCGTGCCGATGCCGATGATCTCGATGGTGTCGTCCGCCTTGAGCTCACCGACCAAGGCGGCGACCTTCGAGGTGCCGATGTCGAGCCCTACCAAGAGGTTCTTTTCACTACGTCTGGCCATGCCAGTCAGCTCCGTTATCGAGAAGTGTTTGCGGCCACGCGCTCCGCGCTGGTGGCCGTGCGGGGCACCCAGCGCACGGCGAAACCGTTGCTATAGCGAAGGTCGATGCGGGTGGGGGCGCCGATGGCCTCCACCTGCGGATAAGCGGCGAGCAGGCGCCTGAACCGGGTCTCGATCTCATCGGTGCCCAGGTACAGCTCGGTGCCACCGAGTATGGTCAGCGTCCAGTCGCCGCGGGCGTTGCGTACCACCGATTCGATGATCAGCCCGAGCTCGGCCAGCTGCGGGTGCCAGCGGAGGTAACGCCGCACCACCTCCGGGGCCATGTCCTCGGCACCGTCCAGGCGCACCAATCCGACGGGCAGCCGCCCGTCGCGGGGGCGGAAGACGACCCCGTCCTCGGTCACCAGCCCGGTGTCCCCCCACCGCGCAATGGCCTCGTGCTCGATCACGACGAACTCGAGCCGATCGGGCCAGACCCGTTGCACACTGGCCGAGCTGATCCAAGGCAGGTCCTCGACCTGGGCCTTCAGTGCCCCCAGATCCTGCGTCAGGATTCCGCCGTCGATGTGCTCGGCGATGGTCCGTTGCAGCGACTCGCGGGAGATGCCCTGCGTTTCGCCATCGACCATCACCTGCCGGATCGGCAGCAGGCGCGGCTCCCATTCCAGCGCGACGAAGCCGGCGCCGATCAGGATGCCGATGAGGATGACCGCGGTCAGCAGTCGCCCCACCAGGGCGACACTGCTGGGGCTTGAGAGGGTCTCGGCGCCAGAGGAGCCTTGCGCCCCCGGGGAGCCGCCCCCGTCCGGGAACCGCGACTCAGACATCCTCGTCCCGCTCATGACCGCTGCTCCTCCTCCGCGGCGTCGCTGGTGGCGAGGACGCGCAGGCACAGCTCGTCGAAGTCGATTCCGGCCGCCTTCGCCGCCATCGGCACCAGGCTGTGGTCGGTCATGCCGGGCACGGTGTTGACCTCCAGCAGCTTCGGCTCTCCGGCCTCGTCCAGCATGAAGTCCACCCGGCCCCAGCCCGAGGCCCCGACGGCGGCGAAGGACCGCTCGCAGAGCGCCTGCAGCTCGCGCTCGCGCTCCGCCGTCAGGCCGCAGGGGCAGTGGTAGCTGGTGGTGTCGGCGAAGTACTTGGCCTCGTAGTCGTAGAAGCTATTCGGCGTTTCCAGTCGGATCATCGGCAGCGCCCTGCCCTCCAAGATCGCGCAGGTGAACTCGTCACCGGGCAGCCAGCGTTCGGCGAGCACGGTCGGATCGTACTCGGCGGCGGTGCGCCAGGCCTCGGCCAGGGCGGCGGCATGGTCCACCTTGGCCATACCGAGGCTCGATCCTTCCTGGGACGGCTTGATCATCAACGGGAAACCGAGCTCAGCGGCCTTTGGCAGATCGCCCTCGTCGTGCAGCAGCGCGAAGTCGGCGGTGGGGATACCGGCACCCGCCCAGAGCAACTTGGTGCGGTACTTGTCCATGCCGATGGCGGAGCCGAGCACACCGGAGCCGGTGTAGGGCAAACCGATGCGCTCCAGTGCCCCCTGTATCTGCCCGTCTTCGCCGCCCCGGCCGTGCAGGATGATGAAGGCGCGATCGAAGCCACCGGTTCGCAGCACCTCGATCACGTCCGGGCCGGGGTCGATGTCATGTACGTCCACACCCGCACGTCTCAGCGCCGCGCCGACGGCCGCGCCGCTCTTGAGCGAAATCTCGCGCTCCGCCGCATCACCGCCGAGCAGCAGCGCCACCTTGCCGAACCGACCTGGATCGAGCCTCGTCATCGGAAGTCCCCCACCCGGCGCACCTCGGGAATCAGTCGGATGCCATGGCAACGCTCGACCTCCGCACGCACGTGGTCGATGAGTCGCGCAATGTCGCGGGCCGTCGCGTCGCCGGTGTTGATGATGAAATTCGCGTGCTTCGGCGAGACCTCCGCACCGCCGAAGCGCAGCCCCTTGAGACCGCAAGCCTCGATCAGCCGCGCGGCGTGGTCCCCCGGCGGGTTGCGGAATACCGAACCGCAGCTGGGCAAGCCGGTGGGCTGGGTCGCCGCACGCCGCTCCAGCAGGGCCTTGATGCGCGCCTGGGTGGCCTCGGTGTCGCCGCGCTCCAGCGTCAACTCGGCCTCCAGGAACCACTCCCCATCCGGGATGACGACGTGCCGATACGCCACCTCGAAGTCCGCCGGCGGGCGCTCGCGCACGACGCCCTGCCGGTCGCCGGTGCGCACCAGCGCCACGTGCGGCCAGGTCTCGCCGCCCCAGGCGCCGGCATTCATAGCCAACGCACCGCCGACGGTGCCGGGGATGCCGGCCAGGAACTCGATGCCGATCAACCCCTGCCGGGCCGCGAAGCGTGCCGCCTTGGCGCAGGACACGCCGGCCTCCAACCGCAACCGGCCCGGTGCCAGCAGCTCCATCCCGGTCAGGCAACCCTGGGTCTCGATGACGGTGCCGGGCCAGCCGGAGTCGTCGATGAGGAGATTGCTGCCCAGGCCGATCCACAGCAGCGGCTCGTCCTCGTCCAGCCCGCACAGAAAGGCGATCAGGTCGTCGCGATCCGCCGGCCGGTAGAGCCGCGCGGCCGGGCCACCCACCCGCCAGGTGGTATGCCTCGCGAGCGGTTCGTCCAGGCGCAGCTCGCCGCGCGGCGAAGGCCCGGTGGCGGCGGGATTCAGCTGCTCAGTTCGCATCCTGTCCGCCATCATCGGTCAGTAGGTTGGACAAGCGCGCGGCCAGACCACCGATGTCGCCGGCGCCCGAGATCAGCACCACGTCGCCATCCATCAGGGTCGCACCCAACAGTTCGGGGACCTCGGCCAGTTCGGGGGCGAACAGCGGATCGAGGCGCCCGCGGGTGCGAATGGCGCGCGCCAGGCTGCGCCCGTCGGCACCGGCAATCGGCTGCTCGCCGGCCGCGTAGACCTCGCACAGCACCAGGAGGTCCGGCTCGGACAGCACCTGAGCGAAGTCGTCGAAGTGCTCCTGGGTGCGGCTATAGCGGTGGGGCTGGAACACCACCACCAGGCGACGCCCGGGCCAGCTGCCGCGCGCCGCGGCCATGGTGGCGGCGACCTCGGTCGGGTGATGGCCGTAGTCGTCGATGAGCGTGATGTCCCGCTCGCCACGGATGCAGCAATGCGTCACCACGAAGCGCCGTCCGACGCCCTCGAAGGCCGCTAACGCACGGTGAATGGCATCGCCGGCGACGCCCAGCTCATGGCCCACGGCAATGGCGGCGAGCGCATTGAGCATATTGTGGCGGCCCGGCAGATTCAGTTCGACGGGCAGTAACTCCCCTTCAGGCAGGTGCACGTCGAAGTGCATTCGCGTGCCCTCCTGGCGGACGTGCTCGGCGCGTACGTCCGCGCCCGCTCGGGTGCCATAGGTCGTCATCGGCCGCGAGATCATCGGTACCAACGAGGCGACCTCGTCGTCGTCCACGCAGAGTACCGCCAGTCCGTAGAAGGGCAGGTGGTGCAGGAACTCGAGGAAGGTGTTGCGCAGGCGGTTGAAGTCGCCGCCATAGGTTTGCATGTGGTCGGCGTCGATGTTCGTGACCACGGCCATCATCGGCTGCAGGAACAGGAACGATGCGTCGCTCTCGTCCGCCTCGGCCACAAGATACTTGCTGCTGCCGAGGCGGGCGTTGGCGCCGGCGCTGTTGAGCAGACCGCCGATGACGAAGGTCGGGTCCAGCCCGCCCTCGGCCAGCACGCTGGCGATCAGGCTCGTGGTGGTCGTCTTGCCGTGTGTCCCCGCCACCGCGACGCCGTAGTGGAAGCGCATCAGCTCGGCGAGCATCTCGGCGCGCCGCACAACCGGAATGCGCGCATCGTGGGCGCCGGCCACCTCCGGATTGGCGGGATCGATGGCAGTGGAGACCACCACGGCATCGACGTCCTCGATGTGTCGAGCGTCGTGGCCGACAAAGACATCCACACCGCGCTCACGCAGGCGCTCGGTCGCCGCGCTCTCGCGCCGGTCCGAGCCCTGCACGTCGTAGCCCAGGTTTGCCATCAATTCCGCGATGCCGCTCATGCCAGCGCCGCCGACGCCGACGAAATGCAGCCGCCGAATGCGACCCATATAGCTCGCGCTGTGGACGCGGTGCGGGCTCATGCGTGGGCCTCCGCAAGGGCAAGGCAGGCTTCGGCGATCCGCTCGGCGGCATCCACCTGGGCCTTGGCGCGGCCGGCCTCTGCCATCCGCAAGCGCTTGGCCGGGTCTAACAACAGGGCCTCGAGTTCCTGCGCTAGCCCCGCCGGCGTCAGGTCCTTCTGGATGATCATCCGTGCGGCGCCGGCGTCGGTGAGCCAGCGGGCATTGCCGACCTGATGGTCATCCACCGCGAACGGGAAGGGTACAAAGATGGCGGGCAGGCCGGCGGCGGCGAGTTCCGTGACGGTCAGTGCGCCGGAGCGGCAGACCGCCAGATCGGCCCAGGCGTAGGCCTCGGCCATGTCGGCGATGAAGGGCGTTACCTCCGCCTGCACCCCGGCGGCCGCATAGGCGGCGTCGGCGACGGCGAGGGTCTTCTCGCCGGCCTGATGCCGGACCTGGGGGCGCAGCGCTTCGGGCAGCAACGCGAGCGACTGGGGCAGGGTCTCGTTCAGCGCCTTGGCGCCGAGGGAACCGCCGACCACCAACAGGCGCGCCCGGCCCTCGCGGACCCGCAGGCGCTCCGCCGGTTCCGGCAGCGCGGTAATTGCCGCGCGCACCGGGTTGCCGCTGGTGATGGCCTGACGTGCCGCTGGAAAGCTGCCCGGAAAGGCCTCGAAGACCCGGTCCGCGATCCGCGCCAACCACTGGTTGGTCATGCCGGGAACGCTGTTCTGCTCCTGGATGACCAGCGGCCGGCGGTGCAACTTGGCGGCGAGCCCACCGGGACCGGAGGCGAAGCCACCCATGCCGAGTACGGCCCCGGGACGGCGTCGGCGGAAGATCGCGGCGGCCTCGCGGACCGCGACGACCAGCTTCCAAGGGGCCGTCAGGAGCTGCCTGGCGCCCTTGCCACGGACGCCCTCGATGCTCACCCACTCCATATCAAAGCCATGCTCGGGCACGAGGCGCGCCTCCATGCCGGCTCGGGTGCCGACCCAGAAGACCTCTGCGCCACGGCCTCGCAGCACCTCGGCTACCGCGAGGGCCGGGAACACGTGCCCGCCGGTACCGCCGGCCATCACCGCGATGCTCGTCGCCATGAGGCCCCCCTTTCGCCCTTGGTCCGCTCGCGCAGCGGGCGCTGCGGCGGCAACGGACGCTCCCGATGCAATCCACCCTCGGGGATGGACTCGACGGCACTGCGGCGCAGCTCGAAGTCGATGCGCAACAACACCGCTGTGGCCATCACGGCGACGATGAGCGCGTTGCTGCCGTAACTCATATAGGGCAAGGGCAAGCCCTTGGTGGGCAACAGGCCCGTGTTCACGCCGACGTTGATGAACGCCTGCAGCCCAATGAGTAGGCCGAATCCGTGTGCCACGTAAGCCGAGAACATCTTGTTCCGCCGATGGGCGACGGCGCCGATGGCGAGGGCGCGCCAGGTGATGAAGCCGAACAGCCCGATCACGAACAACACACCGACCAGGCCGAACTCCTCCCCGAGCACCGCGAGCAGGAAGTCGGTATGCGCCTCCGGCAGATAGAGCTGTTTCTGGATGCCGTTACCGAGACCGACACCGAACCATTCACCGCGACCGAGGGCAATCAGCGACTGAGACAGTTGGTAGCCGGTATTGAAGGGGTCGGCGAAAGGGTCGCGGAAGGACGTCAAGCGCTGCATGCGGTAGGGCTCGACGATGATCAGAGCCGCCAGGGCCGCGGCGACGCCGACGAATAGCCCAATGAAGCTGAACACGCTGACCCCGCCGAGGAACAGCAGCCCCATGACCGTCGCCAGCACCACGGCCGTGGTGCCGAAGTCCGGCTGGGCCATGATCAACGCGCAGGCGATACCGACGAACAGCAACGGGCGCATGAAGCCGAGCGTGGTCGACTGCACATCCAACTGATTGCGGACGAGGTAACCGCTGACGTAGATCAAGGAAATGAACTTCAGCAGCTCCGAGGGCTGCAGGTTCATCACGCCCAGGGGAATCCAGCGCGTCGCGCCATTGACCGTCCGCCCGACACCGGGGATCAGCAGCAGCAGCAGCAGTCCGATGCCCACGAGCATCAGCATCGGACCGATGCGCTGCCAGACCTCCAGCGGCACCGCGAAACAGACCACCCCGCAGGCGAGCGCCAGACCCAGCGCGAAGCCGTGGCGCAGCACGAAGAAGAAGGGGTCTTCGTAGTTGCGGTCCGCCATGGGCATGGACGCCGAGGTCACCATCAGGAAGCCGATACACAGCAACGCGAGCACGGCGAGCAGCAGCGGCAGATCGATGACGGCCGGGACACGCCCCGAACGTCGGCGGCGCGGCGCGGCCCTGGAACCGGCGGCTGCGCCGGTGCGCGACTCGAGTTCGTCGTGGAGAACAGCAGAGGTCATGGCACCCACCTCGCCACCGCCTCCGCGAAGGCGCGCCCGCGGTGCCGGTAGTCGTCGAACATATCGAAGCTCGCGCAGGCCGGGGAAAGCAGGACGCAGTCGCCAGGCTCTGCGAGCGCTGCGGCCTGGCGCACCGCATCGTCCAGGTCCCGGGCACGATGCAGAGGCACGGTGTCGGCCAGCGCGGCGGCGATGTCGTCCGCGTCGCGACCGATGAGCACCACCGCCCGGGCGCTCTGGCGCACGGCCTCACGCAGGGGCGAGAAGTCGGCGTCCTTGCAGTCGCCACCGGCGATGAGGACCGCCTTGCTACGCGCCGGGTCCGGTACCAGGCCCGCAAGGGCAGCGACCGTCGCGCCTGGATTGGTGCCCTTGGAGTCGTTGATCCAGCGGATGTCGTTATGGTCGGCCACCAACTCGCTACGATGCGAGAGCCCTCGGAAGCGCCGCAGCACGTCCAGCATCGGCCCCCGCGGCAGGCCGCAGCGCTCGCCAAGGGCCATCGCAGCCAGGGCGTTGGCGAGGTTGTGGGTGCCGGGCAGCACGAGGTCGTTCACCGCCAGCACCCGCTCCGCGCCACGGCATATCCAGTCTGCGCCGACGTGTTCGCAAACACCCCAGTCGGTGTCCTGAGTCGGCGCGCCTAGGGTGAAGCCGGTCTGCTCCTCCACACCGTCGGCCAACGCCAGCGCGGCGGCGTCGTCCCGATTCACGACCGCGGCCTCGGCGTGGGCGAAGATGCGTCGCTTGGCGGCCCCATAGGCCAGCATGTCACCGTGCCGGTCGAGGTGGTCGGGCGACAGGTTGAGCACCGTCGCGGCCACCAGCGGCAGGGAATGAGTGGTCTCGAGCTGGAAGCTGGACAGCTCGACGACATACAGCTCGACATCGTCTGCGAGGAGGTTGAGTGCCGGCTCACCCAGGTTGCCGCCGACGGCGGTGCGCTTACCCGCGTTCCGAGCCATCTGGCCGAGCAGCGTGGTCACGGTGCTCTTGCCGTTGGTGCCGGTGATGCCGACCACCGGCGCGGCGACGGCCTGGGCGAAGAGCTCGACGTCGCCGACCACCGGCTTACCCGCCGCGATGCAACGCGCCACGGCCGGCGTCGACAGGGGCAGGCCAGGACCGACGATGACCACCTCGGCGGCATCGAAGGCAGCGTCGTCGAGGCCACCGAGCATCAGCGCCACGTTCGGCAACTCCTCACGGAGTTCGTCCAGGGCCGGCGGCGCCTCGCGGCTGTCCGTCACCGCAACGGTGGCGCCGTGGTGCTGCAGGTGACGGGCGCAGGACAGGCCGGTCGGGCCGAGTCCGACCACCAGCACCTTGCGCCCGGCGAGGGCCGCGGGTTGTAGATCGGCAGGGCTCATCGGATCTTGAGGCTCGCGAGGCCGATCAGGACGAGCACGACGGTGACGATCCAGAAGCGCACGATGACGCGCGGCTCCGGCCAGCCCTTGAGCTCGTAGTGGTGATGTAGCGGCGCCATGCGGAAGATGCGCTTGCCGGTGAGCTTGTAGGAGGTGACCTGCAACATCACGGAAACGGTCTCGAGCACGAACACCCCGCCCATGATGAAGAGCACCAGTTCCTGCTTGGCGACCACGGCAACGGCGCCCAGGGCGGCCCCCAGGGCCAGCGCGCCGACGTCGCCCATGAATACCTGCGCCGGATAGGTATTGAACCAGAGGAAGCCGAGCCCGGCGCCGGCGATGGCGCCACAGAACACCGCCACCTCGCCCACCTCCGCGACATAGGGAATGCGCAGGTAGGCGGCGATCTCGGTGTGCCCGGCGGCGTACACCATGATGCCGAGGCCGGCGGCCACCATGGCCGTGGGCACCACCGCCAGGCCGTCGAGGCCGTCGGTCAGGTTCACGGCGTTGCTGGTGCCGACGATGACGAAGTAGGCGAACAGGACGAACAGCGGTCCGAGCTGGATGCTCACGTCCTTGAGATAGGGCACCAGCAGCGCCGTCTCCCCGGGCGTCGCGGCGCTGAAATAGAGATAGAAGGCTGCGGCGAAGCCGAGGATCGTCTGCCAGAAGTACTTCCAGCGCCCGGCGAGCCCCTTGGGGTCGCGCATGACGAGTTTCTTGTAGTCGTCGACGAAGCCGATGATGCCGAAGCCCATGGTCGTCAGCAGCACCACCCAGACGAAGCGATTGCCCAGATCCGCCCATAGCAGCGTGCTGACGCCGATGGCCACCAGCATCAGGGTGCCGCCCATGGTCGGCGTACCGGCCTTGGAGAAGTGGCTCTCCGGCCCGTCCTGCCGCACCACCTGGCCGACCTTGTAGCTGCTGAGCCAACGGATCATCGGCCGCCCGACCAGCAGCGAGATGCCGAGCGCGGTCAGCACGCCCAGGATGGTTCGCAGGGTCAGGTAGCGGAAGACGGTGAATCCGCTGTCGTACTGGCTGAGCCAGTCGGTGAGCCAAAGCAACATCAGCGGTTCTCCGTCGCGCCCCGGCGTGCGGCTACTCGGGGCGGCAGCGCGCGGCGGTCGTCTTGTCGTCGTGGTTCGCGGTACGAGGTCGGCGGGATGCGGGTCATGCACGCCCCTCCCATTCGCCGAGGGCCTGCACCACCTGCGCCCGGTCGCTGAACCGAACCCTAAGCTCGCCCATGTCCTGAATGGTCTCGTCGCCCTTGCCGGCCACCAGCACGGCATCGTCACGACCGGCCCTGGCCAACGCGGCGCGAATCGCGAGCGCCCGCTGGCGCTCGACGATGGCGTCGTCGGGGCGCGCCAAGCCGGCGAGGATCTGCTCCACGATCTGCTCGCCGTGCTCACGCCGCGGGTTGTCGTCGGTGAGGATGAGGACGTCGGCGAGTCGCTCTGCGATCTCCCCCATCAGCGGCCGCTTGCCGGCGTCGCGACCGCCACCGCAGCCGAACACGACCAGCAGTTGGCCTCGGCAATGGCTGCGAACCTCCGCGAGGGCCTGCTCCAGCGCATCCGGGGCGTGGGCGTGGTCGACAACCACCAACGGCCGATCACCGCCGCCGAAGCGCTCCATGCGACCTGGCAGGCCACGCACCGAGCGCAGGCGAGCCAGCGCATCCTGGAGCGTCTCGCCACGGCTCAGCAGCAGCGCCAGCACCGCGAGCAGATTCCTCGCCTGCGCCCGCCCGATGAGGCCGGCAGCGAGGAGGCCGGACTCGGAGCCGCCGTCCGCCATCTTCGTCTCGACTTCCAGTTCCAGGCCGTCGGAACAGGCTCGCACGTGGCGCCCCCAAACGCGCAGGTCGCAATCGCGCTCCGGCGACACCTCGCCGAGGCCGTAGAGGGCCAGCCGGACGTCATCGGCCAGCACCGCCGCCATGCTCTCGCTTACCGGGTCGTCGTCGTTGAGGACGGCCCAACGCAGCCCTGGCAGGCGAAACAGGCGACGCTTCGCTGCCGCGTAGGCGGCCATGTCGCCGTGGTAGTCGAGGTGATCCCTGCTCAGGTTGGTGAACAGCGCATGGCTTGGACGCACCGCCCCGACACGGCGCTGATCCAGCGCGTGCGACGACGCCTCCAGCGCAATGGCATCGGCGCCGGCCTCCGCGAGCCGCGCCAACTCCGCTTGAAAGCCCACCGGGTCGGTCACCGCCGACGACATGGGCACGGAACCATCGACGAAGCCATTGCCGAGGGAGCCGATCACGCCACACCGAAGTCCGCGCAGGCCACCGTCAGCGGCCAGGGCCTGTGCACAGTAGTGCGAGACGCAGGTCTTGCCCGCGGTGCCCGTGACGGCGAAGATCTCGAGGCCCGCTTCCGGGTGCCCAAAGAATCGCGCCGCAATCTCTGCGGCGCGTTTTCCGAGGTTTGCGACCGGGATCACCGGCACCGCGAACTCCCCGGCAAGCCGGCCGAGCTCGGCTTCGCCCCAGTCGGCATCGGGCTCGGCCGCAATGGCCGAGGCGCCACGCTCAAGCGCCTCTTCCACGTGCACCAGCCCATGCGACGCCAGGCCGCGACAGGCGAGAAAGAGGTCCCCCGGGCGGGTGCGTCGGCTATCGATCGTGAGCCCCTGAACGCGCACGCCGGAATCGAAGGGCAGCACCGCGAAGCCCGCCAGCAACTCGGCCAGGGCCCAGTTGGGCGCGCCGGCAGCACGCATGGTCGCTGGCGCGCTCATCGTTCCCTCTCCTCTTTGAGGCCCGCGAGCAGGAACTCCGCCTTGGGGTCGTCCGGCCCGACGTTGTAGAGGCGCAGGGCCGCCTGCATGACCTTGGCGAAGGTGGGCGCGGCGACAATGCCGCCGTAGTAGGACTCGCCGCGGGGCTCGTCCACCATCACGACCATGGCGAAGCGCGGCTTGCTGATGGGCGCCATGCCGGCGAAGACCGACTGGTACTTGCCAGGGGCATAGCCGTGTGCGGTCGCCTTCTTGGCCGTGCCGGTCTTGCCGCCGACGCGATAGCCCTCGATCTTGGCGCGTCGCGCGGTGCCCTTGTCGGAGACGACCGTTTCCATCATGGCCCGCACGACGCGTGCCGTATCCGCGGCGAACACCCGCTCCCCCTCCGGAATCGCAGCGCGGCGCTTGAGCGTCACCGGAAGCTTGACCCCATCGTTGGCGATGGCGGCGTAGGCCTGTGCGAGCTGCAGCGAGGTCACGTTGAGGCCGTAGCCGAAGGCGAGGGTGGCATGCTCGAACCGCGACCAGCCCTCGTAGTGCGGCAGGAATCCGGTCCGCTCACCGGGGAACTCGACCCCCGTCAAGTGACCGAAGCCGAGGTCGCCGTAGGCCTGCCAGAGCATCGCTCGGTCCATTCGTTGCGCGATCTTGACCACGCCGACGTTGCTCGATTTGGTGATGACCCCGGTCGCGCTGAGCACGCCGTAGTTGCGGATATCCTTGACCCGATTGCGGCCGACCTTAAGCACCCCAGGGGCCGTGTTCACGGACGTGCGGGCACCGATGATTCCAGCTTCCAAGGCCGCGGCGACCACCAGCGGCTTCATGGTGGAACCGGGCTCGAACACATCGGTCAGGGCGCGGTTTCGCCGACTCTCGATGGGCTCGCTGCGCGCGGCATTGGGGTTGAAGGCCGGCTGGTTGACCATCGCCAGCACCTCGCCGGTGGTCACGTCCAGCAGCACCGCGGTACCGGACTTGGCGCGATGCTGGGTCACGGCACGCTTGAGCTCCCGATAGGCGAGGAACTGCAGGCGCCGATCGAGGCTCAAGGCCAGGTCTTCGCCATGGCTCGGAGGCTTGATCTGTTCCACCTCCTCGACGACACGCCCGCGACCATCCTGGACGACCCTGCGCTTGCCGGGCTCGGCCCGCAGCCGATCCTCGAACACCAGCTCGACGCCCTCCTGGCCGATGTCATCGACGTTGGTGAAACCGACGACCTGACCGAACATCTCTCCGCCGGGGTAGAAACGGCGGTATTCACTATCGACGCCGATACCGGCGAGCTCCAGGTCATCGCTCACCTCGCGCACCTCCTCGGCGCAGTGCGGATCCACGCGCCGCTTGAGGTACATGAAGCGTTTGCCATGCTCTGCATACACACCCAGACGTTGACGCAGGGAGTCGGCAGGCACCTCCAGAGCCTGGGCCAGTGCCGGCAGGGCATCGGCGCGCGCGGCCAACAACTGCGGGTCGGCCCAGATGGTCGACATCGAGGTGCTGATGGCCAGCGGCTCGCCGTGGCGGTCGGTGACCATCCCGCGCCGGGCGGCGATCTCGCGCTCGCGCAGGAAACGCTTCTCGCCCTCGACACTCAGAAACTCGTGCTCGAGCACCTGGCGATGGAAGGCGGCCGCGACGACCGAGAGGAAGGCGGCAGTGAGCAACAGACCAAGCACTGCGCGTCGGGTCCTGAAGCTCGGCGGCCTGCGCTGCGCCAGCTCGGCCCGACGCAGGCGTGCCTTCATGCGCTCGCGACTGCGGCGGCGTTCAAAGAGCATCAGAGCCCTCCCGCAGTTGCTCGATCTCGACGACTCGCACCTCGCCACCCGCAGGCATGATCATGTCAAGCTTGTTGCGGGCGTTGTCCTCGATGCGGATATGTGACGTCAGCGCGGCCTCCTGGATCTGCAATCGGCCCCACTCCACGTCCAGGGCATCGCGGTCGGAACGCGCCTGCTGCAGCTCCCCGAACTCGATGCGGGTCAGGTACTTCACGTACACCACGGAGACGCCGCTCGCGAGCACGGCGGTCGCGAGCAGCAGGGCGAGGACCAGCCCGGCAGGGCGGCCGGCGTTGTCAGGTTCGCGCCGGCTCATGCGAGTCGCTCCGCGACACGCAGCACCGCGCTGCGTGCCCTGGGATTGGCCGCGACTTCCGCCTCCGAGGCGCGCACGGCCCCACCGACGGGGCGCAGCCGGCGCGGTACCTCCGCGTCCGTCACAGGAAGCCCCTTTGGCAAGGCAGCCCCGCGAGCCTCGTCGCGAATGAAGCGTTTGACGAGCCGGTCTTCGAGGGAATGGAAGCTGATGATGGCCAGACGCCCGCCCGCGGCGAGCGCATCGCAGACGCCATCGAGCAGGGATCTGAGCTCATCGAGCTCCGCATTAACCTGGATGCGCAGCGCCTGAAAGGTCCGCGTGGCGGGGTGCTTACCGGGCTCGCGCGTCGGCACCGCCCGCTCGCAGATCGCGGCCAGTTGGCCTGTGGTGGTGATCGGGGCATCTGCCCGGGCCGCACAGATCGCCCGGGCGACGCGCTTGGCGAAGCGCTCCTCACCGTAGTCCCTGAGGACCCGTGCGATGTCGCGCTCCCCTGCGGTCGCGAGCCAGTCCGCGGCGCTCTCGTCGGCATCGGGATCCATGCGCATGTCCAACGGACCATCGGCGTTGAAGCTGAAGCCACGTTCGGCTCGATCCAATTGAGGGGAAGACACGCCCAGGTCGGCGATCAAGCCATTGACTCGCCCCCGCAGCCCCAGCTCGTCGAGCAGTCCGGGCAAGGAACCGAAGCGCGCCCGACGCACGCTGAGACGCGGATCGGTGGCGACGAGCGCGCGGCCTGCCGCCACGGCATCTGGATCACGGTCGAGCGCCAGCAGCCGCCCGGCCGAACCGAGCTGCGCCAGAATGGCACGGGTGTGCCCACCCCGACCGAAGGTGGCGTCCACATAGACGCCATCTGGTAGTACCCCCAAGGCCTGCATGCTCTCCCCCAACAGGACCGGATTGTGTTCTCGCAACTCCATGCGTCTGTATTTGTATTTCCTGACCTCTAGAACCGGAAATCGGCGAGCTCGGGTTCTGAGGCGAGTGCGGCCTTCGTGACCTGCTGATCAACGACCGCTTGTTCTTGCCAGGCATCCTTGCGCCAGAGTTGGTAACGATTGCCGATACCGATCAGCACCGCTTCCTTCTCCAGTCCGCCGCGCGCACGTTGCGCCGGCGTCAACAACACCCTCCCCTGGGCATCGAGCTTCGAATGACTGGCGTACCCGAGGAGCGTGCGCTGCAGCGCCTCGGTGGTGGGCTTGAGCCCCGGCAGTTGGTTGAGGCGATCAACCAACTCATCGAAGAAGGGTTCTGGGTAGACCAGCAGGCGCTCTCCGAGGTCGGCGGTGACAACGATGCGCGAGCCACAGAAGTCCGAGAGTTTGGTGCGCTCCGAGGCCGGGATGGCGATGCGTCCCTTGGCGTCGAGGGTCAGAAAGAATGTCCCGTAGAACCTCATGCGCCTCGACCTTGGCAAGGACCCGAATCAGCTACCTAACCTCTCCCCAATTCCCCACTTCTCCCCACTTGGTTCGCAGTTTAGGTAAGGGATTCTTGGTGGTCAAGGGTTTGGCGGGCTTTTTTTATTGCGTTGTCAGAAACTTAAGCATGGAACTTGATGCGATTGATATGAACCGGTAAGTGTCATATTTTCAGAGACCTATAGAGCTTATTTAAATCTCATTGTTACATCAGGGTGCGCCTGTTTCGGGCACTCCGCGGAGGTCCGCGAGGCGCAACGGGGAGGAAAGTGGGGAGGTTCCGCAAGGGACGAGAAATCGGCCCTTCTCGGGCTGAAAACGACGGGCCCGGTGCCGCTGGAAGGGCAATCCGCGCGCCGTAACCGCAAGCAGGGCCGCGGCGCGGCGACATCGGAGCTCTTGGCGCCCGGAAGCCCACCGAAACACCGCTGCTCGACCGGAGCGGAGGAGGGAGTCGGCCGATAAGCCGGGTTCTGTCGCGGGCAGCCATTCATCTGGGACGTACGTCACCGCACGCCTCGTGCGACCTACCCGGGAGCACCCGCGGGCCGCGGATCGCGACACCTGCGCGCTGTGGCGTTGGGGCCGCATGCTCCCCTATTTGGTCTTGCTCCGGGTGGGGTTTACCGTGCCGCCGCGTGTTGCCACCGGCGCGGTGCGCTCTTACCGCACCTTTTCACCCTTGCCGCCGGCGATGGACCGAGGCCCGTCGCGGGTTAGGCGGTCTGTTCTCTGTGGCACTTTCCGTAGGCTCGCGCCCCCCAGGCGTTACCTGGCACCCTGCCCTATGGAGCCCGGACTTTCCTCCCCCCGCGCCCGTCGACCGGGCCGAAGAGCGGCTGCCTGGCCGACTCCCAACCTCCAGTCTAACCTAACAGCCAACGGCATCGCGGCCATACGATCAACGGTCGCCCCCCCGCGCGAGTTGGTGCTTGTAGAGCAGGTTGCGATTGCCGCCGGTGATGCGGGCCGCCAGCTTCACGGCTTGGGTCATGGGCAGAGCCTCCGAGAGGATGTCGAGCACTCGCAGGTCTTCGGCGCTGACCTCGGCCCGATCGGACCCTGCTCCCGCAACGAGGATCACGCATTCGCCCAGGCTCTGATCGGCATCCGCCTGGACCCGCGCGACCAGGGCCGGCAGCTCATCGTCGAGCAGGGTCTCGAAGCGCTTGGTGAGTTCCCGCGCAAGGACTGCACGGCGCGGCCCGAGCACCTCGGCGAGGTCCGCCAGGGTGGCCATCGCACGACGACCGGCCTCGAACAGGATCAGTGTGCCCGGCTCCGCCGCACAGTCCGCGATCCATCGCTTGCGTGCCGCCTGGCCACGCGGCGGAAACCCCAGAAACAGGAACCGATCACTCGGCAGCCCCGAGGCGGACAGGGCACAGATGGGTGCACTGACACCGGGGATGGGCACCACCCGAATCCCGTCCGCCCGCGCGGCACGCACCAGCACGAAGCCGGGGTCGCTGACCAACGGCGTACCGGCGTCGCTGATCAGCGCGACGGACTCCCCGCCGCGCAGCCGGGCGATGAGCCTCGGGGTCTGTTCCGCCTCGTTGTGCTCGTGATAGACCACGAGCGGCCCGGCGATGCCGAAATGCCGCAGCAGCGGCCGGCTGTGGCGGGTATCCTCACAGGCGATCACATCCACGGCAGCCAGGACCTCGCGGGCCCGCGGCGTCATATCGCCGAGGTTGCCGATCGGCGTCGCGATCACATAGAGGACACCCGTCGTCGTGCTTCCGCTCACCGCTCACCGTCCACTTTCGCTGACCCTGGGGCATAGCCATCCGGCTCCTGCGCCGACTGCGCGCATGGGAACCGAACGGCACCGGCCCCTCAGTCTGCGCGGGCGTCGCGACGAGGGCAACCGGGCCGTCCAGGAGCATCGCTGATGTTCGGACGCGGCGGACAGCGACGCGCGGAGGGCGCGGCCCGCGAGGCGAGCGCACGGCGCTACCTAGAGGCCCATGGATTGGTCTTCGTGACCGGGAACTTCAATTGCCGCCTGGGCGAGATCGACCTCATCATGCGCGATGGGGGAACCCTGGTCTTCGTCGAGGTACGCTATCGCTCGAGCGAGCGTTTCGGCGGCGCGGCGGCGAGCGTCGACGCGCGCAAACGGGCGCGCCTCTCGGCGGCGGCGGGGTATTATCTCGCCCGCCATCGCACCGATCTACCCTGCCGCTTCGATGTGGTCGCCATCGGCCCCGAGGAGCGGGTCCGCTGGATCAAGCACGCCTTCGACGGAGTCCTCTCTTGACCAGACCCCAAGCACCCCTGATCGCTCTAGTCCTCGCAGTCACCTGCGCGAGCGCGCTCCTGTCCGGCTGTGCCGCCGTCGTCGTCGCAGGTGCTGGCTATGGCGCGGCTGTGGCCTACGACCGCCGCAGCGCGGACGTGGTACTCGACGACGAGGTCATCGAGCTCCAGGCCCGGGACGCGTACTGGAAGAACCCCGAGATCAGCAAGCACAGCCAGCTCAAGGTGACCAGCTACGCCCACACCGCCCTCATCACGGGCCAGGCCGAGACGGCGCAGATCGCCGACCGCTACGCCCGCGTCGTTGCTCAGCTGCCCAAGGTCAAGCAGGTCTACAACGAGGCCGAGATCGGCCCGAAGCTCAGCCTCTCCCGATCCGCAAGCGACACCATGCTCGGCTCCAGGGCAAAGATCGCCATCCAATCGGTAAATCTCCCCGGATTCGACGCCCTGCGGGTCAAGGTCGTCGCCGAAAACGGGGTGCTCTACCTGATGGGGCTCGTCACCCCGGAAGAGGGCGATGCCACGGCCGAGAAGGTGCGCCGCATTCCAGGTGTGGTGCGGGTCGTGAAGCTGTTCGAGTACATCGAGCCCGAGGACGGCAGTGCCTGAGCGACAACCAACCGCCGCCCCCTTAGCACGCAACGCCATCGAGGCGCTCCGCCGAGCCCTGGGGCAGACAGGGGGCACCGGCAAGGGGGATAGCGCCGCGGCGGACCTACTCACCGATCCCGCGGACTGCCTGCCCTACGGCTACGACAACAGCCGCCGCCAGCGCCTGCCGGCGGCGGTGGCCTTCGTCACCTGCGCCGAGCAGGTCGTGGCGCTGGTGCGGGTGTGCAATGACCATCGGATACCCCTGACCGCACGTGGGCTCGGGACCGGCACCACCGGTGCCACGGTGCCCGAACCGGGTGGCCTGGTGCTGTCTTTCGAGCGCATGAACCGCATCATTACCATCGACCCGGCCAATCGGCTGGCGGTGGTGGAGCCCGGTGTGGTCAACGACGACCTGCAACGGGCGGCGGCCGAGCACGGTTTCTTCTGGCCCCCGGACCCCACCAGCGCCGCCGTCTGCACCATCGGCGGCAACCTCGCCTACAACGCCGCCGGTCCCAAGGCGGTCAAGTACGGTACGCCGCGCGACAACACCCTCGGGCTCACCGCCGTCACCGGCGACGGCGCATTGCTGCGGACCGGCGTCATGACCACCAAGGGCGTCGTCGGCTACGACCTCACCCGGCTCATCATCGGCTCCGAGGGCACGCTCGCGCTGGTCACCCAGGCCACGCTCAAGCTCACCCCCCTGCCGGAGACCAAACGCACCCTGCGCATCACCTATCGCGACATCCACAGCGCCGCGGGCGCGGTGGCGGCCATCATGGCCCAACCCATCACCCCCTGTGCCCTGGAGTTCATGGACGCCGCCGCCATCGGCATGGTGCGCCGATTCTCGGACCTCGGCGTTGCGGAGGAGACCGGCGCCTTGCTGATGATCGAGGTGGACGGCCCGGCCGCCGGCATCGACGCCGCCGCCGAGGCGGTGGCCAAGGCGGCAGGCAACGCCGGCATGTTGGAATGCTCCGTCGCCGCCGACAAGGACGAGATCGCCGCGCTCTGGCGCACCCGCAAGTCCCTGTCGCCGGCGCTGCGTCACGTCGCCCCGAAGAAGATCAACGAGGACGTCGTGGTCCCGGTCGCCAGCATGGGCCGCTTCATCGATGGCCTGGACCGGCTCTCGCGGGAGCACGCCATCACCATCGTCAACTTCGGTCACGCAGGCAACGGCAACATCCACGTGAACCTGCTCGTGGACCCGGACGACCCGGACGAGATGACCCGCGCCGCGGTCTGCCTCAGCGCCGTGTTCGACCTGGTCATCTCCCTGGGCGGGACCCTGTCCGGCGAGCACGGCGTCGGCCTGGAGAAGCGAGACTTCGTCGATCGCGAGTTGGACCCCGTGGCCCTGGACCTGATGCGCGCCATCAAGCGCCAATTCGACCCGAACGGCATCCTCAACCCCGATAAGGGGCTGCCGCTGCCGGCCGACCGCGACGCCTGACCCGCGACACCCGAGGACTCCACCCGAACCGCCCATGCCCACGGACCAGACCCACTCGTGCGCCGCACCGACGCGGGGCGTCCTGCTCGATCTCGGCAGTATCGACACCGGCGAGCTTGATCTCGGCTGCCTGGACATCCCGGGCCTCCACTGGACCCGCCACGCCCATACCCTACCCAGTGAGACCGCCGATCGCATCGCGCACGCGGAAGTCATCGTCACCAACAAGGTGCGGATCGACGCCGCGGAATTGGCCGCCGCACCCGACCTGCGCCTGATCTGCGTCTCCGCCACGGGCACCAACAACATCGACCTGGATGCGGCCCGCGAGCGTGGTGTCGCGGTATGCAACGTCCAAGCCTACGCGACGCCGTCCGTGGTGCAGCACGTGTTCGCGGCCATGCTCACCCATGCGACGCGACTCGCCGGCCAGCGGTTGGCGGTTGGCGCCGGTGCCTGGTCTCGGGCGGCGCACTTCTGTCTGCTCGAGGACGCCTTCGGCGGGCCGGTGCGCGAAATCGCCGGGCGGCGGCTCGGCATCGTCGGCTACGGCGAGCTCGGCCAAGCCGTGGCGCGTGTCGCCGAGGCCTTCGGCATGGAGGTGCTCATCGCGGCACGGCCGGGCACTGTTCCGGCGGGTGGTCGGCTCGCGCTCGACGACCTGTTGCCACGGGTCGACTACCTGTCGCTACACTGTCCCCTGACAGCCGAAACCCAGGGCCTGATCGGCGCCGCCGAACTCGCGCGCATGCGCCCCGATGCCATGCTGATCAACAGCGCCCGCGGCGGTATCGTCGACGAAACGGCCCTGGCCGACGCACTGCGCCGGGGCACCATCGGCGCTGCCACCGTCGACACCCTGACCATCGAGCCGCCGCCGCCCGACCACCCGCTGCTGGCGCCGGACATCCCCAACCTGCTGGTTACGCCGCACGCCGCCTGGTCCAGCCGCGAGGCGCGCCAGCGGCTGCTGGACGGCGTGGCCGAGAATATTCGCTCCTTTCTCGCGGGCACGCTGCGCAACGCCGTGGGTTGAGGGCAGCTCGACAACCGAAGGCGGGAGATTGGACGCGCCGTTTCTCAGCGGAGGAAGCGTCCTGTCTGGGTGATGTGGTCGAAGGAGAACACGTGCGCGTTCGGCGCGCGATCGCATCGTCCAACGAGGCGCCCGAAGAACTCCCACCTTCCCGATGCGACACGGATCGCATCCTTTCCGTGTTCTCCGCAGATCGGGCAATCAGCGGCGTATCGGACGAGGTACATGGTGTTTCGTTTTGCGCCGTCCTTCTTTCTGAGCTCCAGCAGGTAGTCATCTCCGGCCCAGGGTTGAAGAAGCATCGGGGCTACGGCGACGCGGTTCGCCACGAGCCGGAGCTGCCAGGCGAACAACGAGTAGAAGATGACGATCGTCAGTCCCCCGATCAGACCGAGCTTGAGGAAGGCCACGGTGCTGGAGCTTGCGCCCATGGCCACGATCACCAACCAGGACCAGACGACGGTGAAGATCAGCAGTAGCAAGAAGACGCTGAGGAATACCTTGCCGCCCCAGCCGCCCAGGTAGAGACCTCGGTCTGACATCCAGCGGACAAGCCGGTTGCCTGAGATGTCTTGATGACGGTACTGCACCTGGGGGACTCGGAGCAGGTCGATGTCGGATGCGCTATGGCCGGGTTCTGCTCGGGCATCGATGCGGAAACCGTACTTGGTGTAGTTCCCCGATCCTCCGCCCTCGTCGCGATATAGGGCAATCGCGACTGGGAGGCCTTCGGCCCTGAGGCCATCCTCGATCGTCGGCTTCTGCCTCTCCCAGATGTCCCCCAGCTTCGGCCAGTGCTCGTTCATCTTGGCCTTTGCGGTCTCTGGATTGTCTGCCCAGCTATTCACGCCAGGGATTTTGGGCCACCGCCGGCGCAGTTCTTCGCCGATATCGGTCGCACGGAATCCCCAGTTCTCCGCGGCCAGGTCGGGATTCAGGCGATCGGGATCTCCGGCCGCCAGCCCACAGAGCGCTTGGAGCATCTGGACCGCGCGGGATCGGTCCTTCCAGCCCGCGGCAATCCGCTCGATCGTCTGGGCTGCGAGAGCCATTTCGTCTGGGTTCCAGTCGGTTTCCAACCGGTTGGATGTCTGTTCGCCGTTGTCCGGGCTTGTCACCTTTGCCACTAGTTCATCCGTCAACGCTGCTTTGGTAGAGGAGGCATCCGTGGAAACCATCCATCTTCTTCAATCGTTTGGGGTTACGTCAGATGGTCGGGTAGTGTCGGTCGAGGACGTCCGGCGCGGCAAGGCGTGTGATTGCTGCTGTCCGGAGTGCGGGGAGGTGCTCATCGCGCGTCAGGGTGATGTTCGGGCCTGGCACTTCGCCCATGACAGCGGGGCAGGGTGCACCGGCGCTGCTGAAGGGGCTTTGCATCGGGCCGCGAAGCAACTGCTGGTCGAGGCTGGGTCGGTTTTGGTGCCTGCGCTGGAGGGCGTGGGTTCCCATCGGCTTGATGATGGGCGTCTCGGTGAGGCGACCGTCGTGAAGCCGGCCGAGCTGTGGACGCTGACACAGCTTCGGGAAGAGGTCGCGGTAGGCGTCTACCGCATCGATGTCGTCGGTACGCATGATGGACGGCCTGTTCTCATCGAGGTCGCCGTCACGCATGTCGTCGATGACGACAAGCGCAAGGCGTTGTCCGGGCTGGGTGCGCCTTGCTTCGAGATCTCGCTGGACGTGCATCGCCACGAATCCTGGAGCTGGGAGGATCTGCGTCAGGAGGTCCTCGAACGTCCGGAGAACCGGCGCTGGCTCTTCCACCCTGAGCAGTCGATGCTGGACGGGCAAGCCCGGTGCGAGGCCGTCGCAAAGGCGTTCGAGAAGCCCGTGCAGGCATCGGGAGCGCCAGAGCGTATCCGGCTCCGTGTCTTTGGAGTGCCCGTCCACCTCGTCGACCAGGGTTGGGGATTGTGTCTCTGGTGGCCCTACAACGAGCGGGTCAACCCCATGCTGAAGGCCGTCGCCAAGTCCTTTGGTGGCCGTTACAAAGGGGCGCCGTACCGTAACTGGGTCATCCCGGTAGGAGCCAAGTCCGCGGTGCTCGAGCAGCTCGATGGCATCGGTGCGATCCGGGAGACCTGAGCTTGCGTAGCGTCACCCCGCGGTCACGCTGGCGTACCCACGCTGAGCCCGGCGCCGAGCGATCTCGCCGATCCGCTCGACGCCGGCCTCGTAGGAGGCGACACCGGTGCTGTGCATCCGGCCACGGTTCGAGCCGATGCCGCCCCAGGCCGTGATCAGGGTCCAGTCGCCGAACAGATCCTCCACGACAAGCTCCGTGGGGCTACCGGCTACCCATGGGCTTCCCGTTGTCCTCAGAACAACACGTTCCCGTCGTCCCGTGCGCAGGCGAGCAGGTTCTCCACACGGCTGTGATGCCTGATCCAGTCTGCCGTCCTCGGGCAAATCCACCCTGAGACATTTAGGATGGAGTCGAAGTCTGCTTGCAGATGCCGGTTGAAGATCGGTTCGTGGTGAGCAATCCGGTTCCTGAACGTTCTCAGGTAATCAAGCGGTTGATGTGCCTGCACGCGGCTCAGGCGGGCATGCGGGAACGCCTTGTAGAGCGCCTTCCTCCACATGGTCATGTCGTAGTTTTTCTTGCGCGTGTCCGGTGCGCGCCCTCGTCCACCCTTGCCGAGGAGGGAGACCCAGAATCCGAAGGACAGTTCTGCTACCAAATGCGGCGGGTCGATGGCGTAGCTGCCTTTTAGCAGGCTTCTCTTGGCCCCATCGATTCGGTCGAGGGTGCCTGCATCGAAGCCACAGTCCGGGTTGTCTCATACCAGGTTGGGCCATAGGCTCCGTTAAGCTGAACATGCATGGCGTTGCGCAAGGCAACTTCCAAGCCCTGGAGGGGTCCATAAAATGCTGCACTGACGGCCGTGTTCCAGGTGTACAAACGCAAGGCGCGTTCTCGGTCTCCGCCTGACGCCTGGACGTAAGTTGCCATTCTTTCAGGGGAAAGCGAGGTTTCCAGCGCTTCTAGGACACCGTTCTCGAAATTAAATATCTTGACAGACATCTTTCCAACCACATATCTTATGTCTGTAAGCCCCGGACACGCCTCTGCGTCAGCAAGCGCCCGGGGTTCAGCTTTCTAGGGCTCCTGTTTTTTTTGGCGTTTCCGGCGCAACCCCCCTGGCCGCGCTACCTCCTTTCGCAAGGACTTTGCTTCCTCGTCTGCCTCCCGGACTTCTGGCTCCAGCTCCTTGAGCCTCTCCACAAGGCCAGACAGATCGTAGGCGTTCGAGAGTTTTCCTTTGTGGGCGGCCCGGCGCTCGACGCGCTCCACAAGCCCCGCATTTTCCAACTCGGCGATGTGCCGTTGGATTTGTCGCTCGCTTAAGCCCAGCCGCTCGCTAAGCGTCTCCTTGCTCGGGTATGGCTTGCGGCTCTCGTCCCACCAGAAGTCAGCAATTTGGACGATGATCGCGAGCTGCGTGGGGCTCAGCCCCAGACGACGTTGTGCCCGAAACAGCAGCGAAGGGATGATGCTGAAGCCGAGCCCCATCACATCTTTGCCCCACTTCTTCTCGGACTCCTTGCGCGCCTTGTCCGGGCGCAGGGGAACGACGACATTGGATTTTTGTGCGGTCATAAGTGACACCACCTTGCCCTCTCTGTTGGTGCTTATAATATTCATAAAATCAATAAGATACAAGGATTATATGGGGTCATTGGCGACCACTAGCACTAGTCATAAGTGACTCGATAATCCGGTCCGTGGTGACCGGTAAAACAGAACACCTAATTCAGTACCCCAGACCAACATCACGAACAAGGACCACGAACAAGGACGTAGTGCGCACCAGTCAAAAATGACTCCTGGTTCACGCCATCTAGTGCCACCGGACGATCTGCCAAGCGCTTGGGCCTCTCTACCTGCCCCTCCCCCGCTTGCCCGCGAAAACAATGTAGCTAGTCCGCTTCTTTCTCCAGCCCCGGTCCGCCGTCCTGCGGATGTACGCCGTTGTCCAGGTCCCTTTTGCTGTCCTGCTGGCCCCGTGCCAACCGACAGTCAGAGCCACGCAGCAGAACCGGCTCCGCGTCAATGGCCTTCCGCCGCTCGCGGGGTTCCCCGAGAAGGCCATGAATTCTGGTCCCGAATCTGTGCCTGCGCGCAGAAAACGCCGAGATCGGCGATGGCATCCGTTGTCAGTCAGTCTCGACACCCGAGCGCACCGAACGCGATCCGCGCCTGCTCCCGCCGGACCGACTGAGGGCCTGGGACGTGGGCTTGCGGTTGGGGGCGGCATTACGCCGCGCCGAATTCTCGGATGGGCCAGGCGTTGAGCATGGCGATCGGGCCAGACCGCGCGCCCATATCCGCCGGGCACACTGGCATACCTTCCGCGTCGGAGAGGGTCTCGGCGCGGCTACAAGGTCAAGTGGATCGCGCCGACACCAGCGAATGTGCGTTACCCGGGAGCCTTGCCGGCGACGGTGCGGCCGGTCTCATGATCTACAGCAGAGTGGAACGGGCCGAGTGCTCGAACGGATCAATGGAATCGGCGCGCTCTTAGGAAGCCCCGGGGTCAAGAACAGCCCGTTGGAGGAGCGCAGGTATAACCTCGTTGCGATCGGCGCCGGGTGATGTCATCGACCAGCTCGATGCCGGCCTTGTAGGACACGACACCGGTGCTGTGCATCCGGCCGCGGTTCGAGCCGATGCCGCCCCAGACCTTGATCAGGGTCCAGTCGCCGACCAGATCCTGGTCGAGGAAGACCTCGTAGTACCGCGCCTTCTCGGGGTTGATCCAGGAGCGTTGTGCCGCGGAAGGGGCCATGCGGCAAAGCGTAGACATCCCGGGGCTCACTCGGCGAGTCCGCGGCTGTGCGACAAAAACACGTAGAGTCGGAGAGGGGCGGTTTCGGCCCAAACCGTCAAAAATCTGCACAAGCAAGAACCCATCACCGGTGAGAACCGTCTTTCTGGATCTGGAGACCGCGGGGCTTGATCCCCGTACCGACCAGATCGTCGAGATCAAGATCCTGGACGAGGACGGCCCCGATGTGATCGAGCTTCTGCTCGACACGCTCGTTCGGCCCGTGCGGCACCGAAGCTGGCCAGGTGCTCAGCGGGTCCACGGCATCGCACCGGCGGACGTCCAGGATGCGCCCACGCACGAAGCGCTTCGGCCGCGGATCATCGAAGCCGTCAGCGAAGCCCTGGTGGTGATCTACAACGCGCCGTTCGACGCCGGCTTCCTGCGCTTCGAGCTGGAGGCCTCCGCCGAAGTCCGTTGTGCGATGCGGGAGTTCGCAGAAGTCTTCGGCGAGTGGAGCGACTGGCACGGCAGCTACCGCTGGCAGAAGCTGCACGTCGCCGCGGCCCATGTCGGTTTCGACTGGGACGGCGCCAGTCACCGCGCGATCAACGATTGCCAGGCCACGCGGGCAGTTTGGCGATATCTGGCCGGGCGCCATAGAACGGAAAATACTGTCCGCTAAGCCGGGCGGGGAGCCCTAGATCCCGATCCGCTCGACCTCATCGAAGGAGACCTGATCGCTGCGGCGGTCGTAGAACCGTGTCGTCTTCGGGTCGGAGTGCGCGGCCATCTGCGGGGCGTGCTCCAGCTTGGCCTCGGGGTTCTCCTGGTAGGCCGTGATGCCGGTGCCGCGGAAGGTATGGTTGCAGATACCGGGCGTGTCGACGCCGACCTTCTTCGCCCGACGCTTGATCATGGCCCAGGCGCGTTGCCGATCGAGGCGGTTGGCGCCGAGCTGCTTGGTCTTGCGGTCCACGGACCGGAACAGCGGCCCGTTCGGGTCCTCGGCTAGCCCTGCGGCCTCGATGTACTCCTGGACACATTCCTTCAGTTTGTGCTGGCAGGGCATCTCGTGGTGCTTGCCGCCTTTCTCGTGCAGGCGCACCCACAAGTGTTCCTGCTTGCGGTACACGTCCTTGACGTTCATGGTCACCGCCGCCGAGACCCAGGCGAAGGTGTGGATCATGAGGCCGATCAGCGCCCGGTCCCGCAGGCCGACCAGGGTATCGGTCGGGATCGAGCGGATCAGCTTCCGGGCCTCGGTCGGCGTCAGGATCGGCGTCTTGCCCTTGGTGTTGGAGAGTTTCGGCCCTCGGACGAAGGATGCCGGGTTCGTGTGCAGGACATGGCCGGTGACCAGCCAGTCGAACAGATGGCGCAGCGCCGCGAGCTGCTGCTTGACGCTCTGGGCCTCGTAGGTCTGCGTCTTTGTCTCGACCCAGGCCGCGACATGCAGCGGCTCGATGTCGAGGAGATCCTCGATCCTCGCTTCAGTCTCAGCCCAATCGAGGAAATCGCGGACGGCGCGCAAATACGCCTCGCGGGTGTTGCGGTGCCGGATCTGCGCCGCGAAGAGCTCCGGGAAACGCATCTCGGCGTTCCCGCCGGCACGCACAATCAGCGCGGGCATCCCCACTGCGCTGTCCGTCGTACCCAGTCCCCCTGATTTCCTCATGATCAGCGTGTTTGACATGCAAACGTTCCATGCCGTGGACAGAGTGCAAGGTTATCGTGAATCGCAAGCATCTCGGAGGGATCTTCTTGCTCCATGGTGGGAATCTTTACTACCATGAAACCCGGAGGTTCACCATCATGGCAAACGTCGAAAAGGTCAGTATTGCGCTGACGCCGGAACTGTTGGCGGTCGTGCGCGAAGCCGTCGAGAGCGGCGAATATGCGTCCAGCAGCGAGGTCATGCGCGACGCGCTGCGGGAGTGGAAACGTCGGCGCGCCCTGGAGAGGAAAGACGTCGAGCAGCTGCGGCGTCTCTGGGAAGAGGGTCTGGCAAGTGGACCGGGGCGTCATATCGATATGGCGGCGATCAAGGCCGAGGCCCGGCGGCGGCTCGTTGCGGCGCAAGACACCTAGGCAACAGGCGCGTGAGAGATCATGTCGACGATCAAGCGCACGGCCCAAGCCGAGGAAGACCTGATCGACATCTGGCTTTACATCGCCCATGACGATGAGCGCGCCGCCGACCGCGTGCTTGATGACATCGAGGAGAAGCTCCTGCTTCTCGCCGACCAGCCGGGCCTTGGCCCGGCAAGGCCCGACATTGCGCCGGACCTTCGCTATTTTCCGGTCCGGCGGTACCTTATCCTGTACCGCCAGATCACCGACGGCGTCGAGATCGTGCGCGTGGTGCACGGTGCCCGCGATGTCCCGACGCTGATGGCGGACACCTAAGCCATCGGCATCCACCGGTGCCAACATCGTCCCCGTGCGCCTTCCAGCCGAAGGCGTTGGTGCGAAAGTGCGGGCGGAAGGCCCACTTGTGGGTCGGCTTCTTCGTCGACTGTTCAGTGCAGGAGACTGGTCACTCCGTCGGGTGTGCATGGCGCGGGTGCACCATCATCCCCGGAATGGTTCGGAATTTCCCGGAAACCGGAGAAGTTCTAAGCCCATGCGCGAGCGATATGGGGGCTCTTATGGCTCGTGAACGTGCGCTATCTTGAGCGACAAACGCGCGTGTTATCAATCATGACCTGGAACTGGCAGCTCCCCGATCGGCCGGAATTCACCTGGGATCAGACCGGGCTCGCTCGGGCCGAGACCCTGTTCGCGGAGGGAGCCGGGATGGTGATCGGCTCCTCTCGACACCTGGACGATACGAACCGCGAGACCTTCCCACGATCTTGGAGATCGTCTCGGCCAGGTCCCGCCGATGCACCGGCGGGCGGAAGTAGACCCGCGCGCGACCAACTTGGGATCGATCCGTCGATGAAGGCCTCCGCCAGCTCGCGGCCGTAGACCGCCTGAAGCTGGGCCTCGGACTGGATCACCGTCGCGATGCGGATGCCCCAGCCCCGCGGGGCAGGATGCCCCGCCGATTCTGGCCAGGACGGCCAGTAATCGGCTTCTTCCAGGCTTGAGCGCATGGACCAGCTTGTCGACGTGGCCCAGGCTCAGGAACTCCCTCTTTCCGATCAGGGAGCAGCATCAGCACCGGGACCGAGAGCCCCGGATCATCCGCCGGCGTCTCCCCGGCCTTGGTGTTGTTGGAGAGAAAGAACTCGATCAGCAGTCGTACCAGGGGGGCCAGGCGTTGCAGGTCATCCGGGGCGATGGCGATGTAGAGGGACTGGGGCTCGCGCCGGAAGCGGCGCAGGTCGAAGTCGCTGTGGGACGTGGCCCGGTCGATCAGCGGATTCGCCCACAGGGTCAGCCCAGATTGGGGGCAAGCTAGCCAGGGCCGACTTGATCGAGCCGCGGGGGATCGAAGGCTCGTTGGAGACGCTCGGGATAGTGCGTTTGCACAGGCTGGAGATGGCGATGCCCCGCCCCGCCAGCTCCTCGAGCAGCGCCTGGAGATACTCCCCGCTCTCCTCCTCCGAGCGCAGCAGTCGATGCAGCTTGATCAGATGTTGGCCCGATGGTCAGCGGCCAGCCCATGGCGGGCCCGGCCTCCAGCACCAGCAGGGTCAGGCCGATCAGCAAGTCCCAGGCGACGTTGTCCCAGTAGGGATCATGACTCTCGTTCGGAACCAGGATCGACGCCACGGTCTGCACGTCGGTGACCCGCAGGTCCCCATCGCGCAAGTAGCCGAGGCCGTTGAAGCCGCGGGTCCGCCCATGCTCCTCCAGCGGATCGAAGCGGAAGACCCGTTGCCCGAGCAGCCCGTCCCGGTATCCCGAGGTCAGGTTGTAGTTCTCCCCTTGATGTCCAGCACGATGGCCGAGCCCTGCCTGATCCCGAAATTGGTGCAGCAGGTTCGGTACCACGAAGCCGACGCAGCCGATGTGGATGAAGATGGCCGGTACCGGTGGCCGCGGCAAGGAAGGGATGCAGATCGCCGTTGAAGGCCAGCAGCTTGCCGCGGTGCCGACCCAGCAGGATCGAATGCTCGCCAGCCTTGTAGAGCTTGGCCTTCGCGATCTCCGCAGACCGCGCCAAGCGCGCCGAGCCATGCAACGGCTTCGGCGGCAACAGTGCAAACGCGACGAACGCCGGAATCCCGATCGCCGAGGCCCCGCCCGCGAGTCCGGCCAGCAACAGGTTGTCCGGTTGGAGCCCATGCCAAGCTGGGATCAGTCCGCCCGGACAGCCAGACCACGACCATACATTTGTAGTCACATAGCTCCGCATAGACCCAGGAGGCCACGGGCAGGAAGGACACCAGCCCGCGGATGTCCTCGCGCGTCAGCCCTGCGCCGGCGCTGGACTGTCGCACCATCAGAATCAGCTGCTCGACGGCCGCCGCGGCGCTGTTGGCGCGGATGGTCGTGATCGACCCCGGATGCCCCGAGCCCACGTTGCGCAGATAGAAATTGGTCTCGTCGTCGCGCAGCTCCGCGAGCATGATCCGGTCCGGCTTACTAACAACAAGCATTCGCAACAACATCGAAAAAGCCCTTGGGTCAGGGCGCGTTTCATCACCTCGGCAACGACGATGCTGGGCTCGCGCGGTGTTTCGCAAGCAACATGCCCCATGGCGCCTCCAGACGCGCCGCGCGCGCGAACCAGCGTCGATCTTCCCGATCCTGCACTCCAGCCATGAGGAAGCCGACCACCAATATCGCTCAGAACGCCAACGCATTTCGACAGACGCTTACCAAGCACCCGCGATCACCGCTGATAACGCGGTGAAGTCAGGCGGGTTTCGCTAGACTTGCAAGCTGGTTACCGACAAAGGGAAGGGGTGCCCGATGGCCCTTGCCGAAGAAGACATCCTGTTCATCAAGCAACACCTCGGCGAGTGGTTGGCCGAGCAGAGTCTGGGCAAGCCTCCGGCGGTCTACGAGATCGAGCTGCGCGAGCGCATGCTGCGCGTCGAGGAAGAGCTCAAGCATCAGCGCGAGCTGATGCGCGAGGCTTTCGCGCAGGTGGACAAGCGCTTGGAGCAGATAGAAAAGCGCTTCGAGCAGGTGGACAAGCGCTTCGAACGGGTCGACAGCCGTTTCGACGAGATGCTCAGGCGAAACGACCGGCATTTCCTCTGGCTGGTCGGCTTCATTGCAACGAGCGCCGGGCTAATCGTCGCCGCTCTACGCTACATGTGACCGTATCGCCCATGGGCACCTGACTGGCGCCCGGAGACCTGGTGTTCCGGTGTTCCCCGTGTCCTCCGCGGCAGGCCGTCGGAACCGCTATCGAAGTCCGACCTGCGCGCCAATCCTCGCCACCATGCGCCTTCTGTGGCCGAGAGAACACAGGATTTCGATTACGACAACGACCACAAACGCTGTCGACACCTCCGCGGCGAGCCGATAGTGACTTGAGAATCGGAAGGCTCGGCCCGCGCATTGGCCGCTCGCAATTCCGAGGATTGGGTGTCCGGGCCAGGCCATGGGCCGCGACCGGGCTAATCGGCGGTTCACATCCAGTCCGGCCCTCGCTCCGAGGTCGGCCCAGGAGTGCACAGGCTGCGATCGGCCCAGACCTGATCCCGAGTGAAATGCACATCCAGGGCCAAGTCCGCGTAGCGCACCCGCAGCCGCTCGTAGAGCCGGGCGCGCAGGACGTCCTGTCCCTCGGCGTCCAGCTCGGTGTCGTCGTCCGCGAAGCCCATCAGGTGGAGATGCGGACGCCCGTCCCGCATTTGCACCATGAGCCGATGTCCGGCCAGCGGGAGCTCGTCCAGCACCTCCGCAACGGCCTGCTCAGCGTCACGGCGCAGACGCCGCGGCGCCGGCCTGTCGAGCATCCTACCGGGCCATCCGAGCAGCCCGGAGAAACCGGTCCACAGGAGCACAGCCCACAAGGCAGGCCAGGCGAGCGCGGACGCGACCGCCGCCCAGCGCGTCTCGCCGAGCCGATCGAGCTGCCACGGGAGCCCGAATCCGGCGGCGACGATGCCCGCCAGCAGTGCAACCATCAGCCAGTGGCGCGAGAAGCGCCGGCACAGCGCGCCGGATACCGCCCCGAAGCGGATCGCACGCCGACGCATCAGGCCCGCGAGACCCAGGGCAAGCAGCCCGGTGCCCGCGGCGCCGAGTGCCAGGGTCGACAGCCCATCGACCCGCGCCGCGGCCGGCACGGCGAGCGCCGACCAGAACTGCACGTCGGGCGCGGACACCAGCATTGCGCCGAGCGCATCGGACACCGCCCAGGCGAGCACGACCAGCGCCATGCCACCGGCCGCCAGATCCAGCGCGGCCAGGGCGCGCCCGTCGATGGCAAGGGCCGCACGTAGTACCGCAACGGCGACCAACGCATGGGCAAGTGCGAGCAGACCGAGCGGTACGAGGAGATCCGCCCCCGGGAGTTGCGCGCCGGCGAGGGCGGCTGCGGCGATGAGCAGGTTGCCGAGCAGCGCGATCCAGGTGTCGAGCCGTGGCGCCATCGTTGGATGACGGCGGAGGTCCGGCGGCGACTGGGACCAGTCGTTCAGTGCAAGGACTCCTCGGCGCCCTGACGCATGGTCGCGGCCAGGTCGGCATAGACGGTCGCCCAGGCCGCTCGAGTCTCGGGCGTGAAGCGCTCTCCGAGGGCGTCGGCGAAGGTCTCCATCAGCACTTCGACGAACTTGTCATAGTCGCCATGCTCGACGCCGTAGTCCGCATGTCGGGCGCCGACCGTCTTGATCAGCGGCACCACCGGATCGCGGTTCTCCAGCGAACTGACAACCGTGTTCAGCATGGTGACGAAGAGCCCGGTCTGGTGCTCGATGTCGCCCTTGAACAGGGCGCGCAACTCGGGGTAGCGCTGAAACAGACGCTGATAAAACTCTGTGCAGACCTGCTTGCGCACGGGAACGATCTCGGCCCAGGAGGCGCGGACCAGCGCGGCGTTTTCCGGATTCATGTGCGTGGGTCGTCGGTTCTTTGCCTCACGGCCGGGGGCATCGGCGGCGGCGAGCTCGGGCGTGATGCCAAGTGGGTACCCTGCCCGCACTCGCCGTCGGGCCGGGACAGCCAGGCCGCGTGGCGATATTGGCGTTCTCTTAGCCCCTGGATACTAGGCGAGGCTAGAGCCCTGTTCAACGGCGGATGGACCTGTTGCTGCCATGCCTCAAGGCCCGGAGGACGCGTCGCAGACACCCAAACCTCGTCGAGCCATATGACCAAATCAGCACATAGCCACATGACCAAATCAGCACATGCTTAAGTTAATATGTCGTGTTGGCGACCGCCGACGCATGCGGTCTTCGCCATGATCGGCAGCACGCCGCGGAATGCGACGCCTCTGGAGAACACCCCCGCCGAATCGGCCCAGAGTCCTGCCGACTGCTTGGCCGGGAAGGGCAAGTCGACCGGCATCGATCAAGACGCTCCCGAACGAGCGACACCAAATGCCCGCGCGGACCGCCGACGCGGCGCCCACAGCACCGAGGTCAGCCATGCCAGCCCTATTCAAGCGCTTATCCATGCTGGATATCGCCGCCGCCGTCTTCGCGGTGTTCGCTATCTGGATGGCGGGCCAGGTGCCGTCGCCCGAGATCGCCTGGGTCGTGGCGATCCTCACACTGACGATTTTCCTCTTTGCCTTCGAGGTGGTGGGCGTCGACGTCGCCGCCGTGACTATCATGGTGCTGCTGGGGCTGACGACCCTGCTCGCGCCCTTCATGGGCATCGACGCAGGCTTGGTGCCCGTGCAGAACCTGTTCGACGGCTTCGCCTCCAACGCGGTGATCTCGATCATCGCGGTCATGATCATCGGCGCCGGGCTCGACAAGACCGGCATCATGTCGCGGGTGGCGGCCTTCATCATGCGCATCGGCGGCAGCACCGAGGCGCGCATCATCCCACTCATCTCCGGCACCGTCGGCGTGATCTCGTCCTTCATGCAGAACGTCGGCGCCGCGGCGCTGTTTCTTCCGGTGGTGAGCCGCATCTCCGCCCGCACCAAGCTGCCCATGAGCCGGCTGCTAATGCCGATGGGCTTCTGCGCCATCCTCGGCGGCACCATGACCATGGTCGGCTCAAGCCCGCTGATCCTGCTCAATGATCTGATCCTGACCTCCAATCAGGCCCTGCCCGAGGGCGTCGAGCCGATGCCGACCTTCGAGCTGTTCTCGGTGGCGCCCATCGGCTTCGCACTGCTGACCACCGGCATCCTCTACTTCGTGATCTTCGGCCGCTTCGTGCTGCCGTCGCGCGGCACCGAGCTCACCGAGGCCTTCGACCCGAGCACCTACTACGGTGAGACCTACGGCGTCAGCGACTTCGACATCCGTGAGGTCCGCGTGCCGCCGTCGAGCCCCTTGGTGGGCACCAGCGTCGACGAGATGGAGCGCCGCTGGCACGTCCGCGTCACCGCCGTCGAGAAGGGCGACGGCGTGCGCCTGGGCGCCTCCGGCGTGGACCGCAGCCTCGGCATCGAGGCCGGCACCCTGCTCGGTCTGCTCGGCAGCCAGGGGCACTTCGATCTGTTCGTCGCATCCACCGGCGTCGAGGTGAAGGACGGCGTCGAGGTCTTCGCCGAGGCCCTGTCGGCCGCCAAGGCCGGCATCGCCGAGATCGTCATCCCGCCCGGCTCCAACCTCATCGGCAAGTCCGCCCGCGATGTCTGGATGCGCAAGGTCTACGGCCTGTCGGTGCTCGCCATCCGCCGCGGCGACGAGACACTGACCTTCGAGACGGGCGGCGTGCGCGACATGCCGTTCAAGGCGGGCGACACCCTAGTGGTGCACACCACCTGGGTCGACCTCGCGCGCTTGGAAAAGGACCGCGACTTTGTCGTCGTCACCACCGAGTACCCGCACGAAGAGCTGCGCCCGCACAAGGTGCCCATGGCGCTCCTATTCTTCGCCATCACCCTCGGGCTGGTGCTGTTCACGGACCTGATGCTGTCGGTGGCGCTGCTGACCGGCGCCATCGGTATGATCCTGACCGGCGTGTTGTCCATCGACGAGGCCTATGAGGCCGTCAGCTGGAAGACCGTGTTCCTGCTGGCGTCGCTGATCCCGCTCGGCTTCGCCGTCGAGCAGACCGGCACCGCAGCCTGGATCGCCGAACAGACCCTGTCCGCCCTCGGCGATGTGCCGATCTGGGTCATCCAGGCGGCGCTAGCAGTGCTGGCCACCTTCTTCACGCTGGTGATGTCCAATGTCGGCGCGACGGTGCTGCTGGTGCCGCTCGCCGTCAACATGGCGCTGGGCGCCGGCGCCAACCCGGCGCTGTTCGCGCTCACCGTCGCCATCGCGACCTCCAACTCCTTCCTGATCCCGACCCACCAGGTCAACGCCCTGATCATGGGCCCCGGCGGTTACCGGGTGCCGGACTACATGAAGGCCGGCGGCATCATGACGGTGCTGTTCCTGATCGTGTCCCTGACGGTACTGAACCTGGCCTTCTGAGCCGACCCACCAACGCGCATCGTCGGGCCTCCTAACGTCGGCCCGACCTACACCGGGCATGAGCGAATAGCTCGATCAAACCGTAGGTCGGGCTGAGGTACGAAGCCCGACACGCCCCGCTGGCTGGCGGACCCGCTGGAATTGATCCCCCCGACGGATCCACCACCGGTGCGACGGACCTATCCAGCCCCCGCTGCCGTATCCCGCTCCACCGGTGTCGCATAACCCGGCAGCCCGTCGGGCGGCGGCCAGCGCTGGGCCAGCGCGTCCGGCACCTCGCCGCGACCGGCCTGA
>JANQFX010000007.1 GCA_028277725.1 Thiohalocapsa sp.
CGCCCAGCTTTGTTACAACTTCTTGGAATAGAGAGACTATTCCGCGTCGTTGTGCCTCGCTGGACGGCCCGCGGGACGCACCCTGACCACCGTCCAACCGCTCCATCTAGGTTGAAGGGTGAAGTTCGACAGAAGACGCCGCCGCGCCCTTGGGAGCGCCAACTTCCGATCGGCCTGCGACGACAGAGCCTCCGCGTGCGTCAACCAAGCTGAACCTCTACGCCGACCATGCGTCTCTATGACATCCTGATCTACACCGGAGGCGCCGCGCTCGCCCGTCGTGGCCGTAGCCTGCTGACCCTGTCCGGTATCGCCATCGGTGTCGCCGCCGTCGTGCTGCTGACAGCCATCGGCGAGGGCGTGCACCGGTTCATGCTCGCCGAGTTCACCCAGTTCGGCACGAATCTCATCGCCGTCGCCCCCGGGCGCACGACCACCATGGGCATGTCCGGTGCAATGATCGCCAGCGTAAGGCCGCTGAGCCTGGACGATGCGCAGGCGCTGGAGCGCTTGCCCGAGGTCGAGGCCGTGGTCGGCGTCGTCTCCGGCAACGCGGCGGTGGAGGCGGGCGGGCGCAGCCGGCGCACCATGGTGTTCGGCACCGGGGCCGAGGTGCCCGCCATCTGGGCCATGCGACCGGCACAGGGCCGCTTCCTGCCGGAGGACGGCGCCGCCCGGCCGGTCGCGGTGCTTGGCGCGAAGCTCTACCGGGAGTTGTTCCTGGGCCGACGGGCCCTCGGGGGGCGCATCCGCATCGGCGGCGAGCCCTTCCGCGTCATCGGCGTCATGGAGTCCAAGGGGCAGATGCTCGGTTTCGACCTCGACGACAGCGTCTTCGTGCCGGTCCAGCGGGCGCTGGCCATGTTCGACCGCGACGGTCTGATGGAGATCGATCTGCTCTACGATCGCGAGGCGGACAGCGAGGCGGTAGCCGAGCGGGTACGGGCCCTGCTGGTGCGTCGGCACGGCAGTGAGGACTTCAGCATCACCACCCAGGATCAGATGCTGGAGGTCCTGGGGTCGGTGCTCGGCGTGCTCACGGCCGTGGTGGCCGCGCTCGGCGCCGTTTCGCTGGTGGTCGGCGGCATCGGCATCCTGACCATCATGACCATTGCCGTCGGCGAGCGGCGTGCCGAGATCGGCCTGCTGCGGGCGCTCGGCGCGGGGCGCGGTCAGATCCTGGCCCTGTTCCTGCTGGAGGCGACCTTGCTCGCGCTGCTCGGCGGCGGTGTCGGCTTCCTGCTCGGCGCCGGCGGCGCCTGGCTCCTCGGCGCCCTGGTGCCCGGGTTGCCGACCCGCACTGCCTGGGACTTCGTGGTCGCCGCCGAGCTCGCCGCCGGGCTCATCGGTTTGGCCGCCGGCGTCCTGCCCGCCCTGCGCGCCGCAGCACTGGACCCGGTCGCGGCCTTGCAGGCGGAGTAGCCGGCTGCAGTTGCCGGCCCGGTCCCTGGCGGTACGCAAGTCCAGGGTAATCGCCTAAGCTGGAGGCCCGATCTTGTTGCAGAGAGCCCCGCTTGACTCATCGACACCTGTCCGTCCGCGCCCTCGCTTCCGGCGTGCTGATCGGGGCGTTGCTCACGCCCTGCAATGTCTACTCCGGCCTGAAGATCGGCTGGACTTTCAACATCTCCATCATCGCGCTGCTGGTGATTACCGGCTTCTGGGGCCTGATGGCCAGGTGGATCGGCTCGGCGCACCTGGCGCCGGGGGAGGGAAATATCGCCCAGACCACCGCATCGTCGTCCGCGAACATCATCTCCGGCGGGCTGGTGGCACCGATTCCCGCGCTGGCGATGCTCTCGAGCGGCAACCTGCCGGCGCCGCAGCTGGTGATCTGGGTGTTCTCGGTGAGCTTTCTCGGCATCTGGGTCGCCTGGTATCTGCGCGAGTCGCTGCTGCTGCGTTCCGGTCTGGCCTTCCCGACCGGGCGGGCCACGGCGGAGGCGCTGCGCGAGGTGTTCGACCAAGGGCGCGAGGCGGCGCTCAAGCTGCGGGTGCTGTTCTCCGCCGGCGTCGTGGCCGGGGTCGCGAAGCTCCTGGACAGCACCTGGTTGCCGCTGCCGCGCCCGGGTCTGTTCGGTTTCCAGCTGCCGGCGAGCGGGGCCCTGGCGGGCTACGGCGGCATCAGCGCGAAGAACCTGACCTTCTCCCTGGAGCCGTCCATGCTGCTGCTCGGCTTCGGCGCCATCATCGGCTTTCGCGCCGGGGCGTCACTGCTGCTCGGCGCCGTTGTCGCCTGGGGGCTGGTCGGGCCCTGGGGGCTGGTGGCGGACTTCATTCCCGCTGGCGCGGATGATCCCGATGTCGGCTGGTTTCCGGACATGATCGAGTGGTTGCTCTGGCCCGGCGTTTCGCTCATGGTCGCCTCGGCGCTGACCCGCTTCGCGCTACGCGGACGCGTGGAGCGGCAGCGGCGGGCCCTGGGGGATCGAACGGGTATGGACCATGTCGGCTTGGATCCGGCGGGTTCGGACGCGCCCATGGGGATCACCGACGGCTTCGGCGCCCGCTGGATGCGTCTCGCCGGGCTGGCGGTGGCGAGTGGCCTCGTCGTCGCGGCACAGATGGCGATCTTCGACATCCATTGGTTCATCGCCTGTGTGACGGTACCCATTGCGTTTCTGCTCGCCATGGTGGCCTCTCGGGTCGTCGGCGAGACCGGCATCCCGCCCATCGGTGCCATCGGCAAGGTGTCGCAGCTCACTACCGGCGTCATGGCGCCGGGGCAGACGACCGAGAACCTGATGGGCGCGAACGTGGCCGGCGGAGCCGCGGGCCAGAGCGCGGATTTGCTGAACGACTTCAAGGCCGGGCTCGCCGTGCAGGCGCCGCCGCGCACCCAGGTGTTGGCGCAGTTCTTCGGCATCCTCACCGGCAGCCTGGTGGGCACCTGGGTCTATCTGCGGCTGATTCCGGACCCGGGCACCATGCTCATCACCGAACAGTGGCCGGCGCCGGCGGTGGCGACCTGGAAGGTGGTGGCGGAAACACTGGCGAACGGGCTCGATGCCATCCCGAACAGCGCCCTGCTCGCGGTCCTCGTGGGCGGGGTGGTGGGGGTCGGGTCAGCGCTGCTCGAACACGAGCGCACGCCGGGTTGGCTCCCGAGTATGCCGGCGGTGGGGCTGGCCATGGTGATCCCGGCGTCCCTGTCCGTCACCATGTTCATGGGCAGCCTGATCGCGCTGGCGCTGGCCCGCTTCAGCCCGACCCTGGCGCAGCGATTCGTCATCGCCGCCGCGTCGGGGCTGATTGCGGGGGAGAGCCTGACCGGGGTCGGTCAGGCGTTGTTCGGGATACTCGGGGCCGGTTAGGCGCGGGTGTGGCGACCGGTAGGCCGCACCGATCGGTCTCCGGGGTCCCCGCCGTGTCAGTCCGCCCTGGTGCCGTCGAGGTAGCGCAGCAGCGCGTCGTACTTCGGCGATGAGGTCTGGCCAACATGCGCCAAGGCGCCCCAGGCGCCGTAGCGGCCGGGTTGCTCGATGTCGGTGTAGTGCACGAAGAGCTCACCGACGATGTCCCGCCAGGCGCCGAGGTAGGCGTCGTAGATGTCACCCATGCGTGGGTCGGCGTTGGCGGCGCTGAAGAGCTCGACCACGGCGTCGTCCAGCCGAGCGAAGACGTCTGCCATGTGCTGGCCGCCCTCGTAGGCCACCAGCGACAGATGGCGCGAGTCGGTCAGGGTGCGGTAGCCCCCGAGCGCGGTATTGACCTCGTTGACCACCCCGCCTCGGCTGTTGCTGAGGACGCCCCCTTCCGACAACTCCGTGAAAAGGCTCCCCAGGCCACCGTCGGACTGCTGGGTCCAGGCCAGGACCTCGGCGGCGACATCGCTGGAGGCCAGGTGGGCGCCGAAGTAGGGTGCGATGGCGACCGTGTCGATGCCATGCCCCGAGCAGGGCGCCTGCCCCCAGAGCGGGCAGTCGAGGGCCTGGGTCGCGGAGTAGGTCGCTGCGCCCTGGGCGCCGAGCACGCAACGCACGCGGTGTGCCTCATCGGCGAAGACGCCCTTCCAAATGTCGCAGATCTCGGCCGTGCGCTGGCCGTGCCAGTTCATCTTCAGGCTGAAGTCGTCGACGTCGGCGTCCGGCCAGGCGGCACGGGCGGAGGCCAATGCCGCGTCGTTTTGGGAGAAGATGCTGTTCCAGACCTCGTTGGAGTGCTCGACAAAGACGGTCTGGCCCGCCGGCAGCCCGTCGCGGACCAGCTCCGCCATGGCGCGGACGAGGTTGTCGTTTGCGGTGTGGGGCAGGGTGAACCAGGGCGCCGCCCCGGTGGCCGCAGACAGGGCCAGCATCGCCTCGATCGGCACACCCTGTTCGGTCCAGCGAGCGTCCTCCATCCGCGGACGGTCGGTCCAGTCGGTCAGGTCGGCCGTGTTGGTGTGCAGCCAGTCCATAAACCGCAGCACCTGGTACGGTGCCGTCCGCTCGATGAAGCTCGGGTTGAACAGCGGTGCGGGCGTGCCGGCCTCCTCGGCGAGGGCGATGGCCTCCGGCAGCACGCGGATGTTGCGAATGTAGTTGTCGGGGTCGGTGGTGGCGATGGTCAGCGTCATGCCGCTGGTGGCGCCGATCTCGATGACGTCCCGTCCTGTCGTGGACTCCGCGTCGATCTTGCTGGCGCCCAGACCATAGAGCAGTTCGCCGCTGCCGTCGTAGGTGACGACATAGCGCCCGAGGGGAAAATGCTCCGACAGGGCCCAGTAGGTGGTGGCACGGGTGAAGATCGGCGCATCCTCAGGGGCAGGCAGGGAGCGCACCCAGCCGTGCTCGTCGAGGTCGAGCAGATCGGCCTCGCCCGTGTCCCATTGGCCGGTGCAGCCTGGGTCCGGCGTCTCGACGTAGAGGGCGCATTGGGTGAGCCAGTCGCGGGAGATCTTGAACAGGTCCGTGAAGGGCAGTTGGGTGCTCCAGTCGTTGACGTCGGCGAGGTTGGTGCCGAGTCTGGGCGTTCCCGCCGCACTCGAGCCTGCATGCGCCAGCAGGGCACCGTACTTGGGCGATGTCGTCTCGGTCGCGTCGGTCAGGGCGCCAGGGCTGCCCTGGCGACTCGCCTCGGCAATGTGCGCGCCGTGGAGTATCACGGCATCGGAGGCCGTCTCCCAGCCTGTGAGGTAGTCCAGGTAGAGCGCGCCCATGCGCGCGTCCTCGTTGGCGGCGTGAAACAGCCCGACGATGTCGTCGTTCCATTCGGTACCGGAGTGCCCGGCGAGCTTTTGTCCGCTGGCGTAGGCCAGCAGCGAGACACCCTGGGCCGCTGCGAGGCTGGCGTGGTCGTCGATCCAGTCCTGCGCCTGCGCCAGTGCGCCGAGACTCGGTCCTTCGGGGACCGTGCCGCCGAGCTCCAGCTCCGCGAACAGGGCGTCGAGTCCGCCGTCCGCCTGCGCGATCCATGCCTCGAGCGTCGCCGTGTTGGCCGGGTCACCCAGGTAGTAGCCGAACAGGGGTGCGATGGCCAGCGCGTCGATACCATGGGCGGAGCAGGGCGCGCCCTCGACCCAGAGCGGGCACTCCAGCGCGGCGACGCCGACGCCTGCGTTCTCGGCCTGGGAGCTCATGACGCAATGGACACGGCCGGCATCGTCGCCGAAGGCACCGCGCCACAGGTCACAAACCTCCACACTGCGCTTGCCATACCAGTTCATGACCTGGATGAACTCGCTGGCGCCGTTACCCGGCCAGGTCTCGCGCGCTCGCTCCGCCATATAGTGGTAGCGAGCGCCGCCGGTGCCCCAGGCCGCGGTGGAGTACTCCAAATACACGGGCAGATCGGGGGCCAGTTGGTCTCGCACCAGTTCTGCGAGGCCCAACACGTACTCGTCGTCGGCGCGATAGGGTAGGCTGATCCAGGGCGCCGATTGCACCCGATTGGCCAGGGCGATGAGCTGTTCCGCAGGCACGCCGTCGGCGCCGGTGTAGCGGGCATCGTCGACGAGCGGTCGCTCGGTCCAGCGTCCGCTCGCCTCACCGCCGGCCTTTAGCCAGTCCGCGAAGCGCAGCACCCGAAAGGGCGCCGTGCGGTTGATGAAGTTCGGGTGGAAGACCTCCGTGTCGAGCAGCGCCTCGTGTTCCTCCTGGACCAGGCGCAGGTTGCGCAGATAGTCCCCGGTGCCCGCCGGGTCGGTCGCACGGATGCGGATCAGCATCATGCCCGCGGTGGGGTCGACTTCGAGGACGTCGCGCCTCGCGCCGGACTCGGCGTCGACGCGTTGCGCGGCGAAGCGGTAGTCGATGCTGCCGGTGCCGTCGTAGCGCATGACATAGCGCCCGCCCGGCGTGTCCTCGGGCAGGCTGATGAGCGTGGCGGCGGCGGAGTAGCCGGGTGCCGATGCGGCCGGTAGCGAGCGGATCCACCCGTTGGCGTCCAGATCCAACTGCTCGGATTCGCCGGTGTCCCATGTCCAGCCGCAGTCCGGGTCGCCGACGCATTGGGTGATCCAGGAGCGGGACTGCTTGAAGAGGTTCAAGAAGGGGCGTGCGCTTGTGCCGTCCCGGACCTCGGCGAGGTTGGTGCCCAGGCGATGCAGCGGAACGTCCGCGGCGCTCGGCGAGGGGGCGCCCGAAAGCAGCGGTATCAGGGAGCAGGCGCAGAGGCCGGCCAAAACGCGCTGCGAGGCAAGCCACAGCTGGGTTGGGTGCGTCATCGGGGCTGCCTCCGGGGGGCTTGTTGTCGTTATCGGCGGTTGCTTCGCGTCACGCACTCCGACTCGGAACTACCGGCATTGGCGGATGTCGTGGCGGCGAGCCCACCGGCCGTACTCCCTGTGAAGCATGGCGCGATACACGTCTGGTATGTATTGCACGACGTCACAGTTTGCCAAAAACGGCAGGCACTTATGGTTCGCTTTCGCGGTGTTGCCGGTAACCCGTCGGAGCGTCGGGCTGGTCCGAGCATCGCTTTGAGAGGTACCGCTCGCGCAGAACCCCTTCCCGAAGATTCCGACCTTCCCGGATAATGGACGGCACACACCGAGGCAAACCCCGCTTTCCCGATCTCCGCGCCGCGTAGGAAATCCGTTCCACCGCCTCCCGCAAGCGTCCCAGTCCGAAGGCCGAACCCCGCCATGACCGCAGCCGATACCCACCCAGCAGACCCGTCGCGCCCGCGCCGCGACATCCTGATCACCAGCGCGCTCCCCTACGCCAATGGGCCGATCCACATCGGCCACCTCGTCGAGTACATCCAGACGGACATCTGGGCACGCTTCCAGAAGCTGCGCGGCCACAACTGCTGGTACGTCTGTGCCGACGACGCCCACGGCACCCCCATCATGCTCAAGGCGCGCGCCGAGGGCATCACGCCGGAGGAGCTGATCCAGCGGGTTGCGACGGAGCACAGGGCGGACTTCGACGCCTTTCGCGTCGGCTTCGACAACTACCACTCCACCCACTCCGAGGAGAACCGCGACTGCGCCACCCTGATCTATGAACGCAACCGCGACGGCGGCCATATCGCCAAGCGCACGATCGAGCAGGCCTACGACCCGGTGGAGAACATGTTTCTGCCGGATCGCTTCATCAAAGGCGAGTGCCCAAACTGCGGCGCAGCGGATCAGTACGGCGACAACTGCGAGGTCTGTGGCGCCAGCTATTCGCCCGCGGAGCTGAAGAACCCGCGCTCGGCGGTGTCCGGCGCGGTGCCGGAGCAGCGCCAGAGCGACCACTACTTCTTCAAGCTCGCGGACTTCGAGGACATGCTGAAGGACTGGACCCGCGGCGGCGGGTTGCAGGCGCAGGTGGCCAACAAGCTCGACGAGTGGTTCGAGGCCGGGCTCAAGGAGTGGGATATCTCTCGCGACGCGCCCTACTTCGGCTTCGAGATCCCGGACCATCCCGGCAAGTTCTTCTATGTCTGGCTGGACGCGCCCATCGGCTACATGGCCAGCTTCCGCAACCTGTGTGAGAGCGAGCGGGGCCGTGCGGCGGGGCTCGATTTCGACGCCTTCTGGGGCGCCGACAGCCAGGCCGAGCTATACCACTTTATCGGTAAGGACATCATCTACTTCCATGCCCTGTTCTGGCCGGCCATGCTGCACGGCGCCGGCTTCCGCACGCCCAGCGCGATCTTCGCGCATGGTTTCCTCACCGTCGACGGGCAGAAGATGTCCAAGTCCCGCGGCACCTTCATCAAGGCCCGCACCTACCTGGACCACCTCAATCCCGAGTACCTGCGCTACTACTTCGCGGCCAAGCTCGGGCCCGGTGTCGACGACATCGACCTCAGCCTGGAGGACTTCCAGGCGCGGGTGAACGCGGACCTCGTCGGCAAGGTGGTCAATATCGCCAGCCGCTCGGCGGGCTTCATCAGCAAGCGCTTCGACGGCCGACTCGCGGCGGCGCTGCCGGAGCCGGGTCTCTTCGACGAGTTCGTCGTCGGCGGGCAGTCCGTCGCCGAGGCCTACGAGCGGCGCGAGTTCAGCCGCGCCGTGCGCGAGATCATGGCCCTGGCCGACCGGGCCAACCGGTACATCGACGAACAGGCGCCCTGGGTGGTGGCCAAGCAGGCCGGCCAGGACGACAGGCTCCAGGGCATCTGTACCCAGGGGCTGAACCTGTTCCGGCTGCTGATCGGCTGGCTCAAGCCCATCCTGCCGGGCACGGCCGAGGCCGCCGAGCAGTTCCTGCGCATCGACCCGCTGACCTGGGCGGATCTCGACCGTCCGCTCCTCGATCACGACATCGCCAAGTTCAAGCCGCTGATGACCCGCATCGACCCGAAGCAGATCGAGGCCATGCTGGAGGCGTCGAAGGAGGACCTGGCCGCCCGGCAGCCGGCCACGCCGGTGAGCGCGGGGCCAGTCGGCGCGGGGAAGGGCGGCGAGGGTGCCGGCCGGCACCTGGCCAAGGATCCCATCGCGGAGACCATCGACTTCGACACCTTCGCCAAGCTGGACCTGCGCATCGCCCGCATCGCCAAGGCCGCGCCGGTGGAGGGCGCCGACAAGCTGCTCGAGCTGACCCTCGACCTCGGCGGCGAGACGCGCAACGTCTTCGCCGGCATCAGCAAGGCCTACGACCCGGCAACGCTGGAGGGCCGGCTCACGGTCATGGTCGCCAACCTGGCGCCGCGCAAGATGCGCTTCGGCCTGTCCGAAGGCATGGTCCTCGCCGCCGGCCCGGGCGGAACGGACCTGTTCATCCTCAGTCCGGATACCGGCGCCGAGCCGGGGATGAAGGTCAAGTAGCCGAGTGCGGTCAGGGCCGCCCCGAGCAGAAGCGTTGGAGCATCCGCGCATCATGGGCCGCGTGTGCCGCGTCGCCGGTGGACTCCGCCCATCGTGCGGCGTTGCGCCAGTGCTCACAGGGCGGCGCGAAGTCGGCCTCCCAGATGTAGGCGGCGATCTTGTGCAGCATGTCATCCGGCAGCGGCAGGGCGGGCATCAGGCCGAGCCGCTCCACCGCTGGCGTCATGAGCGCCTGTTCCAGCGACGGCGCCTTGACGAAGGCGACGATTCGCTCGACGAAGTCCTCTTTATCGAGGCTCGCGTTGCGGTAGCGCCGCTGGACGCCCCACATTGGCGGGCCCAGGGGTGGGGCGAGCGTCGGGTCATGGCAGACGTGGCAGGCCGGAAAGAGGGCCTGCCCTTCTCTCGCCTCGGGCGACAGGGCGCTGCCGGCCGCGGGCGCCAGTGTGGCTAACAGGAATAGGAAGACGGTTCTCCGGGACATGGGCTTCGATTTCTCGATTCGGCGGTGGGCTCGGGCCGATGGCCCGAGCGGCGATGGGCCGATTGTATGGGCAATCGCTCGGGCAGAGGCAGAGGTTAGGGCGGCTCGCCGCTCGGCGTGCCCGGGGGCGCGGAGCGCCTGCCAGACATTGCCGCGCCGGAGTTTGGGAGAAGAAGAGTGCCATGACGCCGTTCCCTTGTCGGGGTTAGGATGCCGCGCTATGGGTGTCTCCAGTAGCACCTGGCGAGTTGAGCCGTCTTGGCCATCCAAGCCAAGTCACCTGACAGGATGAAGGAGTCCGATTCCCTATGGCCCATTGCGCAATGCCCGGCGTCCGAGCGCCGATTTCGACCAGCCAACGACCGCGCCTGACCTCTCTCCTCGCAACGCTGATGGCATTCTTGCCCTTCGTTGTGGCGGCTCAGCCCGCAGCTGAGGGCACCAAGCCGCCGCCCGCCGTGGTCGTGGCCGCAGTGGAGACCAAGGACGTCGATCGCAGCGAGCGCTTCATCGGCAATATCAAGGCGATCCAGTCGGTGGATCTCAAGGCGAGGGTCGAGGGCTACCTGGAGGAGGTCGCCTTCGAGCAGGGCTCCATGGTGGCGCAGGGGCAGGTGCTCTATCGCATCGAGCAGGACCAGTACAAGGCGAATCTGGACGCCGCCGAGGGGCAGCTCGCCGCGGCCAAGGCGGAGTCGGATGGTGCCTCGGCGGACCTCGAGGACAAGGAGGCCGATTTCAAACGTCAGTCGCAGTTGATCAAGAAGGGCGATACCTCCCAGACTGCCTTCGATCAGGCCAAGGCCGCGCGTGACGAGGCGAAGGCCAATGTCGAGAAGGCCAAGGCCAGCGAACAGCAGGCGCAGGCATCCGTCGACAGCGCCAAGATCAACCTCGGCTACACGACCATCACCAGCCCCATCGGCGGGCGCATCGGCGCCACCGCGGTGACCCAGGGCAACCTGGTGGACAGCAGCAGCGGAACCCTGGCCACGGTCGCCCAGCTGGACCCGATCCGGGCCCTGTTCTCCATCCCGAGTGCGAACCTGATCGATTTCCAGCAGAAGATCGGGACCTCGACCGAGGCCGAGGCGCGCGCCGCCTATGTGCCGACGCTGATCCTGCCCAACGGCAAGCCCTACGATCATCCTGGAAAGATCGCCTTCGCGGACAATCAGGTGGACGCCTCCACCGGGACCGTCGCCATCTACGCCGACTTCGAGAACCAGGATCACATCCTGCTGCCGGGGCAGTTCGTCAGCGTCGTCGTCGAGCGCGCGAACAAGCGTCGTCTGCCGGTGGTCCCCGCGGCGGCGGTGCAGCGCACCCGCGACGGTGCGCAGGTGTATGTGGTGGACGGCAAGGATCGGGTGCAGCTGCGTCGGGTCAAGCTTGGCACGGCCGTCGGCTCCGGCTATGCGGTGGAGTCCGGCCTCACCGATGGCGAGCTGGTCATCGTCTCCGGGCTGCAGAAGGTCGAGCCGGGCATGGTTGTGAAGGCCACCGGCGCTAAGGCCACGACAGGCGCGTCGGAGTCGGAATCGCAACCTGAATCGCAACCGAGTTCGCACGGAGACGATACAGGTCAAGGCAGCGGCAGCAGCGAAGGTGGCGACGCCGCCTCCGGCGCCAAGGCCGCCGACGGCAACGGGGGCTGACATGATCTCCAAGGTCTTCGTCGACCGGCCGCGGCTCGCCGCGGTCGTCTCCATCGTCATGGTCGTCGCCGGCATCCTGGCGCTGCGCGCGATCCCCGTCTCCCAGTACCCCGATATCACGCCGCCGGTGGTGGTGGTCTCGGCCACCTATCCGGGTGCCGATGCCCAGACCGTGGCCGATACGGTCGGCGGCCCCATCGAGGAGCAGGTCAACGGCGTCGAGGACATGCTCTACATGTCCTCCACCGCGTCGAGCTCCGGCACCTACGGCCTGACCGTGACCTTTGCGGTCGGCACCGATCCGGACATCGCCCAGGTCAATACCCAGAACCGTGTGTCCCAGGCCCTGGCGCAGCTGCCGTCGGAGGTGCAGAACCTCGGCGTGTCGGTGCAGGCGGAGTCGACCAACCTGCTCTTGGTCATCACCGTCAACTCGCCGGATGAGAGCAAGGACAGCCTGTTCCTGTCCAATTTCGCGACCATTAACATCCAGGACGAGCTGGCCCGCGTGGAAGGCGTCGGTGAGGCGACCCAGTTCGGCGCCGAAGACTACTCCATGCGCGTCTGGCTGAATCCGCCCAAGATGTCCGCGCTGGGCATTTCGCCGCAGGACGTCATCGACGCCATCCAGGAGCAGAACATCGAGGCCGCTCTCGGCTCGGTGGGCGGGCCACCGATCCCGGACGACCAGGCGTTCCAGACCACCATCGTCACCAAGGGTCAGCTGGTGGAGCCGGAGGAGTTCGGCCAGATCGTGGTGCGCACCAACGACGAGGGCGGTGTCGTACGGGTCGCGGACATCGCCCGCGTGGAGCTCGGCTCCGCGTCCTACACCAGCGACAGCCGCTTCAACGGCAAGCCGACGGCGGCGGTGGCCATCTACCAGGCGCCGGGCGCCAATGCGCTGGACGTCGCCGAGCGGGTGCGTGCGGAGCTGGAGCGGCTCTCACAGCGCTTCCCGGAGGGGGTCGAGGCGCAGGTGATGTACGACTCGACCCTGTTCGTACAGGCGTCCATCGAGGAAATCGTCCTCACGCTGGCCATCACCGCCGTCATCGTGCTGCTGGTTGTGTTCCTGTTCCTGCAGGACATCCGCGCGACCATCGTCCCGGCCGTCACCATCCCGGTGTCGCTCATCGGCGTATTCATCGTGCTGCTGGCGGCGGGGTTCTCCGCCAATACCATCAGCCTGTTCGCCGTCGTGCTGGCCATCGGGCTGGTGGTGGACGATGCCATCGTCGTGGTCGAGAACGTGCAGCGCATCATGCTGGAGGAGGGGCTGGACCGCCGCGCCGCAACGCTCAAGGCCATGGAACAGGTTACCGGGCCGATCATCTCGACCACGCTGGTGCTGTTCGCGATCTTCGCGCCCGTGGCCTTCCTGCCCGGCATCTCCGGCGAGCTGTTCCGGCAGTTCGCGGTCACCATCTCCTCTGCGGTGGCCATCTCCGCCGTCAATGCCCTGACCCTCTCGCCGGTGCTGACTTCACTGTTCCTGGCCACGCCCAAGCAGGCCAAGCGGGGTCCCTTCGCCTGGTTCAACAAGGGCTTGGACGGCGCGCGCAACGGCTATGTGTCGGTGGTCGGGCTGATCGCGCGACGCTCCGTGGTCGCCGGGCTGCTGGCGGTGGTGGTCGGGTTCGCGGCGGTCTGGGTGCTAGAGAAGCTGCCGGGCGGGTTCCTTCCCAACGAGGACCAGGGCGTGCTGTTCGCGGACGTGAGCCTGCCGAGCGGCGCGTCGCTGCCGCGCACCGCCGAGGTCGTTTCCAAGCTGCGTGACATCGCCAAGGACACGGAGGGCGTCGCCGACGTGCTCACGGTGGCCGGTTACAGCATGCTGACCAGCTCGCCGTCATCCAATTCGGCGCTGGCGGTGATCGTGCTCGAACCCTGGGACGATCGCACCACACCCGACACCCGGCTGCGCGGGCTCTACGGCATCCTCAAGGGCAAAGCCGAGCAGATTCCGGGTGCGAACATCCTGCTGTTTCCGCCGCCGCCGATTCCGGGTCTCGGCAACGCCGGCGGTTTCACGATGCAGCTCCAGGCCCTCGGCGGCCAGTCGCCGCAGGAACTCACCGAAACGCTGCGCGGCCTGATCGCCCGGGCCAATCAGGCGCCGAGCATCGGGCTCGCGCGCTCCACCTTCTCGGCAGACGTGCCCAGGATCTACCTCGACTTCGACCGCACCAAGGCCGAGTACCTCGACGTGCCGGTGTCGAGCTTTTTCTCGACCCTGCAGGCGACCTTCGGCACCAGCTACGTCAACAACTTCACCTACCTGGGGCGGACCTACCAGGTGAACGTCCAGGGCGAGGCGGACGTGCGACGTACCGTCGAGGACATCGGCGCCACCTATGTGCGCTCCAGCGATGGCAATATGATCCCGGTCGGCGTGCTCGCCACTCCGCGAGAGGAGCTGGGGGCCGATCTGATCTTCCGCTATAATCAGTTCCTGACGGCGCAGATCAACGGCAATCCGGCGGCCGGCGCCTCCACCGGCGAGGCCATGAAGGACATGGAACAGGCCGCCAAGGCCGCGCTGCCGGAGGGCTACGGCACCGAGTGGACGGCCATGTCCTACCAGGAGGCGCAGCAGAGCGCCGGCAGTCAGGTGGCGATCTTCGGCCTTGCGGTGCTATTCGGCTATTTGTTCCTGGTGGGGCTGTACGAGAGCTGGGCGGTGCCCTTCTCGGTACTGACGTCCGTGGTCGTCGCGCTGCTCGGCGGTGCCCTGGCGCTCTGGGCCGTCGGGCTCGACAACAACCTCTACACCCAGATCGGCTTCGTGCTGCTGATCGGGCTTGCGGCGAAGAACGCGATCCTGATTGTCGAGTTCGCCAAGGAACAGCACGAGGCCGGGCTTGCCCTGTTCGACGCCGCGTTGGCGGGGGCCAAGATGCGGTTCCGTGCCGTGCTCATGACCGCGCTGGCCTTCATCGTCGGCCTGTTGCCGCTGGTGCTGGCCACGGGCGCTGGCGCCAACGCCCGTATCCACCTGGGCTTCACCGTGCTCGGTGGCATGCTCGCCGCGACCATCTTCGGCATCCTACTGATTCCCGGGCTGTATGTGATGTTCCAGGCGATCGGCAACCGGATCGGGGGCTTGATCGGGCACAGGCCGTCCGGTGCGGCGGCTGAGGATGCGCAGGGCGGAACGCGATAGCGGTGCCGCGAGTTGCGAAGGCCCGGCAGGGTGGATCGCCCAAGCGGGCATCCACCCTTCGCGCTGCCGCAGCCTCGTCGAGTCGATTCGCGGTCCAACCGCATGTCCGACACCACCTTTGGCGGCAACAAGCTCATAAGTCGCACACATCGCCCCATGGTCAGTCGCTCCGCGGTCATGGGCCCGCCAGCGGCCGGACGATGGGCAGGCCGGCCGCGGCGTGATTCGGGATCAGGCCCGCGGGACGTACCCCGACAACCGTCCAATCTCTGCGTCATCCAGCCAGAGCCGCTGGGTCCCGAAGCCTCATAGCGGCCGCGTCTCTCCAAGGGTGCTTGCGTTCTCAACGGGAGCCAACCGATGCGCTCAAGCACATATCGCTTGCCCACACTCATGCTCATTCCCGTGTTGAGTGCGTTGCAAGCGGGCTGCGACCTGGGCGAGCAGCAGCGCTTGGCCCTGGGCACGCTTGAGCGCGACCGAGTGGCGCTGACCGCGACCGTCGACGAGGTGCTGGTGGATCTGCCGGTTGCCCGTGGCACCAAGGTGGTCAAGGGCACGGTGCTGGCGCGGCTCGACGACCGCCAGCAACGCGCCCAAGTCGACCGAAGCAAGGCGGATGTCGCCAAGGCCGAGGCAAACCTGCGGGAACTCCAGAACGGCCCGCGTGCGGAGGAAATCGCCGCGGCGCGCGCACAGGTCGCAGGCGCCGAGGCGGCGCTGCGGGAGGCCGCAATCACCTACGAGCGCAATCTCGAGTTGCGCAAGTCCAATTCCGTCAGCCAGGCGGAGGTGGACAAGACCCTTGCACTGCGCGATTCGGCCGAGGCGAGCCTGGACGCGGATCAGCAGAACCTGGATGAACTCCTGGCCGGCACCCGCGTGGAAGACATCCAGCAAGCGGAGGCGGAACTGGCCGCGGCGAAGGCCGAGCTGGCCTATCAGCAGGCCCTGCTGTCCGACCTCACCATCGCCGCCACCCGCGATGGCGTGCTGGACAACCTGCCCTGGAACCTGGGCGAGCGAGTGACCGCGGGCAGTCCCGTGGTGATCCTGCTGGCGGGCTCGCAACCCTACGTCAGGGTCTATGTGCCGGAGCCGTTCCGAGTCCGGATCAACCAGGGCGACAGCCTGACGGTGCAGGTGGACGGACTGGAGCAGACCTTCACCGGCAAGGTGCGCTGGATCAGCTCCGAGCCATCCTTCACGCCCTATTACGGCCTCAACGAGTCGGACCGCAGCCGGCTGGTCTATGTGGCGGAGGTGGAGCTGCCGGCGTCTGCGGCGGACCTGCCCAACGGCGTGCCGGCTCAGGTCCTGATGCCGTGAACACCGAGGCCGACGCCGCGTCGGGCAATGACGCAGAACTTCGCTCGCCGCGACACGACCCTGCGGACGAGCCGGTGATCGTCGCCGAGGGCCTGACGCGCCGTTTCGGCGACTTCACCGCGGTGGACGCCCTGGACCTCCGGGTGGAGCGCGGCACCATCTACGGCTTTCTCGGCCCCAACGGCTGCGGCAAGACGACAACGGTCCGCATGCTGACCGGCCTGCTGACGCCGAGCGCCGGCCGCGCTACGGTGCTCGGCCACCAACTGCCGCGGGATGCCGAGGCCCTGAAGTTCGAGATCGGCTACATGACCCAGCGCTTCTCGCTGTACGAAGACCTGAGCGTGCGCGAGAACCTGAACTTCGTCGCCGCCGTCTACGGGCTCGGCGCGCGCCGGGCGCGCACGCGCATCGACGAGCTGCTGGTGCTGTACAACCTGTCCGATCTGGCCAAGCACCGTGCCGGCGCCATGAGCGGCGGCCAGCGCCAACGGCTTGCCCTGGCCGCCGCCACCATTCACGAGCCCAAGCTGTTGTTTCTGGACGAGCCCACCTCGGCGGTGGACCCGGAGAGCCGACGCGACTTCTGGGAGCGGTTGTTCGATCTGGTGGGACTCGGCACCAGCATCCTGGTGTCCACGCACTACATGGACGAGGCCGAGCGCTGCCACAAGCTCGCCATCCTGTCCGCCGGCAGGTTACGGGCGGACGGCTCGCCGGATGCTCTGATGCAAGCCATGGGCGCGCATGTGGTCGAGGTGGAGACGTCCGACCCGCGGCACGCCAAGGAGGCCCTGACGTTGCTCGCCGACGTGGTGGCCGCGGCGCAGCTCGGCGCGCGGCTGCGGGTGCTTGTGTCCGACCGCATCGCGGACCCCGTGGCCTGGCTCCAGCAGCAAGCGCTCGACACGCCTCTGGGCAGCATGGAGCAGGTGCGTCCGAGCCTCGAGGACGTCTTCGTCACCAGCACGGGAGACGGCCGCCAATGAATGCGCCGCGAAGGGTCTTCGCCATTGTCCGCAAGGAGCTGCTGCAGATTCGTCGCGACTGGGTCACATTGGGCATGATCGTCATGCTGCCGCTGGTGCAGCTACTGCTGTTCGGCTATGCCATCAACACCGATGTGCGGCATATTCCCGCCGCAGTGGTGGACCAGAGCGGCTCCGCACTCGGACGCATCCTGACGCAGATCGTCAGCGCCACCCAGGTGGTCGATTTCGTCGAGCAGCACCAGGACGTCGAATCTGCCGAGCGGGCCATCGTCGCCGGGCGGGTGCGCGCCGCCTTTATTATTCCGCCGGATCTGGCGCAGCGGCTGGTGCGCAACCCGGCGTTGGGCCATGGCCTTGCGACGCCGCGCGCCACCGACGAGGAGCTCAGCCGCCCCGTCGCCCAATGGCTGGTAGACGGTTCCGAAACCACCATTGCCGCTGCCATCAAGGCGCTGCGCTCCATGCCGCTGCACGAGCTGTTCGATGAGGAATCCAACCGCGCCACGCCCACCTTCGAGGTGGCCCTGCTCTACAACCCGGAGCAGCGCAGTGCGGTGAGCATCGTGCCCGCGCTGGTGGGCATCGTTCTCACCATGACCATGGTCATGTTCACCTCCACCGCCATCGTGCGCGAACACGAGCGCGGCAACATGGAGATGCTGATCAACACCCCCGTGCTGCCCCTGGAGCTGATGATCGGCAAGATCATCCCCTACATCTTCATCGGCCTGCTGCAAGCAGGGATCATCCTTAGCCTGGGCCATCTCATCTATCGGGTGCCCATGAACGGTGCGCTCGTGGTACTGGCCGTCGCCACCCTGCTGTTCATCGGCGCCAGCCTATCCCTCGGGCTGGTGCTGTCCACCATCGCCAAGACGCAGCTGCAGGCCATGCAGCTCACGGTCTTCATCCTGTTGCCGTCCATCCTGCTGTCCGGATTCATGTTCCCCTACGAGGGCATGCCCGAGATCGCCCAGCACATCGCCGAGGTGCTGCCGGCGACCCATTTCGTGCGCACTATCCGTGCCGTGGTGCTGCGGGATGCGACCCTGGCCGAGATCCAGCCGGATATCCTCTGGCTGGGATTGTTTATGCTCGGCGGCCTGGTGGTTGCGTCGTTACGGTTCAAGAAACGGTTAGGTTGACGGTGAGTTGCTCAGTCATGGGCTTGATTGGTGGTGTGCACCCACTTAGGGCATCCGCCGCCGTTTGGAGGCCGCGGCAGCCCAAAGGCACGGAGGACTTGGTTCGAGGCGACGATTCCTGCTGCACGGCACAATGGTCGGCGATAGAGTACGCGGCCATAGACTCCAAACTCGAATTCCGTTGTCCCGGAGCCCGTACGGCATGTCCATCCTCGTCCAGATCAACCACAAGACCGAATACCGTTTCGATCGCCTGGTCAACCTCGCCCCGCACACGGTGCGCTTGCGCCCGGCGGCGCACTGCCGCACGCCCATCCGCTCCTATTCGCTGCGCATCGAGCCGGACGAGCACTTCATCAACTGGCAGCAGGACCCCTTCGGTAATTATCTGGCGAGGTTGGTGTTTCCGGAGAAGACGCGGAAGCTCTCGGTAGAGGTCGACGTCGTCGCCGAGATGGTGACCATCAACCCGTTCGACTTCTTCGTCGACGAGTACGCCTACGACTTCCCGTTCCAGTACGACGCCCAGCTCGCGAAGGAGCTGGCTCCCTATCTGGAGGTCAAGGCGCAGGGCCCGCTGTTGAAGAAGTGGCTGTCCGGCATCGACCGGACACCGCGTGAGACCGTCTACTTCCTGGTCGACCTGAACAAGCGGCTGAACGAGGACATCGGCTACGTCATCCGCATGGAGCCGGGCATCCAGAGCTGCGAGCAGACGTTGGCACTCGGCAAGGGCAGTTGCCGCGACACCGGCTGGCTACTGGTGCAGATCCTGCGCCAAATGGGGCTCGCGGCGCGCTTCGTCTCCGGCTATCTGGTACAGCTGACGCCGGACATCGAGGCACTGGACGGCCCGAGCGGCCCCGAGCGTGACTTCACTGACTTGCACGCCTGGTGCGAGGTCTATGTGCCGGGCGCCGGCTGGATCGGGCTCGACCCGACCTCCGGGCTCTTCGCGGGCGAGGGCCACATCCCGCTCGCCTGCACGCCCGATCCGGTCTCCGCCGCACCCATCACCGGCGCCACGGACAAGTGCGAGGTGGGCTTCTACTTCCACAACCGGGTCAAGCGCATCCACGAGGACCCGCGCGTCACCAAGCCCTATACCGAGGAGCAGTGGGCCGCCATCGAGTCTCTGGGGCACCGGGTGGACGCTGAGCTCGAGGCCGGCGACGTCCGGCTGACCCTCGGCGGCGAGCCGACCTTCGTCTCCATCGACGACATGGAGGGCGCGGAGTGGAACATCGCCGCGCTCGGTCCGACCAAGAAGCTGCTGGCCGAGGACCTGTTGTTCCGGCTCAAGCGCCAGTTCGCCCCCGACGGCATGCTGCACATCGGCCAGGGCAAGTGGTATCCCGGCGAGCAGCTGCCGCGCTGGGCGCTCGGCTGCTACTGGCGCAGAGACGGCGAGCCAGTCTGGACCGACGAGAGCCTGTTCGGCAACGAGCGCGACAGCGACGGCAACGGGCCCGAGGAGGCGGAGCGCTTCATCCGCACCCTGGCGATCAAGCTCGGAGTCGAGCCGGATTACGCCCAGCAGGCGCACGAGGACGTCTTCTACTACCTCTGGAAGGAGGCGCGGCTGCCGGTCAACGTCGATCCTCTCGACAGCAAGCTCAAGGATCCGGTGGAGCGCGCCCGCATCGCCCGGGTCTTCAGCCAGGGGCTGGAGCGCATCGTCGGCTATACGCTGCCGCTGCGCTGGGCCGGACTGACGCCGGGTGGACGTTGGGCCAGCGGTCGTTGGGCCCTGCGCGACGGCACCCTGTTCCTGATCCCCGGCGACTCGCCCATGGGCTTCCGGCTGCCGTTGGATGCGCTGCCCTATGTGCCGGATGCCGAGCTGGATAGCCACCCGGAGCGCGACCCCTTTGAACCGGTGGCGCCGCTCCACAAGCGCCGCGACGCCCCCTACGACAGCAAGCGCGACGAGATCGCGCGCCGCTACGGGCGCATCACCGAGCCGGACCAGCCGCGCGAGGCCTTCCAGGAGCAGGGCGGCCGGCCGGACCAGATGGCCCGCCGACACGGCCGCGCGCCGCTGACCGAGGACTACCGCCAGCCGCTCGCGGACCAGTTCGCCCTGCCGGACGACTACCCGGCCGAGCTGGTTCGCACCGCGCTCTGCATCGAGGCGCGGCAAGGGCGGCTCTACTGCTTCATGCCGCCGCTGACCCACCTGGAGCACTGGCTCGACCTGGTGCACTGCATCGAGGACACCGCCGCCGAGACGGGCCTCAAGATCATCGTCGAGGGCTACGAGCCGCCGAAGGACGCCCGCCTGCAGAAGCTCGCTGTAACGCCGGATCCAGGCGTCATCGAGGTCAATGTGCACCCCGCCTCCAGCTGGGACGAACTGGTGCGCGACACGACCATCCTCTACGAGGAGGCCCGTCTCACCCGGCTCGGTACCGAAAAGTTCATGCTCGACGGCCGCCACACCGGTACCGGTGGCGGCAACCACGTCACCCTCGGCGGCCCGACCCCGGCGGACAGCCCCATGCTGCGCCGCCCGGACCTGGTGCAGAGCCTGCTCTCCTACTGGCAACACCACCCGAGTCTGTCGTTCCTGTTCTCCGGCACCTTCATCGGCCCCACCAGCCAGGCGCCGCGGGTGGATCAAGCGCGCGACGACAGCCTCTACGAGCTGTCCATCGCCTTCCAGCAGATGCCCAAGGGCAAGGCCGGGGAGCAGGCGCCCTGGATCGTCGACCGGGTGCTGCGCAACCTCCTGGTGGACGTCACCGGCAATACCCACCGCACCGAGTTCTGCATCGACAAGCTCTACTCCCCGGACTCCGCCAGCGGCCGCCAGGGCCTGGTGGAGTTCCGCGCCTTCGAGATGCCGCCGCACGCGCGCATGAGCCTGGCGCAGATGCTGTTGCTGCGCACCCTGGTGGCGCGTTTCTGGAAGGAGCCCTACACCCGCAAGCCCATCCGCTGGGGCACGGAACTGCACGACAGGTTCCTGCTGCCGCACTTCGTCCGCCAGGACTTCGAGGACGTCATCTGCGACATCCGGCGCGCCGGCTATCCGCTCGACGCCGAGTGGTTCGCGCCCTTCTTCGAGTTCCGCTTTCCGCACTATGGCGACATGGTCGCCGCCAACGGCGTGCGCATGGAGCTACGCGGTGCCATCGAACCCTGGCACGTCCTCGGCGAGGAGGTCACCGCCCAGGGCACGGCGCGCTTCGTCGACAGCGCCGTGGAGCGTCTGCAGGTCAAGATGGACGGCATGCTCGGCGAGCGTTACGCGCTCACCTGTAACGGGCGCCGTGTGCCGCTGCGACCCACCGGTCGCAAGGGCGAGCACGTGGCCGGCATCCGCTTCAAGGCCTGGGCACCGCCGTCGGGCCTGCACCCGACCATCCCGCGGCACAACCCGCTGACCTTCGACCTCGTGGACCTGTGGAACAGGGCCAGCCTCGGGGGCTGCAGTTACTACGTCGATCACCCCGGCGGCCGCGCCGAAGAGCGCTTCCCCATCAACAGCTACGAGGCCGAGAGCCGACGCATCGCCCGCTTCCGCGTGCAGGGCCACACCCCCGGCGACATCGACCCGCCGCCGGAGGAGCCGGCCGCGGATCACCCCTACACCCTGGACCTGCGCTGGACGCCCGGTTGCTGAGCTGAGGTCAGCGAGCATCGCCGTTGCGTCACCACCAGACGCCGGTACGCAAGCACCCTCGTCTGAAGACCGGGTCTGGACCGCGGCCGGTGCCACGACAGGGCGAGATCGGGGCGAGATCAGGGTGAGATCAGGGCGGGGACGGTTCGGGCGCCACCTTGGCGCTGAGCCTTCCAGATTACCTGGTTGATCGGCTCAGCCGCCGACCATCCGTCGCAGCGGTTCCAGCTGCATTCGACACGACCCCAAGGGACGCTAGTCGACCTCGAAAAAGGCCATCCTCGGCTTTTTTCGAGCCACGAAGCGTCTTGTTCTGAGCATGGCGGGGCTTCCTGCCCGGCGCGGGTATCTCGAATAGTTCGAGATACCTGCTAGTACCGCCGCGCCAAAGTGTCGCAAACGACGCCAGCGCTAGCGGTTTCCGGATCGTTGTCGTTGTCGAAATCTCTATTGGACAGTCGATTACGACAACGACAAGGACAACGAGTCGAGCATGTTCGTGGAAATTCGGCGCTGCTGTACTAGGCCGCGCGATGCCTCCCCGACGTTGGTCCGGTGCTTCGGTGATAGTCGCCTTGGGCCATGCGCTGGACTAATGTTACAAAGATGTGAACCTAGGATCTTGCCCACTGCCGATCCAATGACCGAAGCGCTGCCCGTCCTGCCCGACAACGCCCAACGCTATCTGGAAGCCATCCTCGCCGGGGATCGGGCGACGGCATCTCGGGTCGCGCATCGGTTTGTCGATGACGGGGAATCGGTGATCCGACTCTACCAAGGGGTCATCCAGCCCGCGCTTTACAGAGTCGGGACACTCTGGGAGCACAACCGAATCTCCGTTGCCGCCGAGCACCTGGCCACGGCCATCAGCGAGGGCGTGATGAACGAGTTCTTCGGCGAGATCATCTCATCCACGCGCACCGGCATGACGGCGTTGATCGCCTCGGTGCAATACGAACTCCACCAGGTCGGCGCCAAGATGGTCAGCGACCTGTTCGAGATGCACGGCTGGGACGCGCTCTACCTCGGGGCGGACACGCCGGTCGATGAGCTGCTGCGCATGGCCAGGGAGCGCCCCGCACACGTGATCGGCCTGTCCCTGTCGGTCTACTTCCATCTGCCCGAGTTGGAAGGGATGCTCGATCGCATTCACACCGAGTACCCGGCCCTGCCGATCCTGATCGGGGGACAGGGCCTGATCCACGTCGGCGAGCGCATCGCCGCCGAACGCGACAGGGTCTTCTATTTCCCTGGCCTGACCGCGCTCGACCGCTACATCGCCGAATTCAACTGACTGCGGCCGAGAGCGACGCGATGCCCGAGAACCCTGTCGGGAGGACTTCGACGCTTGGGCCGCGGACGAGGCCGAATTGCAACGCGGCCACCGGCGCATGCTCGCCCGCAGCGACGTCGATAAGCTGGTCGGTCCTGACAACCGCAAGATGATGACCGACAACCACGCCAACCACGCCCGCTTCGTGACGGCCATCCTCGCGCGAATGGACTCGGAGCAACTGGTCGACACGGTACTCTGGGTCTTCGGTGCCTACCGGGCCCACGGCTTCCAGAAGACCTACTGGAGCGCCCAGCTCAACACCTGGGTCGAGGCCCTGCGCGCAGAGCTGAGCCCGGCGGCCTTCGCCGACGTCTACCCGCTCTACGACTGGTTCATCATCCACCAGCCGAGCTTCTTCGCGCTGACCGAAGACCACGCCCCCGGCGCTTAATCGCGGCCGCGCACGACGGTCGATGCCGACACTCTGCGAGATCCTGAACACCCCAGTCGCGGTCGCGTTCGCGCAGTCCGGCACCGCGATCGCGATCGGTCTATTTGCCGACGATGGCGCATTGATCACCGGCAATGCCGGGATCATCGCGTTGACCGGCGGCGAACGCCCGACGCAACCACGTAGCGACTACATGGTCAACCCGACCTTCGCCGCCGTCGCTGCCGCTCCTGGATCTCCGCTATTCGTGGGCCGCATGAACTTCTCCGACGCCGACCGCCGACATAACCGCGGGTTGCTAGGGCGGATCGAGCGGCTTCCCGAGGGCATCCTGGTCTGTGCCGAATACGACGCCCTGGAGCTCGACCGGCTGAACGCAGAGATGGCGCATCTGTACCAACGCGCCAGCAACCTGCAGCGCGAGCTGATCAAGAAGAACCAGCAGCTCGAGAGCGCGCTGGCCGAACTGCGGCGCAAGGAGGCGATGCTGATCCACGCCGAGAAGATGAACGCGATGGGCCAGCTCGTCGCCGGCGTCGCGCATGAGGTCAACAGCCCGCTCGGATTCGTTATCGGCAACCTGCGCAGCCTCGAGGAGGACGCCCGCGACTTGGACGCCGGCGGTCATCTGCGCATCGGTGCCGCCGTGCAGGACGAAGAGCACGTCGCCGTGACCATCGCCGATACTGGCCCCGGCATCCCACCGGAGGTCCTGAGCCACATCTTCGATCCGTTCTTCACCACCAAGCCGGTCGGCAGCGGCACCGGGCTCGGGCTATCGATCGCACACGAGATCGTCGTCGATCGACATGGCGGCGAGCTTCAGCGTGCGTGATGCCGGCGAGCGCAGCCACTTGCTGGCCGAGAACGAGCGGCTGATCGTCGCCCTGAAGCAGGCCAACCAGGAGCTGGAGGAACGGGTCGAGGCGCGCACACGTGAGCTGGCCGTCAGCGAGAGGCGTTGCCTTAGCATCGTCGAGGGCACCAGAGACGCCGTCATGCTGCTCGATCCGAGCGGGATCATCGTCTCGGTCAACCCGGCCTTTGCCCGTGTCACCGGCTACAACGCCGACGAGTGCCTGGGGACACGACCTGGTTTTCTATCCTCGGGGCGCCATCCATCCGGCTTCTTCGCGCAGATCCTTCAGCTGACGCAAGCCGACGCGGTCATGTACGCGGTGAAGCGCAGCCGCAGGGGCCGCGCCGAGGGCGAGACGGTGCCGGAGACGCGGTAGGGCGCCGACCTCGTGGAGGCCGCAGCCGGCTCGTCCTGCTGCGCCCAAGCGTCGCAAACGACGCGGACCGCAGCCTGCATCCGGATCGTGTTCGTCGTCCTGATCGAGTACCCGTCAAGCCCGCCGTCATGATGGCGATTGCGATCACGATGTCGGCAACGAGTCGAGCGCGATTGCCGTACGTCGGCGTCGTCGTACTAGGGCATGCCGTCCACCTGTTCGGCGGCGGGTTCGGGTGTGGCGATGGCGAGGCCTTCGTCGTCCACCCGTTGCACGAGTTCGCCTTCGCTGAGCCCGAGGAAGCCGCGGGTGATGATGCGCTCGCCGGGCTCGACGCCGTCGAGCAGTTCCACGCGGTCGGCGATGCGGACCCCGGCGTGCACGCCACGCCGCGCGGCCTTGCCATCGGTGTCGATGACCCAGGCGAACTGGCCATCGCGGTCCTGGCGCAGGGCGCGGAAGGGCACCAACAGCCGCTCGACTGCGGCGGTGGCGAGCTCAGCGCGGACGAACTGACCGGCGCGTGCGCCGTCGGGGATGTGTTCGAAGCGCAGCTCGACCCTGGCCTGGCGGTTGGCCTCGGTCAGCGTGGGGTGGATACGCAGGACCTCGGCGTCGTAGCGCTGGCCGCCGAGGGCGTCGATGCGGATGCGGGCCGGGTCGGAGTTGGCGATGTGCGGCAGCACCAGTTCGGAGACGTAGACCTCCGCGACCAGGGACGCCGGGTCGGCCACCGTCAGCAGGTGGGTGTTGGTCTGCACCACGTCTCCGGGTTCGACGAATCGCTCGATGACGACGCCGTCGAAGGGGGCCTTGATGCGGGTCTGAGCCAGTCTGAGCTCCAGCAGGCGCAGGTCGGCCTCGGCCAGCGCGACAGCGGTGCGGGCCTGGGCGAGGTCGTCCTGGGAGGCGGCGTTGCGCTCGGCCAGGTCCTCGAAGCGCCGCAGGTCCAGGCGCTCCTGGGCGAGGATGGCGCGGGTCTTGTCCAGCTCGGCACGCAGGCGCTCATCGTCCAGTGCCACCAGCACCTGGCCGGCGCGAACCCGGTCGCTCTCGAAAACATCGACGGACTCGATGCGCCCCGACTCCTGGCTATGCAGCCGTGCGATGCGGCGCAGCTTGAGGGTGCCCGGACGCTCGTGGCGGGTGGAGACGGGCGCACGCTGGGCGACCATGCTGGTGACGAGGTGACCGCGGGGTTCGGGCTCCTTGGTCTCGGCACGGGTGGAGATGGCGGTGTCCGCGTCTTCGCCGCTGAGGCGCTCGCAGCCGCCGAGCAGCACTATCGCGGCCAGTCCGATCCCGAGTCCGACCCCGATCCCGATACGCCACGGTCCCGTGCGCCGCGAGGCGGTCGCTGCAGCGGTGGTTGCTCGGTGGCTCACTGGTGGGTGATGTCGATGGCCTCTGCGGCGGTGGCGGAAGCGGAACCGACGCTGGCCGGTTCGGCGTCGGCGTATTCGTAGTGCTTCACCTGCCGGCGGATGTTGCGCTGGATGATGACGCCGAGCACGGTCCATTCGAGCCCGGTGAGGTCGATGTCCGGGAAGCGCGCGTTCAGCGAGACCAGGGACTCTCGGCCCTGGGCATTGCGCTGGTATTGGCGGAACCAGCGCACGCCCTCGACCTCCGCGAACACGTACATGCCGTTGCTGCAGGACGCGGTCGGCTCAACGATGATGATGCTCCTGTCCGGGAATTCGGGCTCCATATCCGGCCCGAGCACCTGCAGCGCAAAGGGTTCTTGCAGGGCGCAGCCGCCGCCGTCGGGCATGGGTTGGTTCTGGTCGTTCGCCATGGTTCGTTATCCGCTCTAGCCAGGCTTCTGCAAATTGGGCTGCTCCGGCCCGCTCTCAATCGAGGCCCGAACGGCGAGCCGCGAGCCGCGCGGGGCGTCGCCCCGCGACGAAACTGGTTACCCTTGTTGTTTCGCCAGCCGCCCGAGCCCCGGTCCGCGCCAGCCATCTTCATAGCCGTCTCCATGATCCAACGCCTCAACGCCACCGAATCCATCCATTCAGACCGACGCGACTGGCACAACCTGCGCTCCATGCTGCCGTACCTGTGGGAGTTCCGCGGGCGGGCACTGCTGGCGCTGGGCTGCCTGGTGGTGGCGAAGCTCGCCAACGTCGGCGTGCCCATCGTGTTGAAGGACATCGTCGACGCCTTCGAGGATAGCCAGACGCAGATGCTGGTGCTGCCGGTGAGCCTGTTGGCCGCCTACGGCGCGCTCAAGCTCTCGTCGTCGCTGTTCAACGAGCTGCGCGACGTGATCTTTGCGCGGGTGCGCTACCGAGCCATGCGGCGGCTGTCGACCCGGGTGCTGGACCACCTGCACAAGCTCTCGCTGCGCTACCACCTGGAGCGCCAGAGCGGCGCCGTGAGCCGGGATCTGGAGCGCGGCACCCGCTCGGTGTCCACCATCATGAACTACCTGGTATTCAGCGTGATCCCGGTGATGGTGGAGTTCACGCTGGTGGCGCTGGTCTTGCTGAGCAAGTACGCCCTGGTCTTCACGCTGGTGACCTTCGGCACTGTCGCGGTGTACGTGGCCTTCACCTTCGCCATCACCGAATGGCGCATGGACTACCGCCGGCGCATGAATGTGCTCGACAGCCGGGCCAACACCCAGGCCTTCGACAGCCTGCTCAACTACGAGACGGTCAAGTACTTCGGCAACGAGCGTATGGAGCTCGATCGGTACGACGGTACGCTGAGCGAGTGGGAGGAGTACGCGGTCAAGAGCCAGAGCTCGATGTCGCTGCTCAACTTCGGCCAGGGCAGCATCATCGCCCTCGGCGTCACCGGCATCATGTTCTTCGCCGCCAACGGCGTAGTGCAGGGCACGATGAGCATCGGCGACCTGGTGCTGGTGAACGCGCTCATGCTGCAGCTGTTCATCCCGCTGGGCTTCCTCGGCATCGTCTATCGCCAGATCAAGTACGCGCTGGCGGACATGGACCTGGTGTTCAAGTTGCTGGAGCGTGAGCCCGAGATCGAGGACGCCCCCGGCGCGCCGGCGCTCAAGCTCTCGCGCGGCGCCGTGCGCTTCGAGCGCGTGGGCTTCCACTACCAGCCGGAACGGGAGATCCTGCGCGATGTGGATTTCGCCATTGAGCCGGGCGAGAAGGTCGCGGTGGTCGGCCACAGCGGCGCCGGCAAATCGACCCTGGCGCGGCTGTTGTTCCGCTCCTACGACGTCACCGCGGGGCGCATTCTGATCGACGGCCAGGACATCCGCGGCGTGACCCAGGACAGCCTGCGCGCCGGAATCGGCATCGTTCCGCAGGACACGGTGCTGTTCAACGACAGCATTCGCTACAACCTCGCCTACGGCCGCCGCGAGGCGACCTTCCAGGAGCTGCAAAAGGCCGCTGAGCTGGCCCATATCAGCGGTTTCATCGAGGGCCTGCCGGACGGCTGGGATACGGTCGTCGGCGAGCGCGGGCTCAAGCTCTCCGGCGGCGAGAAACAGCGCGTGGCCATTGCTCGGGCCATCCTGAAGCGGCCACGCATCATGGTCTTCGACGAGGCGACCTCGTCGCTCGACAGCCATACCGAGCAGGCCATACAGCAGACCCTGGTCGAGGTGGCCGAGCATCACACCACGTTGGTCATCGCGCACCGGCTGTCGACCATCGTCGACGCGGACCGCATCCTGGTCATGGATGCAGGGCGGGTCGTGGAGCAGGGCAGTCATACGCGCCTGCTCGCCGACGGTGGCGTCTATGCCGCGATGTGGGAGTTGCAGCAGCGCGAAGGTGATGAGGTGGCGCGGATGGCGTAAGCGCCCGAGCTCAGGCTTGTCGTTTGGGTGCGGAGCTCGTCAGTCCCGGGCTCGACACGGCTACGGAACGCTTGTCTGGATCCTGAAAAGTCACTATAAAAAAGAGGTTGGTGGATAGAATCGAGAAGCTGGATGAAGTATCTGAGCTCGGCTTTCCCAAGGCTTGCTCTAGTCTTGCCGGCCCTGCTGCTGGTGAGCGGGTGTGCCGGTATGAGTCAGGGTGAACAACGCATGGTATCGGGGGCCGCGATCGGCGCGGTGGTTGGAGGCCCGGTTGGCGGCGGCATCGGGGCGCTGTTCGGTGCCGGTGTCGGTGCAGGCGTCGGTTATGCCGTGGATCGATCGGCGCAGCCGGCGGGCTTCGCCGCTGACCCGACCTACTGACGACCGCGTGCGTCTGGTCGCACGCGATCGACGCCAGTCTCCTGGCCCATTCGGTTCCTGCCCGGTCGCAGGCGTCGGCTTCCGCCCGGTCGATACCGGCGTCCTCCTCTAGCGGCCGCCGGTCCTCTGCTATAGTCCCGGCATACCTCCGCCCCGGATGGCGCCTCGCTCCCCTATTTCGATGCCAGCTCCTCGCCTCATCGACGACCGCCGTCACAGAATGCTGGAGATCCTGCGCGCAGCCCGCCTGCTGTCGCCGCTGGTGACGGTCGTGTTGGCCTTACTCGGTGCCCTGCTGCTGCTGATGGTGAATCTGCTGGCGCCGGGCCAGGTCTGGCCGAAGTGGGTGTGCCTCGGGTTGCTGCTCACGGGCATGGGGGCGGCGGTCCTGTCTGCGCAGCGACTACGCAGCCAGTTGTTGCAGCCGCTGGTGACGCTGGAGGACTCCGTCGCCCGTGTCTGCCAAGGCGAGCCCGGCGCCAGTCGTACACTCACCAATGCCGGCGTGCTGGAGACCATGGCCCGCGGCATCGGCTCCCTCAACGCCGAGCTGACGGACCTCTACGAGGACATGGATAGCCGAGTCGCCCGCCAGACCCAACGCCTGGCGCAGAAGACCGCGTCGCTGAAGATCCTCTACGATGTCGCCGCCGAGATCACTCGGGCCGATACCCTGGAAGACCTGCTGCTGCATTTCCTGCGTGTGCTGAAGGAGATGGTCAACGGTCGCGCGGCGACGGTGCGGCTGGTGGCCCCGGACGGCGGCACCCGGCTGGTGGGCTCCATCGGGCTCGACGACGACCTGGTGCGCCAGCAGGACATGCAGCCGGTGGAGCTGTGCCTGTGCGGCACCGTGCTGTGCCCGGGCGAGATCGTCTGCGACAACGACGCCCGCTACTGCTCGCGCATCTACGGTCGGCGCATGTTCGCCAGTGACGCGGTGGAAGTGGTCACCGTGCCGTTGAAGCACCACGATGAACTGCTCGGCGCCTACAGCATCTTTGTCGAGCGGCCCGGTCTCAGGGAACGAGAGGACATTCTGGAACTGCTCTCCACCATCGGCCAGCACATCGGCGTCGCGCTGGCCAAGCATCGCTCGGATATCGAGGCCCGGCGGCTGTCCATTCTCGAGGAGCGCTCGTCCCTCGCCCACGAATTGCACGACTCCCTGGCACAGACCCTGGCCAGTCTGCGCCTTCAGGTACGGATGCTTCAGGATGCGCTGCGCGGCGCCGACGTCGCACCCCAGGCCCGCGCAGACCTCTCGCGCATCAAGAACGGCATCGACGAGGCCCACGGCGAACTCCGCGAGATGCTGTCCAGTTTCCGCGCACCGCTCGATCGGCGCGGCCTGGTTCCGACGCTCGAGAGTCTGGTGCGACGCTTCGGCCAACAGACCGGCGTGCATGCGGTGCTGCAGGTGAATTGCCGACCCTTCGACGCGGCACCGGTGGAGGAGCTGCAGCTGATCCGCATCCTGCAGGAGACCCTGACGAACGTGCGCAAGCATGCCGGGGCACAGACGGTCCGGGTGCTGCTGACCCGGGAAGAGAGCGGCGAGTATGTGCTGCTGGTGGAGGACGATGGCGTCGGCTTCAGTGCCGTACGCAAGGCGGCGGGACGCCCGGGCGAGCACATCGGCCTGTCGATCCTGGAGGAACGCGCCAGACGCATCGGCGCCAGCCTCGAGATCGAGAGCGAGCCGGGCGAGGGCACCCGGGTCGAGGTCCGCTTCACGGCCGGCCGCGCAGGCACCGCCGAGCAGGCCGCCTGATGCGCGTCCTGCTCATCGACGACCACGCGCTGTTCCGGGTCGGACTGCTGGAACTGCTGGAGCGCCGTGACATCGAGGTCATCGATGCCGTCGGCGACTGCGATGTCGGCCTGCGCCTGACCCGCGACTGCGCACCGGACGTCGTGCTGCTGGACCTGCGCATGCCGGGTGCCGGCGGCATCGAGATCCTCAAGCGCATCCGTGCGGAGGGCCTGGAGCGGCGCGTGGCAATGCTGACCACCTCCACCGAGGAGCAGGATCTGATCGCCGCCCTACAGGCGGGCGCCAACGGCTACCTGCTCAAGGACATGGAGCCGGACGAACTGGTGGCAGCCCTCTCGGACATCGTCGCGGGGAAGACCGTGGTGGCGCCGGAACTCACCGGTGTACTCGCCCAGGCGCTGCGACAGGGCCAGGATACTCCGGCGCCACAGCCGCCGCAGAGCAGTGCCGCCGCCGAGCTGACCCCACGCGAGCAGGAAATCCTGTGTCACCTCGCGGCGGGGCAGAGCAACAAGGCCATCGCACGCGAGCTCGGGATCTCGGACGGCACCGTGAAGCTCCACGTCAAGGCCATACTACGCAAGCTCGCGGTGCGCTCCCGCGTCGAGGCCGCGGTAATGGCCGTCGAGCAGGGGCTGTGCGTCCGCGACTGAGGGTGCTCGAGCTTCGGTTTCGCAGCGCGAAACCACCGTTGAAACCGTGGTTTGACGATCCTCCGCGCAGCATGCACTGCGGCCGGGCACACTGTCCCGAAGCAACCGCAACGGGAGAACCCCATGAAGAACTTTCTCGAGCTGATTCGCAACTGCCTGACCGAGGTCCGCGAGATCCTGCCCTGGGACCTGGAGGAACGGATGCAGGAGAATCCGGGTCTGTTGATTGTCGACGTGCGAGAGCCTGCGGAGTTCGATGCCATGCACATCCGCGGCTCGCTGAATGTCCCGCGGGGCATCCTGGAGTCGGCCTGCGAATGGGACTACGAGGAAACGGAGCCCGAGTTGGTGCGCGCACGCGAACGCGAGGTCGTCGTCGTCTGCCGCTCCGGTTACCGCAGCGTGCTCGCGGCCAACTCCATGCAGGTGCTCGGCTACAGCGACGTCGCCTCCCTGCAGACGGGGCTGCGTGGCTGGAAGGACTACGAGCAGCCACTGGTGGATGCCGCCGGGCGGGAGGTGGACCTCGACGACGCGGATGTGTATTTCACTCCGAAGCTCCGCCCGGAGCAGCAGAAGCCGAAGGCGGATTCCAATCGGGCCGCTTGAGGGCGCTTGCTCGGAAGACCGCGCTAAAGTCAGGGTGCGTCGCAACCTCCGTGGTTGCTCTCATCCATCATTCCGGTCGCCGAAGCGAGCGGTGGCGGCCGCTTGCTCCGGGGCCAAGTAGGCCAGCGTCTCCGGCGCAAAGGGCCTCGATGCTAGGCCGAGCCGGGCGAAGCCATCGTCCGCGCAGGTGTTGCCCGAGAGCAGCATGGTGAGCTGATCGCGGGTCACCGGGAACCAGCTGAAGCGGTCGAGGACGCCGGCCACCGGGCCGATGAACATCACAGGTGCCGGGAGCATGGGCTTTTTCGGCTTGCCGGCCGCGGTGGCGATGGCGCGCAGGATCTCCTTCCAGGTCCAGGTGTCGGGGCCGCAAAGCTCCAAGGTCTGGCCGCTGGACTCGGGTAGGCTCAGCGCCGTCGCGAAGGCTGCGGCGACGTCCTCGACGTGCACTGGGCCCAGTTCGAAGCCGCCGGCATTCGTCGGAAGCAGGCCTGTGTAGAACAGCGGCGCCGGCACCGGGCTGTCGATGAGCTCCGCCTTGAGCTGAGTGCAGAACTCCATGCGCCCGCGCGGGGGGCCGAAGATGACCGACGGGCGGAAGATGGTCCAGTCCAGTCCGGACGCCTTGAGTGCCTCTTCCGCCGCGAGCTTGGTGGTCTGATAGGGGGTTGCGCCCGCGTCGATGCCGTTGGCACTCATGAGCAGGAATCGCTTGACGCCGGCGGCCTCGGCGACGGCGATGGCCCGTTCCGCACCGCGCCGTTGCAGGGCATCGAAGGTGATGCCGCGGCCGGGCTCCTCGCGCAAGATACCGATGAGGTAGATGGCTGCGTCGCAGCCATCGAAGCAGGACTGCAGCGCGGCTTCGTCCGAGACGTCGCCTGGCACGGCCTCGATGCCGCTGATCTCCGGTAGCTTGTGTTCGCTGCCTGGACGCGTCAGGACGCGCAGCGCCTGTCCGTCGGCCGACAGCCGATCGATCAGGTAGCTGCCGACGAAACCGGTTCCGCCGATGATGCCGATCTTCATGGATGTCCCTCGGGTGCTTGGACGTGGACCTGTTGCCCGGGCCGAGGCTCGGCCCGGGCTCGCCATTGCGCAGACAGTGCGGCACTGCGGGTAAAAATCCAGCCCGCGGGCTAGGGTTGACTGCGCGTCTGTTTAGCCGGGTTCGGCGGGTCAACAGTGATTGTCCGGCCTTGAATGCCCGGATGCCGCCATTCGTTCGGCTCTTGTCTAGGCGCTGTGTGCCGTCATGTCCGCGCTCTCACGACAACCTCTTGGAGATTGGACATCATGACGAGACAGCACTTGATCATCGGCGCGAGCTCGGGCATTGGCTCGGCGCTGCTGCGGGAACTGGCGGACGCGGGGGATGCCGTCCTCCACGCATCGCGCGACCCGGAGCGCGCGCTGGATCTCCCCGGCGCACGGGGCCTGCGCTGGGATCTGCACGGCGATGCCTTTCCGACGGAGCAATTGCCGGAGCGGCTGGACGGACTTGTCTACTGTCCGGGCGGGATTCGGCTCAAACCCTTTGAGCGGCTCAAGGAGCAGGACTTCAACGAAGAGTGGGAAGTCAATGTGCTGGGCGCGGTGCGTGCGCTGAAGGCAGCGCTGCCGGCCCTGAAACGCTCCGAGGGTGCGTCCGTGCTCTTGTTCAGCACTGTTGCGGTGCGCACGGGCATGCCTTACCACGCAGCGGTGGGGGCCGCGAAGGGGGCGGTCGAGGGGCTGACTCGTTCGTTGGCGGCGGAGTTGGCACCAACGATTCGCGTCAATGCCATTGCACCCACGCTCACCGATACGCCGCTAGCGCAGAGGCTGCTCGGCACCGACGACAAGCGTTCAGCAGCCGAGGCACGGCATCCGCTGAAGCGAATCGCTGACCCTCGGGAGATCGCCCGAACCGCAGCCTGGCTGCTACGCGATGCCCCGTCGGTAACAGGGCAGGTGATTGCGGTCGACGCGGGTCTGTCGAGTCTCCGGATCTTGTAGGCAGTTCCCCGACGCGCGACTCGGGATGTCGTGGTGTGCCGGCGGTGTCGGGGCTGGCCCGGTCGGGCAAAGCGCCCCACCGCATTGGAGGGCGCAAGAGGCTTGAGCCATGGTGGTCGCGGAATGTCAGCCCCGCGGCGATCGGCATTCGGGATCGTGCCGGATCGCGGCGCTGGAATGGACGCTCGGAGCTCGGCGAGCCCCGTGTGGCCCTGTGGCCGTTGGAGTCGGTGATGCTTGGCGGTTAGGTCCCGGTGGCGCGCAGGGCGCCTTCCACATCGACCTTGACGAGGCTGCGCACGCGCTGGCGCCGCAACTTGGTCTTCAGGCCCGAGAAGGCAGTGTCGATGGATTCTTCGGCCTTCTTCTGTGCCTCGCGCACGATGATCTGCCGGCGCGGGGAGAGGCTCGCCACCAACTCGCATCGCACCCGATGGCCGCGTAGCTGGTCGAACTCCTCGGCGATGCGCACCTGCAGGTCCAGTGCCTGGCCTGGAGCGGATTGCGCGAGGGCGTCTGCGTGACGGTTGATCCTGCGGACGAGCTTGCGATCCAACGCAAGCGTATCTCCTGAAATGCGTACGCTCATTCACTAACCTCGTTGTGACGCGCGCGCGGACGCCCCGGGCGTTGGTTCGCCTGGGTTGCGCGACGCGCTGAGCTGCTGAGTGGATAGGCTGCGCCCTGTTCGGCGGCCATGGGAATAGAGGTCATCGACGTGTGACCATGCGATTGACAGGTTTGGTCTAGCGGAGTGCGGTCCCGAGGATGAGCGACCCCTAGCGACGGGTGGCGCGCCGTGGCTCCGTCGGTTTCGGTGCGGTCGCCCCCAATCAGTGCGTCAGGGTCTGAGGGGCACCGGCCGAGGTTCGCGACGCTTCGTTGCTAGGACTATTTGCTGCGATATCGGTGATCGACACCTATTCACCCAGGTGTGACGTTGGAGACGATTGGGGTGACCAAGGACTCCAACCCAGGTGTGACGTTGGAGACGATTGGGGTGACCAAGGACTCCAACCGGCCTTCAAGGGGCACATCGCTGAAAACTGCATCGTTGCCAAAATCGACGGATCATCGGGGACCGATCGCGGATCCTCGGTAAAGGTGTCGAAAAGCTATGCCGCCGTAAGGGTTGCGCTGCGATCGCGTCGTGTTGCGTCGCGGCGGTCGTGTTGGGAGCGCCACAGGCGATGTGTGTTGGCTTCGTGGGTGCGAAAACCGCCTGTTGATTGGGGATAACCATACCACAATCCCGCCGCTGGGTAGAGCACTGATGTCGGGGAGGTCGATCCGACACGGTCGAATTCAACCTAAGAAGTAGCAACTGGGTAAGGAGCAGTTGGGCCGTCGGCTGCTCTTACTGGGCTCAACCCTTGGCAAGGGATGGCGATGCCTGCGGCGTTGTTTCCAGGACGTCGGCGATGGGCAGAGAGGGGTGCGGCGTGGGTAGAGTTGGAGCGGTCAATTTTCGGCGAACTTTCCGGCACTGCGCAGCTCAAAGAGTGCGAGCTTCACTGAAGCTCTCTGACTCCTTGTCGTGTTCCCCCCGCCTTCGGGCGGGTTTTTTTTGGGAGGTTCTTGCAACGCCTAGCTCCGCGGTAGACTCTCCCGCGAGAACACGCGGTCGGTATGAGTGCCGCCGGGCCGCGGTGGCCTGGGCCGGCGCCGACTGCACCATCCACTTTCCCGACCTACCCGTGCCGGAAGGCGATACCATCCACAAGATTGCGGTCTATCTCGACGCTACGCTTCGGGACCTGCAACTGCAGTCGGTTAGGCTGCATCCCGCTTTCGGCCCGTCGCGCACGGTCGTCGGACCTGTGATTCGTGCCTGGAGCGAGGGGAAGCACCTGTTCGTTGCCTTTGCCGACGGGATGCAGCTGCGTTCCCATCTCGGCATGTACGGTTCCTGGCACAGCTACCCGCAAGGGGCACGCTGGCGCAAGCCGCGCCGCCAGGCGTCGGTGATCATCGCCGCGGGGCAACGCGAGTTCGTGTGCTTCAACGCCAGGGAGGTGCAGTGGCTGTGCGGGCGGGGCTTCCTGCGTTCCGATCAGGAGGCTCGCCTCGGTGCGGATCTGATCCGGGACGGCCTGGATACGGATGACTTGCTTCGCCGGGTTGGGGCCCTCGCCTCGTCGCAGACCCTGATCGCCGACTTGCTGCTGGACCAACGGATCGCCGCTGGTATCGGTAACGTGTACAAGTCCGAGTTGCTATTCCTTGAGGGCGTTACGCCGATGACGCGGCTGGCGGCCCTGGATGACAGGGTGCTCGTCGCCCTCTACCGACGGGCTGCTGACCTGCTCGCGGACAACTTGGGCGGCGGGGCTCGTACGACACGGTTCGACCCCGACGGTCGTGGCCGTCTCTGGGTCTATGGCCGTCGCGACTTGCCATGCCTCTGTTGCGGCGCGCCTGTGCGGCGTGCATCGCTCGGCGTGCGGCCGCGCTCCACCTACTGGTGCCAGATCTGTCAGCACTGAGGTCCGCGGTGGACTCGTGCTCACCCCGAGCGTTCGAGCGGCGCATCGAGGCGTTGCCTCGTGCGGACCAAACCCAATCTGTCGAGACACTGATCGAAGGCGTTCGGCGCTGCCGGCTCCGGCTCGCGGTGTATCCGCCGGACCCGCGGTTGCGGCTCGCGACGCCGTCCCCCGTCACTGGAGAACATGCATGAATCTAACAATCGGTTTCGAGGTGGTCGCGGGCCTGTCGCTCGCGCTTGCGTTCGGCGGCATGACCTTCTTCTCCGCCGTCATGGCGCCGCTGGTATTCACAAAGTTGCCCTTCGAGACGGCCGGCGGCTTCATCCGACAGGTGTTTCCCTGGTACTACCTGACCATCGGCGCGGTGTCCGCCCTGGCCGCCATCGCCCTGCTGCTCGGGGCCGAACAGGTCGCGGCCCTGTTTGCGGCCCTGAGCGCGGGAGGTTTCTGGTATGCGCGGCAGGTGTTGATGCCGCGTATCAACGCGGCACGGGATGCCGGCGAGGATAACCACTTCGAGCGCCTCCATCGGATCAGCGTCTACATCAATGGCGCCCAATGGCTGCTGTTGGCGGCGGCCCTGGTGATGGTGCTGCTCTAGCGTCGGTGCGAGCGGACGGTGTCTGAGCGCCGGTACGGCGCCGACGAATGGCTGAGCCTGCTCGCGCTGACCGCGATGTGGGGCTCCGCCTTCCTGTTCACGAAGCTGGCCGTGGAGGCCCTGCCGGTGGAATGGGTCGTCAGCGCGCGTCTTGGGCTCGGGGCGCTGGTGCTGGTGGGACTGGCCTGGCTGCTGGGGCGGCGACCGCCGCGGGGCGCCAAGCTCTGGCTCTTCCTCGTGCTGATCGCCCTGGTCGGCAACCTGCTGCCGTTCTCGCTCATCACCTGGGGCCAACGCTCCATCGACAGCGGTCTCGCCGGCATCCTGATGGCGGTGATGCCCCTAGCGACACTGGGGCTCGCGCACCTATTCGTGCCCGGCGAGCGGCTCACCGGGAATCGGGTGGTGGGCTTCCTGATCGGCTTCTTCGGCGTGGTGGTGTTGATCGGCCCGGAGGCGCTGCTTGCGGCCGGCGGCGACCGCGGACCATTGCTGCCGATGCTGGCCGTCTTGGCCGGCGCCATGTGCTATGGCACCTCGGCGATCCTGGCCCGGCTGCGACCGCCGAGTGACGCGCTGTCCACGGCAGCGGCGACCATCTTGCTTGCCGGCCTGCTGTCGGTCCCCCTCGGGCTCGACACCTGGCGGGCTCCGACAGTCGCTGCCGCCATCGACGCGCTGACGCCGTCTATCCTTTTTGCGGTACTGTTCCTAGGCCTGTTCTCCACGGCCACCGCGATGGTGGTCTATTTTCGTCTCATCCGCACGGCGGGACCGACCTTCACAGCGCAGATGAACTACCTGATTCCGGTCTGGGCCGTCGGTGTCGGCGTGGTGTTTCTCGGTGAGGAACCGACCCTTGGCCACCTGGCCGGGTTGCTGTTGATCCTCTGCGGCATTCTGTGGTCGAGGCGCGGGCCGAGGCCGACGCCAGCCGCTGCGGCGGTCATTCGAACAGGTCCCTAAAGGCCTTCGCGAAACGCTTGTAGGCATCCCAGCCGTCCTTGTCCATGACCTGATCGATGACCCAGCGGTTCTCGTCCTGGTCGCCCATCAGCTGTTGCACCTCGAAGCCCAGGTGGCGCAGGAAGCTGTACGACGGCCCCTCGTCGTCCAGTTGGAACTCGGCGTACTCCGCGGAGCGCTCGTTGAGCCGCCGGATGAAGGGCGAGCCGTAGTCACCTGGGCCGAGCAGGTCCTGGCTGTTGTCCTGGACGTGCTCGACGCACTTGCGCGCGAAGCCGGTCACCAGCTCGCGGCGCTGCGCGTCGTCGAAGCGCCGGTGCGCAAGGCGGTCCGCGATCTGGATCAGGAACACCAGATACTCCTGGATCACGAGCATGCGCTGCGCGTCGTCGCGGTAGACGAAGCGCTCGCAGTGCAGCGTGATGGCCTTGTCCGTGGCGATGCGGAAGGCGATGAACGCGAGCGCGCCGCCGATGTCGGCAAGTGAGCGGTCCACGTCCTCGTTCTGCCAGTGGCTCTTGATGCGTAGCGCCATGGTGCGGCTGACTCCCGTCTTCATGATTGTTCTGACCGCGTCAAGTGGGGGCGGGCGCCTGCCGGCGAAAGCGGGGCATTGGGCGCGGGGCGAGGTTTGCCCATGGCGCCACTGGTTGCTACCGTTAAGTCCGAGTATTTTGATAGGAAATCCAGCCGCACCGAACAGCTCTGCCCGCCGAGGTTCTCTTGATGACCCCAGAACAACTGGCCAGCCTAACCGAGTCCGTGCAATACAACTGCGACGTCTCCGACGCCAGGCACGGCGGCGACTACTCGCTCTGCGTGTATCTGATGAAGATGCGCGAGTACTACCGCTGGGAGCACAAGCTGCCCTATGGCGCCCGCCTCGGCAAGGACGCTGTCGGCGACTGGCTCGCCGCCCGCGAGGAGCGTTGGGAGTCGCTCGAGGCGGCCGACCTGCGCCCGCTCAGCATCGCCGGCCGCGACTACGACCCCTTCGATACGGACGCCGTCAACACCCGGCTCGCGGACGACGGCCTGGTGTACAGCAGCGGCCTGGGCAACGGCGCCAAACCGCACTTCTTCCTCGGTCGTCTGCAGCAACGGGTCAGCCGCGGCGGATATACGGTCTACGTCGCGGACGGCGAGTTCGCCCGCGACCTGACCGCGCCGCCCGCCATGACGCGCGGCAACAGCATCTTCCTGCGCCGCGAGTCGCTGCGCCGCATGCTCTGGGAGAGGCTTGAGAGCTGGCGCTGGAACCGTCCCGACAATGCCCTCGGCCGTGCCTTCGCGTGCTACGACTTCGATGGTGACCTGGAGGGCTCACTGGACGCCATGACCGACCGCGAACTCGACAACGCGATGTTGCACGAACAGGGCGAAGTAGAGGCGGGTCGGCTGCTGGACGACGCGGCTTGGAATGCCATGTTGGCGGATCTGATCGGCACGCCGGCGGAACTCGCGGCTCGCGCAGTTCGCGACCACCTGGCCGACGCCCTGGTGACCCTGCCCAGGCTTGCGGCGCAGGGCGACGTCCCAGCGCTGCACTTCTATGTCGGTAACCTCAACAACATGCGCAAGCACCTGTTCCCGAGCCTGGCCGAGGCCTACGACGCCTGGCACGAAAGCGGCGGCACGGAGCCGCTCGCCAGGTTGGCGACCCAAGGTCGGTCGCACTGGCTCGCCCTCGGTCGAGATCTCCTCGCCCGCCATGCCACTGGCTTGTCCGGTGATCTTGCCGCGGAGCTGCATGCGCTGGCCGAGGCGCGGCTGCTCTAGCCCGGTCACACGGCGTGGCGTGATCGTTGGCGGTTGATCGCGTCCGAATCGCCGGGCGGCAGGTCCCGGTTCGCGATGGAGCAAGCTCGTGATCCGTCGGTGCCGCTCCGTGGGCCGGGCGACTCTCGGGCAGCAGGCCCAGGAGTGACCGGAAATCGGGACAGCGCAGGTGTTCATGGTTTCGGCTAGTGACATCGCGCGACTGGCTGGATATAATGTTAGGCTTCGGCTGAGTGGCAGAGTGGTTATGCAGCGGCCTGCAAAGCCGTGGACGCCGGTTCGATTCCGACCTCAGCCTCCACTCTTTTCCCCGGCGGCTTGAGCCTCAGCCGCTGCGAAGTCTCCTCCCACGACCGTCGCGACGACGCGACGCCTCCCCGCCCGGGTGGTGAAATCGGTAGACACAAGGGACTTAAAATCCCTCGCCTTCGGGCATGCGGGTTCGAGTCCCGCCCCGGGCACCATCGCCGGGGCCTGAGACCGCTCCCGTTGCCTCTGCCGACGTCTCGGTTTCCTACGCGCGCAGGTAGCGCCTGGGCACGCGCGCGGAGAGCCCCGTGAATAGCTGGTAGGCGATGGTGCCGCTCGCCGCCGCAACCGCATTCACGGCCACGCGGTCCCCCCAGAGTTGCACCGGATCACCGGGTTTCGCCTCGGGCTGCGAGCTGAGGTCGACGGTGAGCATGTCCATCGATACGCGTCCGATGATGCGGCTTGGTTTGCCGTTTACAGCCACCGGGGTGCCGTCCCTTGCGTGGCGCGGGTAGCCGTCCGCGTAGCCTGCGGCGACCACACCGACCCGGGTTGGTGCAGTGCAGACGAAGCGACCGCCATACCCCACGGCCTCGCCTGGGTCGAGTTCGCGCACGCCGATGAGATGAGATTCGAGTGCCATGGTCGGTCGCAGCAGGGCCGCGCTCGGGTGGGTCTCACCGAAGGGCGTGGCGCCGTAGAGCATGATCCCGGGGCGTAGCCATTGGCCGCGCGCCTTTGCATGGTCGATCACGGCCGCGGAGTTCGCCGCACTGAACGGGCCGGGTAGCGTGCCGGCGTGGGACCGGAACACTGCGAGCTGGTCCGCCGTACCCGGGTGGGATGGTTCGTCGGCGCGGGCTAGATGGGTCATGAGCACGATTTCGCCGACATGGGGACAGCCGCGCAGGGCCGAGTGGGTCGCAGCGTAGTCTTCGGGCGCGAATCCCAGGCGATGCATGCCCGTATCCATCTTCAGCCACACCCAAAACGGGGAGTTCGGCCTGGCGTCGAGCACCCAGCGCAGTTGGTCCTCGCCGTGTACCACGAGTCCGAGCCGAGCGGTGTCCGCGATGTCGAGTTCCTCGGGTGCGAAGACGCCCTCTAGTAGCACGATCGGTGCGTCGAGGCCAGACTCGCGCAGTTCCAGCGCTTCTTCGGTGCAGGCGACTGCGAAGGCGTCTGCAGTCCCGGCCAGCGTCTCTGCCACAGCGACGGCGCCGTGCCCGTAGGCGTTGGCCTTGACAACGGCCAAGACCTGCGCGGTCGGTGCCTGCGCCTTCGCAACCTCCAGGTTGTGTCTGATGGCGCTGAGGTCGATGTGCGCCACGGTGGGTCTCGCCATGGTCTCGGTTCTTGGGTGGTATGCGGTGTTGGTATTGGATGCTGCACTTGGCGCGTAAGGCGGGCAAGTGCAGGTGCCCATGGGCGACTCGGACGCCCCGCGTATTGTCGTGTTCCCGCGCTTGGATCTGCCAGTGATCTGAGACCGGAGGCATCGGGGGCGACGATCGGGTGGCCGTATATCTTTTGTAGTCGAGGGCTGTCGGGGCGTATACTGGTCGATTTGCCATCCCGTTGACTTTCACGCGAGGAGCGTAAACAGATGCAAGTGTCCGTCGAGGCCGGTGAAGGGCTCGCCCGCCGAATGACCGTAGAGCTGTCGGCAGACGACGTCGAGCAAAAAGTCGACCAGCGGCTGCGCGAGGTTGCCGCACAAGCGCGACTGCCCGGCTTCCGGCCCGGCAAGGTGCCGATGCGGGTCCTCCGGCAGCGTTTCGGGGACAGTGTGCGTGGCGAAGTCCTCGGCGAGATGGTGCAGTCCAGCTTCGCCGACGCGGTCTCTCAAGAGGAGCTGAAGCCGGCGGGGCAGCCGGATATCGAGCCCGATATCGACCTCGACCAACGCCGCTATGCCTACACCGCGTCGTTCGAGGTGTTGCCGGAATTCGAGTTGAGCGACCTGAGTGGCAAGCGTGTCGAGCGCCCGACCGCGGAGGTCACCGACGGCGACATCGACAACATGCTCGAGCGCCTGCGCACCCAGCGCCGGACCTGGGAGGCGGCGGAGCGTGCTGCACAGTCGGGCGATCGGGTGACCATCTCCTTCAAGGGCTTCATCGACGGTGAGGCCTTCGACGGTGGCAGCGCCGAGCATCAGCAGCTCGAACTCGGCAGCGGCGGCTTCATCCCGGGCTTCGAGTCGCAGCTCGAGGGCGCCGCGGCCGGTGAAGCGCGCGCGGTCGAAGTCAGCTTCCCGGACGATTACCACAACGCCGACCTCGCCGGTAAGCCCGCTCGGTTCGAGGTCAGCGTCGAGGAAGTGGCCGAGTCGAAGCTGCCGGAAATCGATGCCGATTTTATGGCGGCCTTTGGGATCGACGACGGCGACGAGGGGCGTTTCCGGACGGACATCCGCTCCAATATGGAGCGCGAGATGCATCAACGCATCGAGGCGCGCGTCAAGGAGCAGGTCATGGACGCGCTCATCGAGGCCAATCCCCTGGATCTGCCCGACGCCCTGGTTCGCCAGGAGATCGCGGCGCTCAAGGGCCAGACACTGCAATCGGCGGGTGTCTCGGCGGAGATGGACCTGCCGGACGAGCTGTTCACGGAGTCGGCGCAGCGGCGTGTCAGGCTCGGCTTGGTCGTTGCCGAGGTGGTCAAGGCACGCGGTCTCAGTGCGAGCCCGGATCGGGTTCGAGCGTTGGTCGAAGAGGCGGCGGCGTCCTACGAGCACCCGCAAGACGTGATCGACTACTACTACGCGGATCCGCAGCGCTTGTCGTCTATGGAGGCCCTGGCGCTGGAGGAGCTCGTCGTTGCGAACTTGCTCGAGAGTGCCGAGGTCGAGGAAGTGGCGACGACTTTCGGGGCCCTGACCGAGCCTGCGGCCTAGTCGATTGCAGACGACTGTCCCGAGGGCCGACCGCCGCGCGGCGTCGAACTAGCTCGTGGGATGTACCGCGCTCGATCGCCGCGAGCGGGCCGGAGTACAGGCTCCGCTTCCGGTGCATACCACGGACGGTAGGCTGTCATGTCTCCGCGAGTCGGGGCCGTGCGGCGGTGCTCCAATGCCGTCTCGTCGGCACGCGTCGTTGCGCAAGGCGACGACCGACACTATCTTGGTTCCCCCTCCGAATCGTCTTCTTCGCCTGCATCCAGAGGTGCATTGTCCATGATCGAGACCTTCGACCAACGCCCGCCGGAGCCCCGCGCCCTGGGTCTGATCCCGATGGTGATCGAGCAGACCGCCCGCGGTGAACGCTCGTTCGACATCTTCTCCCGGCTGCTCAAGGAGCGCGTCGTGTTCCTGGTCGGCCCGGTCGAGGACCACGTCGCCAACCTCGTCGTGGCCCAACTGCTGTTCTTGGAGTCCGAGAACCCGGACAAGGACATCCACTTCTACATCAATTCGCCCGGCGGTTCGGTAACGGCTGGCCTCGCCATCTACGACACCATGCGCTTCATCCGGCCGGATGTGAGCACCATGTGCATCGGCCAGGCGGCCAGCATGGGGGCGTTGCTGCTCGCCGGCGGAGCGGCCGGAAAGCGCTATTGCCTGCCCCACTCGCGGATGATGATCCACCAGCCCCTAGGCGGCTTCCAGGGGCAGGCGACGGACATCGACATCCACGCGCGCGAGATCCTACATATCCGCGATCAGCTCAACCATATCCTTGCCCATCACACCGGCCAGCCGCTGGAGAAGATCGCAGAGGACACCGAGCGCGACCGCTTCATGGGGGGCGAGGCGTCGGTGGAATACGGCCTGATCGACAAGGTATTGGATGAGCGTACGGGCGCCCTGGGCAGCTGATCGGACGTCAGGCTCTCCCCGAGCGGGGCGGATTGGTCTGGCCCGCCCGGAAACCGGTTGGCTTGCGATCCCGATGCGAAGCGTTATGATACCGTCACGAAAGAGTACGACCTGCGGCGACTCGCAGCGTCCGACCGGCCCGCGGAGACCTCGCCACCTATGAGCGGAAACAGCCACGGAAAGAACGACGAAGGGAAGCTGCTGTACTGTTCGTTCTGCGGAAAGAGCCAGCATGAGGTCCGCAAGCTGATTGCGGGTCCGTCCGTCTTCATCTGCGACGAGTGTGTCGAGCTCTGCAACGATATCATTCGTGAAGAGATGCAGGAGGGTGTCGGCGATGCCACGAGCCGCCTGCCCAAGCCCCGCGAGATCAAGGAGAGTCTCGACCAGTTCGTAATCGGTCAGGAGCAGGCGAAGAAAGTCCTTTCTGTCGCCGTCTACAACCACTACAAACGCCTCGAAGCCGCCGATGCCAAGGAAGACATCGAGATCTCCAAGAGCAACATCCTGCTCATCGGTCCCACTGGCTCGGGCAAGACCCTGTTGGCCGAGACCCTCGCGCGACTCCTGAATGTCCCCTTCACCATCGCGGACGCGACCACGCTCACCGAGGCGGGTTACGTCGGCGAGGACGTCGAGAACATCATCCAGAAGTTGCTGCAGAAGTGCGACTACGACGTCGAAAAAGCCCAGACCGGCATCGTCTACATCGACGAAATCGACAAGATCTCACGCAAGGCCGACAACCCGTCCATCACCCGCGATGTCTCGGGTGAGGGGGTCCAGCAGGCACTCTTGAAGCTGATCGAGGGTACGGTGGCGTCCGTGCCGCCCCAGGGCGGGCGCAAGCATCCGCAGCAGGAATTCTTGCAAGTCGACACGTCGAACATCCTGTTCATCGTGGGCGGTGCCTTCGCCGGGCTCGACAAGATCATCGAGCGCCGGTCGCGCAGGGGCGGCATCGGCTTCTCCGCCGAGGTCCATTCAAAGGACGACAGCAAGAAGATCGGCGAACTGCTCTGCGGCGTGGAACCCGAGGACTTGGTCAGCTATGGACTGATTCCGGAATTCGTCGGCCGTTTGCCAGTCATGGCGACGTTGGACGAACTCGACGAGCCTGCGCTGGTCCGCATCCTCACCGAGCCCAAGCATGCGCTCTATAAGCAGTATTCGAGGCTCTTCTCCATGGAAGGGTGCGAACTGGAGGTGCGCGAGGACGCCTTACACGCAATCGCCGTCAAGGCGATGGAGCGCAAGACCGGAGCGCGCGGGTTGCGGACCATCATGGAGCAGGTGTTGCTCGACATCATGTACGACCTGCCGTCGCTCGAGAGCGTCGGCAAGGTGGTCATCGATTCATCCGTGATCGCCGGTGAGAACAGTCCCTTCGTCATCTACGACGGCGGCGAGCAGGCCCTGGCCGCCTCATCCGATTGACGCATCGCCCTCCGCGGGACGTCTGCGCGATCGGTCGATTGTCGGACCGCTCTCGCGGCGAAGCTTGGCGCGTTGGCCATATCCCGCCAAGCCATGTCCCTTGCGTAGTAGATGTCTGCACGGGTCGGTGATTGGCTGCTGGATGTCGTCCCGTCCGGCGTGCTAGAGGCGACCTGATCGACGTCCGTTCTCGGATCGGCGCCACGGGCGTCGTCAGTCCTGAACCCCCCATCCCAATCCCCTTGGCTCGGCTCGTCGGAGCGTCCACGTCAACCCCTCGTCGTGCCGCAGCCTATCACGCGCTGCACTCCCTTCGATCCACGACGCCGGGACGACCTGCGACCCCCGGCGTGCCGCTGGGACCGGCACACGGGATGGGTTCGAACACCGATTGAAGCGGCCTGGATTGGCCCAACCCTTACTGTTATTCATGATTACTCTAACCACGGCGGCGGACGGTGTCGGCAACAGGCCACGAATACCGGCGACGCATGGTCAACCGGAGCAAGCATCCCATGGGTGAATCCACCAAAGACCACGACCACGAGGCGGCGGACGGGCAGGAAGTCCCGGTGCTTCCGCTCCGCGACGTCGTGGTGTACCCGCATATGGTCATTCCGCTGTTCGTCGGCCGGGAGAAGTCCATCAAGGCGCTCGACAACGCCATGGCGACCGACAAGCAGATCCTGCTCATCGCGCAGAAGAATGCCGACGTTGACGACCCTGGCGTGTCGGACCTTCACCAGATCGGCACGCTCGCCAACGTCCTGCAGTTGCTGAAGTTGCCCGACGGGACCGTCAAGGTCCTGGTCGAGGGACATCGTCGCGCGCGTGCCGAGCGCTACATCACGACCGATGGCGCCTTCGGCGCCGTGGTCGAGCCGCTCGCCGACGCACTCGACATGGACGACCGCGAACAGGAAGTGCTGATGCGCTCCGCCGTCACCCTGTTCGATCAGTACGTCAAGCTGAACAAGAAGGTGCCGCCGGAGGTGTTGACCTCGTTGGCCAGCATCGACGAGGTCGGTCGTCTGGCGGACACCATGGCGGCCCACATGTCACTGAAGCTGGAGGAGAAGCAGCACGTCTTGGAAATGGCCGACGTGCAGAAACGCCTCGAACACCTGATGGGCCTGATGGAGGCCGAGAACGACATCCTGCAGATGGAGAAGCGGATTCGTGGTCGGGTCAAGCGTCAGATGGAGAAGAACCAGCGCGAGTACTACCTCAACGAACAGATGAAGGCCATCCAGAAGGAGCTGGGTGAGCTGGAAGATGCCCCGAACGAGCTCGAGGACCTCGGCAAGCGCATCGAAGGGGCCGGCATGCCCAAGGAGGTCAAGGAGAAGGCCACGGCGGAGCTGAACAAGCTCAAGCTGATGTCGCCCATGTCCGCCGAGGCAACGGTGGTGCGCAACTACATCGACACCCTGGTGTCGGTGCCCTGGAAGAAGCGCACCCGTATCCGCAACGACATCCGGGTTGCGCAGAAGGTGTTGGACACCGACCACTACGGGCTGGAGAAGGTCAAGGAGCGTATCCTCGAGTATTTGGCCGTCCAGCAGCGCGTGAAGAAGCTGAAGGGGCCGATCCTCTGTCTCGTGGGCCCTCCCGGCGTCGGCAAGACGTCGCTGGGCCAGTCGATCGCGCGGGCCACCAACCGCAAGTTCGTGCGCATGTCCCTCGGCGGTGTGCGCGACGAGGCCGAGATCCGAGGTCATCGTCGGACCTACATCGGCGCCCTGCCGGGCAAGATCATCCAGAACCTGGCCAAGGCGGGTAGTCGTAACGCCTTCTTCCTGCTTGATGAAATCGACAAGATGGCCATGGACTTCCGCGGCGACCCTGCCTCCGCGTTGCTGGAGGTGCTGGACCCGGAACAGAACCACACCTTCAATGACCACTATCTGGAGGTGGACTTCGACCTCTCCGAGGTCATGTTCGTCGGCACTGCCAACACGCTGCACATCCCGCCGGCGCTGCTCGATCGCATGGAGGTGATCCGACTCGCCGGTTACACCGAGGACGAGAAGGTCAATATCGCCCAGCGGTACCTGATCCCGAAGCAGATGAAGAACAACGGCCTCAAAAAGGCCGAGCTGACCATCCGCGAGGGTGCGGTGCGGGACATCATCCGCTACTACACCCGGGAGGCCGGTGTGCGGAATCTGGAGCGTGAGTGTTCCAAGATCTGCCGCAAGGTGGTCAAGGAGGTGCTACTCAAGAAGCGCGGCGGAGGCTCTGTGGTCGTCACGCCCAAGTCGTTGGAGAAGTATCTGGGCGTCCAACGGTTCCGCTTCGGTCGCGCCGAGGAGCACGACCAGATCGGGCAGGTCACGGGCCTGGCCTGGACCGAGGTGGGTGGGGAGTTGCTGCGGGTCGAGTCCGCGCTCGTACCCGGCAAGGGCAAGTTCACCTACACCGGGCAACTTGGCGACGTGATGCAGGAGTCGATCCAAGCCGCGCTCACGGTCGTGCGCAGCCGCGCCCAGACACTCGGCATCGATCAGGACTTTCACCAGAAGTTCGACTTGCACATCCACGTCCCCGAGGGTGCTACGCCCAAGGACGGCCCGAGTGCCGGTGTCGCGATGTGCACGGCGTTGGTGTCCGCATTGACCAAGATCCCTGTGCGATCGAGCGTCGCCATGACCGGGGAGATCACGCTCCGCGGGGAGGTACTGCCAATCGGCGGCCTGAAGGAGAAACTGCTGGCCGCGCACCGTGGCGGGATCGAGACGGTGCTGATCCCGCACGAGAACGAGCGAGACCTGGTCGACATCCCGAAGAACATCAAGCAGAGTCTGGACATCAAGGCCGTGCGATGGATCGATGAGGTATTGGAGCTCGCGCTGGCAGAAACGCCTCGTCCTGCACCGGCAGGCGATTCCGATGCCGAGGCGAGCGAGGCCCCCGAGCCCCGTTCGGCGGAGCAGCCAGCGGCAGAAGACGGCGCGGACGGGGTCCGTATGCACCACTAGTGCGGGCCGGTCGGGGGCTATCTGGTCGGATGTGGCAGGGATGCCGCCGAATCCTCACGCCACGCAGGGCAACCAACCTTGGGACCTGCTTCGACAGTCGTCGAGCGCGGATTGCCCCAGGGGTTTGGAGACCGGCTGCGCAACGGCAGGCATCAGATTCTGGCAGGGTTGGCTCGGTGTGGCGCAGGGCCACCACAGACAGTTGGGTGACGTGCGATGGGTGGCCGCCTCGACGTACGGGTAAGCCTGACGCGGACCCTGAACTCGCTTGACAGTCCAGCGCACACTCGACACCATTCAGTCCCGGCGAGGCAGACCCTGGCCGATGCTGATTGCGGCCTTGTCGAAGGCGCCAGCGACAGAATCGAGCGTAATTCACGGTTATTTCGAGACACTGGGGGCAGAATGAACAAATCGGATCTTATCGATGCCATGGCAGAGGGGGCAGACATCTCGAAGTCCGCAGCTGGACGGGCGCTCGATGCGCTGACGGATGAGATTGCCAAGGCTCTCAAGGGCGGTGACACCGTGTCGATCATCGGTTTCGGCACCTTCCAGGTGAAGGAGCGGGCCGCACGCACCGGGCGGAATCCGCAAACCGGCGCGACCATCGAGATCGCCGCCTCGAAATCTCCTTCATTCAAGGCTGGTAAGGCGCTCAAAGACGCTATACAATAGCTGGCTTAGTCGGGCGCTGAACTGAGCAACGGCCCCCTGCGGGACATTCTCCAGGGTCGGCGACAGCGGCACCCAAGGGTGCTTAGCTCAGTTGGCTAGAGCATCGCCCTTACAAGGCGAGGGTCGCAGGTTCGAGCCCTGCAGCACCCACCAGTCGGCAGCGAACCGGTAGCAGCAGTTCGGAGCCCAACAAACAAGAGTCACAGTTTCTAGGAGTGGTAGTTCAGTTGGTTAGAATACCGGCCTGTCACGCCGGGGGTCGCGGGTTCGAGTCCCGTCCACTCCGCCAACTCTGAAGAAAGCGCGCCTTCCCATCCGGGCAGGCGCGTTTTTTTGTGTCCAGGGTCTAGGGGGCTCGGGTTTCTCGAGAAGCCCTCTGAACTTCCGGTTTTCATTCATCAGGCGGGGCGCGCCGGTCGACGGCCGACCGCGGAACGCCGGACCGACTATGGGGTAGCGCCATGTTGCAGGCGATCAAAGAGCGCGCGCAGGGTTGGGTGGCCTGGGCCATCGTGATTCTGATCAGCGTGCCTTTCGCGTTCTGGGGGATCGATTCCTACCTGGGCGGAGGGGCAGAGCCCGTCGTGGCGAAGGTCGACGGCACCAAGATCACCGAGCGGGCATTGGACCGGAACGTCGATCGCTCACGCATGCAGTTGCGCGAGCGCCTCGGTGCCGCCTACAACCCCGACCTGTTCGAGGGCATGGACCTACGCGCCCAGGTGCTGGATCGGATGATTCGCGACACCGTTCTGATGGATGCGTCGCTCGACATGGGCCTCCGGGTGTCCGATGAGGCCGTGCGTGCCGCCATCCTTGCGGAGCCCGCCTTCCTCGCGGACGGCCGTTTCGATAAGAATACCTACGAACGCGTACTCCGGTTGCAGGGCCTGACGCCGAGCGCCTACGAGGAGCAGCTCAGACGCGGCCTGCTGTCGACCCAGCTGCCGCGCGCGGTCAGCGACTCGGCCTTCGTCACCGACGCGGAGGTCGACGCCGCCACGCGTCTGCTCCGGCAACGACGCGACCTTGCCTATGTCCTCCTGCCGGCGGGAGACTTCGCGCCCAATGAAGATCCCTCGGATGCCGAGGTACAGGCCTTCTACGATCAGAATCCAGATCGCTTCGTTGCGCCCGAACGGGTGCGCATCTCCTATCTGCTGCTCGACGCCGAGCAGCTCTCAACGGAATCGGCTGCCCCCGATGAGGCGTCCCTTCGCGCCGCCTATGACGCCCGAGTCGATGAGTTCATGGAGCCCGAGCGTCGCGAGATTCGGCATATCCTGTTGCAGGTGCCGGCCGATGCGGACGCCGACACGGCGGATGGGATCAAGGCCGAGCTCATGGGCATTCGCGAGCAGGTCGAATCGGGGGCAGACTTCGCGGACGTCGCGGCCGAGCATTCCGAGGATCCGGGCAGCGCCGCGCAGGGTGGCGACCTCGGCATGGTGGGCCGCGGCATCATGGATCCGGCCTTCGAGCAAGCCGCGTTCGAGCTGGAACAGGGTAGGGTGAGCGAGCCGGTGCGGAGCCGCTTCGGCTATCACCTGATCGAGGTCACGGCCGTCGAGGGAGGCGAACCCCGGCCCTTCGACGAGGTGCGCGACCAGCTGGCCGCCGAGCTCGGTAGCGGCGAGGCCGAGGCCGCCTATTTCGAGCTCGCCGAACAGTTGGCCAACCTGACCTATGAGGCGCCCGACAGCCTGATTCCTGCCGCCGAGGCCCTTGGGCTCGAGGTGCAAACTAGCGACTGGATCACCCGTGATGGCGCAGGCGGCGAAGGACCGCTGGCCCCAACACGGGTCATCGCGGCGGCCTTCAGCGAGGACGTCTTGGTCCGGGGAAACAACAGCGAGCTCCTGGAGCCGGACGCGGACCGAATGCAGGCCATCGTGCTGCGCGTCGACGAGCATGAGCCCGCCGCTGGGCGCCCCCTGGAGGAGGTTCGGGACGAGATCGTCCAGGTGCTGCAGGAGCAGGCGTCGGCCGAGGCCGCACTCGCCGCCGCTGACGCCATGGGATCCCGGCTTGGGGCCGGTGAAGGGCTGGAGGTGGTCGCAGGAGATTACGAGGTTCAGCGCCCGGGCTTCATCACCCGCAATGACGCCGAGGTCCCGCCCACCGCCCTGGAGCTGGCATTCCGGGCGCCGCGTCCGAGCGAGGGTGAACCGACGTCCGTCACCGGACAGCTGCCCGGTGGTGACGCCGTGATGGTGACGGTGCTCGGGGTAGAGGACGGCGAACCCGATGACCTGGACGCGGCCGTGCGCGATGCAGAGCGTCGCATGCTCGCCCGCAGCCTGGGTGATCACGGCTTCGAGGCGGTGCTGGACGACTTGGTGGCGCGGGCGAAGATCGAGCGGCGCGCCCTGTCCACCGACGAGGACACGCCCTGAGGGTTTGCCCTGTCAAGGGCAAGCGACCGCGGCGCCCGGATCGGATCGATAGGGCGGTCGGCCGGATTAGCGCCGTCTGACCCGATGGGCCATCGAGCAGTGCGGCCGCGGTGCGTTTGACGCGCCCGCGGCCGTTTGCTCATCCCAGGCCGAGGATGTGATAGCCGGTGTCGACGTACGTGATGTCGCCGGTGATGCCGGAGGCCAGGTCGGAGCACAGGAAGGCGGCCGCGTTGCCGACCTCGTCGATGGTGACGTTGCGGCGCAGCGGGGTGCGCTCCTCCACCTGCTTGAGCATGCTGCGGAAGTCCGCGATGCCGGCGGCCGCCAGCGTGCGGATGGGGCCGGCGGAAATGGCGTTGACCCGCGTGCCCTCCGGGCCGAGGGCGGCCGCCAGATAGCGAACATTGGCCTCCAGGCTGGCCTTGGCGACGCCCATGACGTTGTAGTTGGGCACGGCGCGCACGGCGCCCAGGTAGCTCATCGCAATGAGCGCGCCGTTAAGCCCGCGCATCATGTCGCGGCCCGCCTTGGCCAACGCCGCGAAGCTGTAGGAGCTGATATCGTGCGCCACCCGTGAACCCTCGCGGGTGAGCACGTCGACGTAGTTGCCCTCGAGTTCCTCCTTGGGTGCGAAGGCGATGGAGTGCACGATGCCGTCGAGCCCGTCCCAGTGCTCGGCGAGCGAGTCGAAGCAGACGTTGATCTGCTCGTCGCTGCTGACGTCCAGGGGCAGTACGATGTTGGAATCACAGGACGCGGCCAGATCTGTGACCCGTCCCTGGAGCTTCTCACCCTGGTAGGTGAACGCCAGTTCCGCACCCTCTCGTCGCATGGCCTGCGCGGCGCCCCAGGCGATGGAACGATTGCTCGCAACGCCGGTAATGAGAATGCGTTTGTTGGTCATGAACCCCATCAGTCGGTCTCCGTGGTCTGCCGGTGTCTTTGCCTATTGAATTCCTGAGTCGGCCGCCGCGCCGCGCGTCGGTGCGCCGGCCGCCGCAGGTTAGGGGCTGCCACAGTACCGAAACCTGCATGTCCAGGGAAGCATGGAGAGGGCGCTCGTTGCGGCTGCTGGTGGGCCTGATGGCCATGGCGTCTCTGTTGGCCGGCTGCGGTTCGCCGCCCTGGAACAACCCGTATCCGGACCAACAGGCCGGGGGCAAGATCCTCTACGGCGCCTTCACGGAACGACCGAAGCATCTGGACCCGGTGCGCTCCTACAGCGCACCGGAGTATGCCTTTCTGGCCCAGATCTACGAGCCGCCGCTGCAGTATCATTTCCTGAAGCGGCCCTATACCCTGGTGCCGCTCACGGCCGAGGCCTCGCCGGAGGCGGTCCATCTGGATGCCGACGGCCGTCTATTGCCGCAGGGGGTGGACCCCGAGCGCATCGCGGTCAGCGAGTACCTGATCCGCATCCGCCCCGGAATCCGCTATCAACCCCATCCCGCCTTCGCCAAGGGCGCCGATGGGGCCTACCTCTACCACGCCCTGAGCCGCAACGAGATCGCGCGCCTGGACACCCTTGCCGACCTGCCGAAGACCGACACCCGCGAGCTGACCGCCGAGGATTACGTTTATCAGATCAAGCGGCTGGCGGCGCCCTGGCTGCATTCGCCCATTGCCGGGCTCATGGGCGAGCACATCCTCGGCTTTGAAGAGTTCTCCGAACGGCTCCAGGACGTCGCGCCGGCGTCAGGCAGCGGCGAGCGGGCATTCGTCGATCTGCGCCCGCTGGACTTCCCCGGCGTCGAGGTGGTCGACCGCTACAGCTACAAGGTCCGGCTGGAGGGTCCCTATCCGCAGTTCGTCTACTGGCTCGCCATGCCCTTCTTCTCCCCCATGCCCTGGGAGGCCGAGGCGCTGACCAACCAGCCCGGCATGCGTGCAAACAACATCACGCTGGACTGGTATCCGGTGGGCACCGGACCCTTCATGCTCGCCGAGAACAACCCGAACATGCGCATGGTGCTCGCGCGCAACCCGAACTTCCACGGCGAGGCGTATCCGTCAGAGGGCATGCCGGGGGACCGCGAGGCCGGGCTGCTGGCCGATGCCGGTCAGCCGCTACCCTTCATCGATCGGGCCGTCTACAGCCTGGAAAAGGAGAGCATCCCGTACTGGAACAAGTTCTTGCAGGGCTACTATGACAGCTCCGGCATCAGCTCCGACGCCTTCGACCAAGCGGTGCAGTTCGATGCCGCGGGGCAGGCCGGGCTCACCGAGGAGATGCGCGCCAAGGGCATCGGGCTCCGCACCGCGGTGGAGACGTCGGTGTGGTACATGGGCTTCAACATGGAGGACGAGCTCATCGGCGGCGACTCGGAGCGCGCGCGATTGCTGCGGCGGGCCATCAGTATCGCCGTCGACTTCGGCGAGTACATTTCGATCTTCGCCAATGGACGCGGCATGGAGGGGCAGGGGCCGGTGCCGCCCGGTATTTTCGGCCATCGCGACGGCGAGGCCGGTATCAACCCCTATGTGTTCGACTGGCAGCGTGGGCGCCCGCGGCGCAAGGCGATCGACGAGGCCAAGGCGCTGCTGACCCAGGCCGGCTATCGCGACGGTCGTGACCCGGCCACCGGCCGCCCGCTCAGCATCTACTACGAGGCCATGGACGCCGGGCCCGATGGAAAGGCCCGGCTCAACTGGATACGCAAGCAGTTCGCCAAGCTCGGCATCGAGCTCATCGTTCGTGCCACGGACTTCAACCGCTTCCAGGAGAAGATGCGCAAGGGTACGGCGCAGGTCTTCATGTGGGGCTGGAACGCCGACTACCCCGACCCCGAGAACTTCTTCTTCCTGCTCTACGGCCCCAACCGCAAGACCGCCGGCGGCGAGAACGCGGCCAACTACGCCAACCCCGAGTTCGATCGGCTATTCGAAGCCATGAAGAACCTGCCCGACGGCGCCGAGCGCCAGGCCATCATCGACCGCATGACCGAGATCGTCCGCCGCGATGCCCCCTGGTCCTTCGGTTTCTACCCGGAGTCCTACAGCCTCCGCCACCAGTGGGTCGCCAACGTGAAACCCAACCTGATGGCGAACAACACGCTCAAGTACCTGCGCCTGGAGCCGGACCTCCGAGAGCGGATGCGCGCCGAGTGGAACCCGCCCATCCTCTGGCCCGTGTTCGGCATCGTCGCGGTGCTGGTAATGGGCGCCGTGCCGGCCGTCGTCATCGCGCGCCGTCGCGAGCGGAGCGCGGCGCTATGAGCGGCTACATCATCCGCCGGTTGCTCTATGCCCTGCCGATCCTGATCGGCGTCAACCTGATCACCTTCGTGCTCTTCTTCGTCGTCAACTCGCCGGACGACATGGCAAGGATGCAGCTCGGCGACAAGCGCATCACCGAGGAGGCGGTCAGCGCCTGGAAGGCGGACCACGGCTACGATCGGCCGCTGCTCTACAACGCCGAGGCCGAGGGCACGGCCAAGCTCACCGACACCATTTTCTTCCAGAAGTCGGTCAAGCTGTTCGCCTTCGACTTCGGCAGCTCCGACAGCGGCCGCGACATCGGCTATGACATCAGCCAGCGCATGTGGCCCAGCCTGGCCATCGCGTTGCCGGTGCTGTTGGTGGGACTCGCCATCAATATCAGCTACGCGCTGATGATCGTCTTCTTCCGCGCCACTTACATCGACGTCGGCAGCGTCGTGCTGCTGGTGGCCATGATGTCCATTTCCGGGTTGTTCTACATCATCGGCGGCCAGTTCCTGGTGGGTAAGCTGCTGCACCTGGTGCCCATCTCCGGCTACGATACCGGGCTCGACGCGGCCAAGTTCCTGGTGCTGCCGGTGATCGTCGGTGTGGTCGGTGGTATCGGCACGGGTACACGGTTGTACCGCACCTTTTTCCTGGAGGAGGCTAACCGTGACTACGTGCGCACCGCCCGTGCCAAAGGGCTCAGGGAGCGCACCGTCTTGTCCCGTCATGTGCTGCGCAACGCGCTGATCCCGATTCTCACCGGTGTCGTCGCCGTGCTGCCGCTGCTGTTCATGGGCGCGCTGATCACCGAGTCCTTCTTCGGCGTACCGGGGCTCGGCAGCTACACCATCGACGCCATCAACCGCCAGGACTTCGCCATCGTGCGGGCCATGGTGTTCCTCGGCTCGGTGCTCTACATCCTGGGGCTGATCCTGACCGACATCTCCTACACCATGGTCGATCCCAGGGTGCGGTTGTCATGATGGGCGTGATCGATGACGTCACCGGGCGACCCCTGCGCTGGGGCCGGGAAACTAGGGTGTCGCGCAACGGCGCAACGTCGCAACGCAGACAGAGGCGACCGTGGCCGGGTTCCGGGGTAGGGGCAGGATGGAGGAATCGCGGATGCCGGTGATCCTCGCCACCGATGCCCTGATCTTCCTGGTCGTCGCGGTGGCGCTCGGCTATGGCGCCTACGCGGCGCAGCATGAACACCTGCGCGCGCCCTGGCGACGGGTCGCGCGTTCGCCGGTGGCGGTGGCGACCCTGGTCGTGATTGCGTTCTACGTGGTCATCGGGCTGCTGGACTCGATGCACTTCCACCCGCGTATCGAGCCGATGGCCACGGCGGAAGCGCCGCCGGAGCCACCAGTGCTACCCATCGACGCCGACGATCAGACCGGTACCGCCTCGACCCGGGCGAAGTACTCAACCCAGGTCCTATCCCTGCTCGACGTCATCCTGAGCGATTTGCGGGAACGTCAGGAGAAGACCTTTTCCGCGCCCTTCGCGACACACCTGTTCGTGAAGGAACCCATGGAGCAGCCGGACGGCAGCATCCTGCGTGGCTATCCGCCGCTGGAACACGGAGGCACGCATCTCGCGGACCCATCCCGCCGCGGCTTCGACATCGCCGTGCGCACCCTGCTCGGGGTCATCAAGGGTCTGCTGCTTTGGATGGCGCTGACGGCGGCCCTGGTGTGGCTGGTGGCCCATGCGCGCGGCCAGCACTACGATGCCGCCGCCCGCACCATGTGGCGGGGACGAACGGACGTACCCTGGCGCGTTGCGCTCATCACCCTTGCCGTGATGCTGTGCACGAGCTTCGCCGCCGCCGAGTTGGCCGCCGGTTATCACATCCTCGGCACCGACAAGGTGGGCGAGGACGTCTTCTACCAGAGCCTGAAGAGTATCCGCACCGGCTTGGTCATCGGCACCCTGACGACCCTGGTGATGCTGCCCGCAGCTGTCATTCTGGGGATCATGGCCGGCTATTTCCGCGGGCTCACGGACGACATGATCCAGTACCTCTATACCACGCTGAATTCGATCCCCGGTGTCCTGCTCATCGCCGCGGCCATTCTGATGCTGCAGGTCTACATGACCAACAACGCCGAGGCCTTCGCGAGCCTGGTGGAGCGGGCGGATCTGCGGCTGCTGTTCCTGTGCATCATCCTCGGCGTCACCAGCTGGACCGGGCTCTGCCGGCTGCTGCGCGGCGAGTCGCTGAAGCTGCGCGAGCAGGACTACGTGCAGGCGGCCTTGTCCCTCGGTGTCGGCCACGGCACCATCATTGCGCGCCACATTCTGCCGAACGTGCTGCACATCGTCATGATCACCGTCGTGTTGGACTTCAGCGGCCTGGTGCTGGCGGAGGCGGTGCTGTCCTACGTCAACATCGGCGTCGACCCGACCATGAACAGCTGGGGCAACATGATCAACGGCGCCCGCCTGGAACTCGCCCGCGAGCCCATCGTCTGGTGGTCGCTCGCTGCCGCCTTCCTGTTCATGTTTACGCTGGTCCTGGCCGCGAACCTGCTGGCCGATGTGGTGCGTGATGCCTTCGATCCACGCCTGGCCAGGGTGGGGTGAGCCAATCCGCCCACCTGCGAGGCAGACCGACAGCACCATGACCGATACCCTGCTCGACGTAACGGACCTGACCACCGAGCTACCGCCCCAGCGCGGCGGCGAGCGCCCGGTACGCGTCTGCGACGAGGTCGCCTTCGGCATTCGTCGCGGCGAGACGCTGGCGCTGCTCGGCGAGTCCGGCTGCGGCAAGTCCATGACGGCGTTGTCGCTGATGCGGCTGCTGCCGCCCGGCGGGCGGGTGGTGTCCGGCCAGGTCCGGCTCGGCGACGCCGATCTCCTTCGATTGTCGGAGCGAGATATGCGCGGCATCCGTGGCGGGCGCATGGGGATGATCTTCCAGGAGCCGCAGACCTCGCTGAACCCGGTGCTTACAGTCGGCGCCCAGATTGCGGAGGCCGTCAAGGTCCATGCGGGCATGGCACGCGGTGCCGTTCCGGCTCGGGTCGTGGAGTTGCTGCGCGCCGTCGGCATCCCGGACCCGGAGCGTCGCGCCGGGGAGTATCCGCACCAGCTCTCGGGCGGCATGAAGCAGCGGGTCATGATTGCCATGGCCCTGGCGGGTGATCCAGACCTACTGATCGCCGACGAACCCACCACCGCGCTCGATGTGACCATCCAGGCGCAGGTGCTGCAACTGCTCAAGGGCGTGCAGCGCGAGCGTGGTATGGCGGTGCTGCTGATCACCCACGACCTCGGTGTGGTCGCGGAGACGGCCGATCGGCTCGCCGTGATGTACGCCGGGCAGGTCGTCGAGCAGGCGACGGTGACGGAGTTCTTCGCCAACCCTGCGCACCCCTATAGCCGCAAGTTGATGCAGAGCCTGCCGGATGCCGGCAAGCGCGATGCGGACCTCGCCGTGATCCCCGGGCGCGTGCCGCCGCTGGACCAGGGGTTCGAGGGCTGCCGTTTCGCACCGCGCTGCGGCGAGGCCATGCCACGCTGCGAGACCACGCCGCCTGGTTGGTCCGATGTCGGGCCCGCGCACCGGGCGCGCTGTCTGTTGTGGGAGCAGGGCGTAGCAGAATTCGGCGCCCTGTCCTCGGCGCCCGCGGCGCGGCCTGAACAGGCTGATAGAGGCGGCGCAGAGGTGCTGCGCACCGAGGGCGTCCAGGTGCATTTTCCGATCCGGCGCGGCCTGTTCAAGCACACGGTCGGGCATGTGCGCGCCGTGGACGGTGTCGATCTCTGCCTTCGGGAGGGACGGACACTCGCGCTGGTGGGGGAGTCGGGCTGCGGCAAGACCACCGTGGGCAAGGCCATCCTGCAGCTGGAGCGACCGACGGCCGGTGCGGTCCATTATGCCGGCGTCGATTTGGCAGCACTGCGTTCGGGCAAACTCCGGCCCTATCGAAAGAATCTGCAGATCATCTTCCAGGACCCCTTCGCGTCCATGAACCCACGCATGCTGGTGGAGGACATCGTCGGCGAGGGGCTCCTGGCCCTGGGTATCGAACCAAACCGGGCGGCGCGGCGGCGTCGGGTTGCGGCGCTGCTCGATCAGGTCGGCATCGGCGAACAGGCCATGGGACGCTATCCGCATGAGTTCTCCGGCGGCCAGCGGCAGCGCATCTGCATCGCGCGCGCCCTTGCGGTGGGGCCGCAGATCATCGTCTGCGACGAGCCGACAAGCGCCCTCGATGTCTCCGTGCAGGCGCAGATCCTGAACCTGCTCAAGGAACTGCAAGTCGAGCTGGGTCTGAGCTACTTGTTCATCACGCACGATATCTCGGTGGTGGCCTACCTGGCCCACGAGGTCGCTGTCATGTACCTCGGGCGCATCGTCGAGCGGGGCAGTGCCGAGCAAGTGCTCGAAGCATCGCTGCATCCCTATACCAAGGCGCTCCTGTCCGCTGTGCCGGTTCCCGATCCGGGCAGCCGCCGCGACCTGATCCAGTTGACCGGCGACATGCCGTCACCGGCCAACCCGCCGGCGGGTTGCCACTTCCACCCGCGGTGCCCGGAGGCCGAGCCCGGCTGCGCCGAGGCCTATCCCGACGAGCGTCGTCTGAGTGGCGGTCGCCTCGTGCACTGCCGACTCGTGCCGGCGGACTAGACGCGCGAACCGGAGCCCACGAGCCGCCGGGGGCCACCGCGGAGGCGTCGGTTCCTGCCTCAGGCTCCCAGATGCGCGGTGTCGTTCCAGCGCCGGATCACGGGCTCCGAGCGGTCGTGCTCGTAGCCCAGGGCACAGATGGCGGCGGTGGAGAGCATCAGCAGCTCACCGGATTCCGGCCGCAGGCCGAGCCATCGGGCGGCGAGTACGCGGAGCAGATGACCGTGGGCGAACAGTAGCGCGTCCGTGTCGGCACGTCGCAGCCGGGCGATCACCCGATCGACCCGGCGGCCGACGTCTTCGGCGCTCTCACCGTGCGGACAGCCGTCGCGGAACAGGCGCCATCCCGGGCGGCGGCCGTGGATCTCCGTCGTGGTGATGCCCTCATAGTCGCCGTAGTCCCATTCCATGAGGTCGGGTAGGGCGTCTGCCTGATCGCCGAAGCCCGCCAGCTCGCAGGTGCGGCGTGCTCGCGTCAGGGGGCTGGTCAGCACCAGCGGCGGTGGCGGGCGCCCGTCGAGGTTACGCGCAAGGCCGATGGGGATGCGGGCGGCGGCCCGCTCCCCGTCAGCATTCAGCGGTAGGTCCGCGCGGCCGGTGTGCTGCTGCGCGGCCGACCAGTCGGTTTCGCCATGGCGGATCAGGTGAATGATGGGCAACATGCTGTGTCGTGACCTCAACACCGTTGCCGCCCGTCGGCGGCGGGTGCCGCTATTTCACCAGAATCAGCTTGTCGTTGCGGGTCAGAAGCAAGGTGTAGCGCGACTCTCCGTGTTCGATGACGACGCGCCGTCCGCCCCGCAGCAGCTGCTGACTGGGGACTCGGGGGGCGTCCGTAACCGCGTTCTGGCGTGTGGAGAGGGTCTCGGTGGTTTGCTGCATGACGGTCTTCTCCTGATGGCTAGTGGTCGGTCGTGCCCGGCGGGCATCGGTATCGTCGACAGGCACGAGGTTGGCCCCGGTCACGTGAGGACAGGTGTCGTACCAAGCGCGAACAATCGCGGGGTGATGTCGCCTCCGGCGGCCCTGGCAACGGAGGGACTCAGTGCTCGATCCCTGGTGTAGAGTGCGGGGCTTTCTGACGACTGGCCGAACAGGGTGCGCGCGTTTCCTGCCTTGGCTTCTGCCCCGGCGGGCTGCAGCCCAGACTGCAGCAACAGGCCCGCGAGCGCGGCGCCGACGATCAGTGCGGAACGGGTCATGGTCGTTCTCCTGCGTTGTCCGGTTGGGCAAGGGTCGTCTCTCTTCCACGAGCGCCGCCGGGCTGGTCGATCGGTGTGGCCCACAGGTCTTGGCCTGTGGGGGATCCTGTCGCTCGTCGGCTCGACGTACGTGTGGAGCAAGCTGAAGATGATCAACGCAAATGAGAATACGTCGCATAAAGTATTTCTGCAACCCTTCTCTTGCGTCGATGTGTGGCCCCTGTCATGCGAGGCTGTCACGCTGACAATGACGGATCCGAGCCAGTGCATGCATCCATGAACCGACCCCGCGCCGATGTTCCCATCGGCACCCATGGTGGCGACCTGCGTCGACTGGCGGCCCGTAGCGGTCGTCCCCTCGAGGCCCTGCTCGATTTCAGTGCGAACATCAATCCTCTGGGGCCACCGGCGGTGGTCGGTCGTGCCTGGGCCAAGGCGCTTGCTAGCCTGCGGCATTATCCGGACCCGGGTTGCACCGGATTCCGCGAGGCCGTCGGTCGTCACCTCGGGGTGTCGCCGGATCGGGTGCTGCCGGGCAATGGCGCCGAGCAGATCATCTGGTGGCTGCCGCGGCTCCTGCAGGCGCGGCGGGTGGTCGTCACCGCGCCCTGTTATCTGGACTACCGGCGCGCGGCCTCGGTGTGGGGCCTGGAGGTGGTGCAAGTACCGCTGTCGGCCGAGTCCGGATTCGCCATGGAGCCGGGGCGCATTCTGACGGCGACCGGCGAGGGTGATCTGGTCTGGATCGGCCGGCCGAACAACCCCACAGGTGTGATGGTCTCCGCGGACCGGATCGCTGAGCTCGCGGCTGTTCGGCCGAGCGTCTGGTGGGCGATCGACGAGGCCTTCATCGACTTCGTGGAGGGCGCGTCCTCCTTAGTGGACCTGGACGCACCCAATCTGATCGTCGTGCGTTCCATGACCAAGTTCTGCGCCGTGCCGGGGCTGCGGCTCGGCTATGCGGTGCTGGCCCCCGATCTGGCCGCGGCGGGGCGGAGACTGATGCCGGATTGGTCAGTCAGCGCACCGGCGCAGCGGGTAGGGGAGGTCCTGCTCGATGATCCGCAGGCGGCGCGGTTCGCCGCCGATACTCGGCGGTTGGTCGGCCGTGAGCGTGCCCGACTCACCCAAGACCTGCGTCGCATGGGGCTGAGGGTGGTGGAGGGGTCGGCGAACTACCTATTGCTGCGGCTCGCGGATGGGGGCCCGGATGCATCGGCGCTGGCCGACTCCCTGCTGGTACACCACGGCATCGCGGTGCGCACCTGTGGGGACTACGCCGGCCTCGATGAGCGGTACCTGCGAGTCGCGGTGCGCACCGCCGACGAGAACGGACGGTTGTCGAGGGCCATGGCGGCGGTATTGGATGGCGGGTGACTCGGCCGTCTTATCGGTCTGGGGCGATCTCCGCGATAGGCCGGCCCGGGTTGGCACCGGCGCCACCGTCGGGGCCAGCATCCGGGCCGGCGCCGATGCTGGTTGGGGGCGCTGCCGGACGAGGGGGCGCGTCCCCAGCGACGCGAATGGTTCATCGGCAATACTCGCTGATGAATGCCTCATGCTCCCGCCGCTGTCTCCTCAGTCGCTCGCCGCGCGCGGGCTTGTAGCCCGAGCGCAGCTCGTTGTTGATACGCTCGACCTGCTGGCGCTTCTTCCAGCAGCGCTCCGCGTACCGGTCCGGGGCGTCCACTGTTGCTGGTTTGGTCCGTTTTTTGCCTTTTTCTTGGGGCGGTTCCGCTTCGGGTGTCGGCGGCACCCAGCCGGTGCGTTGATCCTGGATGTCCACTATCTGCGCATCGATGCCGTCTCCGCAGGGCCGTTGGCTGAACTCGACGGCGCCGTCCGCGGATGTGCAGCGGTAGACCCGTGACTGCGATAAGCTGTGCTGGCTCGCAGCCATCAGGGCGAGACCGCAGAGCATCGATGCCAGACCTGGCCTGATGTCGAGGCTTCTGTCCATGCGTAACACCTCCCGTCGGCTTTTCTTCGTGGTCGCCACCTGTGAGTGTGCGACGACATCGGCCTCCTCGTAAACAGCCCGTAACATGTGCGCCCGGTCGACTCAGGCATCATGCCACCGCGATCCGATGTCGTCTGTGCGGCTCAGGTCGCTTCGGCCACCAGCCGATCAACAGGCTCGCGAGGTTCCAGCTGTCGGTCGGGCTGATCGACGATCCGCCACCTCTCCGGACGCACCCTGAAAGCCTGGGCGACTCGCCCGGCGACGAGCACCGAATTTCTCGGCGTTTTCCCTATTGCACCCAACCAACGGGCAACCGTGACATGCAGAGTATCTATATCGCCGGTGCCGGTTCCGGCAGCGGTAAATCCGTTGCCGTTCTCGGCTTCATGGAACTCCTGTCGGCCATCAATCGCCGGGTGGGCTTCTTCCGGCCCATCGTCAGCCGGGATGTGCACGACGACACCCTGACCAGCCTCATCCGCAGGCGCTACGATCTGCCGTTCCCCGCCGAGGCCCTGTACGGCTGTACGGCGGACGAGGCGAGTGCACTGGTCGCCGCGGGGCGCTACGACGAACTGCTCAAGCAGATCCTCTCCAAGTTCAAGGCCCTGGATGACCAGTGCGACATCATCCTCTGCGCCGGTACCGACTACGACGGTCTGGTGCCGTCGCTGGAGTTCGACTTCAACGCGGACCTAGCGAACAACTTCGGCTGCACCATTGTCGTCGTCGTCAAGGGGTTCGGACGCACATCGGACGAGGCGCTGCATGCGGTCCACATGGCCCATGAGTCCATGGTCGATCGACGTGGCGACCTGCTCGCGACCATCATCAATGGCGTCGAACCGGAGTTCGTCGAGCAGGTACAGCGCAGGGCCAGGGCGGTATTGCCGGCCTCCGAGAGTCTGTACGTGCTGCCGGAGACCGAGGCTCTGGCACGCCCCACCATCGGTGAGATCGCCAAGATGCTCGACGGCGACTGCCTGTGCGGCGAGGACGAGGCGCTGAACCAGATGGTCACCAACTACAAGGTGGCAGCGATGGAGATCCCGGACTTCCTGAACTATATCGAAGACGGCTGCCTGATCATCACCCCGGGTGACCGCAGCGACATCATTCTCGCTGCCCTAGCGGCCGATGTGTCGGCTGCCTACCCGCATGTGGCCGGGCTCCTGCTCACCGGCGGGCTGCAGCCGGCGGACAACGTCCAGCGGCTGCTCGCCGGTCTGCGCCGCAACAAGGTCTCCATACTGAGCGTTCCCATGGACACCTTCGATACCACGCTGGCCGTGAATCGGGTCGAGTCCACCATTCTGCCCGAGGACGATCGCAAGATCGCCGCTGCGCTGGGCGTATTCGAGCGCAACGTGGATCTCAAGGATCTGCAGGAGCGGGTCGCCTTGTGCCATTCCGAGCGCATGACGCCGCTGATGTTCGAGTACGAGCTGGTGCAGCGGGCCAAGTCGGATCGCAAGCACATCGTGTTGCCCGAGGGAACCGACGAGCGCATTTTGCGCGCGGCCGAGATCCTCACCCTGCGCGGCGTCGCGGACCTGACGCTGCTGGGCAACGTGGACAAGGTGCGCCAACGCGTCGGCGAGTTGGGCCTGCAACTGGCCGACATTCCGATCATCGACCCGACCAATTCCGCGAAGCGCGACGAGTACGCCGCGATCTACCACGAACTGCGCCAGCACAAGGGCATCTCGGAGCAGATGGCGCACGATGCCCTCGAGGACGTCAGCTATTTCGGGACCCTGATGGTCTACACCGGCGATGCCGATGGCATGGTGTCCGGCGCCGCGCACACCACCCAGCACACCATCCGACCCTCCTTCGAGACCATTCGCACCAAGCCGGACACCAAGCTGGTCTCCAGCGTCTTCTTCATGTGCCTGGCTGACCGCGTGCTTGTCTACGGCGACTGCGCCGTCAACCCGAACCCGGACGCCGAACAGCTTGCGGACATTGCCATCACCTCGGCCGGGACCGCGGCATCCTTCGGCATCGAGCCCAGGGTCGCCATGCTCTCCTATTCGACGGGTCAGTCGGGCAAGGGGGTGGACGTGGATAAGGTGCGCGAGGCCGTGCGTATCGCCCGCGCTCGGCGGTCGGACCTGAAGCTCGATGGGCCCATCCAGTACGACGCAGCGGTGGACTTCGGCGTCGGCCGCTCGAAGCTGCCGGGCAGCGAGGTCGCCGGCAAGGCGACGGTGTTCATCTTCCCGGACCTCAATACCGGCAACAACACCTACAAGGCCGTTCAGCGCAGCGCCGGCGCGGTCGCCATCGGCCCCGTGCTGCAGGGTCTGAACAAGCCAGTGAACGATCTGAGCCGCGGCTGCACGGTCACCGATATCGTCAACACCGTCACCATTACGGCCGTTCAGGCGCAGACGACGGGGCAGAGCTGATGTGTCGCTCAGACCCCAAGGCAGGAGATCGAGCATGAAGATTCTGGTGCTGAATTCCGGTAGCTCTTCTATCAAATTCCGGCTGTTTCAGGCCGAGGACTGGTGCGTCGTCGCGAGCGGCGCGGTCACGCGCATCGGCGAGCCTTCGGCATCCTTGGAGCTGAGTTGGACCGACGCCGATGGCACCGAAGCGCAACGCGACGACGCCGCCGGCATCGCCTCCCACCACGATGGCATCCAACGTATCGTCGCCACCCTCCAGGACACGGGCGCGCTCGGCGGGCTGGAAGAACTGCGCGCCGTCGGTCATCGCGTGGTGCACGGCGGCGAGGCCTTCCATGCGCCGACCCTGGTCGACGATGATGTCATCGCCAGCATCCGCCAGGTGATCCCGCTCGCGCCGCTGCACAATCCGGCCAACCTGGACGGTATCCTGGTTGCGCGCGAGCTGTTTCCCGGCGTACCGCAGGTGGCCGTGTTCGATACGGCCTTCCATCAGACCATGCCGCGCACGGCCTACCGATACGCGATTCCGGGCTACCTGTACCGGGAGCACCATGTGCGTCGCTACGGGTTCCACGGCACCTCCCATGCTTACGTCGCAAAGCAGGCCGCAGACATGCTCGGCAGGCCGCTATCGCAGTGCAACCTGATCACGTTGCACCTCGGCAACGGTGCGAGCGCCACCGCGATCCGCGATGGTGCCAGCGTCGATACCTCCATGGGCATGACGCCGCTCGAGGGGTTGGTCATGGGGAGCCGCTGCGGAGACATCGACCCGGCGGTTCACTTCTATCTGTGCCGGCACCTCGGCTTCGACAACGACACCCTCGACGACCTGCTCAATCGACAGAGCGGGCTCCTCGGCCTCTGCGGCGTCAACGACATGCGCGAGGTGCATCGACTCACCGAAGAGGGCAACGAGGACGCGGAACTGGCCGTCGGCATCACCTGCCACCGACTGAAGAAGTACATCGGCGCCTATGCGGCCTTGCTCGGGCGGGTCGATGCGCTGGTCTTCACCGGTGGCATCGGCGAGAACGACACGGAAATGCGCGCCTGCGCCTGCGGCGACCTCGAGTCTCTCGGTATCGAGCTGGATGGGCCAGCCAACGCCGGCCTGATTGGTCGCGCCGGGGTCGTGTCCAAGGCCGACAGCCGGGTGAGCGTCTTCGTGGTGCCCACGGATGAGGAACTGGAGATCGGCCGGCAGGCACTTGCCGCGGTGCTCTGATGCAGGAACCCGCGGTCCATTACTCCACCGTTGCGCTATGCTGATGGACGGCGGAGTATCCCGTGTGACCAAGTTCAGGGCAGGAGACGCGACATGCGGTTCAGGACCTTTAACCTCACCCTAGGCGTCGCGACCGTCTTGGCGAGTTGCGCCATGCCCATCACGCGCGATGAACAGCTGGTGGAGCAGGGCTTCCAACACATCATCGACCGAGAATGGAGTCAGGCCGAGCCCTACCTCTTGGAAGCGCTTCAGGAGAACGACGACAACCCCTACGCGTTATTGAACCTGGGGGTCGTCTATCAGCAGACGGGTCGGGACATCGAGGCACGGGAGATGTACAACCGCGTCATCGACATGGAGCCGTCCAATACCGCAACTCGCACCAACATCGGGGAGGAGCGGGGGCGAGGGCTCACGGAACTCGCAAGGCGCAATCTTCAGCGCATGGACGAGGTTGCGGCCTACTCTCGCTGAGGGTCAGGCGGAGGGAGAGGCGCCGACCCGTGCGACCTGCGCGCTCCTTGTCACTCGTCGGGCCTATGACGAGCGCCGAGAATACTCAGACACCCAAGGGGGCCGGCCCGGCAGATCTACTCGGGGCTGAGCGGAGGTCGCTGGGGCGTCAAGGGTGGACCCGAGTCGTCGTCATCGGTAACGGCATAGATCACACCCATCGCGGCGAGGCTGCCCGCCGCCCACAGGGCGGCCGAGCCGAACTCCGGGTAAGCGGGGAAGAGCGCCACCACCCGCCCAGGGGCCGCCGCGGCGGCGGCCCCGCAACTCGGTCCGAGTACCTCACCGGCCCCGAGCTGTCCCGTCGCGCATTGCTCGAAGGCCTGCACGGCATCGGTCAGGCTGACGGTGACGTCTTGGCAGGTCCCGGTGTCCAAGACGGTGAGGATCGTGTTGGCCGACAAATCCTGCCGACAGCCGTCCGCGAACGTCAGGGTCGCGCTGCTGTCGTCGAGGACGTACACGCGGTCGGCCTCGTGGAGCGCCATATCGCGGGCGGCTGGAACCACGGAGGCCTGCGTGCCGATCAATACCGCGCCTTTCGCGGCGACGACGGTTGCCATGGCGTTGCGTTCGGCCGCCGACGGCAGACCCACGCTCAAGGCGGCAACGACTGCGCCGAGCCCAAGGCTGAAAGACTTCAGTGTGAACACCGATCCACTCCAGGTCGAAACTGTGCGTGTCGCAGGGGCATTGGAACAGTAACCATATTGAGAGTCAAAGACATGTCCTTTGCCTGACGCTCGCTTAAGATGCTGGCTATACCAATGCGCCCTAGCGGGCCTAAGCCCCGGCCTGTTGTTCCAGTTCTCTGCACCACATCAGCGTCGCCCCTGCCACTGCGGCCGGCATCACGGCGAAGTTGACGACGGGGATAGCGGTCGCAAGCGATACCGCACCTCCGAAGCTTAGACCAAGTGGAAGTCTGCGCCACAGCCGGTATCGCATGTCCCGGAACTTCAGGCCGTGGTTGCCCATCGGGAAGTCCAGGTACTGCAAGGCCAGCACCCAAGCACTAAACAGCAACCAGAGCATCGGGCCGATCAGCGGGACGAACAGTGCCAGCAGCAGGAAGGGCAGGCTCCAGAGTAAGGCGTAGAGGATCTTGCGTGCCTCGTCGATCAGTACGCCGGGCAACTCCCGCAGCAGCTCCGCCCAGCTCGTGCCAGCCCCGGGGCCGCGTCCCGTGATGATCCGCTCGGCCTGTTCGGCCAGTAGACCGTTGAACGGTGCGGCGATCAGGTTGGCAACCAGGGTGAAGGTGTAGAACACGATGATCAGCAACGCGAGGACGAACAAGGGCCACAGCAGCCACTCCAGCCAGCCGAGCCAGCTCGGAACGTTCGCTTGCATCTGATCCATGAGCCGACCGAAACCCTCGGCCCCGGCCCAGATGCCGATACCGAACACCAGCAGATTCACCGCCAGAGGGACCGCCACGTAGCGCCGCAGGCCTGGGCGCGTCAGAAGTTGGAAGCCGTGCAGCAGGAAGAAGGCGCCGCGGAGGGGGTTCTGGGGCATTGTAGGCGGGGGTTGGTCTGAATCCAGGAGGGCGCAGTATAGGACAAGGCGGCGCCTTCGCTGTCTACCCGCGCGGGAGCGCTCACGGCCATGCTCAACCGCATGCCCGACCTGCCCGAGGCGTTGTGGCAGCGCGGCATGCTGTTGCACGAGCTCGGTCACGCACCCGCCGCCCCGCGCTCGCAGGGGTTGCATCGGCAGCGCGAAGGTTCGGTATAGTCCGAGCGAACCTGCAGCCGAGGCAGTCCCGACATGTGGTCCAGTCCGATGCGCGCGTGCATCCCATCGCTGCACGCCGCGCAAGTGCGCAGCAGCAGGGCGGCACAGGGCGCCGCCAGGCAAGCCATCCGCGCACTGCCCGCCTATCGCATCGCCCTCTGGCCCGACGGGTGGGTGTTGGAGCGCGACGGCAGCGTGCGCGTCGTCGATACCCATGCCATGGCAGAGGCGCGACGATGGTTCGACATGGCCGAGCGCACCTCCGCCACGTCCAACAGGCGCCCCTTGACGGCCGCGGAGCAGGGGCGTGCCATGCGGCTGCTCGGCGTCTATGTCCCGCCTGCGGTCGTCGGCCTCTCCGGGTGTCGGTTCGCGTCGGAGCAGGTGGCGTCGGTCGCGCTACAGCTCCTGGCCGGTGACTGGATCGACGAGCGTCGACGGTCCATGCTGGCCCAGCCCGAGCGCGCGCTCGCCGAACATGCCGGGGCATGGCAGGGTTCGCGTCACCGCCATCCCACCAGCGCGGACGACGCCGACGCCATGCTCCGTGAGGCGCTGGATGCCTGCATAGCCGAGGGCCTGGTCCCGCCCGTGCGCTATCGTGTCCTGTCGCGCTGCGAGGACGGCTTCGGGCTTCGGCGCTGGCGTTGTGCCGTCGAGCTCAAGCTGGACGCCTACGCGCGCGCCCGGGCGCGGGAGGCCCTCGACGCGGCGCTCATTCCCTGGAATCGGGCCGTGATCCGCGATGGCTCACCCGTGCCGCTGATCACCCTGGAGGTACGCGCCGGCAACGGCCAGCGCGGCGCGCCGTCTTGAGTTCCTCTCACACCAACGGCCAATAGGGCTGCTGAAGCGTCAAGCATGAAAGTACCTGTAACACCGATCTGTGACGGCGCTGCCTCCGGGTTCGAGACCGAGGCCCGCTCGCAGATGGACCCGATTCAGGCGTCGCGCAACGCCGCCGCGCCGCGACGAAAACAGACCAGGCGAGGCCGTTGCTTGCGCTGCCTGTTGCTCTTATCCCTGCTCTCGTCCGTCGGCGCCGCAGCCGACGAGCGCCGACAGTCCACCCGCGACACTTCCCGCGACTCGGTGCCCACGGGGCAGTCCGTATCGCCGAAGCGGGATGCGGCGACGGGTCGGCTCAGCGTCGGAGCGCCGCAGCGGACTCTCCAAGAGGAGATCGACCCCGCCGTGCGCCAGTACTGGTCTAGTAAGTGTGTACAGCAGCGCGAACGTGGCTGGGGGCACACCGGCGACTGCACTCACCCCGCCTATTCCGGCAGCGGCTATGGGGCCGCGCCCATCGTGGTGGTGCCCTACGGGTATCCGCCGCAGCAGCGCGATCGGGGCCGCGGCCAGATCCGAATGCCGCCGCCGGGCTCCGGCTATCGCGGCCACCTGCGATGAGTTCGCTCCTAGGCTCGCGCGCCCTTGGCCGGGGACGGCTGGCGCTCTTGGCTGGGAGCGGTCGCTGGTGGCCAAGCCCGATTCATGCACCGATCTCGGTCAGCCGAACGGGGCCGCCCACTTAGGCCATGCGTCGCCAAGGCCCGACTCAACCCAACAAGCGCAGCTACCTGCTTGCCGCGCTCCTGGTCTGCGTTTGTTGGGCTGGCGGTGGCTGGTCGGAGCCGCTACGCTTCTTCGCCGTCGGCGATCTGCCCTATGCCGATGCGGAAGCGCCATTGCTGGAGCGCCTGCTGGCGCGTGCCGTTGCCGCCGAACCGGCCTTCATCGTCCATGTCGGCGACATCAAGGGCGGCAGCCAGCTCTGTACCGATGCCCGCAATCGCAAGGTCGCGAACCTGTTCGGTGCGCAACCGGTGCCCGTGGTCTACACGCCCGGCGACAACGAGTGGACCGACTGTCATCGGGAGCGCGCCGGTGGCCTCGACCCGTTGGAGCGCCTCGCGGCGCTGCGCCGCATGTTCTTCGACGATGCGCGTGTGTTGCACAACGCCTCGCTCGGGCTGCGGGTGCCGGACGAGGCTTTTCCCGAGAACGCCTGGTTCATCCGCGACGACGTGCTCTTCGTCGTGCTCCACATCGTCGGCAGCAATAATGCCTGGCGACCCCAGGACGCGCAGGCGCAGGTGGCCTTCCGCGCCCGAGCCGAGGCCAACCGCCGACTCCTGGATGCGGCGCTGGACGCGGGCCGGGAAGCCGATGTCGGCGCCGCGGTGCTCATCTTCCACGCCAATCCGCTGATCGATCAGCGAAGCAAGCGCGGCTTCGTTCCCTTCGAGCAGGACCTCGCGCGCCTGCTGGAGCGGTTCGCCGGTCCGGTGCTGCTGATCCACGGCGATACCCATAGCTACCGCTTCGACCGGCCCCTATCGGATGCATCCGGTCGCCCCATCGCGCGCGTGCAGCGACTGGAAGTGCCGGGCTCTCCGGTGGTTGCGGGCGTTCGGGTCAGCGTCGATCCCGAGGCGCAGCCCGTGTTCCAGGTGCGCACCCTGTATCCGGATGCCGACGATGCCTGGCTGCAGCGCTAGGGAGAGATCGGTGCATTGGCCAATCTGGCCAAGACTCGACCGGAGCCAGCGCTGATCTGACCAAGAGGGTGGTTTCCGGGTTGCTCCGTATTGGGCGACTGCTGTCCCCGAAAACGCCAGCGTCTCGTGCCCTGGATGGGAAACGCCGATGAGTCCGTGCCTCCCTCGTGCTTCGCGCCTGACGGGCCGACATCGTGTGTCAACTCACGCAGGATCGCATCGGCCTGGCGACCGGCAATCCGGTCCCGGACCTTCGCAACGGTGCGCCGGCGTTCGCTCTTCGATTCTTGGTGTGGGAATGGCATCCATCGTGCTTAATGCGTGATTAACGCAGGCCGTCCGCGCGCGCCATCCGCCAAGCGACTGACCCCGCGACGCCACTGTCGGCTTGGAACCGAAGCCTTGGCGGCTTTTCGACAATGCGCGCCGGCCCTTGTCGGCTCGGGATCGACCGCAGGCTGCGGCGCCCCGGCGTTCGTGCCCTGCGATGTACCAGACGTTTCCGACTCCGCAACCGCCCAAGTCCCACAGCCTGCAATGACCCATCCCGCACCGACCACCGATCTGGATCGCTATGTCAGCTTCATCGGCCTCGACTGCGACGGCAAGGCCGAGCGCTTCGTCGACACCTTGCGCGAGTGTCTGTCGAGCGGCGACGCCGAAGACCCGTTTTGGCGTTACTTTTGCGCCAAGCTCGACGGCGAGCGGGGCCCCGCCCACGACGCGCTCTATCACATCCACGCCAATCTGAATCCGCTGCGGGAGATGTTGCTGCGGGTCGATCGACCGCAGCTCATCGAGCTGTTGGAGACGCTCGAGCACGAGTGCTGCTGATGCGCCGACACGGGCGCCGTGGTGTGAGGTGGACTCACCAGCCACGTGCGAGCAGCGGCTTCAGGAAGCGCCCGGTATGGGATGCCTCGGTGTCGGCGATCCGCTCCGGCGTGCCCGCGGCGATGACCTCGCCGCCCTTGTCGCCGCCCTCGGGCCCCAGGTCGATGATCCAGTCCGCGGTCTTGATCACGTCCAGGTTGTGCTCGATCACCACGACGGTGTTGCCGTGGTCGCGCAGCCGGTGCAGTACGTCCAGCAGGTGCTTGACGTCGTGGAAGTGCAGCCCCGTGGTGGGCTCATCCAGGATGTAGAGCGTGCGGCCCGTGTCGCGCTTGGACAGCTCGCGGGAGAGCTTGACGCGTTGCGCTTCGCCGCCGGAGAGGGTCACGGCGTTCTGCCCCAGGCGCAGGTAGCCGAGCCCCACGTCCATCAAGGTCTTGAGCTTGCGGTGCAGCGCCTGCACGGGCAGGAAGAAGGTCAGCGCATCCTCGATGGTGAGGTCCAGCACCTCGTCGATGGTCTTGCCCTTGTAGCGGATCTCAAGGGTCTCGCGGTTGTAGCGACGGCCGCGGCAGGCGTCGCACTGCACGTACACGTCGGGCAGGAAGTGCATCTCGACCCGGATCAGCCCGTCGCCCTTGCAGGCCTCGCAGCGCCCGCCCTTGACGTTGAAGCTGAAGCGCCCCGGCCCGTAGCCCCGCGAACGCGCCTCCGGCACGTTGGCGAACAGCTCCCGGATCAAGCTGAACATGCCGGTGTAGGTCGCCGGGTTGGAGCGCGGTGTGCGGCCGATGGGGCTCTGGTCGATGTCGACCACCTTGTCGAAGTGCTCCAGCCCCTCGATGGCGGTGTGTTCTGCGGCACGCGGGTGCGCGCCGTTGAGCCGATGCGCGGCGGCGGGGTAGAGAGTGTCGTTGATCAGGGTCGATTTTCCGGAGCCCGACACCCCCGTCACGCAGCAAAAGGTGCCGACCGGGATGGCCGCGTCGATGCCGCGCAGATTGTTGGCCGCGGCGCCTCGGATGCGCAGGTAGCAGTCCTGGTTCGGCGTCCTGCGCGCCGTTGGGATGTCGATGCGCAGGTCCCCGCTCAGATAGCGCCCGGTGAGGGAGTCCGGGTTCGCGGTGATCTGCTCCGCCGTGCCGGTCGCCACCAACTCACCGCCGTGCACGCCGGCGCCGGGTCCCAGATCGACCACATGATCCGCGGTGCGGATGGCGTCCTCGTCGTGCTCGACGACGATCACGGTGTTGCCGAGATCGCGCAGGCGGGTCAAGGTGCCGAGCAGGCGTTCGTTGTCGCGCTGGTGCAGGCCGATGGAGGGCTCGTCCAGGATATACATGACGCCCACCAGCCCGGCGCCGATCTGGCTGGCCAGGCGGATGCGCTGCGCCTCGCCGCCGGAGAGGCTCTCGGCGCTGCGCTCCAGGGTCAGGTAGTCGAGCCCGACGTCGGCCAGGAAGCGCAACCGCTGGGCGATCTCCTGCAGCACCTTGGCCGCGATCTCCGCCCGCTGCCCGCTGAGCCGCCCCTCGTCGCTCAAGGACTCGAACCAGGTCAGGGACTCGCCCACGGGCAGGGCCGAGACGGTGCTCAGGTTGCGTCCGGCCACCAGCACATGGCGCGCGGCGGCGTTGAGCCTCGCGCCCCCGCAGTCGGGGCACGGGCGGGTGGAAATGAAGCGCGCCAGCTCCTCGCGTACCGTCGCCGAGTCGGTGTCGCGGTAACGGCGCTGCAGGTTGGCCAGCACGCCCTCGAAGGTCCGCTGTTTGCCGGAACCACGCTCGTGCGGCAGCTTGAGTTTCAGCTTGTCCTCGCCGCTGCCGTGCAGCACCAGTGCTTGCGCGAAGGGCTCCAGTGCCTGCCAGGGCGTATCCAACTCGAAGCCGTAGTGCGCCGCCAGCGATTTCAGCATCTGATGATAGTAGCCGTTGCGCCGGTCCCAGCCGCGGATGGCCCCCTCGGCCAGACTCAGCTGCGGCTGGGCGACCACCTTGGCCGGGTCGAAGAACTGCTCCACGCCGAGTCCGTCGCAGGTGGGGCAGGCGCCGGCGGGATTGTTGAACGAGAACAGCCGCGGTTCCAGCTCCGCGAGGCTCCAGCCGCACACCGGACAGGCGAAGTTGGCCGAGAAGGTCTCGGGCTCGGCCTCCGTATCGTCCATCGAGGCCACCCGCAGGATGCCGCCGGAGAGCTTCAGTGCCGTCTCGATGGACTCGGCGAGCCGCAACTGCAGATCCGGGCGCACCCGAAAGCGGTCCACCACTACCTCGATGTCGTGTTTCCTGCGCGCGTCCAGCGCGGGCGGGTCGTCCAACTCGTGGATCTGGCCATCGATGCGCGCACGCACGAAGCCCTGGGCGTTCAGCTCGTTGAGCAGGTGCTGGTACTCGCCCTTGCGCGCGGCCACCAGCGGGGCCAGCAGCATGAGGCGCTCGCCCTCGGGGCGGGCCAGGATGCCGTCCACCATCTGCGTGACGGTCTGCGCCGATAGCGGTTCGCCGTGCTCCGGGCAGTGCGGTGTGCCGACGCGCGCATAGAGCAGGCGCAGGTAGTCGTGGATCTCGGTGATGGTGCCGACGGTGGAGCGCGGGTTGTGAGAGGTGGTCTTCTGCTCGATGGCGATGGCCGGCGACAGGCCCTCGATGAGGTCCAGGTCGGGCTTGTCCATCATGGACAGGAACTGCCGCGCGTAGGCGGACAGGGACTCCACGTAGCGGCGCTGACCCTCGGCGTAGATGGTATCGAAGGCCAGCGACGACTTGCCGGAGCCGGACAGACCCGTCAGCACGACCAAACGATCCCGCGGCAGATCCAGGTCCAGGTTCTTGAGGTTGTGCGTGCGGGCGCCGCGGATGCGGATGGAGTCCATTGCAGAGCGGGGTCCGTTCGGGTGAGGTAAGGGTGCGACGACCGACGACCGACGACCGACGGCTGGCGGCCCACCGCGGGGCCGCCCGCGGGTCAGCGGGTGCTGGAGGTCAGTTGCCGCCGGCCAGCCGGCTCAGCAGCGCGTCGGCCTCGTCCTTCTCGGGAAAGGACTTCGCCTGCAGCGTCAGCAGCACGCGGCGTGCACCGGCGGCATCGCCGGCACCCGCCAGGGCCTCGGCGTAGCGATAGGCGATACCCGGGTCCAGGCTCTCGGCGTGGGCCTTGGCGAGCAGCGGGAGTGCGGCCTCGAACTCGCCACGCTCGAGCAGCACGGCGCCTTTGGTGTCGATGTAGGCCGGGTCGCCGGGGCGTTGCGCCAGGGCGCGTTCCGCGTAGTCCAGCGCCCGGTCCGGGTCCTGCTCCAGCGTAAGCATGGCGAGGTTGTTGAGCGCCACGGGGTTGTCGGGGTGGCGCTCCAGGATGCGTTCGTACTGTGCGGTGGCGGGGTCATAGTCGCCGGCGGCGATATGGAGCTGCGCGCGGTAGAGTCGCGCCGGGACGCTATTGGGGTGGTCATCGAGCCATTCGTCCAGTAGCGATTCGGCCTGCCTCGGCTGCCGGGCATCGGTGGTGATCTGTGCGAGCGCGAGCACATACTCGAGGTTGTCCGGATGCTCGCGGTTCAGCGCGCGTAGCATGGCGATGGCCTCGGTATGGTCCAGCTGCTGCGCAAGATACTGTGCCCGCGCAAGACGGAGCGTGGGGTGGACGGGTGCCAGCTGGGCCAACTGCTTGAGCATCCGACCGCGAGCCTGGTCGCTCTGCACCGCCGCGAGGATGCGGGCAAGCCGGTTCGTCTGTAGTTGGTCACCCGGGTCGAGTTCGAGGCCCGTCTCGAGGTGGGTTCGAGCGGCGGTGAGGTCTCCGGCCTCCGCCGCGAGCGACGCGAGCATGTAGGGAAACCGCGCCTGGGTCGGATTCCGCTCAGCCAGCTCCATCAGCGTCGCGGCGGACGCCGCCTGGTCGCCGGCCATGCGCTGGGCGCGAGCGCGCAGCAGCAACAAGGCATCGGCGTCGGCCTGTTCGACCGGCGCCTGCTGCACCAAGGCCAGGGCCGCGTCCGCCTGTCCCTGGGACAGCAGGCTGCGCGCCAGGACGGCGCGCAGACGGAGCGCCGTCGGATGGCGCGCCAGGGCCCGCCGCAGTTCGGTGTCGAAGGCCTCGATGCCTTGCTCCCGCCTCAGCAACGCGGCCCGGGCCAGGGTGACGGCGACATTGTCCGGGTCCGCGGCCAAGACCGCGTCCAGCGTCTCGCGTGCCCGGTCTTCACCCGCCGTGCCGAGTTCGATCAGCGCCAGCGCCAGGGCCGCGCGCTCGAAGGATGGGTCGATCTCCAGCGCTCGGGCGAAGGACGCACGCGCACCGTCGAGGTCGTTCTGCCGTACCAGCACGGCGCCCTGGGCCGTGTGTGCCAGCGGTAGCTCCGGATGCGTGTCGAGCATAGCCGTGGCGGCGCGCCGGGCCGCGTCGAGATCGCCCTGTGTCATCCGTGCGCGGATCATCAAGACAAGGGCGCGCGCGTTCTCGGGGTCGGTCTCAATGACGCGTTGCAACAGCGCGACCGCAGCGTCGGCGTCGCCGGTCATCTGGAGTTCCGCCGCGTACGCGAGCTGTGCCGATGCGAGCTCCGGAAAACGCGCTGCGGCCCGCTCCACCACGGCGGCCGCCTCGTCGGTGCGCCGCTGCTGGAGAAGCGCCCGGCGGAGGGTCTCCAGCGCCAGCGGCGTCGCCTGGTCCGAGAAGGCGACCGGGGCGATCGCCTTCTCGGCACCGGCGGCGTCGTCGAGTGCGAGTCGCGTGCGCGCGAGCAGCGTCCGCGCGGCGACGTTGTTCGGCAGGGCGGCGGTGAGCCGTAGCAGGTACTCCTCGGCCTGGGCGTGGCGGCCGGTGCGGTTTAGGGCCAGGGCCGCGAAGTAGATGCCCCGCTGGTCGCCCGGTGCGACGCGCAGGTAGGCCTCGAGGTGCTGCGCCGCGTCCTCGTTCTCGCCGTCCAGCAGTGCGAGTCTGCCATCCAGATAGGCCAACGCAGGCGTGCGCGGACTCCGGGCGCGAACCGCCTCGATGTCCGCGGTCGCCTGCTCGGTCTTGCCGGTGTCCAGGTACAGGCCGGCCCGCTGATAGTGCAGCGGCCAGGTGACGCGGGCGAGGTCGATCGCCTTGGTCAGGGCCTCGATGGCGGCCTCGGGGTGTTCCTGGAGCGCTTCGAGGGAGGCCAGGGCCTGCCAGGCATCGGATGACTCCGGGTGTTGATGGGTGGCACGCTGGATGCTGGCTCGCGCCGCATCGGGGTCGTTCTTGCGGAGCGCGACGCTCGCCATGCCCAGCCTGCCACCCAAGGACTTCGGGTCGGCCTCCATTGCAGCGGCAAAGGCCTCTGCCGCGGCCTGGTGTTCGCCTTGCGCCTGCCGCGCGGCGCCACGAAGGCTCAGGATCTCGGCGCGCTGCGCCGGACTCGCGTCCGCTGGCGCGTCGTGCCATTCCAGCGCGCGGCCATACGCCTGTTTACCGAGCAGGGCGCGCATCAGGCCGATGCGGGTCTCGGCGTCGTCGGCACCGGCCTCCCTGGCGCGCATCAGCTCCTGTTCTGCGGCGTTGGCGTCTCCTTGCTCGAGATAGATTTGCCCGAGCAACAGGCGCGCCTGCGGGTCCGTCGGGTTGCTCTTGAGATGGGTCTTGAGTCGGATAACGGCGCTCTGGGCTTCGCCCGACGCCCAGTCCTGCCGCGCGGCGTCGAGATCGGCCCATGCCCGGGGCAGGAATCCGAGACACAGCAGGGCGAGGATCGCGAAGCGGACGCGTTGTGGGGTCTGACGCAGGGGCATGGTCATGGTCTCGAAACGGCGGCTTGAGCGCCGACGATGATAGCAATCGCAGCCGAGCAGCCTGCCGACACCCGAAGGCGCGCGCTGCGGCGCATCGGGACGGGCTAGGGGCGGGCGCACCGACGCAGAATGCTGATGGTGCCCGATTCCGGCCGGCAGCGGAGGTGGGCCGCGATGGGAGACGGCCCGCCTCCGTTCGTCGGCGTTCAGGGTCAGCCGCGCGCGCTCTCCAGTGCGGCGATCCGCTCGTCCAGCGGCGGATGGCTCGCGAAGAGCTTCTTCAGCCCATCACCGATGCCGCCCGAGATACCGAAGGCGGCGAACTCGCCGGCCGGTAGGTCGTGTGGCTCATGGACGCGCTGCAGGGCGCGCAGTGCGGCAATCATCTGCTCCCGGCCTGCGAGGCGCGCGCCCCCGGCATCGGCGCGAAACTCACGGTAGCGAGAAAACCACATGACGATGATGGAGGCCAGGAAGCCGAGCACGATCTCGGCAATGATCGACACCACGAAGTAGCCGATACCGACGCCCCCCTGATCGTCGTTGCCCCGCAGCGCCGAGTCGACGATGCCGCCGATGATGCGGGCCAGGATGATCACGAAGGTATTCAGCACGCCCTGGATCAGCGCCAGGGTCACCATGTCGCCGTTGGCGACGTGGCTGATCTCGTGGCCGACCACGGCCTCTACCTCGTCACGGCTCATGTGTTGCAGCAGGCCGGTGCTGACGGCCACGAGGGCGTCGTTGCGGTTCCAGCCCGTGGCGAAGGCGTTCGGGTCCGGCTGGTCGAAGATGCCGACCTCCGGCATGCGGATGCCGCTCGCCTCCGACTGCCTCTGCACCACCTCGAACAGCCACTGCTCGAACGGCGTCTGCGGCTGTTCGATGATCTGTACGCCCATGGAGCGCTTCGCCATCCACTTGGACAGGAACAGCGAGACCATCGAGCCGCCGAAGCCTAACAGTAGGGCCATGATGACCAGTCCGGGGCCGGTCTGGGCCGTCAGGCCGAAGATGCTCAACACGATGTAGAGCACCGTGACGATCGCGAAGTTGGTCGCGACGAAGAGCAAGACTCTCAACATGTTTGTCGTTCTCCCGATGGGGTTGTGTTGTGTCGTATGAAACCCGCAATTCTACCGTGGCGAAAGTGGATGCAGCGTCCCGCATAAGCAAGTCGGCCGGCGTCGACGCTGAACAGCCCGGCACCGACCTCGGGCGTCGGCACGATCCTGCTTCGCTGTGCCTTGCCTCTTCTCCCGCTGGTCACCCGACGCTGCGGGTCTGGCTGTATTCCCGGAGGGATTGTGCATGAAAGGCTGGACAGGAGGGGAGGGCGCCCGTATACTGCGCAGCTCGTCGGGGCCATAGCTCAGCTGGGAGAGCGCAACACTGGCAGTGTTGAGGTCGGCGGTTCGATCCCGCCTGGCTCCACCACAGAATAGATATGCACTGCGGCC
>JANQFX010000101.1 GCA_028277725.1 Thiohalocapsa sp.
GAGAGCGCCCACCAGAATGCCGGCGCGATCTATGCCCTGCTGACCGAGCATCTCGGCTTTGCCCAGGAGAACATCATCGATCTGCGGGATGCGACCTTGGAGGATCTGGAGAAGGTGTTCGGCACTGACCAGAACCCGAAGGGCGAGCTGGGGCGCCGTCTGGAGGGCGACAAGGACGACAAGAAGCCATCGGTGCTGATCTATTTCGCCGGGCACGGGACCACCAGCCTGGACGGCTCGGAAAGCTATCTGCTTCCGGTCGATGCGGTGCAGTATCGCGAGGAGCGGACGGCTTTTGCGATGTCGCGCTTCTACAGCAACATTGCCCAGCTTGGCGCCCGCTCGGTCATGGTCCTGCTCGAGGCCGGATTCGGACGCGATCACGGTAGCTTTGTCTTCCCGCCCAATCTTGCGGAAATCAGTGTCCACAGCCTGCCGCGTCAGCGGATCAGGCGTCTGACGGTGATGACGGCGGCGAACGGCAACCAGCGGACCATGGACGATCCGGCTTACGGAATCGGTCTGTTCACCCGCTATCTGATCGAGGGGCTCGCCGGCAGCGCCGACCTGGCACCGATCGGCAATGGCGATGGTCGGATCGATACGGTCGAGCTGTATGCCTTCACCGCGCACATGGTTCGTCTCAGCGCGAAGAAGTCCTACGGCCTGCTGCAGAAGCCCCTTCTCAGTCGCACCGGGAATGGCCGTATCAGCACGGTCCAGGTCGAGGCGCGCTGAGCCCGCTCCCGGCGTGCGTGCGGAGAGCCCCATGGCGGATGTGGAACTCGATGCGACGGGCCTGAAATGTCCGTTGCCGGTGCTCAAGGCGCGCAAGGCCATGGGCCAAGTCCCCGCCGGCGGCACGCTTGAGGTGCGCGCCACGGACCCCGGGTCGGTGGCGGATTTCCAAGCCTTTTGCGCGACCGCGTCCCATGAGCTGTTGTGCATGCACGAGGCGGACGGGGTGTTCAGCTTCCTGATAAGGAAATCGGATTAGGACCCGTTGCCGGGAGGGCGGTGGCCTGATGGTGGGCGGTACTGGACTTGAACCAGTGACCCCTGCGATGTGAACACAGTGCTCTACCAGCTGAGCTAACCGCCCGGTGCCCTTCAAGGCTTGGAAGCGCGATTTAGGCGCGGGCGCGAAAGCCTGTCAAGCGGACGGGGGGGCGGGTAGTGTCTCAGTTTGAATTTGGAGCCTGTCCCAGCCTCTCCCTTACCAGACGCTGAAAACGTCTTCTGATTTCGCGCATTTCATCTCGTTCGAGATTGCGGCCGATTGCATCGCGACATCGAGCGAGCATGATTTTATCGTGCTCGAACGGAACGCCTCGTTCACTCTTCCAGTATGTACCGATGGCGACAACATCGCTTTCCTTTAACCCGTCAACAAATCTTGAGACTTCTGTATGCAAGGCGGCGAGCGTCTCTGTGCCTGGCTCGTGTGGGGCAGCGGGCTCGGTTTTTGCTTCTAGGTCATCGGGCGTGGCAACATTTGACTCTCGTAGAGCCAGGAATGAGGCAATCATATCAGCGTCCCACTCTTTGGTGGTATCGGCTTCTTGGAGCAGTTGTTGCGACTGAGAGCCCCTGCTTGGAAAGATGCCCAGGAGATGTATGCGAACCCCATAGTTCTGGGCGATTTGGACGCCAACTCGAACGTCTTCATCACCTGACAGAAGAACCGCATCACTCAGCGAACCCAGGCGGGCAAGTTCGATTAGATCGGTGACAATGAGGGAGTCGACGCCTTTCTGCTGACCCGCACTATTCACGAATCCTAAACGCAGCTTGACATCATCTAGGTGGGCTAACAGGGCTTGGTCGGCCGTTGGCCTAGCTCCACCAATAGCGCCGTCGTACCAATAAATGCGAAGGAGCTTGGCGTCGGGGGCCCTATCTTTGGCGAAATCTTTTAAGGGTTGAATGACCGAGGAGGGGTCCAGAACTACGTTTGTTCTGGGTCGTTTGCTACCACAGAGGGCCACACTCCCTTGTGCGAACAGATAGCCTGCATCAACAAAAATCGCTATGCGATCCATAGCGCGGTCCACAAATAGCAAGGGCTCCCGCAGGAGCCCTTTTATGCCGTTGCGGCCACAGTGAGGTATCGGGACGCAACGGAGTAAACTATTTAATGCACACTATCGCACTCATAGCAATAGTGAACGCCTGACACGCCCTATGCACTTTTCATAGAGATAATCCAATAACATCCCTGCGAAAAGGTTACTGCAACACATTGTGAATCAGGCTCATTGTCGCTTCTTGTGCGGTCCGCACGGTGCCGGCTTCGGTGCACAGGGATCGATAGCCCCACAATCCATTTTTGCCGTGCAGCGTGTCGCTGACGCTAGAGGTCATTGTCACGGAGATGCCACCAAGGCTCCTTTGCTGGCGATCGCACGAATCCCCGCCGTTTGTCGGTTTCTGATCATTCTCCACTAAAATGGGGTTGAGGAGGATAACATTTCAAGCCCAGTCGGGAGAGCGCGGATTTCAAACTGAGACACTACTCCGGGACGGCAACCGTTCGGCCGCTCACCCCAGAAGCTGTGCGAGGGCCCCGCTCAGTTCCTCAAAGCCGTCGATCAGGATATCGGCGCCGAGTTGCGACGCGGGAACCTCCGTGTAGCCGAAGCTCACCGCGATGACGGGCACGCCCGCAGCGCGCGCCGTCGCCACGTCGGTGGCGCTGTCGCCGATCATGATCGCGCGCGCCGCATCCCCGCCCGCCATCTCGACCACGCCGGTGAGATGGCCGGGGTCCGGCTTGCAGACGGGAAAGGTGTCGCGCCCGGCGATTGCCCCGAAATAGCGGTCCATGTCGAGCGCCGCCAGCAGCCGCTTCGACAGCGCTTCCGCTTTGTTGGTGCAGACCGCGAGCCGGGCATTTGCTCTCAAGGCGCGCTCCAAGACATCGAGCACGCCGGGATAGGGGCGGCTGTCGATGGCGACATTGCGGCCGTAATGCTCGAGAAAGGGATCGAACAGCGCATCGATCTGGGCCTCCGAGCCGGGCCTGCCGGCAGCCGCCATGGCTTCCGCGATCATGCGCCGCGCGCCATGGCCGATGAAGGCATGGATTTCCTCGGGCTCCCGCGGCGGATAGCCCACGCCCGCCAGCACATGGTTGAGCGTGCGCAGCAGATCCGGGGCGGTGTCGACCAGGGTCCCGTCGAGGTCGAAGACGAGGGTCACGCCGTCGAGGTTTGCGTTTTCCATGGCGCCTCTG
>JANQFX010000047.1 GCA_028277725.1 Thiohalocapsa sp.
AAGCGAGCCGAGCTCTTCAGGCTAAGGATGAGGTGACCATGCCGTCGTTGTCGTTGTCGTTGTCGTTGTCGTTGTCCTAATCGAGCAACCGATGACGATTACGACAACGACAACGAAAAACTCTCCTCATCTGGGAGCTTTCTGAGCCCTCGAGCAACCTAGGCCACGTCGCCGAGCTCGACGCCCATGAGCGCCGACTCCAGCAGGTCATCGAAGCGGACCAGCGCCGCGTCGGCGTCGTACCGGGTCCAGCGGGCGACAAGGTCCCAGCGTGCCACATAGACCACGACGGCCTCGAAGTCGAACTCGTGGCCTTCGCCGACGCGCCCGAGCTGCGTCCATACGGTGCCGAGCACCAGCCGCTCCAGGCCCAGCGGGTCGTCGTCGTCCAGGTATTGCTTGGCCTCCGGTAGCCAGGGATAGACCCGCTCCAGGCGAAAGTGCGGCTCGCCCCAGTTCCGGGCGATGGTCGGGACCCAGCGACCGAAGCCCCAGCCACGCCGAGCGGACGGCGCCGGCTGCCCGGCGCGGCGGCGGCGCAGTGCCGCGAGCACGGTGCGAAGCTCCAGGCGCCAGGTGGCGTGGGCGCGGGTGAAGTGGTTGCCGATTTCCGCGATGGTCCCTTCGGCCTCGCGCACCGCATCCTCGTCATCCACGCCGAAGCGCTGCCGTTGCCAGTCGACCACGGCGGCGAAGCGCGCCAGGTCCTCGGCATCCTCGGGCTCCAGCCAGTCGAGCCGCTGATTCAGGCGCAGGCGCGACACGGGCGTCTGCTTGGCACCGAACAGGGGCCCGTGCGCCGGCAGCGAGGCCAGCAGCGTCAGATAGCGATCTTGCGGGGCCATGCACTGGTTCCCGGCCGGGTTATGCCCGTCGCAGATGGATTTTCGGGAAAGCGAGGTGCACGTGTCGTGCCCGAGCGCCAGATTGCAAACAGGGCACACCGACGAGTCATAGCCCCACGATGGCGAGGGGGCGTCACGCAGCGGTCGGGTGCGAGGGGCGTGCATCGCGACCGAGAACCTGTGTGTGACGGGTCGTTGTCCGGCGTCACTTCACCGTGCCCTCGACAATGGCGCGAAAGCGCGGCTGCAGATGGGCCAGGATCAGCTCGGCGACCTTCTCGTCGGTGAGGTCGATTTCCACGTGCTTCTCCTGCAGGCGGATGCGGATGCCGCTGGCGTCGTCCTCGGCCACCGTGAAGCGCACCCCGTCCCCCAGCACCTCCGAGGCCACCGCCAGCACGAAGTGCGACAGCGAGCCCTCGCGCAGCTCTAGCGGGTTACGGCGCAGCTCCTCGATGCTCACCAACTCATGGGGCAGGACCACCTCCATGGCCTCGCCCGGCGCAATGCCGGCCTCGTTGCGGCCGTGCCCGGCCACCTCCAGGATCAGCTGCTGCAAGAAGGCCTCGCGTTTCAGCTCCGTGGTGATGAGCCGATGGACCTTCTCGTTCACCTCCCGCGTCAGCACCGCCTTGAGCTCCAGCACCGTATCGCGCATGGCGAGCCGCAGGGCGTCCTCGCCGGCGGTCTTGAGCGCCGCCGCCGCCTGCCTGGCATCGGCCAGCACCCGCTCGGCCTCGGCCTCGGCCTCGCGTTTGATCCTTGCGGCCTCGCGGCTCGCGTCCTGCTCGATGCGCGCGGCGGCCTCCCGGCCCTTGGCCACGCCCTCATCGCGCAGCCGCGTGATCAAGGTATCCACCCCCGCGGCCGTGGGCGTCGCGGAGCGGTTGTGACGATCCGACTGGGTCATGGCCGCCTCCTCAAGCCGGAATGCTGCCGGCGAGCACCAGCGCGAACACGAACACGAACACCGAGAAGCCCTCGACGATGGCCGCCGGCGCCAGCGACAGGCCGAAGATCTCGGGCTTCACCTTCATCGCCTGGATCGCCGAGGCACAGGCGCGCCCTTGCAGCACGCTGGAGTAGAGCAGCGCGATGCCGGCCAGCAGGCCGATGCCGAAGAGGCCGGGCGCCGAGGCGGCGGTGATGTCGCGCTGCAGCGTGAACATGATGACGATGCCGTAGATGACGCCGGTGGACGGCATCACCGACACGCCCAGATAACGCCCCTGGCCGGACTCCGTGTCCACCATGGCGCCGATGGCGGCCTGCCCGGCGATGGCGCAGCCGACGATGCTGCCGATGGCGCTCAAGGCCAGGGAGCCGAATAGGCCCGCCCAGCCGAGGGCGATGATGAACTCGTTCATTCCGTCATCTCCGTTTTCTTGAAGGGCCGGAAGGGATAGCCCTCGCCGGACAAGGCCCAGTTGTAGAACTCGATGTAATTGAGCCGCAGACCGTGGACGACGCCGCTCACCAGGCCGAGCGCCATGTTGAGGCCATGGCCGATCAGCAGCAGCAGGATTTGCAGCAGCAGACCGAGGCCCGGCACCTGCTCGCCCACCTGTCTGGCCAGGTCGTTGAAAGTCAGCGCCAGCGATGCGGAGGCCAGCCCAAGCGCAAATAGCCTGAGGTAGGACAGGGTGTCGCCGAAGATCTTGGTGACCTGGGTCAGGGCCATGAGCCCGTCGAGGCCGCGCAGCAGGATCGAGACCGGCCCACTCACGGGTCTCGCGCTGCTGGTGAAGAACACCAAGGCCAGGCCGAGGCCGATACCGCCGTAACCGACAGCCTCGCCGAGCGGTCCGGGCTCCGCGGCGCCCAGGGCGAGCCAGAGCGTGAAGCCGCCCACGGCCACCAGGCTCCAGCCCACGGGCGCCAGGGCCTGCAGCCTGGGCCAGAGGTTGCCGACCCGCACCAGGTTGGCCAACACCAGATGGAACACACCGACACCCACGGACAGGCGCATCATGGTGTCAAAGTCGTTCAGGTCCAGCACCTTGAGTTGCGCCGGCAAGCTCCCCGGCGCTGGGCCGAAGCCGAAGTAGCTGCCCACGGCCACACCCCAGGCGAAGGACGTGGCAACGATGGCGCCTGCCAGCACTCGGAACCGACGCCCGGCCGCGGAGGCCCCCAGACGACGCCAAGAGAGCAGCAGCCCAGACCCCAGCAGGGCCGCATAGCCGGCATCGGAGAGGATCATCGCGAAGAAGGTCGCGAAGGAGAAGAACAGCACCCGGGTCGGGTCGAAGCTGCCGTAGGACGGCATCTGGTAGAAATGCACCAGGTCCTCGCCGGCGCCCAGGCGCTCGGGGTTGCTGAGCAGTGTCGGCGGCGCGTCGCCCGGCGCCGGCGCCTCGACCAACAGCGCCAGGCCCTGCTCCTGCGCCAGCGCCTCCAGTGAGGACAACCGGGATGCGCCAACCCAGCCCTGCACCGCGAACAGCCCGTCGCCGTCGAGGGTCTGGCTCTGGGCATGCCGGCGCACGGCCAGGTCCTCGGCGCGGGCGAAGTGCTTGGTGAGCAGGTAGATCCAGCGCGTCAGGGCGCGTCGTTCGGCCTCGGCGTCTTCCAGCGCCAGCTCGGCCGCCTCCAGCTGCCGCTCCACCTCACTCAGCGAGAGTGCACCTGTATGGACCCGCGGCACCGGCAACAGGTCCGCGGGCGGCTCCTCGGCGGCGATCACCACCAAGAAGGCCTCACGGTTGTCACGGTGCACAATCTGCCAGGGGAGATCCAGGGCCTCCAGCGCGGCGAGATGGCGCAGCGGCAGGCGATAGAACCAGAGCTTGCGGCCGCCGAGTTCGGCCGCGGGCGGCAGTGTGAAATCCCCCCAGCCGGCGAGATCGCGGGCGCGTTGGGCCAGGGCGTCGCGCCGGTCCAGTGCCTGACGCAGGTGGTCCTTGTTGTCCATCACCTGCTGCACGGTGGCGGCGATGTCGAAACCCTCGTCGGCGCGCAGCTGCCGGCGCTTCTGCGGCTCGTCCATGAGGTAGCGCAGCGCCTTGCGTGCCTCCTCGGCATGGGCCGGCGGCTGCTTCTCCGGCTCATCGGGCGGCGCCGCCAGGGGCACCAGGTGTACGCAGCCGAGGGCCTGGAGCCGATCCAGCACGGCGTCCTTGTCGCCCGCGCTGCCCACCAGCGAGACGCGTCGCAGGGGCTCGATGGCCATATCAGGCAACCCCCGCGGCTGCGCGCTTGTTCTTGGCGATCTTGGAGCGGACCACCGCGGAGCGCTCGGCGTCGGACAGCGCGATGCGGATGCGCTTGATGTTAGCGCGAGTCTCGGGGATCAGCACCTTGTCGAACAGGTTGACGCGCTGGGTCACCGTGCGCACGGCCGCGTCCAGCCTCGAGACACGCCCCTCGGCGACGCGCAGCTCGATGCGCAGGCGTGCGCTCGCGGCGAGCAGCTCGACCAGGGGTTCGATCCAGTGTGGCCTTGAGAGGTAGCCGTAGGGCCTGGTGGCGATCTCGACCTGCTCCACCTTGGGCAGCCAGGTGCCGACGACATTCTCGCGCCCGAGCTCCACGCGCCGGACCTGCACCAGGCCGCTCAGGTCCAGCCCGTCGTTAGCGAGCATGGGCAGGGACTCGCCGACCCGTTGCCGTATCCGTGCCAGCTGCTCCTCCAGGGCGCGCACCGTCGCCTGGGCACGGACGCGCTCGCCCAACAGCTGCTTGCGCTTCAGATCCAGCGACGGTAGGAACTTCTGATAGCTCTTCAACTGCTGCGTCTGACGCGAGAGCGAGGACTTGCTGAGGGAGACCTTGGCCATGGATGTGTGGGTGGATTCCGATGCTGGTTCAGGAAGCCGGTCCGCGGAGCAGACCCGAGGAGCTCGATTCGCCTAGGCGGTAATGGCCCCATGGATTCGGCCGAATCGGAGCGGGCGCTCGTCGGGTCCGTCGCGCGACGTCTCGGCAGCTCAAGCCAAGTCCGCCCTGTCCGATGGCGACGGCGCCTGCGACCCCTGTCCCAGGGCCTCCTCCGACTCCGCCCTGCGCGGAAAGAAGCGGTCGACCAACTGCTGCTTCATCAGCAGTTCCTCGGGCTCGAAGCACTCGGCCATGGTCTGCCAGCAGAGGTCGAGGGCTTCCTCCAGCGGCAGGCTGACCTCGATAGCCATGAACCGTTGCCGGAACAGCTCACCGAAGCGCAGCAGCTTGTGGTCGAACTCGCTCAGATCAAAGGCCATGGCCTGCTTCTGCTCGGCATCCCGGGCGCCTGAGTAGAAGCGGATCATGGTGTTCATCACCTGACCGTGGTCTTCACGGGTGACTTTACCGATCACATGCTGCTTGAGCCGCGACAGGCTGCCGAAGGGGTCGAGGACGCCGTCGTGCAGATAGAACTGCCCCTCGGTGATATAGCCCGTATTGTCCGGCACCGGATGGGTCACATCGCCGCCCGGCATGGTGGTGACGGTGAGGATGGTGAGCGACCCGCCCTCGCGGTAGTCCGCCGCCTTCTCGTAGCGGCGCGCCATCTGCGAATAGAGGTCGCCCATGTAGCCGCGATTGGACGGCACCGACTCCATGGCAATGCCGACCTCCTTCATGGCGTCGGCATAGGCGGTCATGTCCGTCAGCAGCACCAAGACGCGTTTGCCCTGCTCCAGCGCGAACCTCTCCGCCACCGCCAGGGCCATGTCCGGCACCAGCAACCGCTCCACCACCGGGTCCGATGCCAGATTCACGAACATCACGGTGCGCGGGAAGCTGCCGGCGTCCTCGAACGCGCGCCGGAAGAAGTAGTAGTCGTCGAAGATCAGGCCTAGGCCGCCGAAGACGATGATGTCCGCGTCGGCCTGGATGCCGATGCGCGCCAGCAGCTGGTTGTAGGGCTCGCCGGCGACGGAGAAGATCGGGATCTTCTGGCTCTCGGCCAGCGAGTTGAAGACATCGATCATCGGCACGTCGGTGCGAATCATCTTCGAGGCCAGCATGCGTCGCGCCGGATTCACCGACGGGCCGCCGGCGACGATCTTCGGCTCGTCGGAGAGGTCCGGGCCGCTATCCAGCAGCTCGCCGTCGCCACGGAAGACACGGCCCAGGATATTGGCCGAGTAGGTGGCGCGCATGGCGTGCCCCAGGAACTGCACCGTGGAGGAGGTCGACACCCCCTTGGTGCCCGAGAACACCTGCAGTGAGGCGATGTCCCGGTCGATCCGGATGACACGAGCCAGGGAGCGGAAGCCGTCCACGCCCTCCACCAGGGCGAGGTCGTCGTAGGCGATAGTCGGGGCATCCGCGCCGACGGCGCCGATTCGCACCTTCAGCAGATCGCCGACGATTTCGATGACATCGGTATAGCGGGTCAGGGTTTGGGCCATTCGGCTCCTCTCGTCGAACGCCAGGGTCTGGGGCGGTGATGGGGGATGATACGCTCGCTCACAACCGTCGGAACACGGGCTCCGGCGTTGCGTGTGCGGGGATTATCCGCAGCCGGATATCGAGCGCAGTCGCGGCGGGTGCTCGACGGCCAGCGGGAACTGACCGATGGGAGCTGGGCGGCCGAGTAGGTAGCCCTGGAACTGGTGGCAGCCGAGCTCGAGCAGAAAGCCATGCTGGGCCTCATTCTCGATCCCTTCGGCGACGATGGTCAGGCCGAGGGACTCGCCCATGGCGACCACGGCGCGGACAATGGCGGCGTCGCTGGGATCAACGACGACATCCCGGACGAAGGCGCGGTCGATCTTGACTTGATCCAAGGGCAGGCGCTTGAGGTAGGACAGCGACGAGTAGCCGGTGCCGAAGTCGTCCAGCGAGAAGCCGATGCCGAGCCCGCGCAGGCGCTCCATGCGGTCGATGACCTGATCCACGCGGTCGAGCACGACGCTCTCGGTCAGCTCCAGCTTGAGTCGGGAGGTGTCCACGGCAGTGCGGTTAACGGTGTCTCGCACCTGCGCCACGAAGTCCGGCTCGTGGAACTGGCGGGCGCTGACGTTGACTGCGAGCACCAGGTCTCGGGTTTGGGCGTCGGCCTGCCAGCAGCGTAGCTGGGCGCAGGCCTGATCGAGCACCCAGAGGCCCAGGGGAATGATCAGCCCGGTCTCCTCGGCCAGCGGGATGAAGCTTGCGGGCGAGACCGGTAGGCCATCCGGGCCGGTCCAGCGCAGCAGGACCTCTGCACCGATGATACACCCTTGACGATCCACCTGGGGCTGGAAATGCAGCCCGAGGGCGCGGCTGTGGACGGCGGTGCGCAGCTCGCTCTCCAGGCCGGCGCGGGCGTCGATGGCCGCCTGCATGGCCGGGTTGAAGAAGCGGGTGGTGTTGCGGCCGGCGTTCTTGGCCTGGTACAGGGCCACATCGGCCTGCTTCAGTAGCTGGTCCGGTTCCAGGTCCTGGCCGCGGAACAGGGTGATGCCGATGCTGGCGGTACTATGGTGCACGGGCTGGCCGCCCACCAGCGCGAAGGGCCCGGCGAAGGCCTCGCGGACCTGCTCGCCGATCTGCTCGGCATGCCGGGCCGCGGCAGTGGTCTCGGTGCCCAGGTCTTGGGCGATGATGGTGTACTCGTCGCCGCCGATGCGGGCAATGGTGTCTTCGCGGCGCACCCGTGCCGAGATGCGCCGGCCAACCTCGTTCAGCAGCCGGTCGCCGACGTCGTGTCCCTGGGTGTCGTTAAGGTCCTTGAAGTGGTCCAGATCCAGCATCACGAGCGCACCGTGGGTGCGGCTGCGCTCTGCGGCAGCCATGGCCTGGCGCAGCCGATCGATGAATAGGCGCCGATTCGGCAGGCCGGTCAGCGGGTCGAAGTAGGCCAGCTTGTGGATCTGGGCCTCGGCGCGCTTCTGCTCGGTGATGTCCACACAGAAGGCCATGATCAGGCCCTCCGGCAGCCGGATGCCGCGCAGATTGACGATCATCAGGCTGCCGTCGCGGCGCCGCAGCGCCCGCTCGCTGTCCGGTCGGCCGCTGGCGAGGACATGGATGGCAGCGTCGTCGGACGCTAACGCCGCCGGCGCCGGCGACAGGTCCGAAAAGCGCATCCCGAGCAGCTCTTCGCGGCGGTAGCCGACCATTGCGCAGGCCGCTGGGTTGACGTCGGTCAGGCGTCCGTCGGCGTCGGTGACGAAGATGCCGGGCGGGGCGTGCTCGATGTAGGTGCGGTAGCGTGCCTCGCTCTCGCGCAGCTCCTGCTCCAGCTGTTTGCGGCGGGTGATTTCGGCGGTCAGGGCCTGGTTTTGTCCCTGAAGCTGCGCCCGGTCGCGATCGGACTCGACCATGTCCGCCTCCAGCCGCTTGGTGCGCCGGCGCATGCGGTAGCCCCAGTAGGCGAGGGGCGGCAGCAGCAGCGGCGCCAGGGCGGCCATGTAGAAGAACACGGGCGAGGTGAGATGCCCGTAGAGCACCGAGTCATCGAGCAGCGTCAGCAACGACAGCGGCGTCTCGCCGACGGGCGTGCGTAGAATCCGATCATACCGCTCGGCCACCGCGGAGCCGGCCGGGGTTGGCCAGCGTTTCAGCGCAACCAGCTGCCGTGCCGGCAATGTCGCCACGGCTGCCGCCGGGGTGTGCGCGGGCAGGATCGGGGTGTCGGCGGGCAGCAGGCGCCCCGCGGCGGTGACCAGGGCCTGGTCCAGCCCCGGAACATCGCGGGATGCGCTGAGATAGCCGCAGAGCAGGCACAGGTCGGAGACGGTGATCACGGTTCCGCCGTTCTGGCCACGGTGATCCACCGGCGCGACGGCGATGGCCGAGCCGCGTTGGTCGTCGATGTCGACCCGCGGGCGGCGGTCGGTCAGGTCCAGCCCCAGCTCCAGCGGCGTCCCGGCGGCGGAGTCGGCCAGCGCCGTGCCGTCGGCGTCGAGATAGAGCATGCGCTGATAGACCTGCTTGCCGAGCAGCTCTCGGTCGGCGATCTTGCGCTTGAAGGCCTGTTCGATATCGGCCAGGTTCGCATCCAAGCCATAGCGCATGGACATCCCCAGGGCCCGGTTGATCAGGAAGGTCTCGAGCTCGTGGAGCTCGGCCAGGTCGCCGGCGAAGCGCCGCTGATCGTAGAGAAAGCCCGCCATCAGCGTCGCGGTCTGCTCCGCGTCGGCCAGCAGCCGCGCCTCGGCGGCGGCACGCAGCTGCTGCTGGGTCTGGAAGCCATGGGCCACCAGCGTCAGCAGATAGACAGCCAGGCCCATGGCCAACAGCAGGATCAACCGGCGTCGGTCGAGATCGGCGAAGTGCGACATGGCTCCGATCCGATCCTTATCGAGGTGGGGCGAAGAAGACCGGGAACCAGCGGCGGGCGGCCGGATAATACCGATCGACAAGCCGGTCATAGCGGCCGTCGGCCTTGAGCCCGCGCAGATAGTCGTCGAAGGCGGCGCGCAGCTCGGGGGCGTCCTTAGGGAACGCGGCGGCCAGGGCCTGAACCTCCGAGATGGGGCCAATCACCTTGAACTTCCCGGGCCATTTCTGCATGTCGGTCATCAGGTCCGGCACGTCCAAGAGCGAAAGATCCGCATCCAGGGCCAGCAGGGCCGGCACCATCTCGTTGATGTTGGTGCTGCGAGTGTAGGCACGAAGCTCGATACCCTTACCGCGTAGGCCGTAGTTGGCCGGGTCCAGGCAGGTCCTCTCCATCACCAGCAGGCTGTTGGTGCCGATCAGGGCCTTGGTGGCGCGGATGTCGGCGGTCAGGTCGTCGCTGCCGGGGATGGGGCTGAGCGGCGAGTCGGCGCGGGCGATGAGCATGATCTGGGACGGGAAGGTCGGAGCCGAAAAAAGCAGCACCGCCTCGCGCCAGGGCAGCACGGTGAAGCCGGCGGCGATCATATCGCCGCGGACTGGATAGTTGCCCTCGAGCCGGACCTGCTCGCCGTCGCGGACCACGTCCTTGCCGAGCAGGTCGCGGATGACCGTGTAGAAGTCGCTGTGCACCAGCCGGTAGTCGACGCCGATGTGCTCGGCGAAGCCACGCACCAACTCCACGTCGAAGCCGTCGCCGGTGCCGGTGACGAAGTTGGCGTAGCGCACGCCCAGGTGGCGCAGCTCGCCCCGGGCCTGGATCGCCTCCAGGTCCGCCGCACGGACGGGCAGGCAGACCATGAGCCAGCAAAACGCCAGCCAGGGAAGGAGCATCGAGGGCCGGTGGGTCATCGGGACACGTCCAGGGTCGTCTGATCGGGGGTCGCGTAACCGGAAGACGCGCAGAGGAACACTTATCGCAAAGGTGCGAAGAACGCAAAGACCGAAGGGCGGGGACGACGCGCCGCTGGAGCCGCGAGAGCCCCGTCAAGGAGTACAGGGCCGTGGACAAGCGTCTTGCGATGCACCAATGGCAACGGACAACACGCGCGGCAAACCATTCCCGGCATTCCACACCTCACGCAAGCACAACCAAGGCACCCGCCCCAGGTTGCTTCGTTCGCACGATGGCCGGGCCGCGTTCGTCGGCGCGACGCAACGCACAAGCGCCTGGTCCAGCAGCGCCTCGCCGGCAGCGCGGCGGGCCGCGTCCGCTCCAGGCTAGTCCACCAGCTCCGCCTCCACCACCGAGCCGAACACCAGCTTGCCGTCCTGGGCGTCGACGGTGACGGTGTCGCCGGGTCGGAACTGCCCGGCGAGGATCTCCTGGGCCAGCGGGTTTTCGAGCTGGGCGCGGATGGCGCGCTTGAGCGGCCTTGCACCGTAGACCGGATCGAACCCGGCCTCGCCGAGCAGATCCAGCGCGGCGTCGGAGAGGTCGAGCTGCATGTCACGGTCCGCCAAGCGATCCTTGAGGTAGCCGATCTGGATGCGGGCGATGGCGCGGATCTGATCCTCCTCCAGCGGGTGGAAGACGACGATCTCGTCCAGGCGGTTGATGAACTCCGGCCGGAAGGCGACGCGCACGACCTCCATGACGGCGTCCTTCATATCCGCGTAATTCGCCTCGCCGGCCTTCTGCTGGATGATGTCGCTGCCCAGATTGCTGGTCATGACGATGACGGCGTTGCGGAAGTCCACGGTCCGCCCCTGGCCGTCCGTGAGCCGGCCGTCGTCGAGCACCTGCAGCAGGATGTTGAAGACGTCCGGGTGGGCCTTCTCGACCTCGTCCATCAGGATCACGCTGTATGGCCGGCGGCGGATGGCCTCGGTCAGGTAGCCGCCCTCCTCGTAGCCGACATAGCCCGGAGGTGCACCGATGAGCCGGGCCACGGAATGCTTCTCCATGAACTCGGACATGTCGATGCGGACCATGGCCTCCTCGGTGTCGAACATGAACTCGGCGAGGGCCTTGCACAGCTCCGTCTTGCCGACACCGGTAGGACCCAGGAACAGGAAGCTGCCGATCGGCCGGTTCGGGTCCGACAGGCCGGCGCGGGAGCGGCGAATCGCGTCGGACACGGCGCGCACCGCCTCCTGCTGACCCACCACACGCTGCTCGATCTCGCCTTCCATCTTGAGCAGTTTGTCGCGCTCGCCCTCCAGCATCTTGGACACGGGGATGCCGGTCCACTTGGAGACGATGCCGGCGACTTCTTCGTCCGTGACCTTGTTGCGCAGGAGCTGGTTCTGGTTGTCCTGCACCTCGTCGGCGGCGGCGAGCTGCTTTTCGAGTTCCGGGATGCGCCCGTATTGGAGTTCGGACATGCGGGTGAGGTCGCCGGCGCGACGGGCGGTCTCCATCTCGACACGGGCGCGGTCGAGTTCCTCCTTGATGTGCGCGGTGCCCTGCACGGCGGCCTTTTCGGACTTCCAGATCTCGTCCAGATCGGAGAACTCGCGCTCAAGGCTCGCGATCTGGCCCTCCAGGTCGGCCAGGCGCTTCTTGGAGGCATCATCCGACTCCTTCTTCAGCGCCTCGCGCTCGATCTTGAGCTGGATGAGGCGTCGGTCGAGCTTGTCCATCTCCTCCGGCATGGAGTCGATTTCCATACGGATCTGGGAGGCGGCCTCGTCGATCAGATCGATGGCCTTGTCCGGCAGCTGGCGGTCGGTGATGTAGCGATGGCTCAGGGTGGCCGCGGCGACGATGGCGGGGTCGGTGATCTCGACGGCGTGGTGGACCTCGTAGCGCTCCTTCAGCCCGCGCAGGATGGCCACCGTGTCCTCGACGTTGGGCTCGTTGACGAGCACCTTCTGGAAACGCCGCTCGAGCGCAGCATCCTTCTCGACGTACTTGCGGTATTCGTCCAGCGTGGTGGCGCCGATGCAGTGCAGCTCGCCTCGGGCCAGGGCAGGCTTGAGCATGTTGCCGGCGTCCATGGCGCCCTCCGCCTTGCCGGCGCCGACCATGGTGTGCAGCTCGTCGATGAACAGGATGACGTTGCCCTCCTGCTTGGCGACGTCGTTCAGGACCGCTTTCAGCCGCTCCTCGAACTCGCCGCGGAACTTGGCCCCGGCGATGAGCGCGGCCATGTCCAGACTCAGCAGCCGCTTGGACTTGAGCCCCTCCGGCACCTCGCCGTTGACGATGCGCTGGGCCAGGCCCTCGACGATGGCCGTCTTGCCGACGCCGGGCTCGCCGATGAGTACCGGGTTGTTCTTGGTGCGGCGCGCGAGCACCTGCACCGTGCGGCGGATCTCGTCGTCGCGGCCGATGACCGGGTCGAGCTTGCCCTGCTCGGCGCGCTCGGTCATGTCGATGGTGTACTTCTCCAGCGCCTGGCGCTGTTCCTCGGCGTTCGGGTCCTGCACCGACTCGCCGCCGCGCAGGTTGTCGATGGCCTTCTCGACGGCGCCCTTGCTCGCGCCCGCGTCGCGGAGCATGTTCCCCAGTTCGGCCTTGTCTTCGAGTGCGGCGAGCACGAACAGCTCGGAGCTGATGTAGGCGTCGTTGCGTGCCTGGGCCAGCTTGTCGGTCAGGTTCAGGAGTTTGCCGAGGGCGTTGGACACACTGACGTCGCCGCCGTTGCCCGACACCTTCGGCAGGCGCTCCAGCGCCTCGCCGAGGGCCGAACGCAGGCGGTTGACGTTCACATCCGCCTGGGCCAGCAGGTGGCGCACGGTGCCACCGTCTTGATCCAGCAGGGCCACCATCAGGTGCGCCGGCTCGATGAATGGGTTGTCGCGACCCACGGCGAGCGATTGTGCGTCCGCCAGGGCCATTTGGAACTTGCTTGTGAGCTTGTCCATTCGCATGGGAGAGACCTCAATGATGTCCGACTTTTCTTAGGGTTATAGCCGACTTGCGGCGGCCCGCAACGGAATTCAAGCACTCTTGATGGGAGAGTGCCAGCCTGGGGCGGCGCGCCCCGGATCCGGAGGTCGGAATCATCGACACAGCCCCCGTCGATCTTGCGTTCTCGCGGAAATGCCGCATACTTTGCCCAAACATGAGACACATATTGAGGCATGCATGGCCGCAACCGCCGAACATCTGACAGATCTGCTGTCCGCGGATGCCGTGGTCGAAACCGACCGGCTCGCGGCGCACCTGCACATTACGAAGGCGGAGCTGGCGCTGGCCCTGGGGCTGTCGCGCGACGCCGTGAGCAAGCGCAGCCGGGCCGGCTCGCCGAAGACCCAGCAACGGCTTCGGGATGCGCTGGAGATCATCAACCGGGTCGTGCCCTGGACCGGCTCCAGCGCGCGGGCCTTCGCCTGGTTCCGTTCCCAGCCGCTGCCGTCTTTTGGCGACAAGACGGCCGAAGACCTGCTAAAGGAGGGCCGCGCACAGGCGGTCAAGGACTATCTGGCGCGCATCGCCGACGGCGGCTACGCCTGACTCTCGGACACCGGGGCATCCTCGACGTCATGGCAGACCTCGAGCCGCTGGCACGGACCTTGGATGACCTGGCCTATCGCGCGCACAACCCCCGCTGGGCCTATGCGCCGACCTCCGGCGCAGGCGCCGAGCGCCACGGCGGACGCTTCAACCGCAAGGGGCTGGCCGCACTGTACCTGTCGCTCGATATCAACACGGCCTGGCTAGAGGCGCAGCAGGGATTGCCCTTCAAGGCACAGCCCATGACACTGGTCGCCTACCGGGTGAACTGCCGCTACATTGCAGACTTGACCGATCCGGGCATGCTGGTCCAATCCGACATCGAGCCGGCCGACCTCGGCTGCGCCTGGGAAGACCTCGCCGGCCGCGGTGACGAGCCGCCGAGCTGGCGGCTCGCGGATACGATGATCGCGGCGGGCTTCCAGGGCGCCATGGTGCCGAGCTTCGCACCGGCTCCGAATCCACAGCCGGACGCGCCGCAAAGACGCAACCTGGTGCTGTGGTGCTGGTCGACGGAGCCGCCCTGCGCCGTGCAGGTGATCGATGACTTCGGCCGACTGCCACGCGATGATCGGAGTTGGGGTCAGTCGTTACGTCGACACCATGGACCGCCCCCGCCATCGAACGCCTCGGAGCAAACCCTTTGCCAAACCCCTCATCCACCAGCATTCCAGACTGGGCTTGGCCGCGCCTCGCGACCGGCCGGGACCTCGGCCCGGTCGAAGCCGCGAGCTTCATCGAATGGCGCTACTACGCCATTCTGTCGCCGGCCTTCCACGGCATCGTCGGCTTGGCCCTGGTGAACCCGGAGCGGCGCTTCGGTGCCATCGCCGAGGGCGGGTTGTTGCTGATCATTGCCGGGGTGCTGGGCCGCCCCACCGCTGAAGCCCTGCCGGATGACGCCGCAACCCTGTGCTGGATGCACCTGTTCCCGACCGACGCCTGCAACCTCGACGACCCGACCCGCGGCTCGCTGACCGCCGGCGACGCCGAGTGCTGCATCGCGCTGGCGCACGACGGCCCCGCCTCGGCGCGGATCAGGATCGAGTCGGGTGCCGGACTGCGGCTGGATCTGGAGCACGCCGGACTGGCCGGCACCGCCTTGCTGCCGGCGGACGGGACCGACCTCAGGGACATACCCCTCGGCCGCTGGCTCGGGGCCAACTGGCGCGTGGACTGTCCGTCGCCGGTCGCGACGACCACGGGTCGGATCGAGCTGGACACGGGTTTCGTGGACCGGTTGCCGGCACGGCCGGGTGCGGACCCGAGCTTCGCCAGCCCGCCGTTGAAGGCGCGTGTCGGTGCCGGCGCTGGATACTTCGAGTGGCGCCATGCGAGCGGCTACTACGAACACAGCTGGGGCGTGCGGCCGCTGCCGCTGCATGGCTGGGACTTCCTGTTCGTGCCGGATGCAAGACGGGGACAAACCGCCGTGTTGCAAACCTACCGCGGCAGCCGCGCCCTGCGCTATCTGGACCTCTGCTGGCAGCAGGATGGCAACACGAGGCAGCACAGGTTCGGCGCCGATCAGCTGACGCTGACCTGGGCCGAGTCGGCGGCCGACGCGCTGCTCGGCGTCCGCCGCCCGCTCGTAAGACGCATCGAGGCCGCCGGCGATGGTCTGCGCTTCGAGCTGACCGGCCGCGTGCTCGGCCAGGTCCCGCTACTGCGCCGCCACAGGCTCGCCGTCCGCCACTTCTTCATCAGCGAGGAGATCGGCATCGCCGACTGGACCCTTACCGACCAGGGCGGCCGTGTGCTGGCCGCGGCCGAACGACAGCCCTGCGGTGGCGAACTCGCGCACTTCCGCTTGCGGGCGCCACGCCCCTAGCCTGATCGTCGGGCCTCCTTGCGTCGGCCCGACCTACGCGGTGCAGCAGGGGCAGTGAACAGGGGAACGACTTCCAAGACTACCCATGAACCATGACGTCATCGTGGTCGGCGCTGGACCCGCCGGCAGTGCCACCGCCTACCATCTGGCCCGCGCCGGTGTGCGCACGCTGCTGCTGGACAAACAGGCTTTTCCACGCGACAAGGTCTGCGGGGACTGCCTCAGCCCCCGCGCACAGCGCTACCTGGCACGGCTCGGGCTGCTGGACGCGGTGACCGCGGAGGCACACATTGCGACCCGCATCCGCTTTCGCGCACCCGGTGGCGCCGAGGCCGGAACCGACATCCAGGGCGATGACGACCTGCCGGACCAGACCCTGGTGCTGCCGCGGGCACGCTTCGATCACCTGGTGCAACGCCGTGCGCTCGATGCGGGCGCGGCATTTCGGGTCGGTCATGTGCGCGAGCTGCTGCCGCAGGGCGGCGTTCGGGTGGACGGTGAGTCGCTGCCGGCGCGCCTCGTGGTCATCGCCACGGGCGCGGCGCTGTCGCTGCTCAAGCGCACACCCCTGGCACCACGGCGGCCTGTGCACAGCGTCGCCGCGCGCTGCTACCTGAGACGGCGGGGTTCGCCGGATGCGGCCGATTGGGGCCCGGACCTGCGGTTCTTCTTCGACCACCTGCCGCTGCCCGGCTACGCATGGCTGTTCCCGACCGGGCCGGGCAGCGCAAACCTGGGCTACTGGTACAACGGCAACGCGAATCTCAGCGCCTCCGCCGAGTTGCCGCGACTGCTCGCCGAGCATCCGGAGCTGTCCAGGCTCATCGCCGGCGCGGAGCCGCCGAGCAAGGTGACCGGCTTTCCGATTCGCACCGATTTTCTGACGGCACCGAAGGTGGCGCGCGGTGTGCTTGCCGTCGGCGAGGCAGCGGGGCTGGTGAACCCCTTCACCGGCGAGGGCATCGACTACGCGCTGGAGTCCGCGGAGCTCGCGGCGGAGGCCATCACCCGCGCGCTCGCGTCCGCGGTCGCACCGGATGTGCTGTCCAGGCGCTGCCTGGCAGGCTACCCGCGGGCGCTCGACCAGCGTTTTCGGGCGCTTTTCCTGCTCATGGCGGCGGCGCAGCGCTATGCCTTCAACCCCTGGGTTTTCGACCGGTTGTTCGGCCGCGGCCCGGCGGGCCAGGGCCTGGTGGACACGCTGATCCAGGTCTGCTTCGGCGCGGCCCCGCCGGGGCGGGTGCTGGCGCCGCTGGAACTTGGCCGGCTGCTGATGAGCCGGCCGGAGTTCCCGCGTGGATCGGCTTGATGCGCTAGTGAGACGCCGATTATTGGCCATCCATGGCCAAAATCGGCACGGAAAGCGAGAAACGTGGTTCTCGCTTTCCTCCATGTTCAGCGACTTGCGTCGCTGAACATGGCGGGGCATCCTGCCCCGTACGGGAGACGTGGATACATCAGCGCTCCCTGGGTCAGGGCTTGAGGTAGGTGAAGCCCTCGGCCTGCAGCTTGGACAGCTCGGCGACGCCGCTCGGCACCACGTCGGCCTCGTCCGAGTCGTAGAGCGCCGCGAGGTCCACCTGCCGTCCCTTGAGGGTATTGGCGCAGATCTTGAACTCGACGCCCTGGTCCTTCAGACCGCTGATGCGCGCCTGCATCTCGTCGCTGGCATTACCCTCCTTCATCTTGGTGCCTTCCACCTCGTCCGGCGGCAACAGCAGCGACACACCGTTGCCGTGCATCACCACCTGGACCTCCACGTTGTCCGCCCCGACGGCATTGATGTGATTCTGGATGTTGCGCAACGCACCGGTCTGCTGCTCCGGGCCGTAGTAGTTGACGTGGTAGACGACCTTTTGTGGTGCGTAGGCGTCATCCGCGGCAATGGACGCCCCGGTGACGGACCAGAGGCCCAGCACACCAAGGCAGGCGGTAAGGCGACGGCCGATTCGGATCGATTGCAGTGACATGGTTTCTCCTCGGATCTGCTAGTTGTTGCTCGGGGTCTGTTGCGTCCCATCAGGGTCGTGATCCAACGGGTGGCCTGGCAGGCTCCGCGGAGCACGCCACGCCCTCACCCGTGGTGGTAGAGCGTGAGGCCGAGCCGGACTGAGCCCAAGGTCCTCTCCTACTCCGCAGGCGGATAGCGCCGGCGCAGGTCGGCCAGGACCTCCGCGTCGATCAGGGCGTCGTCGCGCAGCCGGTTGTCGTAGTTCTCCACGCCCATGAACCGGCGTAGCAGGGCGATTTCCGTCTCCCCCCAGTCCGGTCCATCGGGCAGATCGCGGAAACCGGCGCGGCGCATGATGGCCTTCAACTCCCGGGCAAGGGCCGCGTCCACAGGCATCAGCTGGTCCGAGTCGCTCGGGAAATACGACAGCCGATGCAGCCGGTAGCAGCGCGCCAGCTCGTGGATGGGTTCGGCGTGGTCGTACACCGAGATGTCGACGTGGCGGCCGCTGTAGCCGCCGTAGCCGCCGCCGGGCTTGACCACGAGCAGGGCCGCGGATTGCTGCCCGCGCAGCTCGCCGCCGGTGTCGCGTCCGGCGGCGAGCGAGTCGAGCCCGTCGTCGCCATGGCGCGGATTCGCGAATGCCTGGGTGGTGATGCAGCCGACACCCGCCCGGCCGTGCAGGACGATACTGCCGACACCGGGGAACTTGGACTGGACCGCGGCGCCGACGGCGCCGTCGGCGGGATCTCGGCCAATGATGCTATAGGTCATGAGCGGGGCCTCCTGATCGGCCCGAGGGCCAGCCGATGGGCCGGCCGGCGGTACCGAGCACCGCGTCAGTGCGCGTGCTGGCCGTGCCCGGACATGCCGGTGTCGATGCGTCGCACCGGAGCGGTGATCTCGATGCGGCGACCGTCGTCGATGACCAAGGTCACCGGTACCTTCATACCAGGTTTGAGCTGCTCGACGAGCCCGATCAGCATCACGTGCAGGCCACCGGGCTTGAGCTCCACGCGTTCGCCCGGCGGCAGTTCGATGCGCTCGATCTTGCGCATCTGCATCATTCCGTCGGCCATGGTATGCGTGTGCAACTCCACAGTCCCGGCGCTGTCGCTCTCGGCGGCGACCAGCGCGAGCGGCTCCTCCCCCGTGTTGGTCAGCACGGCGAACATGGCGCTGTTGGGCTGTCCAGGCGGCACGGCGCGGGCGTAGGGTGTCTCCACGTCCAATACAGCGGATTCGGCTGCGGCCAACTGGGGGACGAACAGGGACAGCCCCAGCAGCGCACCGGAGACGACGCTGACAAGGGCGGCGGGAGAGAGTCTACTCATCGGTCTGCAGCTCCTTCGGGAAGACGTGGAAACGAGGGCATGGGCGGTGCCATGACGACGGCTAGGGCGACTGCTCGCCGGCGGCAGATCGAGCGGCCGAGCCGCTTGCCTATCAAGGGACTACCGGGGCATGCTAAGTGGTTTGTGCGCCGCGCCCGCCTGTGGTTGCAATGGAAGCGCGGCGACCCCGCCCGTGGCGGCGCGAGTGTAACCCAGGCGATCTGCCGGCGCCGCATCGCGGACCGAGCCCACCGATAGCAGTGAGATACCTCATGACCCGACCCTTCCAGCTGAGCATCATCGGTGTTCTGGCACTCGTCCTGATGAGCGGCTGCGGCCCGGGGGGCAACGACGGCAATAAGGTACAGATGCCCAGGTTCAACGAACCGCAGCTCGCCGAAGGGCGCTCGGTCTGGATGGGTACCTGCCGGGCCTGCCACCTGATGGGCGCAGCCGGCGCACCAGCCGTGACCGACTACGAGGATTGGGAACCGCGCATCGCCAAGGGCATGCCGGCGCTCTACAAGGGGCCGCTCAACGGCATCAGGGGGGAGGACGGCAAGTACAAGATGCCACCGCGCGCCGGTAATGATCGGCTTTCGGACGAGCAGATCAAGCGCGCCGCCGAGTACATGGTGGCCAGCGTGCGCTTCCTGCACGCGCAGACGGACGGCGACTGAGCATCGGTCCCGTTGGTCGAAGTCGGACCCCCTCCCGAGATAGCCGACGGGATCGGCACGCCGCCCAGGACGGCTCAATCGAGCTGCTTGGGCCGAACGATACTGATCAGTCCGGCACAGCCCCGGTCGAGATGCGACCAGTTGTCCGGCATCTCGAGGCGGGCGAGGGCCGCGGTGGGTAGCAGCTTGCCATCGTCGGGCAGATCGAGGTCCCCGCCGGTGAGGTGCAGCAGCAAGTCCTCCAGGCCGGGGTTGTGGCCCACCAACAGCACGAGCGGCGCCTTATCGGGGACGCGCGACAACACGTCGAGCAGCGCAGGCAGGTCCGCCTCGTAGACGGCCTCGTCCCACACTATGCCCTTTTTGGATAGATCCAGCCGCTTGCAGACCTTGATGGCGGTCGCGCGGGCGCGCTCCGCCGGCGAGCTGACGATGTGCTGCGGAATCATACCCTCGCGGTAGAGCCAGCCGCCCACCCGCGGGGCGTCCTTCTTGCCGCGCTTGGCAAGGGGGCGGTCGAAGTCCGAGTCGGCACCGCTGTCCCAGTCCGACTTGGCGTGACGAAGGATTAGCAGCTCTCTGGGCATTCGGAAAAACGGGTCTGCGATTTGCAAGGCATGGCCCGACAACGTCTGCGGGAATACGCGCTTTTTTAGCACAACGGTAACCTTAGGGGAAACAGCGGTCACATCTCGCCGGCTGTATCGACGATTGGGGCCAAGTCGTCGAGGTCTCCCTTGGCGCGCGAACTACACTTTTCCGGCGTCGAGACGGGACCAAGCTTCGATCCCACAAAAAGGCGGGGCGCAGCCCCTCGACGCACGCTTCCCTGTCCCATCAGCCGATGTCGGCGAGCAGGCGATCGATCATGCGCTGTGCCTGGGTGCCATAACCGCCGCCGAACAGATTCAGGTGGTTCAGCACATGGTAGAGATTGTAGAGGGTCTTGCGGGTCTCGTAACCGGCATCCAGCCGCCAGGCGTCGTTGTACGCGGCATAGAAACGGCCGCTGAAGCCACCGAAGAGCTCCGTCATGGCGATGTCGGCCTCGCGGTCGCCGTAGTAGCAGGCCGGGTCGAAGACGACCGGATTGCCGTCGGCGTCGCCGCTGAAATTGCCGCCCCAGAGATCACCATGCAGCAACGACGGTGCCGGGACCCGGTCGAACAGCGCACCGAGGCGCTCCATCAGGATGGCCCCGCGTTGCTGCAAGCGCCCGCCGTGGCCGTTACGCGCCGCGAGCTCCAGCTGGAAGCCTAGCCTGCGCTCTCGCCAGAAGCGAAGCCAATCGCGTTCCCAGGCGTTCGGCTGTGGCGTCGCGCCGATGGTGTTGTCGCGATGCCAGCCGAACCCCTCGGCCGTACTCCGGTGCATGGCGGCGAGTTGCTCCCCGGCGCGCTCGGCCGTGGTGCCGCCTCCACCCGTGAGCCCGAGGTACTCCATGACGATATATGCCTGTCCGCCGGCGATGCCGCAGCACAACGGCCGCGGAACGCGGATGCTGCCGGTCTCGGCCATGGCGCGCAGCCCGTCCAGTTCCGCCTCGAACATGTCCAGCCGGGAGGCATCGTTGAGCTTGACGAACCAGCGCCCGGCTTCGTCCTCCAGCAGCGCGGCGGTATTGATGCAGCCGCCGCCGATCTGTCGCGGCGGCCGGGGCGAGAAGGACTCACCGCTCGCATTTGCGATCCGTGCGGCGATCTCCGTCCAGTCGGTCATGCAGAAGCGGCTCCTCGGGGGTGTGTCTGCGGACGACGGTCGGCGTCGTGCTCGGCCCTCATCCCTGTCACGGAAACTGCGGTAGGCGTCGCAGCAGCGGCGAGGTCCGGGGGAAGTGGGCCCGCAGGAACTCCATTTGATCCGCCAGCACGTTGCGGCCCATCAGATAGATGTACTCCGCATGGGTCGGCGTGAAGGGCACCGCGAGCAGCTCCATGTGCGCGGCCTCCGGGGTCCGGCCCGCCTTGTAGTTGTTGCATCGCACACAGGCGGTGACGACGTTGGTCCAGATATCGGCCCCGCCGAGGCTGATGGGCCGCACGTGGTCACGCGACAGGTGGCGCGCGGAGAAGCGCCCGCCGCAGTAGAGACACAGGTGGTCGTCACGCTGGAACAGGGTCCGGTTGGAGAGGGGCGGCACATAGTCGTCACGCAACTTGTTAAGCGCGTGGTGTGTGCCGTGGGTGGCGATAATGCTGTGGATCTGCAGGCTGCTCTGCTGCCGTGTGCGGGCGTTGATGCCGCCCCGCAGCAGGATCAGCGGATTGCCACAGGCATAGGCGACCTGGCCCAGAAAATAGAGCCTTGCCGCTGCTCTGTAATCGATCCACTCCAGCGGCATGCCCGCCAGATCGGTGCGCAAAACCTGTTGGCTCAGAGACATCATCGCTCGACACCGGTCAGGGTTTGGCGAGCATAATACAGAGCCGGCGCGCCGTTGCAACGGATCGACCCGAAGAATCGATGGTCGAAAACCCGCAAAATCGCTGCCAGAATCCCGCCGATTCTTGTAGAGATCCTGGGGGTTTTTACCCCTTTCAGCGCCTCGGTACGCGTGAGTTATAAACACGCCGCGGCGGGTTTCGGTTCTGTCAAGCACCGCTGCTTGCCGCGCTGTCCGAAATCCGACGACACTTTCTAAACCATTGATTTTATGACTCGATCACCGGTTGCGTAAGAATTGGTCAGTTTGTCAAAACCGTAACAATGGCGTGCATTACCGTGGTGTCCCAACGTTTTTTCCACGGACTTATCCACAGCGACTGTGCATAGCTTTGGGCGGGGCGTTCCGAGGAAATCTCGAACGACGCAAGGCGCGTCTCGAAGGACACCACCGAAGGCAGTCTTCGAGCTCCCCCCGAGCCAGCTGCGGCTCCAGGTCCGGTCTCCGATCAGCGCCCGGCCGGGTACGAGCCCGTCGAGGAAGACGGAGCTGGCGGCGGTTCGCCGCTGGGGTCGCGATAAGGGTCTGCGCGAGCAGCCGTTCCGAACCTCCCACGGATCGCGCGCCTGCGAGTTATGAACACGCGACCGCAGTCGTCTGCCCTGTCAAGACCTGGTTGTCCGCACCCTGTCCGGGACCTGAGGACACTCGCTAAGACATTGATTTCTGTTCCCGATTACCCGCTGCCCAAGAATTGGCCAGTTTCCCGAAACCGTAACGATGACGCGGCTTACCCGGGTGTCCCAACGTCTTTTCCACGGACTTATCCACAGCCGTTGTGCATAGCCTGGCGGCGCAGACCATGGACCGACGGCGAGCTATCCGACGCGTGACCCCGCACACCGAACCGCCCGCCTTGTCCGTACCGGCCGACGCCCGCATCCTGCGCGTGGCCGTCGCCGCGCCCCTCGGCGCCCTGCTCGACTATCTGTCACCGGAGAACGGTCATCCCGTCTTGCCCGGCATGCGCGTGCTGGTCCCACTCGGCCGGAGCCGGCGCGTCGGCATGGTGACGTCGCTCGCGACCGGCAGCGCCCTCCCCGTCGCCTCGCTCCGCCCCGTCCTGGAGGTGCTGGACCCGTCACCCATCCTGTCCGAGGGTGACCTATCGTTCCTGCTGTGGGCAGCGGAGTACTACCGCGGCGACCCGGGCGAGGCCCTGTTCGGTGCCCTGCCCGTTCGGCTGCGCCGACCGCGCCCGTTGCTCGACGACCGCCCCAGGGGTTGGCGCGCAACCGCCTCGCAGAAGCAGGCGGCAGCACAGCTCCAACGGGCGCCGCGGCAGCGGGAGCTGTTCGCGCTGCTGACGGCGCATCCGAGGGGGCTCGACGACGCGACACTGCGTAAGAGGGCCGGCGACTGCAGCGCGCCCCTACGTGCCCTGGCCGCCCGCGACCTGATCGAGCGCTGCCGCGTCGCCGCGACACAGCCGGCCGCAGAGGCCGACCTCCCGCCGCGGGGCGCGGCCACCCCACCGGCACTCAATCCACATCAGGCAGAGGCGGCAGAGGCCGTCGCCGCCTGCTCGGGTTTCACCGGCTTCCTGCTCGACGGCGTCACCGGGTCCGGCAAGACGGAAGTCTACCTGCGGCTCATCGACCGCGCCCTCGCCGATGGGCGTCAGGTACTGGTCCTGGTGCCCGAAATCGGCCTGACGCCGCAGCTGCACCAGCGCTTCGAGACCCGTATCCAGGCCCCGATGGCCGTGCTGCACTCCGGCCTGGCGGAGACCGACCGCGAACGCGCCTGGCGCGCCGCCGCCAGCGGCCAGGCACGGCTGCTGCTCGGAACCCGGTCGGCCGTGTTCACGCCGCTGCCGGACCTTGGGCTGGTGGTGGTGGACGAGGAGCACGACCTATCGCTGAAACAGCAGGACGGCTTTCGCTACTCGGCGCGCGACCTTGCCGTGCGCCGCGCACAGCAGGCCGACTGCCCGGCAGTCCTCGGCTCCGCGACCCCGGCGCTGGAGACCCTGCAGAACGCCCGCGCCGGGCGTTACCGGCACCTGATCCTGCCCAAGCGCGCCGGCGACGCGCGCGAGCCGGAGGTCCTGATCGCGGACATCCGTGCCCAGCCGCTCGACACCGGTCTCAGCCACGCCCTGCTCACGCGCATGTCCACCGAGATCGAGGCGGGCAACCAGATGCTGCTGTTCCTGAACCGTCGTGGCTTCTCGCCGGTGCTCACCTGCCACGATTGCGGCTGGATCAGCGAGTGCACCCGCTGTGATGCCCGCATGACCCTGCACCGAGGTCGTGCCCTATTGGTCTGTCACCACTGCGGGCTGGAGCAGATGCAGCCGGTGCGCTGTCCCTATTGCCAGTCGCCGGACCTGCGCCCCCTAGGCCAGGGCACCGAGCGCGTGGAGGACACCCTGCGCCAGCGCTTTCCGGGCATCCCGATGGCACGCATCGACCGCGATAGTACCCGTCGTCGCGGCGAGCTGGAGCGCCTGCTCGCCGCCGCTCATCGCGGCGAACACCGCATCCTGCTCGGCACCCAGATGCTGGCCAAGGGCCACCACCTGCCGGGCATCACCCTGGTGGGCATCCTGGACCTCGACCACGGGCTCTACGGCAGCGACTTCCGCGCTGCCGAGCGCATGGCCCAACTGCTGATGCAGGTCGCCGGCCGCGCCGGGCGAGCGGACAAGCCCGGCACGGTAATGCTGCAGACCCGACATCCCCGACACCCCATGCTGGAGCTGCTGCTGCGCGAGGGCTACGGCGCCTTCGCCACCGCGGCCCTGGCCGAGCGACATGACGCGAACCTGCCGCCCTTCAGCCACCAGGCCATGCTGCACGCCGACAGCCCCCGGCAAGGGGCGGCGCTGGAGTTCCTGCTCCAGGTGCTGGACCTTGGTCGGCCGATGGCCGGCGCGGAGGTGGAATTCTGGGGGCCGGCGCCGGCGCAGATGGAGCGCCGTGCCGGACGGGTGCGTGCCCAGTTGCTGCTGCAGGCGCCGAGCCGCGCCGTGCTCCAGCGATTGCTGGCCCGGCTGCTACCGGCACTGCGTGGGCTGAAGCGGCCGCGGGAGCTGCGCTGGGCCATCGATGTGGACCCCCAGGACGGCTATTGAGGGCACCGCGCAGCCCTCGCGGTGCCCTATACTAGGCCGCTGCACCATCCGAACCGGGCCAGGGAGTGAGGCGTTCACTGCTCAATACCCACGCATTGCTGCGGTGGGCGCACGCCGACGGCCGCCTGTCGGTGGCACGGCGCGCATCCTCTACACCCCACGTCGACGCAGAGCCCCGAACCCACCGGCCAAGCCCCCCTTGCCAGAGCAACCGCTGCCCAGAGCAACCGCTGCAGAACAACCGAATGAAATCCGAGCTCCAGAATCTAATCGCCAATGCACTGCAACAGATGCAGATCAGTCATGGCCCGATCACGGTCGAGCGGACCAAGGATCCGTCGCACGGCGACTTCGCGAGCAATGTGGCGCTCGTGCTCTCCAAGCAGGTCGGGATGAAGCCGCGCGACCTCGCCCAGCGTCTGGTCGAGACCATCGACTCGACACGCAGCGGTGCAGACCTCGGAGAACTCGGTCGCCACATCGAGCGCATGGAGGTGGCCGGTCCGGGTTTCGTCAATGTCCATCTGTCGGATAGCGCCTACCACGGGGTGATCGAGGAGGTTCTGCGACTGGGAGACCGCTATGGTCGCTCCACCCTCGGCGCCGGCAAGCGCGTGCAGGTGGAGTTCGTCTCCGCCAACCCGACCGGCCCGCTACATGTCGGTCATGGCCGCGGTGCCGCCTACGGCGCGACGGTCGCGGACCTGTTGGCCTACGTCGGCTTCGACGTGCATCGGGAGTACTACGTCAACGACGCGGGCCGGCAGATGGACATCCTCGGCACCTCGGTCTGGCTCCGGTACCTGGAGCTCTGCGGCGAGGCCCTGGACTTCCCGTCCAACGGGTACAAGGGCGACTACGTCTGGGACATCGCCGCGACCCTGCACCGCGAGCACGGCGACGACTACCGGGTGGACGCCGACCGCCTGCGCGAGGGCCTGCCGCCGGACGAGCTGGCCCCCGGCGATGGCGGCGATAAGGAGGCGCATATCGACGCGCTCATCCAGGCCGCCAAACGGCTGCTGGGCGACAACCGCTACCGTTATGTCTTCGAGCTTGGCCTCAATACCATCCTCGACGACATCCGCGACGACCTCGGGCAGTTCGGCATCACCTACCAGGAGTGGTTCTCCGAGCGCTCCCTCACGGAGTCGGGCGCCGTCAATCGCGCCGTCGAGCGCCTGCGCGAGGCCGGCCACCTCTACGAACAGGCCGGTGCACTCTGGTTCCGCTCGACGGACTTCGGCGACGAGAAGGACCGCGTGGTGGTGCGCGAGAACGGCCAGACGACCTACTTCGCCTCCGACATCGCCTACCACATGGACAAGCTCGAGCGCGGCTTCGAGCGCGTCATCGACGTCTGGGGCGCCGACCACCACGGCTATGTGCCGCGGGTGAAGGCTGCCCTGTCCGCACTCGGCGACGACCCACGCAGGCTCGACGTGCTGCTGGTCCAGTTCGCGGTGCTCTACCGCGGTGGCGAGAAGGCGCAGATGTCCACCCGCTCCGGCGAGTTCGTGACCCTGCGCGAACTGCGCCGCGAGGTCGGCAGCGACGCGGCCCGGTTCTTCTATGTGATGCGCCGCTGCGAGCAGCACATGGACTTCGATTTGGATCTGGCCAAGAGCCAGTCCGCGGACAATCCCGTGTACTATGTGCAGTATGCCCACGCCCGCGTCGCGAGCGTGCTGCAGCAGGCGGCGGAGCGTGGTATCGCCACCGACCTCAGCACCGGCGCGCGCAACCTGGAGCGGCTCACCGAGCCGCACGAACTGGCCCTACTGAAAACCATGGCGCGCTGGCCGGAGGTCGTCGAGGCCGCGGCGTTCAACGAGGAGCCGCACCAGCTCACGCACTACCTGCGCGACTTGGCCAACGACTTCCACACCTATTACAACGCGCACCAGTTCCTGGTCGACGACGCCGCCCTGCGCGACGCGCGGCTGAAGCTGGTGGTCGCGGCACGACAGGTCCTGCGCAACGGTCTCGGCCTGCTCGGCGTCTCGGCGCCGGAGCGCATGTGAGCAGCACGGCTAGTACAGGCCAGACCGCGTCGATCCTCGGCCTTGGACCCGACCTCACCTCAGTCCCAATAGCCCCGGCCAGAGCGCCGACGAGATCCCGCAATGACCCGTGACTACCGCAAGGGCTCCCCGCCACCGCGCCGTCGCAAGCAGCCGCGCGGCACCTGTGCGTTCTGGTTCCTCGCCGGCGGGCTTGTCGGCGCCTTCGGTGTCGGCGTCGCCTGGATGCTGAACGACCAAGCCGCCCTGGAGCAGCCGGACCTGACGGAAGCGCCCCCCGCCGAGGAACCGCGGCCCAAGCCGGTCTTCGACTTCTACGAACGCCTGTCCGGCGAGGTGCTGGAGGTTCCGGACGAGCGCGAGCCGGAGCCCGTGCCGCTCCCTCCGCCGGGGCAGCAACCCTTCGCCGCTCCGCCGACCGAGGTCGCCAAAGCCACGCCGCCAACCACCCCCGCGCCGACGCCCGAACCGCCCCCGCGGACCACGTTGGGCGGCAGCGGCTACCTGCTCCAGGTGGGCTCCTTCCGCAGCGCATCGGACGCGGAGCGACTCAAGGCGCAGCTGGCCATGCAGGGCATCCGGACCTCGATCCAGACCGTCACCATCGATAGCGGCCAGACCTACCACCGCGTGCGCACCGGCACCTACGCCAAAGCGGACGCCAACGCCGTGCGCGCGCAGTTGCGCAACACGGGCCACAAACCACTCATGATGCGCGCCCAATGACCTGCTGCCCGCCTGCACGAGCGACCGAACCCACGCACGGCGGCCCCTCGACGATGGCGACCACGAACAGAGAGCACCCCATGCCGACCAACCTTCCCGCCCGCCCACACGCCGTCCTCGCCGCCAAGATCGTCCCGGCGGCGCTCCTGCTGAGCCTGCTCGGCGGTTGTTCCAGCGATAACCCCATGCACCACGCGCTGCGCAAGAGCGTGTCCTTCGGTGGCCCCACCGAGGCCGGGTTTACCGAATTGGTCGAACGCAATTGCGGTGAGGAATCCGTCGGCGGCCAGCGCATCGCCAGCTTGATACAGAGCGACACCACCTTCCGGCAGCTTACCTCCAAGCTCTACCGCGGCGACCTCTCCACGGACGCCTTCACCGACCAGCTGCTGCAGGAGTATCCGGCCGCGGATGCCAATATCCCCGCCACCGGCTGCATCGCCAGGCAGCTCAACGCCTGCCTCAGCTCCGATTGCGACGGCGGTCCCGTCGCGACACCGGACAGCATCGAGAGCGACGAGATCGAGGCCACCCGCGACGAGAGCCTCGAGGGTCTGCCCGCGGCCGAGCGGGACGAGGTGGACGAGCTGCTCGCGGACCAGATCACAGAAATCCCTACCACGGTGACGGCCCCGGTTGACGTCGAGCCCAAGGAAGCGATGGAGCCCATCGTGGAGCCAGAGAAGCCCTAACACGTATGGTGGATACCGCGATTGCAGCGGCGGTGATGCTCGATCACGACAACGACAACGGACACGATCCGGAAGCGGCCAGCGGCGGGCGTTGTTTGCGGAACTGGGGCGCGGCGGTGCGAGGCTGATCCACCGCTCTCCCGCAACGCCCCGTCAGCCGCCGGACTCGGCGCCGGATTCGCCCCCAACGGGGCGCAGGCTCACCTCGCCGGCGTACAGGGTTCGGCGACCCTCATCCGTGTCCAACAGCAGTGCGCCGTCGGCATCCACCCCTGCCGCGGTGCCCCGCAGCCGGTAGTCGCCGGCGACCACCTCCACGGGCTGGCCCCGATAGGTATCGAACTGCGCCCAGCCCGGCAGGAAGGGCGCGAGCCCCTGCCCGCCATAGCCCGCCAACGCCCGGACCAGGGCCTCGATCATCGCCGCCGCGAGCAGGTTACGACCGATCGACCGATCGCCGAGGATCTCATCGAGGTCCACCCAGGGTTGGTCGATGTTAGCGGCCTGGGTCGGGCTCAGCCGGCGGTTGACGCCGATGCCGGCGACGACGTGACTCGGCCCCTGGGACTCGCCGGCCACCTCCAACAATAGACCGCCGAGCTTGCGTCGTCGCCAGTGCAGGTCGTTCGGCCACTTGAGGCCGATGTCCCGGACCCCCGCCTCCGCCAGCGCGCCCGCCGCCGTCACACCACAGGCGAGGCTGAGCCCGCCGAGCTGCGCCGGTGCGTGGGGGTAGCGCCAGAGGATGGACAGGTAGAGGTTGCTGCCGAAGGGAGACACCCAGCTGCGCCCGGCGCGGCCGCGACCGGCGATCTGACGCTCCGCGAGGCAGACCAGGCCGGATGGGGCACCCTCACGCGCCAGGGCCATGAGTCGGACGTTGGTGGACGCCACGCTATCCAACACCTCGATGCCGGCGAGCTGCCCGCGGATGGTATCGGTCAGCGCCGCCTCGATGGCGTCCGCCTCCAGCAGCTCAAGCGGCTCTCGCAGGCGATAGCCCTGGCCGCGGACGGTCTCGATCTGCAGCGACAGCTCCTCCGCGGCGGCGCGGAGCAGCTTCCAGACCGCGGCCCGCGTGACGCCGAGCTGCGTCGCCAGCTCGACCCCCGAATGCAGGTCGCCGTCCGCCAGCAGCCGCAGCGCCTCGCGGCGGCGGCGCCCGATGTTGGACTCCGCAATCTGTGCGTCGGCCACAGCGGCGACTCAGGCGCCCTGGCCCGGCTTGTCCGCGACCACACTGGCCAGCCAGGCCCGACGCCGTGCCAGGGCCGGGGCCGGTGCGTCCTCGACCAAGCGCAGTTCGCAGACGTCGGCCGGCGCCTCGGCCGGTGCCAACCTGAAGGTCATGAGTTCGTCGCGACGGAAGGCGTGCACCTGCACCTCGCGACCGATAGGCAGCGCCCGCAGCCGCTTGTCGGCGTCAGCTGCGGTCACCCGCAACCCGTCGACAGCGACCAGCACATCGCCGCCAGCCAGCCCCGCCCGCTGCGCCGGGCGCCCGTCCAGCACCACCGATACCCTGGCATCGGCGCCGCCGCCGCCAAGCCGCAACCCGGTGTCACTCACCGGCGCGATGGGCTCGAAGGCGTCGGCGACATTGCCGAAGTCCTTCGGGCCGCGGGCCGGCCGCAGGCGCATCTGGATGCCGAGGTCGGCCAGCAACCCGGCGAGATCGAGGTCATCCGCGCGGTCCAGCGCCTGCTCGAAGAAGGCTCCGAGGTCGAGCCCGGTGACCTCCGCCGCCAGGGCCTCGATGCCACGCTCCGGCACGCCGACGCCGGGCCGGCCATAGGTCTCCCAAAGCGCGCGCATGACCTCGTCCAGGGACGCACGGCCGTCGGTGTGGCGGCGGATGGTCAGGTCCAACGCCAGGGCCGTGATGGCGCCCTTGCCGTAGTAGCTGACGATGGCGTTGGGGGCGTTCTCGTCCTGCTTGTAGAACTTGGTCCAGGCGTCGAAGCTGGACTCGGCGACGGTCTGCTCCAACCGCCCCGGATTGCGCTGCACCTTGGTGACGGTCTCGGCCAGCTGTTCCAGGTAGCCCGTGGTGTCGATGCGACCGCTGCGCACCAGGGCCAGATCGTCGTAGTAGGAGGTGATGCCCTCGAAGGCCCAGAGCAGCCGCGTGTGCACCTCGCGCTCCAGCCCGCCGTCGACGAACGCCGCAGGGCGGATGCGCTTGACGTTCCAGAGGTGGAAGTACTCGTGGCTGCACAGGCCGAGGAATCTGCGGTAGTCGCCGCTGGCCCGGCCGAGCTCACCGTCGCCCTTGCGCGGGTCGGTTGACGGAAGATCGTCCCGGCTGCAGAGCAGGCTGGACGAGAAGCGATGCTCCAGCCCACCGTAGCCGTTGCCCACCACCTGGGTCAGGAACAGATAGCGATCCGCCGGCAACTCGCCGAACAGCGCCGCATGCTCCGCGCAGATGGGGCCGAGGTCCGCCGCGAGCCGCACCAGGTCGCCATGGTGCTTGCCGCTGACGGCCATCCAGTGCGGGACCTCGCCGACCCGGTACGCGAGTACATCGAAATGCCCCATCTCCACCGGATGATCGATCAGGTCGTCGTAGTCGTCGGCGATGAAGCTGCCGAAATCCCAACGCCCGACGTCCGGCTGTCGTTGCTTATCCCGCGCCAGGCTGGTCGCGACCCGCCAGCCGGCGCAGGCGGCGTCGGACGGCGCGCGCAGCTCGACGCGGCAGGGCTCCCGATCACGGCCGTGCACACGCAGGAACAGGCTCGGCCCGTTGAAGTAGCCGTGGGTGCGATCGAGGTGGGCGGAACGGACCGTCAGTTCCCAGGCATAGAGCTGGTAGGTCAGCGTCAACGCGCCGCTTGTCTCGGCCCGGTCCGAGGCAGGACGGGGCAGCAGGCGCCAGGTCTGCTTGTCGAGCTTCTCGATGGACAGCGGCCCGTCCGCATCGGCAGCGGCCATGGAGACGATGTTCCGCGCGAAGTCCCGAATCATATAGCTGCCCGGTATCCAGGCCGGCAGCGACAGGGTGAGCGGGTCGGTGCCCGCATCCGGGATGCTCAGCTCGACATGGAACAGGTGCGCCTCGGGGCGGCGCGGCGTGACGGTATAGGTGATGGCGCTCGGAATGGGCATGGGTGGTCGGACTGCTGAGGTTGCGTGGGCTCTCGGACAGAGCGCCCTTGAAATGGAGCCGCCAGGGGAGGCCCTGAAAACTGGCGGAGGCGCTGAGAACTCGGCATTCTGCCGCTTAGGTGTACCCGTCACACACAGGTTTTCGGTCGCGATGCACGCCCCTCGCACCCGATCGCTGCGTTACGCCTCTTCGCCATAGTGGGGCTATGACTCGTCGGCGTGCCTTGCGCTCGGGCACGCGGGGCGCACCTCGCTTTCCCGAAAACCCATCTGCGACGGGTATAACGGGTCAAGAACAATAGAATCCCGACCAGCCGTAGCATCCAGGACCGATTTTGTGTCTACAATCGCCCACAGACACGGCAGGTGTCAGGCATTTCAGGACATTGCGCTTGTCGAACTCCCAACAGCAACATACAGGCGTTCCGCGGACGCCCGACCCGGAGGCCGCCGCGTCGAGCACGACGCCAGGCGATGAGCCCGCCTGCACCGCACCCGGAGCGCAACCACAGCCTGGCGAGGACCTGCCCCGCCGCACACCGCCCCGCCGTCTGCTGCTGGCCGCGATTCCGCTCTTGCTCGCGGCCATGATACCGGTCGCCATCGATGCACTGGTCTCCGTCAGCACCGCCGACGCCATCGCGGAGCGGGTCGAGGACGCGCCTGCCAAGCCCATCGCCCTGCTGCTCGGCACCTCCAGCAAGACCGCCTCCGGGCGGCCCAATCAGTTCTACGAGGCGCGCATCCGCGCGGCGGCGGAGCTGTTCCACGACGACAAGGTCCAGGGCATCCTGGTCAGCGGCGACAATGCCACCCGCTGGTACAACGAGCCTATCACCATGCAGAGGGACCTGATCGCAGCCGGCGTGCCGGCCGACTACATCACCCTGGACTACGCCGGCTTCCGCACTCTGGACTCCGTGATCCGCGCCAAGGAGGTCTTCGGCCAGGACGAGCTCATCGTCGTCAGCCAGCGCTTCCACGCCGCACGGGCCATCTTCATCGCCCGCCACTTCGGCATCGACGCCAGCGGCTTCGCCGCCCGAGACCCGGAGAAGCGGCACCTGTTCGGCGTCCGCGCCCGAGAGGTCCTCGCCCGCGTCGCCGCCGTGCTCGACATCGTCAGCGGCCGCGAACCCAAGTTCCTCGGCGAACGCGAAACCGTGCGTCTGCGCGACGGCAACGACGACGCGGTCTGAGCCCACCAGGAGCGCGGCTTGGGAGTACCGATTCGCAGTCGGCCTCCGGGCAACTGGGACCGCCGACATCCCGTCGGCCAGCGCTCCGAATCCGGCTCTCCGCTGCGTCCGCAACGTCGAAGTCCGCAACCGACACCCGAGCCCACACCGCCGCCGGCGGTCCGGCTCGGATCGCTCCCGATCCCGATCGCAAATAAAACGGTTAGAGCCCATGCACCGGACTCTTCACGGGCAAGACCCCCGGTCGATTCATGACATGGGTGCAGATGGGAGTTGACCCGCTTGGCGATGCGCACCGCCGGCTCCGCCGCCTTGAGGGGACCTTGGAGAATCGCCGTCCTGGCAATTCTCCAAGAGGCGAAGCGAAAACGCGGTTTCCACTTCGCTTCATTCTTCAAGCGCTCGGGCGCTTGAAAAATGACGGGGCATCCCTCCCCGCACGGGCACCTCGAATACTTCGAGGTGCCCTTGAGCCGCTGCTGAAAGCCCGCCTCGTGCAGGTGATGCCGGCGTGTGACACCCGCCTTCGGGTCCGTCGCCGGGCGGGCGGTCGGCAAGACGTACTGCCAGATCCACTCCGGCGGCGCCTTCGGCGACTGCCGCGCCAGCACATGGGGCAGATAGACGGCGCCCGCGCCGGCCGCCAGGTCGTCTCGATGCAGCGGGCGCACGCCTTCAATATGGTCACGCACAATATGGTCACGCAGCGGCACCGCCCCGGAGTGGCACTCCGCACCACCGACAGCCTCCCATTGACACTCCCCGCACGCCCTCCCGCCTGACCTGGACATCCGATGCCGACGGTCCACGCCTTGGCCACCGCCCCCGACCGCTATACAATCTTGACGATGTGGAGTCGTTGCTGCCGGCGCATCGTGAACGGCTGTTTCCGCCGACGGAGACGTTGTCGATGTTCCTCGCGCAGGTCCTCAGCGGCGACGGCAGTTGTCGCCAGGCGGTGGACGGTGTCGCGGTGGAGCGCGCCTGCCGGAGTGCAGCACGCATACCGCGTCGAACTGCGCAGCACGGGGACGTTCGACCAATGAGTTCACGCCCATGTCGCGCGGACCACAAGGCGATCGGCGCGGACAATCGCCTCCGCGAAGCTCCGGCGGTTGGCCGCTATCGCTAACGCTCGGCAGACATTAGAAGCAGGAATACAGATTTGGAGGTTTATCTAATGCCAAGAGAAAAAGATTGGTCTATGTTTGCAAACGACTTTGATGAACGGCAGGATTTTCTTGCAGGGGAACAGACTGTCGAGATAATAGAAGAATACCTTAATGAGCTAAAAGATCTCGGGATGATGCTAGAGCTGGGCTGTGGGAATGGCAAATACACCAAGATTATGGCAAGGAATGCTGATTCAATCTTGGCAACGGATGTATCTAGCGAAATGCTTGGCACTGCTCAGGACAAACTGAAATCACTTGAGAATGTTCAATTCGAATGTTCAAACTGTTACAACACCAATTACAATGACACCTCTTTCGATTCTATATTCATGGGCAACTTGATCCATGTTGTATTGGAACCCCATAAAGCACTGGTAGAAGCTCATAGAGTCCTAAAGGATCAAGGAAAGCTAATATTGCTGTCATTCACAGCTGATGGAATGTCACCAGAAGACATAGAATCATTGGTCGGCCGATACATCGACACATTTGGTTCATTTCCTGAAGTAGAAACACCAATGACCTTGAAAAGATTGGCAGAAATGGTTGAGGAGAGTGGCTTCGTTATTCAAAGAGCTGAGCTAATAGGCGAGGGGATCAAAGCCATTTTCGTTATCGCAGACAAACGTTCCTGACGAAACCCAGGAAGTTGACACCCTCTCGTATGATAGTCCTTTTTCTCAAGGCTAGGATTGCCAGATGGATGCCAAGGAGGATAACGACTTTGACCCGATAGGCCTCGCGGGAGTTGCAAGCGCTGCGGTGCGCTGCCCCCGCGTCCGCGCCGACGACGACCGCCCCGACTCAAGGTGCCCTACCTGACGCCCCTCGCGGTATGACGCGCCTGGTCGGAGTTATGATCAAGGTCGTCCCTTGCGCCAGATCGCTGCGACGAAATCTCAGATGAGACGGATATAAGCAAAGGGTAATAGCTTGAGATTTCGTGCCGGAAGATGAGGCCGATGAAGAAGCACTTTGGTACCGGCATTCCCAGAAATCGGGAATGCACCGGAGAACCTGAAGTACTAATCCCAAGCATTGATCGTGTTTGCACCCGAACTGGTTCAGACGTGGCTAGACCACAAATAGCATGGTGACAGGTACTTCTGCGCGCTTGAGGAACAGTACATCATTCTTGACGTCATGGTTGCAAAAGAAGATTCAGTAGAGGATTTTGAGTCTATGGCCGTGGTGTACTTCCCGAAGAGAAGGGAAAGAGTGATGACCGAGCGCTAGTAGAGCGTGCCGCTGGCGCCGCAAATGACCCTGGCATTCAAGACATCAAAGCGTTGATGTTCGCAGATAATGCGGCCATGTTCTGTCTTCTGCTCACTTGCGGTTATGCACCCGTATCAATGGAGCACCACAAAAGGTCAGATGGTGCTGATGCGGTTTGGGCTAAAACGAAGTAGCGGCATAGGAAGGCGTTAGGCAGCGAAATAAGATGCCCCAATGGAGAACACTATCTATCGAGAGATGATTTGTGGCGAAGAGGAAATGGTTAATGCCGTAGTTGAAGAGGTCTTCAATGAGTTCGTAGCGCCAGATTACGATAATGAAGGCGTTGCAGAGTTCTTTCGATATGCGAATCCCGAGGCAATGAAAGAGAGAGTACGATCAGGCGGATTTGTATTGGTCGCGGAGTATGGGGACCGCTTGGCTGGCGTCTTAGAGTTTGCGCCACCCAGTAGTATTTCGATGCTCTTTGTCGCGGTTCGCGACCGGGGAGTTGCCAAGGGCTTGTTGTCCCGAGCCATGAAGAGGATCATGGTAGAACACCCATCGCTGTCAAAGCTCATCGTTCATTCGTCGCCTTACGCTGTGGCCATCTACGAAAGAATGGGGTTCCATAGCACTGGCGAGGCTATGAAAGAAAATGGTATCGAATATGTTCCGATGGAATTGTCTCTCCACGGCGAAAGAGCGCCTAGGCAGTAGCTCGCCCTCCCCCGTCCGCCTTCGCAGCGGACGGCTGGACAGCTGTTCCGGGCCTTGCGGACAAGGCGCCTCAGCGAATCCCTTCCTGCTCCAGCTGCTTCCTCAGCACCTCGATCTGCACGTCGAGGTCGAGCACGTCGGCGCTGCGCAGGCGCTCGCGCTGTCGCCGGAACTGTTCCTCGATGGTGACCAGCACGTTGCGAAAACTCTGGGTCAGCTCCGGCGAATCGCCATGTCGATGGGTGCGGACGTACCCATCCGAGACCTGCTCCGCCCCCTCCAGGAACACGGTCAGGAAGCGCCGCGCGCGACGCAGGTCCGACGGCCGTTCAGCGATCTGAGCGAGGACGCCGCGGCCCTCGTCGGCGATGCGCCCGAGCCTGACCTCCAGCTCCGGGTTGCCGACGGCACGGGCGGCGCGCTCGATGGTGATGAGCCGGCCCTCGGCCTCGGCGAGGGCCTCGGCGACCCGACGCGACTCGCGATCCGCCGCACTGAGCTTGTCGCCACGCAACAGTGGGTCGAACCGATAGATGAAGTGGAACGCCAGCGCGGCCAGGGCGCCGAAGGACAAGCCCACGGGCAGCGAGTGACCGACGCCGAACACGGCGGCCACGGCTACGCCCGCGGCGACGGACATGCCGCCAAGGTTCTTCAGCGGCAGCCGCAGCCGACGCGAGAAGCGCCGCTCCAGTTCGTCCGGCTCACGCCCGCTGCGCTTGACCAGCGTGGCGCCCAGTGCGACCAGCCCCCAGCCCAGGGCGTCGCCGAGAAAGCCGCTGAAGCGCCCGGCGGCCAGTGCGACCACGGCGGACAGCAGCATCGGCGAGGCCAGCAGCCAAAGCGCAAAGGTGCGTGGCGGACGCCGCGCCGCTAGGGCCTTGCGCTGCTGCCGGACAGGCGTCACAAGCGCGCCTGTCGGGCCGGGGCGACGGGACGCCGCCACCGCGGGTAGGTCCAGACGCAGATCGAGTTCCGCGGCTTTCCCCAACACGGCGTTGAGATCGCGCTCTCGGGTCGGACGACCGGTCGTCTGCGCCGGGCGCTGGTCCAAGCCCGGCCTCGCGCCCGTAACCGTCGGGTCGGTGTTGCCGCGTTCGTCGCTCATAGCACGAACAAGGACTGGCAGGACACGAGCCCGAGGCTCAAGGTCATCAGGATCCAACCGAGGGTGCGGCTGCCCGCGCTCGGCCGGCTCGGTAATACACCGCCGGCGTGCCTGGCCGTTTCGGCGGAAGCTGTCGATGTCGGTCTGTTCATGGACCCGATGATACGACCTACCGTTGTTGCGCGACAGCTGAGGACACCACATCGAGGCTCATCGCAGACATGCCGCGGCGTCAGCCGAGCGCCGTCATCCGCATCCGCTCGACGGGCCGCCCTTGGCTGCCAAGGGAACGGCGCGATCTCGGTGTCTGATTGGGCAGATCAAGGGGATCGAGCTCAGCTCGCCGCCGGGACGGAACCAGTCTCTCGGATCGGGCACTGCGACCGGTGCTTCAAGCGTCTTCGTTGGAGCCATAGGGAAAGCGAATAGAACCGTAGCGCAGCACCAGCACGGCGATCGTGAGCAGCAGCACGGCACCGGCGGTGGCGATGAGCGCCCATTCGCCCATGGACTTCATGTCCAGGATCAGGTGCCGGGCCAGCGCCACGATGGCGATGTAGAGTGGCATCCGCACCGGCAGAGCGCCGGAGCGTAGGTAGATGCCGACCATGGTCAGCACCTCCATGTAGATGAACAGCAGCAGCAGGTCGGCGAGCGTGACCTGTCGGGCCGCCACCATGGTCATCACCTCCTGCGCACCGGCGACCACCGTCGCGAGCGTGATCAGCAACAGCCCCAGCACCTCCAGGACGTAGATGCCGGCACTGCCGAGGGTGACGAAGCGGTTCGAATGGCGTTGTTTGGATTCCATGCTGCCGGATCATACTGCCCAGGGGACGATCATCACCATCCGACGTTGCGCACACCGCCCCCTTACCCGTGCGGGTCCAGCCGACGGCGGCGCGGTGAGCAAGGCATCGCCTCAGACCTCTACCAGGCGCTTCTCGAGGAACCCATACTGGACCGAACGCCCCTCGGCCTCCGCCGCGCCGAAACCGACGCGTCGATACAGCGCCCGCGCCCCAGGGTTGTCGTCGCGGACCTCCAGCGTGAGCTTGCAGTGGCCGCGGGCTCGGGCCAGGGCGTCCACCCGCGCGAGCAGCCGCCCACCGACGCCCTGGCGTCGCCAGCCGGGCAGCACGGCGAGGTCGTGGATATTGGTCAGCGGCATGGCCCGAAAGGTGGAAAAGCCGGTAAAACACACCGCCGCACCCACCGGCTCGTCCCCCGCCAGCGCGAGCAGTTGGTAGGCCCCCGGCAGCACACGCAGGGCCGGGATCAGCCGCTGTCGGACCTCTGGCGCGAGCCGATGGCCCGCGCCCATGGGATCGGCGGCGTATGCGTCGAGGACGGTGAGCAGCGCCAGGGCATGCGCCGGGTCGCTCAGGTTTGCTGTGATGATGTCGATGTCCGGCATGACTCTTGGCCTCTGCGCCACTGAAACGTGCGGGGTAGATCGAGGCACATCCCCACGCCGGGACACCTCGCGCCGGCCCATCGAACCGGCCTCTCCTGACGAGCCCGCGCCCGCGCGAGCCTCACCCACTCTCGTGCTGATGCTCGCCGGCCGGGCTTGGTTCGCAGGCGGTTCAACCCGAGTTTAGGTCCCTCAAGGCGCCGGATAACGCCGGATCGCTCCCGTCCCCGAGAAAGCTCATGCCCCACCCGAAGACGGCGATCGTCTGGTTCCGCCGCGACCTACGGCTCACCGACAACCCGGCCCTGGCCGCCGCCCTGGCGCGCTGCGAGCGGGTCATCCCCGTCTACCTACAGGCCCCGGAAGAGGAGCAACCCTGGCAACCGGGCGGCGCCGCGCGCTGGTGGCTGCATCACAGCCTGACGGCGCTCGCCGCCGAGCTCGAGCAGCGCGGCTCGCGGCTCATCGTCGCCGGGGGCGCGTCCCTGCAGACCCTGCGCCGGCTGATCCAGTCCACCGGTGCGACGGAGTGCCACTGGAACCGCCTCTACGAGCCCGCTACGGTCGAGCGCGACACCCGCGTCAAGCAGGCCCTGCGCGAGGACGGCCTCCACTGCGAAAGCCACAACGCCTCGTCGCTGTTCGAGCCCTGGACGGTCAAGACCGCCGCGGGCGAGCCCTACCGCGTCTTCAGCCCCTACTGGCGCCGCTGCATGCAGCAGCTGACAGAGCAACCGAACCCGGCGGCGGCGCCGGAACTGGCGCCGGAGGTGCTGCCGAGGGTGCCGGCGGAGGTCGATTCCAGAACCATCGCATCGCTGGGCCTGTTGCCGAGCATCCCCTGGGATGGCGGCCTCGCCGAGACCTGGCAACCTGGCGAGCGCGGCGCCCTCGCCCGGCTGGACGCCTTTCTCTCCGGCCCCCTCGCGGGCTACAGCGAAGGGCGGGAGCGCCCGGCCGAGCACGGCACCTCCATGCTCTCGCCGCACCTGCACTGGGGCGAGATCGGACCGCGCCAGGTGCTCGCCGCCGTCGGCGACAGCCGCTTCGACGCGGGCGCGGTGGGGCCCGAGCACTTCATCCGCGAACTCGGCTGGCGCGAGTTCAGTATCCAGATGCTATTCCACTTCCGCGACACACCCCTGGTGCCGCTGGACCCGAAGTTCGCCGACTTCCCCTGGCGCACCGACAACGCCGATGCGCTGCTCCTAGCCTGGCAGCGCGGGCGCACCGGCATCCCCATCGTCGACGCGGGCATGCGCCAGCTCTGGCACACCGGCTGGATGCACAACCGTGTGCGCATGATCGTCGCGTCCCTGCTCACCAAGAACCTGCGCCTGCCTTGGCAGGAGGGCGCGCGCTGGTTCTGGGACACCCTCGTGGATGCCGATCTGGCCAGCAACACCCAGGGTTGGCAGTGGGCCGCCGGCAGCGGCGCCGATGCGGCGCCCTATTTCCGCATCTTCAACCCCGTGCTGCAGGGCGAGCGCTTCGACAAGGAAGGCGATTATGTGCGCCGCTGGTGCCCGGAGCTGGCCAAACTGCCGAAGAAGATCATCCACCAGCCCTGGATGGCCAAGTCCGGACTGCTGGAGCAGGTCGGCGTGCGCCTCGGACGCAACTACCCTGCACCGGTGGTGGACCTCAGGCAGACCCGCGCCGAGGCCCTGGCCGCCTTCGAGCAGCTCAAGCAGCGCGCCGACGCCGGCTGATGGGCCGTCGCCGACAGGGCGCACCCGGTTGATCTTGGCCATCGCAACGCGCCGATGCGGCGAGTAGTCTCGTCGCTCAGGTTCTGGCTGTGCGCGGTTCGTCGGGCTTCGTACCTCAGCCCGACCTACGGCCTTATACGGAGGCGCGACGATCAGGCGATAACGACCAGCGATGCCCCAGGCCACCAGTCACACCCAGCCAGCAGTCCCACAGGCCAAGCCCCATGACCCAGCAAGTTCTAAAGGTTCCGCCCACCAAGAACACCCTGCTGTCGCTGAAGAAGCAGGTGAAGTTCCTGGAAGAGGGCCACGACCTCCTCGAGCGCAAGCGCGAACTCCTCACCCGGCTGGTCTACGAGCGCATCGGCGACTACCGCCGACTGCGACAGGACAGCGAACGCGCCCTGGTGGAGGCCTACCGCTGCCTCGGCATCACCCACCTGCGCATGGGCAGCCGCGGCGTGCACCAGGCCTCCCTCGGCGCGGAACCCGCATTGCGCGTGGACATCCTCCCCAGGCGCTCCCTGGGCGTGGAATACCCGTCGGTGACGGCGGAGCGCCTACCGCTGCAGCCGGTCGGCCTGCTCGGCAACGACGCAAGCTTCGACACCACCCGCGAGCGCCTCGCCGACGCGGCCGTGGTGTTGGCCAACCTAGGCGAGGTCGAGATCGCCCTGCACCGTCTGATGGAAGAGCAACGCAAGGCGCAAAAGCGCGTCAACGCCCTCAAATACAACATCATCCCGTTGTACCGACGTACCATCCACTTCATCCAGTCGGCGCTGGAAGAGGAAGAACGCAACACCCTGTTCCAGGTCAAGGTGCTGCGCGAACGACAGGAAGCGCGCCGCGAACAACGCACCGCCGGCTGATCCGTCACGCCCTTCACCGCCCGGAGGACACCAGCGCCATGAAAGGTCTCGAATTCCTGCTCATCGTCGGCGTCGTCGCCTGGTTCTACTTCTCCCAGATGTCCAACCTCAAGAAGCTGAAGCAAGAGCGCGAAGCCAAGTCCGACACCGATCCCCAAAAACCGGACGACCCATCCGCATCCGCCTGAGCGCTGCGGCACACCGTGCAGCTGGACGCTGGCGGTGTCGTCCTTACACGGCATCCAGCGCGTCGGCCAGCGACAGCACCGGTTTGATGGCGAGCCCGTCGACACCGCCCTTCGGCACATTGGCCTTGGGCGCGATGGCCTGCTTCAAGCCATGCTTGGCCGCCTCGCGCAGCCGGTCCGGGCCGTTCGGCACCGGGCGAATCTCGCCCGAGAGGCCGATTTCACCGAACACGGCCAGGTCCAGCGGCAGCGCACGGTCGCGGTGGCTCGACAACACCGCGAGCAGCAGCGCCAGATCGGCGGCCGTCTCGCTGACCCGAACGCCACCGACGGCGTTGACGAAGACGTCCTGATCGAACATCGCAATGCCGCCGTGGCGGTGCAGCACCGCGAGCAGCATCGCGAGCCGGTTCTGCTCCAGTCCGACGGCGACACGACGGGGATTGGCCAGGGGACTCTGGTCCACCAGCGCCTGGACCTCCACGAGCATGGGCCGGGTGCCCTCGCGGGTCACCAGCACCACAGATCCCGGCACGGGCCGGTCGTGGCGGCTCAGGAAGATGGCCGACGGGTTGCGAACCTCGCGCAGGCCCTTGTCGGTCATGGAAAAGACGCCGAGCTCGTTGACGGCACCAAAGCGATTCTTGACAGCGCGGATCAGGCGGTGCGCAGCGTCCGGTTCGCCCTCGAAGTAGAGCACCGTATCGACCATGTGCTCCAGCACCCGGGGCCCGGCCAGGGTCCCCTCCTTGGTCACATGGCCGACCAGGAACACCGTGGTGCCGGTGAGCTTCGCGAAGCGCACCAGCTGAGCCGCCGTCTCGCGTACCTGGGACACGCTGCCGGGGGCGGAGGTCAGGCTCTCGGTGAAGGCCGTCTGGATACTGTCGACGATGAGCACGCCCGGGCCCGCTTGGGCCGCGGTCGCGAGGATGTGTTCGATGCAGGTCTCCGCCAGCAGCCGCAGGCCCGTCCCCGCGCCGCCCCCCGGAGACGGCGCGACCCCGAGCCGATGCGCCCGCAGACTCACCTGCTGCGGCGACTCCTCGCCCGTGACATAGAGCACCGGTGTGGCGGAGGCCACCGCGGCCGCGGCCTGTAGCAACAGGGTCGACTTGCCGATGCCCGGGTCGCCGCCGATCAGCACCACCGAACCCGACACCAGACCGCCACCGAGCACCCGGTCCAGTTCCGAGATACCGCTGGGGGAGCGGCTCTGCTGCTCCGGCGGGATGTTCGCGAGGTCCAGCACCTCCGAGGCGACGCCGGTTGCAGCGCCCGTCCAGCCGCCGCCGCGAGCCGGCCGGGCCGCGACCCCGGCGACCTCCTCCACACTGTTCCAGGCACCGCAGTCCGGGCATTGCCCGGACCACTTGGGTAACTGGGCGCCGCAGGCGTTGCAGACATAGGCGGCGCGGGGCTTCTTCGGGCGTTGTGCCATGGGCTCGGTGTCGTTGTTGGAGCGCATGGCTCGTTCGTCCGTGGGAGCGGCAGTCCTGGCCGGCCCGGCCCGTTGTCGAACAGGATGCTCAGACAGGGATGTACGTGGACGTCGATGTCGGTGACGGCGGCTCGGCCGGGTTGCGGTGGGCGAGCCTCCGAGTCTTCGCCGCACCGAGCCGGGGCGCCTCGATAAGCTTCAAGCGCAGCGGATCAGAACGGCGGCTCCTCATCGAACAACGGCGGTGCGTCCGGCTGCGCGAAGCCGTCGTCCTGCCCGGAACTCTGATCCTCACCCTGGCCGGCCGGCTGCACGCGCCAGGCCTTGACGTCGGTGTACCAGCGGCCGTTGTACTCTCGACTCTCGAGGTCGAAGCTGACCGTCAATTCCTGACCTTGCTGGATGCGGAACTGGTCGATCTTGTCGCCCCAGACCATGAAGCAGACCTGCTTCGGGTACTCGCCCGGGACCTCGACAACGTACTCCTGCTTGCGCCACTGCCCGCGGGCGGAAGTGCCCGATTTCTCCGGCAGCACGTGGGTGATCTTGCCTGTCAGTTCCAAAACCTACCTATCTCCAACAATGGGTTGCTGAACAATCGTCGCGCGGCGCGTAGCGAGACCGACTCGGTCGCGTGAATGACCTCTTGGAACCGCCCGACTTGGCGTCGTGCCCTATGCAGGCCGGGCACGAGCGAACACCTACGCGCTGGCTAGCCCCGCCCGCCGGCCTCCGGCAGGACGATATTCAGCTCCAGGAGTTCCTGGTCGTTGTCCTGTTCGTAGTTGACCGAGACGGCGTTCATGTCGACCTCGACGTATTTGCGTATGACCGCAAGGATCTCCTCCTGCAACTTCGGCAAATACGATGGTCGGTTGCGGAAGGCACGGTCGTGCGCCACCAAGATCTGCAGGCGCTCCTTGGCAACCGAGGCAGTGCCCTGGTCGCGATTGGCACGGAAGATATCGAGTATCCCCACAAATCACCCCCCGAAGAATCGGCTCAAGATGCCCTTTTTCTCGGCCTCCAGGAAGCGCATGGGCACGTCCTCACCGAGGTAACGGGACACCATGTCGTTGTAGGCCTGACCAGCAGTCGATTCGCTATCGAGCACGACCGGGATGCCCGCGTTGGACGCGTTCAGTACGGCCTTGCTCTCCGGCACGACACCGATCAGATTGAGCGACAGGATCTCCTGCACGTCCCCAACGCTCAGCATCTCGCCGCGGTCCACCCGCTCCGGCGCATAGCGTGTCAGCAGCAGGTGCTCCTTGATGGGCTCCTCGCCTTCTTCCGCGCGGCGCGACTTGCTCGACAGGATGCCGAGCATGCGGTCGGAATCACGCACCGAGGAGACCTCGGGGTTGGTCACGACCACGGCATCGTCGGCGAAATACATGGCCATGGTAGCACCGTGCTCGATACCGGCCGGCGAGTCGCAAACAATGTAGTCGTGGCCCTTGCCGAGTTCCTCAAGCACCTCGCCGACACCTTCCTTGGTCAGCGCCTCTTTGTCGCGAGTCTGGGAAGCGGGCAGCACGTAGAGGCTGTCGCAGCGTTTGTCGCGGATCAGGGCCTGGGTCAGGTTCGCCTCGCCGTTGATGACGTTGACGAAGTCGTAGACGACCCGCCGCTCGCAACCCATGATCAGATCCAGGTTGCGCAGGCCGACGTCGAAGTCGATGACAACGGTGCGGTGTCCGCGCTGCGCAAGCCCCATGGCCATGGCTGCGGCCGTGGTGGTCTTACCGACCCCGCCCTTACCAGAGGTGATGACGATGATTCTGGCCAAAAACGTCTCTCCCAAGTCGTGGTCGATGCTAAGTCTTGTCCGCCCGCGTCCGGCCGGCCCGATGACAGTTGTCAGGCCAGGGGCTCGATACGCAGGATCTCGTGATCCAGGAACACCTGCACGGCGCGGCCCTTGACTTCCGCGGGGATGTTCTCGCTGACACGGTAGTGGCCGGCGATTGACACCAGCTCTGCCTGCAATTCGTTGCAGAAGACACGCGCCGTGGTGTCGCCCTGCAGGCCGGCGATGACCCGCCCGCGCAGGGGGCCGTAGACGTGGATGTTGCCATCGGCCATCAGCTCGGCGCCGGAGCTGACCGGGCCGATGACGGTCAGGTCGCCACCTGCGGCGTACAGGCGCTGACCGGAGCGGACCGGGCGATGGACGAGGACAGAGCCGACCTCGGCGCCCCCTGCCTGCTGCGCGTGCGTGGCAGTCGCACCGCCGTCGTCGTGATCCGGAGCCGGTTCAGATGCCTGTTGTCGGGACGCCCGCGTGTTATCGCCAAGGATGGCGAGCTCCATGGCACGGGCCGCCTCGTTTTGGGCTGCATCACCGCCGCGCACGCCCACCGGAATCATGCCGAGCCCGCGCAATGTGCCCACGAGCTGTGGAAAGGCCAGGGCGCCGCCCTCCTTGGGCAGGCCGCTCAGGTCGACGACCACCGGCGTGTTGCGGAAGAAACCCGGCGCCTGTTCCACCTTGCTACCGAGCTGCGCCTCCACCGCGTCCATGTCCAACCCGAGCAGCCGGATCACCGGCAGCGTGAAGCTCGATGCCTTGAGCTCGAAGGCGGGCGCCTGTGCGGATGCCGGGGCGGGCGAGGTGGTGGTTTCAGCGGGCATGGGCAGGGAATACTGGGTTCTCTCGAAGTCTGTTCCGGACGGCTCGCGCTCCGGGCCGGGCGCGTTTGGGCGCAGGCTGGCGTCTGCGCGAGCACCTGCCCATCGATCAGCGGCAGATGCTACCCGTTGCCGCGGCAACCTGGAAGCCATGACGACGACCGTCTGGCGATTGGTCGGGCATTCCCCGGCAATAGACCGGTGACAGCGCCGACATCCGTGCCCTGTGGCAGGCCGCGGTATTCGGCGCTCAGCCCGGCGGCCACTGCAGCGGCCGACCGCCGATCAGGTGCACGTGCAGGTGGTAGACGGTCTGGCCGCCGTTGGCGTTGCAGTTGACCACGGTGCGGTAGCCGTCCTCTGCGAAACCGAACTCCTTCGCAAGGCGGGCGGCGGCGAGGAGGAGCTTGCCGATGAGGGGGGCATCCTCTTCCGTTGCGTCGTTCAGGGTCGGGATCGGCTTGCGCGGAATGATCAGCACATGGGTAGGCGCCTGGGGGTTCAGGTCACGAAAGGCGACGACCTCGTCGTCCTCGTAGACGATATCGGCGGGAATGTCGCCGCGGGCAATCTTACCGAAAATGGTATCGGTGTCCGTCATCTGTGCAAGCCTCCGGGGCTCTGGTGGCGATGGGCAGTGCACCCATCGGGAGTTCCGATTGCGCGTCGTGGAGTCGCAGTGCGGTGCCACACGGGCAAAGGGCGTACCGACGGTGCAATGGCGATAGTCGAGGCTCAAAGACCATGTCGGCCGGCGAAGGCGTGCGCCAGGGTGCCGCCGTCGACGAACTCGAGTTCTCCGCCCAGCGGCACGCCATGGGCGATACGCGTCAAGCTGACGCGACTGCCCGCGGCGAGATCGCTGATGTAGTGGGCCGTGGCCGTGCCCTCCACCGTCGGGCTGATGGCGAGGATAGCCTCGCGCACCTCGCCCCCGTGGAGCCGCTCGCGCAGCGTCTCCAGGCCGAGTTCCTCCGGCCCTACGCCGTCCAGCGGCGACAAGCGGCCGCCGAGCACGAAATAGCGCCCGCGGTAGTCCGTTGCCTGCTCGATGGCGGTGATGTCGGACGGCTGCTCGACGACACAGAGCAGCGACGCATCCCGGGAGGCGCTGGCGCAGATGGAGCAGATCTCGCGCTCGGTAAGGGTTCGGCAAACACGGCAGTGGCCGATGCGCTCCATCGCATCGAGCATCACCTGCCCCAGGTAGCGGCCCGCGTCGCGATCGTGCTCCAGCAGGTGGAACACCATGCGCTGCGCGGACTTGGGACCGACGCCCGGCAGACAGCGCAGCGCCTCCACCAGGCGCTGCAGCAGGTCCGACTCCGACATGCTTCAGGCTCCAGACGCTAGACCCAGGTATCGCGGTTCGGGGTTCGGTCGGCGACGTAACCCGACTCAGAACGGGAGCTTCATCCCCGGCGGCAGCGGCAGGCCGCTGGTGATGTCCGCCATTTGCTCCTTGGTGCGCTCACCGACCCGGCGAACCGCGTCGTTCCCTGCCGCGGCGATCAGGTCCTCGAGCATCTCTTTGTCGTCGCCCATCAGTGAGGGGTCGATGCTCACGCGCTTGATCTCATGTCGGCAAGTCATGGTGACCTGGACCATGCCGCCGCCGGCCTCGCCGGTGACCTCCTCCTTGGCGAGTTGCTCCTGTGCGGCCTTCAAATCCTCTTGCATCTTCTGGGCCTGCTTCAGCATGCCGCCCAAACCTTTCATATCGATACCTCTCGGGTTGTGTCGGACGGCCGGGGTGAGGCCGCGCTGCGGCCGTCAGGCGTCAGGTCGCCCGGCTGAGTCCGTTCTGGAATGCTGCCGAGTCTACCGCCGCCCGAGACGTCCGTCTTGGGGGTACGCGTCTGCGGGGACACGCGGCAGCGGGGGTGATCTTCGCACGGGGTGTCAGTCCGTGGGTCGTATGGTTCCGGGCACCCAGTCCGCGTCGAAGCGGCGCTTCAGGTCACCGGCCACAGGGTCCGAATCCATGGTCGCTTCCGCAGCGGCGACGCGCTCCGCCGCGTTACGGGCATCACGGACTGCGGGCGTCTCGGTCACGGCGGGCGGCGCTGCGCCCGCCTCGGTTCGATCGGCACCCGCGCCCGACGCCACGAACGACAGGGTCACCGAACGATCCAGCGCCGACGACAGGGCCGAGGCGAGGCGCTGCTCCGCGCCGGCAGAACGCATGGCGAGCGGCCCCGCAAGGCTCAGCGCCAGGGTCCTGCCGTCCCAGGAGACCAGACCGCTGTGCGCGGCGAGCTCGCGGGCGACGCCCTGCAGCGGCAGCGCGGCCACGAGCCTGTACCAGTCCTCGGCGGTCTCGAGTGCACCGTCGAAACGCCGGGTCCCGGCATGGGTGGGCTCGGGCGATGCCGCCGGGGCGTGCGCGGGCCCATCGGTTTGGCTTGGGGTCGCAGTCCGAGGCGGCTCGGCGCGAGCATCGGGCCCTGTTGCGGCGGGCGCCGGACGGCCGTCTCCGGCGTCTGCGGCGCGCTCGGTGCCCTGGGCGGACGCCGGCTTGGACCGGGTTGGACCGGCACCGCCGCCCGCATCCGAACCGCCCGCGGGGCGGAAGGCGAGCGCCCTTAGGAGCACCATCTCGAAACCGGTCCGCGGGTCGGGCGCCAGGGGCAGATCGCGCTGGCCGGTGAGCAGGACTTGATAGAACAGCTGCACGTCCTCCGGCGGCAGTTCTCCCGCGAGCCGCCGCATCGGTTCTGCATCCGGATCATTGTCCGCAACGGTCTCCGGCACCTGCTGCGCTAGCGCCAGCCGGTGCAGTAGCGCGATCAGGTCCGTCAGCACCGCAGCGAAGTCGGGGGTCAACTCCGCCAGCCGATCCACCTCCGCCAGCAACCGCTTGCCGTCCCCGGCACCGAGGGCGGAAATCAGTTCGGGCACGAGATCGCCCGTGTGGGTGCCGAGCATGCGTCGCACGTCGTCGACGCGGAGTTGGCCGCCGCCGAATGCAATGGCCTGGTCCAGCAGACTCAGGCCGTCACGCATGCTGCCATCCGCCGCGCGCGCCAACAGCGCCAGGGCTTGGGCCTCGAAGGCGATCTCTTCGGCCTCGAGCACCTGCCGGAAGCGGCCGCTGATCTGCTCGGGCAGCAGGCGCTTGAGGTGGAATTGCAGGCAGCGCGAGAGCACCGTCGCGGGCAGCTTCTGCGGATCGGTGGTCGCGAGAACGAACTTGACGTGTTCGGGCGGCTCTTCGAGTGTCTTCAGCAGCGCATTGAAGCTGCTCGCCGAAAACATGTGCACCTCGTCGATCAGGTACACCTTGAAGCGACCCCGCACCGGCGCGAAGGGGACGTTGTCCAGCAGCTCCCGGGTCTGCTCGACCTTGGTGCGTGACGCGGCGTCGACCTCGATCAGATCGACGAAACGGCCTTCGTCGATCTCCTTGCAGGCGGCGCAGACGCCGCAGGGTGTCGGACCGACGCCCTGCTCGCAATTGAGTGTCTTGGCCAGGATGCGGGCGAGCGTCGTCTTGCCGACGCCGCGGGTACCGGTGAAGAGGTAGGCGTGGTGCAACTGGCCGCGCTCGAGCCCGTTGGACAGGGCCTGCACCACATGCCCCTGCCCCACCAGGTCCGCAAAGGTGCGCGGACGCCACTTGCGCGCGAGTACCTGATAGGCCATTAGAACAGGGGTCGATCGGACTGGGTCGGCGACATGATGCGGAGTTTACCGCAGCAGCGGTGGGCTCACAGCCCGGCAAGCCCGGAATGACGGATGACCAATTGGATGGCCGATCATCGACATCGAGCTCCGATCAGGATGTCCGAACATTCTCGGCGGCCACCGCCGCCGAGAATGCACGGAGCCGAAGAACCACGTTTCTTCGGCTCCGTGCCGGTGTCGGCCATGGATGGCCGATCACCGGCTTCAAACCAAAGCTGGCGGCGAACCCCGCAAGCCACACCCCGGCACACACTTCCACCGCTGCGGCTGCTCCCTTCCGGGCCTGACCGGGTTCACGGCTTCGCGTTGCGGGGGGACCCACGGGGCCCACCATTGACTGGCACGCATGCGTCGGCACGCGCAATCCGCCACGATAGCAAAGCAACCCTTGCCAGACAAGGGCCACTCGGAAGGTGGCGATTGCGACCACGACCACGGCAACGAGTCGAGCGCGATTATCGCGCTTCGGCGCCGTTGTACCGGCCGCCCTCCCCGATCACTTCTCCCGCCAGACCGTGGTGTAGAGATCGTGCCGCCGGTCCTTCAGGTTCTGCACCGTGCCCTCGTAGCGGGCCTCGCGCAGGGCCTCCAAGCGCAGGTCGGCGAAGGCCACGGTCTCGACGTTGGGCGTGGTGTCGGCGGCGATGCCGTCCCGCGCGAAGGGGAAGTCGCAGGGCGTCAGGATGCAGCTCTGGGCGTACTGGATGTCCATGTTGGCGACGTTGGGCAGGTTGCCGCAGTTGCCGGACATGACCACGTAGCACTGGTTCTCCACCGCCCGCGCGGCGCTGCAGTAGCGCACGCGCAGATAGGACTGGCGCTCGTCGGTGCAGAAGGGCACGAAGATGATGTTGGCGCCCTGGTCGGCGAGGTGGCGCGCCAGCTCCGGGAACTCGGCGTCGTAGCAGATGAGCACGCCAATGGGACCGCAGTCGGTATCGATGGCGGCGAGCTCGTGACCGCCCTCGATGTTCCACCAGTAGACCTCGTTCGGCGTCGGATGGATCTTGGCCTGCTCGTGCACCTCGCCGTCGCGCAGGCAGACGTAGCAGATGTTCTCCACCCGACCGCTGGGCATCATGGTGGGGTGCGAGCCGCCGATGATGTTGATGTTGTAGCGCACCGCCATGTCGCGCAGGGCGTCCTTGATGGGGTTGGTCCAGCGGGTCAGGGCCTCGATGGCCTGAGCGGGTTTCAGCTCCTGGTCCTCCATGGACAACAGTTGCAGCGAGAACAGCTCCGGAAAGACGCAGAAGTCGGCCCGGTAGTCGGAGGTCACGTCGACGAAGTAGCGCAGCAGACCGACGAACTCGTCGAAGGACGTCACCCGACGTTGCTGATACTGCACCGTGGCGATGCGGACTGTCTCGGTGAGCCGCCCGCCGTAGTGCTTCTGCCGCGCCTCCTCGGTCTCGTCCGGTGCCTGCGGGTTGCGCCACAGCAGGTGCACGCCATAGCCCATGGACTGACCGTCCTCGGGCCAATAATCGGGCAGAAGCCCGACGACCTTGAAGTCGTTGCGGAGCTGGAAGGTCAGCACCGGATCCTTCTCGCGCCCCTCCTCGACCGCCGCAACGTAGGCCTCTGGGGTCGGATAGGGGTTCGTCGACCGATCCATAGCCGCGCGTAGCGTCGGGAGCCGGCCACCGTAGACAATGCCCTTGAGCGTCCAGTACTGGGCCAACTTCTTGCGCTCATCATAGAGCCGTTGACCGATGCGCAGGCCCCGGTAGTCCGGATCGACGCAGACCTCCATGCCGTAGAGATAGTCGCCGTTCGGGTCGTGGCGACCGGCGTAGCCGCCGCCGGTGATCCAGGTCCAGTCGTGGGGTTTCAAGGCTACCTGGCCGGAAATGACGAAGCTGGAGCAGAAACCGATGAGCTGCCCGTCCGCCTCAGCGACGAACTGACCCTCGGCAAACTTGTTGATCTGCCCGCGCAGCATGGCCGCCGAATAGCTGCTGACCTCGGCGCCCGCGTAGGCGCGCTCGAACAGGGCGCGGATGGCGGGCACATCGGCCGGCGTGGCGTTGCGCACGGTGAGGCGCTCGACGGTATCGGCGCTGGACGCGCGACTGTTCGGCGGTTTTGACACTGAGCGGGCTCCAAGGCGTGATGACAGCGCAAGAACACGATGACCCCGATTGTGCCACCGCCGCCGGTGGCGCGGTGAACAGAGACTCTTCAGGCCGACGCCGACGCCAGCTCACTCGCCACCTCGATCCCTCACCTCCGAATCCTGCGATCACCGCGGGGTCAACGACGCCGACGACCTGTGCGGCCTTTCCATCATCGAGACTGACCCCGCCGGTTGGCTGCGCCTGCACGCGCTGGTGCGCGAGCACCTGCTGGACGCCTTCCTGTTCGACTGATTCGACGCCCGCTGCGAGCGGGACGGCCCAACGGCCATCGAGCCGGACATGAGATCGCACTGCGCGAAGCAATAGGCAGCCCCGGACCGACCGACCGATCGGTCGCTGGCGCGATCCCATCGCCGCCGGACCTCCGACGAGACTCCCACACAACTGCCGCAAAACCTGATGCGGAGCATGGCTTACACCGGGTTCAAAGGTGACAATATCGCCGAATACTAATGTTCACCCACGCTGTCTCAGAGGTGTAACCCCATGAGCGTTCGAGCCGTAAGAGAATCCATCCAGGGCCAGCCGTTCAACGACGTGCTGAACGAGCTGCACGCGCACACGTTCTCGGGCTCTCCAGGGGAGTCCGACCCCTTCACGCTCGGCGAGCTCGAGCGCGAGACCATCGCCTACGCGCTGGCGCTGTACTACCAGTGCGAGCACTGCCTGGTGTACCACGGCAAGGTCGTCGAGCGGCTCCGCACCAAGGCGAAGCTTGCGGATTGGGACTGGCGACAGGAGCTGGTCAAGGCCGTGCTCTTCCTGCGCACCAGTCAGGCGAATGTGTCGAAGGTGGAATGGGAGGGTTGGACGGCGTCCTGGCGTGGCTTCGCGAGCCGTATCCACCACCGGCATCCGGGCCTGGCCTGCGCCATCGCCTACGCCATCGGCATTGCCCGCGCGGATGAGCCGCTGATGGACATGGCGTTCGAGTCGTTGAAGGACCGCTATCCGGACCCGACGACCCTGCTAGGCGTCATCCGCGACATCGACCGGGTCGTGGTGTTCATGAAGGCCGCGACCTCGAAGAACCGCACCGATCCCGTCCTGCGTCGGCAGCTCAATTCCTGCGGCGTGCGGGTCTGAACGGCCGTTCGCCGCCGGACCAACCGGCGGCGATTGACGCTTGGGCGCCCAGATGCTACACGTGAATCACGTGCAAGCAAACGGTAACTCGACGTGCGCCAGAACATCACCCTCGCGCTGGATCAGGCCTTGATCGGCAAGCTCAAGACCCTGGCGGCGGACCGTCAAACTTCGGTCAGCGGTCTACTGCGCGCTGAGTTGGAGCGGCTCGTTGCGCGCAACGAGCGCTTCGAGCAGGCCCGCCGCGACGCATTGGAAGACCTGGATTCGGGCCTGGACCTGGGCGGGCGGCCGGCGAGCCGCGACGCGCTGCATGAGCGCTAAGCCCTTTCTCGACACCAATGTCCTGCTGTACGCCTACGACCGACAGGCGGAACCGCGCCGATCAACCGCAGCGGCGCTGCTGCGCGCGCTCTGGCAGGGCGGCGGCGGTATCCTAAGCACCCAGGTGTTGCAGGAGTTCTACGTCAACGTCACGCGCAAGATTCCGTCTCCGCTTCCGCCCGCCAGCGCACGCGCGATTGTCGACCACTACTGCACATGGCAAGTGGAGCGCAACGACTGCGACACCGTGCTGCGCGCGGCCGAGATTCAACAACGGCATCAGCTGTCGTTCTGGGACGCACTGATCGTCGCCGCGGCCGCCCAAGGGGCTGCCGAGACCTTGCTGTCGGAGGACCTGAATTCCGGCCAAGTCATCGCCGGCGTGCGCATCGTCAACCCCTTCCGCACGAATGATCCTGATGTCTGCGCCCTGCTCGGCCATGCGACCGGGGAGTCCGGCTAGGAAAATCCGATGATTGGCCACCCACAACAACCAAAACGATCGCCAGGCTGACTCGGCAACGCGCATCCGCCCTAGGACCCGAGCAGTTGGTGCAGGCCATCGCCTCGACGCCGATACGAACATCTTTGCAACCTTAGTCGACCCCACAGGCACACCCATGACCGACTCCCCTCCCGTCAAAGAGCTCAACGCCCAAGTCGCCGTACTCGGCGGCGGACCCGGCGGCTACACGGCGGCCTTCCGAGCCGCGGACCTCGGGCTTCGGGTGGTTCTCGTGGAGCGCTACGACACCCTCGGCGGCGTCTGTCTCAACGTCGGCTGCATCCCCTCCAAGGCGCTGCTGCACGCGGCGGCGATCATTGAGGAGGCCAAGACCATGGGCGCCATGGGCGTCACCTTCGCGCCGCCGGAGATCGACCTCGACAGGATGCGCGCCGGCAAGGACAAGGTGGTCAAGAAGCTCACCACGGGCCTCGCCGGCATGGCCAAGCAGCGCGGCGTAGAGGTGATCCATGGCACCGGCCGCTTCGAGGCACCCAACCGCCTCGGCGTCGATACCCGTGCGGGCAAGGTCACGGTCGGCTTCGACAACTGCATCATCGCCGCCGGCTCCAGCCCCATCCGTATCCCTGGCTTCCCGCACGACGACCCGCGGGTGATGGACTCCACCGATGCGTTGCAGATCGAGGGCATCCCGGAGCGCATGCTGGTCGTCGGCGGCGGCATCATCGGCCTCGAGATGGCGAGCGTCTACGCGGCCCTGGGCACCAAGATCGATGTGGTCGAATTCAAGAACCAGCTGATGCCGGGCGCCGATCTGGACCTGGTGCGCGCCCTGCAGAAGGTCATCAAGAAGCGCTACAGCAAGATCATGCTGGAAACCAAGGTCTCGCGCATGGAGGCCACCAGCAACGGCATCAAAGTGGAGTTCGAGGGCAAATCCCCCGGCGAGGACACCTACGACAAGGTGCTGGTCGCCGTCGGCCGCCGCCCGAACGGCAAACTGATCAACGCCGAGGCCGCCGGTGTGCAGGTGGACCAGCACGGATTCATCAAGACCGACCAGCACATGCGCACCAATGTGCCCAACATCTTCGCCATCGGCGACGTCGTCGGCGGCCCGATGCTCGCGCACAAGGCCACGCACGAGGGCAAGGTGGCGGCCGAGGTCATCGCCGGTGAGCCGGCGCTGTTCGATCCGCTGACCATTCCGTCCGTGGCCTACACCGACCCGGAAGTCGCCTGGATGGGCCTCACCGAGCACGAGGCCGCGGAGCAAGGCATCGAGGTCGAGAAGGGTGTCTTCCCCTGGGCTGCCAGCGGCCGTGCGCTTGGCATCCACCGCGACGAGGGGCTCACCAAGTTACTGTTCGATCCCGATACCAAGCGCATCCTCGGCGCCGGCATCGTCGGCCCCAACGCCGGCGAACTCATCGGCGAGGCGGTGCTGGCCCTGGAAATGGGCGCCGACATGGAAGACATCGGTATGACCATCCACCCGCACCCGACCCTGAACGAGACCATCGGCCTGGCCGCGGAGATGGCGCACGGGTCCATCACTGATTTGCTGCCGCCGAAGAAGAGGGGCTAGGAGCAAAGCGAAACAGGCGCGGATCGATGCCATCGGCAACATCGCGCGGGTCGCGGCCGATGGTGGCACGGACTGCATCCTGGTGGCGGGCGATCTGTTCGACTCGGCCAGCGTCGACAAGGCGACCGTGGCGGCCACCTGCAGCGCCATCGGGCAGATCGATCTCCCGGTCCTGGTAATCCCCGGCAATCATGATCATGGCGGCCCCGGCAGCGTCTGGGAACAGGCGTTCTTTGTGCGGGAACAGGCAGCTTTGGCGCCCAACCTGCCCTATTGCGTGAAGCCGCGCCGTTCAAGATGGACGCCGCGGTGATCCTTCCTTGCCCACTGCTGCGGCGCGCCGTCATCACCGACCCGACGGATTGGCTGCGCGCCGACGCCGTCTACGCGACCCTGCCCGCCGACAAGCCACGCATCGTCCTGACCCACGGCAGCATCCAGGAGCTCGATCGAGCCGAAGCACTCCGTCGCACCGAGCGGGACCAGAGCACCAGGCTCGAGCGTGTGCGAGAGGAGCTGCGCAAGCTGGAAGACCTGGGCGCCCCCCGCGGCCTGCAGATCATCGTGCTCTCCTGCAACCCCTCCGACTATGCGGCTTTGGGCGCCCGCCAGGTGAACTTGTAACCGAGTAGATGATATCCGCCGCCGTGCACTAGACTCTTCCGTACTGTCCGAGTGCTACCCCTGCGCTGACGCGCGGCGCCTGGAGTCATCGCATGTCCGCTACCGCCGAAGACCTCTATCACCGCTACCGCTTCAGCGTGGACGAGTACCTACGCATGGGCGAGACCGGCATCCTCACCGAGAACGACCGGGTGGAACTTATTGATGGGGAGGTTTTCGATATGCCGCCGATCGGGATCCCGCACGCCGGGGCGGTCAAGCGCATCGCGAACCTGTTCGCACGTCAACTCGGCGAGCGAGTCGTGTTGTCCGTCCAGGACCCGATCCGTATCGGCGACTTCTCGCTGCCCCAGCCGGATATCGCCCTGCTACGCCCGCGTGATGACTTCTACGCCAGCGCCCACCCCGTGTCCGAAGACATCCTGCTGTTGGTGGAAGTCGCCGAGTCCTCGGTGCGCTACGATCGCGACAAGAAGCTGCCGCTCTATGCCGCGGCGGGTATCACGGAGTCCTGGCTCGTGGACATCCCCGAGCGGAAGCTGGTCATGTTCCGCGAGCCCTCCGCCGACGGCTACCGCCAGGCCCACGAACCTGAACACCTGGGCAGCGTGACGCCCGCCTCCCTGCCGGACTGCGCCATCGACTTGAGCGGCCTGTTCGGTTAGTCCCCGGAAGCGCCCTCCGGCGGCTCGTCGTCCTGTTGCTTTTCGTGGCCGTGATCGAAGGCGGGTCGAGGCTTCTGCGGCGGTCGCGATTGCGATCACGATTACGAAAACGACAATCAGTCGACCGGCACACCCACGACCCACTCACGCCTGTCCGGCACCGCCCCCGCTTCCCTGGGCACTGGTCGCAGCACTGGCCGCCGCCAGCGTCTTGCGCAGGTCGGCCTCCATCTGCGTCAGCTCCGCGGTGGCCGCGGCGCGGGCGCGCTTGCCCTGGTCGGCGATCTGTAGGCTCTCTTCGATGGTCTCGATCAGTGCCTGATTGGCCTGCTTGACCGTCTCGATGTCGAACACACCTCGCTCGATCTGTCGGCGCGCCTCGGCGTTGGCGGTCTTGAGGTTCTCGGCGTTGGCGCGCAGCAGCTCGTTGGTGAGATCGGTGGCGGCCTTGACCGTCTCGGCCGCGCGCCCGGATCGGTAGATGGTGATGGCCTGGGCCAACTGCTGGCGCCACAGCGGCACCGTGTTGACCAGCGTGGAGTTGATCTTGTTGATCAGCCCCTTGTCGTTCTCCTGCACCAGGCGGATGCTGGGCAGCGCCTGCATGGCGACCTGACGGGTCAGGCGCAGGTCGTGGACGCGCCGCTCCAGGTCGTCCCGAGCGCCGCGGAGATCACGCAGATTCTGCGCCTGGACCATGTCGCTAGCGGCCTCGACCTGTTGCGCCAGGACCGGGATGGTCTCGCCGTCCAGCTCTGCGAGCTTGGCGTCTCCGGCGGCGATGTAATGCTCCAGCTCACGGAAATAGGCCAGGTTGGCGTCGTAGAGCCGGTCGAGGCTGGTGACGTCGGTCAGCAGGCGCGTCTTGTGCCGTTCCAGGTCGATGGTGATGCGCTCGATGTGATCGCGCACCCCCTCGTACTCCTGCAGGAACTTCACGATCGGCTTACCGGCACCGAAGAGACGGGCAAGAAAGCCCTTCTTCGCATTCGGGTCCAGGGCCTCCACGTCGAAACCACGCAGGGCACCGACTATCTCGCTCAGCGTCTGGCCAGCGGGGCCGGTGTCCTTGCTGCGCACGCCCTCCAGCATCTGATCCGAGACCTCGGTCAGCTGCTGCTGGGCCTGGGCGCCGAAGTGCATGATGGAGCTGGCGTCGGTGACGTCCAGCTCGGCCAGCAGCGCCTTGATCTGCTGCTGCTCCGCCGGCGGGGCGTCCGCCAGGGCGACGATCTGCTGGTTGGGCGCCTGCAGCGTCTCGGGATGGACGACGTCGCGGGTCTGCGGTGTGGTTTCGTTCATGGTCTGGCTCCTGCAACCTGATCACATCGACAAGGCGGCATTCTCACATATCGTCGGCACCCGCCGCGCGGCCCGGTAGTCGCCCCCGTACAGGGCACGCATGCGATACTCCGGGCGCCGTTTCGTACTGCCCGGAGTCGATACCATGCGCCGCCCAGCCTACGCATCCAGCCGCATCTCAAGATCTGCCGCGGCGCTCGCCTCGCCCCTGCTCGCCGTTGCCTGCTCAGGCCCCGGGGAGGACGTCCGCGTCAGCCTCTGCAAGGACATCATCGCCGTCTATACCGGTGGCAAACCGACGTTCGAGCGCACGGACGTGAAAACCCCCGGTTATCAGGACGCGCAGGTTATCCTGGCCTACAGTACAGACAGTGCACGCGGGCGCGGCATCTGCTTTTATCAGTACAACGCGATGGAGGATACGGCGGACTTGATCTCCGATCCGCTCCGCGCCTACTCGGCCTCGCCATCACGCGTCGTCATCAACGGCGAGGCCCTGTCCCATATTGCATTGGCACGTGCCATCGGAGAGTCCATGATGGACCAGGGGCGAGAACTCCTCGACGCTGCGACAGGAGCCGCCCCGAATCCGATCAACCGATAAGGTCGTCAGCCAATGGTGCGGCCCGACCGGCTAATCGTTGGCCTCCTGGCCGCGCTTGGCTGCCTGAGCCCCTGGGCTCTAGCGGCCGAAGCGTACCGCGGGGGCAACGTACAACCAGCGGAGGTCGCCGTGCGACCTGAGCACCGAGACACCACGGCCGATTCCACCCGGGCCTCCCAGCAGAGGCCGGATACCAAACTACCCCTGGTCATCGCCCACCGGGGCGCCAGCGCCTACCGCCCGGAGCACACCCTGGCGGCCTACGCCCTAGCCATCGAGCAGGGCGCAGACTTCATCGAGCCGGACCTGGTGCCGACCCGCGATGGGGTGCTGGTGGCGCGCCACGAGAATGCCCTGTCCGGCACCACGGACGTGGCCTTGCGGTCAGATTTCGCGGACAGGCGCGCCACCAAGGTCATCGACGGCGAGCCGCTAACGGACTGGTTCACCGAGGATTTCCTGCTCGCCGAACTCAAGACCCTGCGCGTGCGCGAGCGCATCCCGGACGTCCGCCCCGGCAACACGACCTTCGACGGCCGCTTCTCCATCCCGACCCTGGCTGAGATCATCGAACTGGTGCGTCAGGCCGAACTGACCACCGGGCAGGCCGTCGGCATCTACCCGGAGATCAAGCACCCGACCTTTTTTCGGCACACCGGCCGCTTCCTTGACGGCAACCCCATCGGCATGGACCTCGGCCGCCTGCTGATCGATGAGCTGAAGCTTGCGGACTTCACCGACCCGGATCGGGTCTTCATCCAATCCTTCGAGCCCGCCACCCTGATCGAGCTCGATCGCCGGACCCTGCCCGCCGCCGGGCTCGCTCTGCCGCTGGTGCAGCTCATCGGTGATGTCACCGGTCGCTTCGTCAACGACGGCGGCGGCGGCTTTTCGCGGCCCTTCGACCTCGTCCATCACGCCAAAGCGGACTCGGACCTCTCCACCATCTATGGCGACACCCTGGCGGGCGTCATCGAGCGGGCCGGCGGCTGGGAAGCCGGCTACGCGATTTTGGCGAGCCCCGAGGGCGCCGCGGCCATCGCCGACTACGCCGACGCCGTCGGCCCATGGAAGCTCTTGATCTTCCCGCGCGAGCCTGTGGCCATCCCGGTGGACGCCGACGGCGACGGCCGCGCCGAGATGACCACAAGACTCACCGGCGATCAGACCGGTCTGCTGAGGCTGGCGCGCGACGCGGGGCTCGCGGTGCACCCCTTCACGCTACGCCCCGAGGAACCCTTCCTCGCGCTGACCGCGGACGGTGTGCCGCAGAGCTTCGGCGAGGAGCTCGATCAACTGCTGCAAGCCGGCGTGGATGGCGTCTTCAGCGATGATCCGGCGGCGGCGCGCGCGGCGGTCAATCGGCTCCAACTGCGGGCGCGAGATCAAAGCCGGTGACGATTCCCGATCGAATCAGCTCGCCTAGACGCTCGACCTCGTGTCCGGCAGCGGCAAGTGCGGACAGCGTGGCGCCGGCGGCGATGGCGCGCACTAACCGAAAGACAGGGTCGCTGACCCGCCGCACCGTCGGACGCAGCCCGGAGCGGTAGATGACCAGCCGATCGCCGTCGCCCACATCGACTTCGTTCAAGACCCCTCGGTCGCGATGACTGAGCCAGATGGCGTGTACCGGCCAAGTCGAGGCCAGCAACAGGGTGGCGGGCGCAAGGTACAGCCGTATCCGGTCTGTCTCGGAACGGGCCGCCCGAGCGAAGGCCGCTTGATCCCAGACGGGCGCCGCGGGCGCAAAGAGCACCTGATGAATGGCGAGTTCCAGTCGAGCAAGGTCCGGGAGGTACTCGAATCCAGGGCCGATGCGGTCCGCGCTCAACAGGCGTTGCAGGTGGTCCGGGAAGTGCTTTGCGAAGTCGGTCAGATCCGGGGATCGGGATGGCTGCACCCTAACCAACTCCGCGCCGATCCCGCCGAAGCAAGCATTGCCGAGTATCTCCGCGCAGACGGGATAGACGTTCTCCAGCGCCCTTTGGCGAATCGCTCGGGAACTGTCTCGATACACGGCGACGGCCGCGGCGGGCGAACCGACTGCGCTAACGCGGATCGACCTGAGGACATCAGGCTCTTGCCCATCGATTGCCCCCGCCAGACGGCGCTGGAAGGCGGCAAGCGACGCTGCGTCGCAACCAAGCGCCTGGATGTCGGTCGGCGTGCTCTTCATGCCGCCGCCCCCCGCACCGCGTCGTTCCAGACCTGACTCGCGACACGCTGAGCTCGGTTCGCCTCCGCTCGCAACCGCTGGAGCGACGGAATATCCGTGTCCCACTCGATCAGGGTTGGCACCTGCGCCAAACCGGCGCTGCGACACCGTCGCAGCGCATCACCATAGAGCGACCATACGGGCTCGGCGACGGGCCGGTCATGGGCATCCAGAAGCCAACCCGTCTTGGGTGCATGTCCGGCGAGATGGATCTCCCGCACCCGATGCAGGGGCAGCGCGTCCAAGGCCGCGACCGCATCCTCAGCGTGGTTCACCTGGTTGACGTAGAGGTTATTGACATCCAACAGCAAGTCGCAGTCGGTACGTTGACAAAGCTCGGCCAAGAACTCGGCCTCGGTGCGCACGGAGGCCGCGAACTGAAGGTATCTCGACACGTTCTCCAACACCAGTGTACGACCCAGGCAGTCTTGAATCCTCTGCACGCGCGCGGCGACATGGCGCAGCGTACCCTCGGTGTACGGGAACGGCAGTAACTCGTGATAGTGGCGTCCGTCGACCGCGGTGAAGCACAGGTGATCGGAGACCCAGGCGGCAGCGCTGCGCCGCGACAGAGATGCAACCCGCCTCAGGTAGTCGAGATCCAACGGATCAACGCCGGCGATGTTCATCCCGACACAATGCAGCGTCAGTGGATAACGCTCTGCTAGGGCGCGGACCTGAAGATCGGCAAGACAATCGTCGCCGAAGTGATTGTCGGCGAGCAACTCGAACCAGGGCACGTCGGGCGCTTCACGAAGTACCTGATCCAGATGGCAGTGCCGCAGCCCGAGTCCGGCCCCGGCGGGCGATGTCTGAGACATCGACCCCGAGGAACCGGCGACGACGCCACCGTCGCAGAGGGCTTGCGTCGTCATGGCCGGCGCCTAGCTCGCGGGCTTGGTGGCGACGACCTTACCACCGACGATCTTGGTACAGGTTCCCTCCGGCACATACACCCACTCGTTTGGATCACTGTCGGTCTTCGCGCTGCCCGCGCAGGCATGGGACTTGTCCAGCGAGCCGCAGTCGTTCATGCCGGCCTTGGCGATCCCGGCACACTTCTCCCACATTGCGGGGGCATCTGGCACTCCTCCGACAGCTTGCCCAGCGCTGAGCAGTGCGCCCGCGGTCATGATGCCGGCGATGGCGGAATGTAGACGGTGTTGAGCATGGGACATGTTCGGGTTGCCTCTCGTCAGTCGGGTTGCGAGCGGCCAACTGCCGCCCACAGGTCAAGACCCCGGGGGCGTGACGGATCTTTCAACCCGGGTGGCTCACGTGAATATCCTTGCGGTGGGCACGTCTGCTATGGATTCGCCGTACGGCGATTTCGGCGGCCTCGGCGACGCAGTGACGCCGGTCAATCACAGCGCTCCTGCGGAAGCGGAGACAGCCGATGGAAGCTGAGCGGCCCGAGCGCCACCCCGCGGCAGTTCGGTGGAATGGGATCGGTCGCCAAACGCGAACGATTGATTTTTCGCCAGACCCCTCGACCGCTCCTAGGGGTATACTTGCCGCCCTGTCATCGGACCACCACCTGGTCGCCTCCTGCTGCGGTTGTTGCGACATCCGAGTGACTCATCCACGCCACCCGTCCAGCGCTCCGCCACGCTGACGGGTCACAGCCAAGGCGGCGCAAGCATCATGTTCTTCCGACTGTTCCTGGTCTTCCTGATTCTCGTCGGCCTGGCCGGCGGGCTCGCCTACCTGAAGTACGAGCAAATCACCGCGCAGATGGCCCAGTTTGCGCAGCCGATGCCGCCGAGCGCGGTATCGGCCGTCGAGGTCACGGACGCGTCCTGGCAACCACGGCTGAACGCCATCGGCAGCGTGCGCGCCGTGCAGGGCGTGCTGGTCAACAACGAGGTGGCTGGTCAGGTCGAGTCCATCGGCTTCGAGTCCGGCGACCGGGTGCGGCAGGGCCAGGCCCTGGTGCAGTTGGACACGACCGTGGACGAGGCCGAGCTCGGCGGGCTCCAGGCGACACTGGAACTCGCCGAGACCAAGCTCACCCGCAACACCCAGCTGCTGCGTGACCGCGCCGTGTCCCAGGGCGACTTCGACGAGATCAACGCCCAGCTGACCCTGGCCCGTGCGGCGGAGGCGTCGAAACAGGCGCTGATCGAGAAGAAGACCATCCGCGCCCCTTTTGACGGCGTGCTCGGCATTCGCCAGATCGACCTCGGCCAATACCTGCCGGAGGGCTCGGCCATCGTCCGGCTGGAGGCGCTGGACCCGGTCTTCGTCGATTACTCACTGCCGGAGCGACAGCTCTCCAAGCTCCGCGAGGGGCAGGAGGTGGCTGTGCGGGTCGCGGCCTACCCCGATGACGTGTTCCAGGGCCGTATCCGCGCCATCAGCCCGAGCGTCGACGAGGGTACCCGCAACGTGCGTATCCGCGCCCAGCTGCCGAATCCGAACGGCCGGCTGCGCCCCGGCATGTTCGCCAAGGTCGAAACCCTGCTGCCGCGGCGCGAGCGCGTGCTGACGCTGCCGCGCCGGGCGGTGTCCTTCAACACCTACGGCGATTCGGTGTTCGTGATCGAGCCAGCCGAATCGGCCGCGGATGACGATCAGCCGCCCAAACTGACGGTCACGCGCCGACAGATCCGCACCGGCGAGGTCCGCGGCGACGAGGTCGAGATCATCGACGGGCTCGCGGCCGGCGACCGGGTGGTGCTGGCCGGGCACCAGAAGCTGCGCAACGGCGCCGAGGTGCAGATCGTGCCGGATGACGGCGTTGCCCCCCAGACCGCGGACGCCAAGGCGCCGACTGCACCGTGAGCTTTACCGACATCTTCATCCGCCGGCCGGTGCTGGCGAGCGTCGTCAGCCTGTTGATTTTCATCCTCGGGCTGCGCGCGATGCTGGAACTGGAGGTACGCCAGTACCCGGAGACCAAGAACACCGTGGTGACCATCACCACCGCCTACCCGGGCGCGAGCAGCGACCTCGTGCAGGGCTTCATCACGACGCCGCTGCAACAGGCCGTCGCGGAGGCGGACGGAATCGACTACCTGGCTTCCACCAGCACCCAGGGCACGTCCACCATCGAGGCGACGCTGCGCCTCAACTACGACGCCAACGCGGCCATCGCGGAGATCCAGGCGAAGGTCGCGAGTCGGCTCAACGTGCTGCCCGAGGCGGCGCAGAACCCGGTCATCACCTCCACCACGGGCGATGCCACGGCGCTGATGTACCTCGCCTTCTACAGCGAGGACCTCGGTCTGCCGCAGATCACCGACTACCTGCTGCGCGTGGTTCAGCCGCAACTCCAGGCCCTGGAGGGCGTGGCCAAGGCGGAGTTGCTCGGCAACCAGACCTATGCCATGCGCATCTGGCTCGACCCGGACCGCATGGCAGCGCTCGGCGTCTCCGGTGACGAGGTTGCGCAGGTCCTGACTGCGAACAACTACCTCGCCGGCGTCGGCAGCCTGCGCGGCGACCTGGTGCAGGTGGACCTGTCGACGACCACTGATGTGAGCAACGTCGAAGACTTCACCAACCTCGTCATCCGCGGCGACGGTGACACCCTGGTGCGTCTGCGCGATATCGCGGAGGTCGAACTCGGCGCCCAGGACTACGACTCGGCGACCCTCTACAAGGGCATCCCGGCCATTTTCATCGGCATCGAACCGACGCCGGGCTCCAACCCGCTCACCGTCGCCGCGCGGGTGCAGGAGCTGATGCCTGAGCTGCGCCAGCAGTTCCCGGAGGGGCTCCAGGCGCACGTTCCCTACGATGCCAGCGAGTTCATCGAGGAGTCCATCCGCGAGGTCTTCCAAACCCTCGCCGAGGCGGTGCTGATCGTCCTGTTCGTGATCTTCCTGTCCTTGGGCTCCCTGCGCGCCGCGGTGGTGCCCTCTGTCACCGTTCCGTTGGCCATCGTCGGCGCCGCTTTCCTGATGCTCTTGATGGGCTTCTCCATCAACCTGCTGACGCTGCTCGCGCTGGTGCTCGCCATCGGCCTGGTGGTGGACGACGCCATCGTCGTGGTCGAGAACGTGCACCGCCACATCGAGATGGACAAGCCGCGGCTCCAGGCGGCCCTGGACGCGGCGCGCGAGCTGGCCCTGCCGATCGTCGCCATGACCACCACCCTGGTCGCGGTCTATGCCCCCATCGGCTTCATGGGCGGGTTGGTAGGCTCTCTGTTCGTCGAGTTCGCCTTCACGCTGGCGGCGGCGGTGCTGATCTCCGGCGTCGTCGCGCTAACCCTCTCGCCGATGATCTCGGCCCGTGTGCTGGCGCCGGCGGGCCGTCAGGGGCGATTCGAGCAGAAGGTCGAACACTTCTTCGAGGGTCTGTCGCGCGTCTACGCTCGACTGTTGGCCTGGTGGATCAGGTATCCGAGCGGCACGGTGCTGGTGGCACTGGTGGTCATCGCCAGCATCGGCGCCATGTACAGCTTCTCTCAGAAGGAACTGGCACCGACAGAGGACCAGAGCATCCTGTTCTTCATGTCCACGGCACCGCAGACCGCGACCGTGGACTACAACCAGCGCTACGTGACCCAGTTGCAGCGCGCCTTCGAGCAGGTGCCGGAGTACCAGGAGAGCTTCATCCTCGCCGGGTTCGGCGGCGACACCGCAACGACCTTCGGCGGCTTCAAAATGCCGCAGCCCTCCGAACGCGAGCGTTCGCAAATGGAAGTGATGCCACAACTCCAGGGCATGCTCAGCGGCATCGCCGGGTTCGACACCGTCATATTCCCGCGCCCCAGCCTCCCCTCGCCCGGCAACGGCATCCCGGTGGAGTTCGTGCTGTTGTCCGACGCCCCCATCGAGGAACTCGCCGACATCGCGGACCAGCTCGTGGGTCAGGCCATGCAGAGCGGCAAGTTCATGTTTCTGCAAAAGGACATCAAGCTGACCCGCCCGCGCACTGTCATCGAGGTGGATCGGGACATGGCCGGTGACCTCGGCATCGACATGCGCACCCTCGGCCAGTCCATGGCGTCCATGCTGAACCAAGACTACGTCAACTGGTTTAGTCTCGAGGGGCGCAGTTATCAGGTCATCCCGCAGGTGCGCAACGCGAGCCGTAACGACTTGGACGCCATCCGCGACTACCAGGTGCAGACCGCCACCGGCGAGCTGGTGCCGCTCGGCACCCTGGTGGATATCCGCCAGGAAGTGGTGCCCTCAAAGCGGGTTCAGTTCCAGCAGCTCAACGCCGTGACCCTCACCGGTGTCATGATGGTCTCTCTGGGCGAGGCGCTGGATTATCTGGAGACCACCGCGCGGGAAATTGCGCCGCGCAACGTGCGTTTCGACTACAAGGGCGAATCGCGGCAGTTCAAGCAAGAGGGCGCCGCGCTGGAGGTGACCTTCTTCCTGTCCATCCTGGTCATCTATCTGGTGCTCGCCGCACAGTTCGAGAGCTGGCGCGACCCCTTCGTCATCCTGACCTCGGTGCCGCTCAGCATCGCCGGCGCCATGGCCTTCCTGTTCCTCGGCTTTGCAACCGTCAACATCTACACCCAGGTCGGGCTCATCACCCTGATCGGGCTCATCGCCAAGAACGGCATCCTCATCGTCGAGTTCGCCAACCAGCTGCGCGAGCGCGACGGGCTCGACAAGCGCGAGGCTGTCATGGAGGCATCGCGCATTCGCTTGAGGCCCATCCTGATGACCACCGTCTCCATGCTGGTGGCCATGATCCCGCTGCTCACCGCAAGCGGCCCCGGCGCCGTCAGCCGCTTCGATATCGGGCTGGTCATCGCCACGGGACTCGGAATCGGCACCCTCTTCACGCTCTTCATCGTCCCTGGCATGTACGTGCTGCTGGCTTCCCGCCAGACCCAGCGCGAGATCGAGGCCGCGGCCGCCGCAAGGGCTTGAGCCTGGGCTTGCGCCCCATCCAAGGGCGCCGGCAGGCCAAGCCCCTCCTGGGAGAGCTTGCGGCGACAGTCGTCGGGTCACCAGGACAGCGTCTTCGGTATCCGTCGTCGGTGAGTCGTGTAACGGCCCCCGATACGGCTTCGCTTCCGGCGGGTACGGAGACCTCCGCGTCCCTTGAACCGAGATGGAGTCGTTGGGCGGTCGTCGGGGTGCGTCCGGCGGGCCTGATCCCCAATTGGCCAGCAAGGCACAACGACGCGGAATAGTCACGCTATTCCAATTGGCCTTGGCGATGGGTACGAGGTGGTGTCCCGCTCCAATTCCGTCAGCTTCAGCCGTGCGCTTGTACGCCTCGGGGGATTCCGGGTTACGCTTGCCGAGGTTCGGGCGTAGGAAACCGTGAGTGGTTATCACTCGTTCCGTCGATACCGGCTCCTTTTCGGCCAGCCCAAGCCTGACTGCGGCTCTGACCGGCGCATCGCGAGGTACGCGTCGTCTCTCGCGGCGAATGCTGCAGCCCTTCTCATGGGGATCTTCAAAAATTGCCATCCTGGCAACTCTTCAAGACGCGAAGCGAAAACGCGGTTTCCGCTTCGTTTCATTTTTCAAGCGCTTGGGCGCTTGAAAAATGGCGGGGCATCCTGCCCCGCACGGGCACCTCGAATACCTCGAGGTGCCCTCATCTCCCAGCGGCGCGCTGCCCCGCAGATGCGCACCGTAGCACCGCTAAACGCGCAACTACACCGCTCGTAATGTCCGTCAGCCGCGCCGCTGCGCGTTGACGGCGCATTCCACCCCCGCTAACCTCCTGTCACAGCTAAACTGTGTGCTCAGGGTGGATTGGATTTCCTTATCCGTCGGCGTCCATCCAGACCCTCCCGAACACGAGCATGAGATCGTCCGGTTTATGCATTCGATGGGCCTGATCTTCTGGCTCAAACTGCGCTTCTTTGGACAGGTGTTCTATCTACGAGGCATTCATTATGTCCGGTTCCGTTGACCCATCCCTTGGAACCTCTTGTTCCAATCTTCAAACGGCTCATCAAGACCGACCGCCTCCGAGCCGAACAGGTCGATGCGGCTACACTCCTAGGTAGCGCTGTCGTCGGAACGTCACGAACGTGCCAGACGCATCGGTGCGGAGCCTTCTCGTGATCCAATACGATCGTCGTCTCGGAGAGCTCCGACCTCCGATTGTCGGCGAGCGCATTGCAACGATTCCCAGGCAGCGAAGGAACAGCGAGGCCCACCCTGGGAACAGGCAGTCCCTCGGCACCTTGACACCTAGTGAGATGGGCGGACCCATCGCCGTCCGGCGCCGTTGGATTCACCTGGCCGATACACCCCTCCCTCCACCACTGCGATCCTGCGGGTAGAACCTATGTCGAGAAAGCATCCCATCATCGCTGTCACCGGTTCTTCGGGGGCGGGTACAAGCACCGTCAAGAGAGCCTTGGAGCACATCTTTCACCGCGTCGGCGCCCGTGCGGCATTCATCGAAGGCGATAGTTTCCACCGCTACGAGCGTAAGACGATGAAAAAGGAGCTCGCCAAGGCCAAGGAGGAAGGGCGTACGCTGAGCCACTTCGGCCCCGAGGGCAACCTGTTCGATAAGCAGCTTGAGCTGTTCCGAAGCTACGGCGAGTCGGGAACCGGTCTCCGCCGCTACTACATTCACAACGAGGAGGAAGCGGTTCGCCACGATGCCAAGCCCGGGACCTTCACCGACTGGGAGCCCATACCGCCGGATACGGACCTGCTATTCTACGAGGGTCTGCATGGCGGCGTCATCGCCGGCGACATCGACATGGCCGCCGAGGTGGACTTGCTGATTGGCGTCTGTCCGACCATCAACCTCGAATGGGTGCAGAAGATCCATCGAGATACGCGCGACCGCGGTTACCAACCCGACGTGGTCAAGGAAACGATCTATAGGCGGATGTACGACTATATGCACCACATCCTGCCGCAGTTCTCACACACGCATATCAACTTCCAGCGCATCCCGCTGACCGACACATCGAACCCATTCGATACCAGCACCATCCCAACCGCGGATCAGAGCCTGGTCATGATCCATTTTCAGAAGCCGAAGCCCAGCGTTGAGTACAAGCTCGACCTGAAGGGATTGATCGAGGGATGCTCGATCACCGGCTTCAACACGATGGTGATCCCGGGCGGGAAGATGATGTACGCGATGGAGCTGATCCTGACCGAGCGTATCATGGAGCTGATGCAACGCCGCGGCCACCTGGATCGCAGCGATTGATTCGATCACCCCGCGGGCGGATACACACAGCGGACCATCGGCCTTCCCGGGGCGATCTGGTCGGACTTACCGGTCTCGAGGTTGTCGAGGCTCGGCACTAGCTGCCTTGCCAGTGGGCCGACGGCACCAGCGGTTTCAATGCATCAGCCAGGCCCATCATGTTCTCGTAGTCTTCCAGTCGGATGCCCCGATCGTCGGTGCGCATGATCTGGATGTGGCGGATCCGGCCGCGCCTGCGGAAGACGCGTATCGCAGCGATGTCGCCGCGGTGCAGGACACTGCGCCCATCGCCGGTCTCAAAATGCACCTCCGCGTCACCGATACGCAGCAGGTGCCGGACCGCAAGTCGGCGATAGCGACGGTGGCGGGCGTAGCCGATGACGTTGATCAGCACCAGGAAGCCAAGCACCGACCATAGCAGTACGTCGTTGTAGGTCTCGGGGTGTTGGCCGTGGGCCAAGACGATGACGGCGGCAAGGAGAAGGCTGAGCACCGCGCCGACAGCCTGATTGCGGCTGCGCCGGCGCAGCGCGTCGGCGCCCACCCTGAACACCGCACCTTGCCCGCGCGTCGGCCCGGTTTCGCCAACGCTTCCCCCACCCTGCTTGCTCACTGCGACTCTGCGCGCACGCGCAGCACGGTACGCTCGTCGCTCTCTTCGACCACAAAGCGGTAGCCTTCCTCGATGATCGCGTCACCCGTCCTGGCAAGCCGCCGCAGCCTGGCGCTGACAAAGCCCCCGATGGTGTGGGCCTCGGTCAATGGCAGTTTGATGTGTAGTATGTCGTTGATCTCGGACAAGGGCGCGCGTCCACTCATGCGAAAACGGGCTTCGCCGTCCGGCTCGATGACGTAGTGTCTCTTGGACCGATATTCGTCGAAGTCGTAACCGACATCGATGTCCCCAACGACCTCCTCGAAGACGTCCTCCATCGTCAGGATACCGATGCCGGAGCCGAACTCGTCGATATGGAAGCGCGCGTGCCGCGCCCCTGGAAGAACTGGAACAGCTCATCCACGCGTAGGGTTGGTGGGACGAAATGGGCTGGCCGCAGGATGCTCTCGATGTCGAGCTCATCCAGGTCGGCACCGCCGCGGACCAGCCGCAACACGTCTTCGGAGTGGATGAAGCCGATGACGTTGTCCCAATGGTCGCGATAGACGGGGACCCGGGGATGGCGATATTCGCGGAACGTCTTCACCAACTCGTGGATCGACTGGTCGGCGTCCAGCAAGCACAGGCGCGGGCTGGGTGTCATGATGTGGGACACGTCCGTTTGCGACGCTTCGAGCAGGTTGTCGATCAACACCCGCTCGGACGCATCGATGATGCCGGTTGCCTCGCCCTCCTCGAGTAAGGTCTTGAGTTCGTCCGGCTTCAAGATGTTCGCACGGCCGACGCTCTCTCCCACAAGCCTGGTGGTGACCCGGTCTGCGACTGCTCTCACAGCTTCGCGCAACGGCGTCACAATATAGATCCAGCGAGGCAGGATGCGTGCGCTGACATTTCGTGCGAAGCCCATCGGATGATTCACCGCGATGGTCTTGGGGGTCACCTCCCCGATCAGCAGGAGGAGCGGAACCATGACCAGGATGTTGATCCAACCGGCATCCTGCCCGAACAGGATCAACAGCATCGCCGCCATGTTTGCCGATGACGCGATGTTGACCAGCTCATTGCCGCACAAGATCGAGATGATCAGCCGCCGCGGTTCGTCCAGCATCGCGTGGATGCCCTCGGAATGCGGGTCTCGGCGGTACCGCAGCTGCTGGAGGTTCGTTCGGCTAAGCGAGAAGAGCGCGGTCTCGGAGCCAAAGAAGACAGCAGAACTGAGCAACAAGATCGCCTGCAACACGCCGCGCACGATCAGTTCTACGTTCCAAGCGACGGTTTCTCTACGTTCCAAGCGACGGTTTCCATGGCGATGACCGGACGGGGTGTGGCCTATGGGATCACCGGCCGCTTCTCTTAGGGTCTGCGGCCGGGGCCAGTGGACGTCTGCATCGCGAGCGCGCGACGCCATCGCTGCGCCGGTCGACGGGAGCGGTCGCCGGTCAGTGGGACAATGTTACAACTGTGTTACGAAGATCGCTACAGGAATTCCTTGTACAAGGAATGCGCCGCTACCGCAGGACGGTCCCTGTAGCGAGCCTCGACCCGACGTTGAGCCATATCGTTCGGCACGTGGTCGCCATCGCCGAGTCGACGCGATAGTGTTCGTCTATTCGTATCCCGTCCGTGCGCTGCACTCTCCGCACGTCGATCGGCTACGCCAAGGCGAACAGTCTCCCTCATCTGGGCAAGAGCATCATGGCCCAGAGCATTGCGGCCATTACCCCCAGGATGGTCGCATTTGTAACCACTGCCATCAGCATGAAAACATCTGACGAGCAGGCGCGACAGAACTGCGCAAACTGTCCCGTTATTGCACTCATCTCATTACCTCCTCCGCCTCTTGGTCATGGTTTGAGGCCGTTGAGAGCTTCTTTCTCCGTTCGGCCCGCGACAAAGGGCCTCCTTGCCTCCTATTGGTAGGTTCTCGCAGTTTCGAAACTATCTCACGCCTGATGCTTCAGTGCGGAGATCTGCACGCCTCTCGCATCAACCATTTATCAAATGACTTGGCGGAAACTAGACTCACGGTTCGTTCATTTGGAACAACCGCCGAGTCAGCTCGCCTTTCCGGAGTAGAGAAAACGGTGTCTGGGGAAACGCTGATCTGTCGGCGCTTCCCGCACAGGGCAAGCTGCCCTGACATTCTTGGCGACGTAATCCACTGAGAAAGAGGGGAAGCGACAACCACGCTTTTCGCTTCCCTGCCGATTTCGCCGCCGATGGCGAATAATCGGCATCTGCCTAGAGAACGGAAACTCGCCCGTCTTTCGCAGCGATGACGATCTGGTGGCGCTCGAGGTTCGGATCATCGCGATCGATAACAGAGAGCAGATAGGCTCGTCGTACCTTGAGCATTTCGCCCAAGACCAAGGTTGCGTCTCCAACCGCATCGAGCCAGGCCTCCGCGATTGCGTTGGCCTCAACCCTGCTGTCTATTGGGAGTTTGATCTTTCCCTCCTTGACCATCGGCGGGACGAAACCGCACATCAAAGGCGACATTCTTGGCTCATCCGCCGAGATTGAGGAGTCTACCCGCGACGTCCGATCCGTTGACTCAAGCGCCGACGCAGAGACTGCGCGAGAATTGGGCTCGGCCTGCCCCGATCCTAGGGCGATTCCAGAGCCAAGGATTCCGGACCAGATCAGGCTTAGACAAACAGCAATCGTCTGTTGAGCGTTAAGCATGATGATGTCTCCAGTGACTTGAGACCCCTGGACATCGGATCATGTCGGAACATGAGGCGTATCGCCAGGCGATCAAGATATGCACCGAGTTGCCCTTGAGGGCCAGTTCGCGATCAAGGGCGTCGTCGCAGCCTGCAACAGCCACGCGTTAGGACCAAGTGCCAGCTCAGGGTCGGGTCCGCTTCCGATTGCGACATTTCGGCGATTGCGACATTTCGGCGATTGCGACATTATCGGAAAGAAGCCCGCATTGAAGACTATGGCAATATAATTAATTGCAGAAACGTTAACTTAGCCCGCATCTCACTGCCTAGAGCGTAATCAAAGAGTAACAATTTGGGAATTGACGCATGTCAATGTCCGTCGCGGTCGCTGGCGGATCTGGGTTTAATACTGGTCGTGCACCCCCTCCGGCCTTGAATGCCATAGGACCGTATCGGTGGTTGGTTTTATTAGAATATGAATACAACAGAATATTGGAATACTCCGATAGGCGACTTCCGGCTGCTGTAGATTCGCAACTCGTTCGCCTGGATCAATAGACGAACACGAGCGTATGCGAGGTGGCGAAAGAGATTTGTCTTCCGCCTTTCGGCGCATATGCGGGAATGCCCGGGAACGTCGACATCGCGTTCTGGGGGAGGCGACGTGGTGGATTGGCTACTCGGTGCTGTCACTCGTCGTCTTGCTGCAAACGCCGAGATGGGACATGCTTGCAGCGATCCCTTGAATGGTGACTGTGCCACGGTAGCTCTGGCCGTCCACTACGAAGATGTAGCTCGTGTCTAGCTTCTCCATCAGCGCCAACGCCTTGATCAAAGGCGCGTCCGACGATATCGTCTCGTGAGCGCCCTGGACGAAGGGCTCGATTGGGCAACAGAGCATCTCGCGCGCTTTTTCTTCGGCATGGTCGACGCAGGACATATTCAGGTTTAGCATCGGCGCCAACTCGACCACGTACTCGGGTAAACAGGAGAGTCGCAACACGTTCTTGAGCGTCACCCGCCCGCTCAACTTGCCGGAGTCGTCGACATAGGGTAGCGCTTGGACCTGCGCCTTACCGCAAGCCACAAATAGCTCTCGCACCAGCATCCCTGCATGTGCGACTTCCGTTGCGATCATCACGGACTTCATGTCCATGCGCTCGCCGGCAGTCTGTTCGGTGTGCCCCATCAGAGGAAACCTCCGCTCTACAGGTATCTCAGGTAAACATAGATGCTCGCGATCACAACGCTCACGAGCATCAGCGGGAAGGCAAGCGCCATGAATTTCAGGAACTCGATGCGGTGACCTGCCCGTTCGGCGTAGCCAGCTACGATCAGGTTAGCACTCGCCCCGACGAGGGATCCGTTGCCGCCAAGGCAGGCCCCAAGCGCCAGCGACCACCACAAGGGCTCGAGGTTTTCGGCGCCGCCGAAGGTTGGCGCCATCGATTTGATCATCGGGATCATTGTCGCGACGAAGGGTATGTTGTCAACGATGGCCGATGCGACCGCAGATACCCACATGATCGCCATGGATGTCAGCGCAATGTCCCCGCCGGTGAGGGCGATAACCCCATTGGCCAGCGTCTCGAGCACACCGACGGCCTCCAGCCCGTGCACAAGGATGAACAAGCCGATGAAGAAGAAGATCGTCACCCACTCGACCTCGGAGAAACTCTTGTGGACGTGTGCAGATTGCTCCTCCGCATTGCTGCCAAGGCTGCTCAGCAGCAACAGCAAGGCGGCTCCAGCCATGGCGATGGTGGCCGGCTCCAACCCCAGCTGGTGGGCGGACATGAAACCTAGGATGACGATGGTGATGACGATGAGCGATTGTATGAGCAGACCTGGGTCGGTGATCGCCTCTCGCTCGTTGAAGCTCATGACTCGCTGGCGCGCCTCATCAGAAGCATGCATGCCATGGCCCCAGACCAGATAGATGATCCCGAGTGTCACCGCGAGTATCAGAGGTGTGATGGGCGCCAGGTTGATCAGAAAGTCGTTGAAGCTCAGATCCACGGCCGAGCCGATCATGATGTTGGGAGGGTCACCGATCAGTGTTGCGGTGCCGCCGATATTGGATGCGAAGATCTCTGCGAAGAGAAAGGGATAGGGGTTTATGCGCAGCTCTTCGGTGATCAAGAGTGTGACGGGAGCGATCAGCAATACGGTCGTTACGTTGTCCAACAACCCTGAGAATATGGCGGTCACGACGGACAACATGACCAAGATCCCCCAGGGTTTCGCCTGAACACGCTTCGCTGCCCATACCGCGACGTACTGGAAGACGCCGCTACGCCGAGAGATGGCAACAATGACCATCATCCCCGTCAGTAGACCGAGCGTGTTGAAGTCGATGCCGCGGATCGCGGCCTGCTGGTTGATCACGCCAAGGACGATCATCAAACCGCCACCGATCAGGGCGACGATGGCCCGGTTGATCCGCTCGGTGATGATGACGGCGTAGGTGGCAATAAAGATCGCGGATGCGACGATGACCGGGCTGACGCCGAGAATGGTCGAAGGCGGTAGCTCAGTGGTCATCTCAATGCTCCAGGTCGTCGCCGGCGGTGTTCTGCGTGTCTTGCGTACCGGGCGGCTCGGGCTCTGCCAGCACGAGCCCGAGAACGCCTAATGTTACTGTTTTGTTACAAACGCGGGCAACTCGGCTGGTTGGTGGCTGAATCGGCCAAGGAAGCTGTCGCCTTCTGTGAAAGCCGCTGCTTGCATCACACTGCGCATGATGCGCGTTCCTTTTGGCGGTCCTCAGCTGAGGTCTTCTGCCATACGCCGAACCCAGACATCACGTGAGCCTGAGCAGTACCGCCGTCTTGGCGATGAGGTCCGCCAGCGCGCAATCAGCCTCGCCGCACTGACTCGCGAACTCGGTGATGCGCACTACGTGACCTTGGATGCGTGCGCGCCTACCGGAACTAGAGGGGACCTTGAAAAATCGCCGTCCTGGCAACCTTTCAAGACGCGAAGCGAAAACGCGGTTTCCGCTTCGCTTCATTTTTCAAGCGCTTGGGCGCTTGTAGAATGGCGGGGCATCCTGCCCCGCACGGGCACCTCGAATACTCCGAGGTGCCCTAGAGCAAGAGCAGCGTCGCAAGACCCAAGAACGCAAAGAAACCCACCACGTCGGTCACCGTGGTCAGAACGACGCTGCCCGCGAGTGCCGGGTCGATGCCCGCCGCGCGCAGGATCAGGGGGATGGTGACGCCCGCCAAGGCCGCGCACAGCAGGTTCAAGAGGATCGCCGCGGCGATGATGCCGCCGATGGCCCAGTTGTTGAACCAGACGACCGCGAGCGCAGCGACGATCGCGGCCCAAAGCAGGCCGTTCAGCAACCCGATCCCGAGCTCCTTGAGCAACAGGATGCGCGTATTGACAGCACCCAATTGGCCGGTTGCCAGGCCGCGGATGACCAGCGTCAGGGTTTGGCTGCCGGCGATGCCGCCCATGCTGGCGACGATGGGCATCAACACCGCGAGCGCCACGACCTGCTCGATGGTGTGCTCGAACAGACCGATGATCCAGGCAGCGAGGAACGCCGTGGCGAGGTTGATGCCGAGCCACACCGCCCTGCGGCGGCTGCTGGACCAGACCGGGGCGAACATATCCGTCTCTTCATCGAGACCCGCCATGCCCAGCATGGAACGCTCCGCCTGCTCACGAATGACATCCACGATGTCATCGATGGTGATGCGCCCCAGGAGCACGCCGGCATCGTCCACCACCGGCAGCGAGATCAGGTCCTGGGCCTCGAACCGTTGCGCAATCTCCGCCTCCCGCTCGTCCGCACGGACTGGTTCGAAGTCAGCCTCCATGAGCGCGGCGATGGGGGTCTCGGGCTTTGCGGTGAGCACGCGGCGGGCGCGCACGATGCCCTGGTAGTGGTTACCTCGATCGACGATGTAGAACTTGTCGGTATTCGGCGGCAGGTCCTCCAGCAGGCGCAGGTAGCGCAGCAAGGTGCCGACCTTGATGTCCGCGCGCACGGCGATCTGGTCCAGGTTCATCAGGCCGCCCGCGCTGTCCTCTGGATAGGACAGCATCGACTCCACCCGCTCTCGCTCGCGCTGGTTCAGCCGCAGCAGGATCTCCCGCCCGAGTTTGCTCGGCAGGTCTTGGATCAGGTCCACCAGATCGTCCGGCTCCATCGCCCGGGCGGCGTCCACCAGATCGTCCGATTCCATTTCCGCGGCAAGCCGGCGGCGGACCTCCTCATGCAGATGGCGCAGGACCTTGCCCATCCGCTCGTGCTCGACCATGTCCCAGGCCGCCGCACGGGCCGCCGCGGGCAGCGACTCGAGCAGGCCCGCGATACGCGCCGGATGCAGCTTACGAAACAGACGCCCGATGCGCTTGAGCTTGCCGCTCTCCAGTGCATCCAGCAACAGCCGCAGCTGAGTGTCCGCCTCCCCACTCGGCTCCCCGCTGTCGGTTCCCACTGGCTGCGCCTCGTCCCGCGGCTCGGCAGACTCGCCGGCACCCGCATCGCGGGCAAGCTGGAGGCGCAGCGCAGGCGAAAGATGCGACATCACCTTCTGCTCCGCACGCTCGTCGACCTGCTGCCAGGCGGCGACCCGTTGAGCGGGCGTCAGCGACTCCATCAGACTGGCTATCTTCGCTGGGTGCATTGCCTTCAACAGCCGCCGCACCCGCTTTCGCTTATTGCGCTCCAGTGCGTCGCGCAATGCATCCGCTTGGGTGCGAATCCTGTTGTCGTCGCTGATCATGGCAAGCGGCCTCCCCGGTCGTAGCGGTTGCGACGGTGCATCAATCGGAGAGACCGCAGCCGAAGACGACGCGGATCACGGCAGACTGGACCGACGGCGAATGTTACAGTTAGGTTACGCAACCGCGCACGCGGGCGCGCCCTTTTTCTTGTCTCAACCGGCCTGCTTCTTCGTCGTGCAAGAACTGCTGACCCTGCTGCTGCTGTTGGTCCTCTCGGGTCTCTTTTCCGGCTCGGAGACGGCCTTGGTGTCGATCTCTCTGGCCCGTGCAGAGGCACTGAATCGAGAGGGACGTGCGGGTGCAAGCGCCCTCTACCGCCTCAAGAGCGACCCTTCCCGTATGCTGATCACGATCCTGATCGGCAACAATGTCGTCAACATCGCGGCCTCCGCCATCGCGACCGTACTCGCGACGAAATGGCTCGGACACTTAGGGCCGGGCGTCGCCGTCGGGGTGCTGACGGCCCTAATTCTGGTCTTTGGAGAGATCACGCCGAAGAGCCTCGCAACCCGCTACTCGGAGCGCATCTCGCTGGTGATCGCGCCGGTACTCGTTGCCTTTATGCGTGCCATTTATCCGCTGGTCTGGCTGTTCAGCAAGTTCACCAGTTGGGTGCAGCGCATCACCGGGAAGCACGGTGATCCCACCGTGACCGAGGCGGAACTCATCAGCATGACCGAGCACGGCGAGGAAGAAGGCACCATCGAGGCAGACGAACGCGAGATGATCGAGCGGGTGTTTATCCTCAACGATCTCAAGGCCGGCGATGTCATGACCCCGCTGCGGCGCGTCTTCACCTTGGACGGCCGGCGCACCCTGGACGAGATCCTACCGGAGGTGCTGGCCCACCCCTATTCTCGCATTCCCCTGTATGGCGAGGACTCCAACGAGGTGCTGAAGATCCTGTTCCTGCGCGACCTGTTCCAGGCGGTTGCCGCCGGCGATACCGCGCGGGACGCGTTCAGCATCGCCAAGCCGGCCCTGTATGTCCCCGAGAACCAGAAGCTCGACGTGATGCTGAAGTTGTTGCGCCGAAGGCAGCAGCACATGGCCGTGGTAGTCGATGAGACCGGTTACTTCCAAGGCGTGGTCACGTTAGAGGATCTGGTCGAGGAAATCGTCGGCGAGATCTACGACGAGATCGACGAGTTGCCTTTTCAGCATAAGGACCTTGAAGACGGTCGAATACTGGTGGACGGACACGTTGAATTGCGCTTCATCGAAGAGTTCTTCGACACCGATCTACCAGGCAAGCCGACGGACACGGTCAACGGCTGGATACTCGAGTATACAGGGCGTATTCCCGCCCAAGGCGAGCATCTTGTGATCGATGGCATCGACATCGAGGTCCAAGACGCCTCAGCGCGACGCATCCGGCAAGTCGTACTCTGCCGAATCGCCACGCCGGACGAACAGGAGGAAGTGCTGGCTAGTCCCAATAACGCCGATGATTAGTGGCTCAAACCCGCTCCACGGCGGAAGGGGACGAGGCAGTCATGCCCTCAAGACCGCTGCCGGAGATCATGTTCTGCTCGTTCTCCAGCGCCTTGGCGACAATCTCCCGGTACAACCTGATCGCACGGACATACAGCGGATGATAGGCAGGATGCTCATCCACCAAGTGCTTGCTCCGACGTGCCTCGTCCAACGCCTGCGCAAGGAAATCGCTATCGTAATCCCCAAGCACTTGGCCCGCGTCCACGGCGGCCTTCATGTCCAGCAGGCGATCGAGCTGCTGACCCTCGAAACGTTGCACCAGCATGGACACAACGCCCCGGGCGTGGCGTGAGTCGATCATTGCAACTGACCTCCACCTGTCAAGGACAGGCCGATCTCACGAGCGCCATGGCGCTCCGGCAACAGCAGGCTGCGCGATTGCAACGCGGGTTCGTACGGCTTCAGCATCACTCCAATCCTCCTCTCGTTGTTGTATTTGGCCAGTTTAGACGATGCAGAGGCCTACGGCCCTTCGCCTAGGAAAAGGCCAATCTTGCGGCATTTGCCGTGTGGGGCAGGAAGCCCCGACATCTTGAACGTTGCCAAGCCGCTGGAAACGAAGGAGCCTAGAAAACGCGTTTTCGCTTCGTGTCTTGAAAAATTGCCAGGGCGGCAACTCTTCAAGGTCCCCATCAGCGTCTCCCTGGGCGGCGTCGTTGCGCCGAGGGCGTCAGTCTTCGACGCCGATCTCGTCCTGAACGCTACGCACGATGCGGCGATCGATCCTCAGTAGCTCGTCGCAACGATCCGGATAATCAACCTGGCTCAGCAGGTAGCGGATCGCGTTGATCCGCGCGCGCTTCTTGTCATCGGACTTGATGATGGTCCAGGGCGCGTCCGCGGTCGAGGTAAAGAAGAACATGTCCTCCTTCGCACGGGTGTACTCATCCCATTTGTGCTGGGACTCCTGGTCCACGGGGCTCAGCTTCCATTGCCGCAGCGGGTCGTCGATACGCTTGGCAAAGCGCTGCGCCTGCGCCTCCTTACTCACCGAGTAATAGAACTTCACCAGCTTGATGCCAGCGCGAATCAGCATGCGCTCCAGTTCCGGCACCGAGCGCAGAAACTCTTTCACCTCGGAACCTGAGCAAAAGCCCATGACCCGCTCCACCATGGCGCGGTTGTACCAACTGCGGTCGAAGAAGGCGATCTCACCGCCGCAGGGCAAGTGCGCCATGTAGCGCTGGAAATACCACTGGGTGCGCTCCCGGTCGCTGGGCTTGTCGAGCGCGACCACGCGAGCGCCGCGCGGGTTCATGTGCTCGACGAACCGCTTGATGGTGCCACCTTTGCCGGCGGCATCACGCCCCTCGTTGATCACCAAGACCCGCAGGCCCTGCGTCTTGACCCAGTTCTGCATCTTCAACAACTCGGCGTGCAGAGGCGTGATCAGGTCCAAATAGTCGGCGCCGCTCAGCTTCACCAGGTCTCCGGCGAGATCATCCGCGGGGCCTTCCCGGTGCGATGCCTTCTTCGCCTGCTTGAGCTTGTACTCCTCGGCATCGTGGCCGCTGTGGCGCAGCTTGGTGGTCGGAGCCGGCTTCGACTTGCGACCACGCTTGGGCTGCGGCTTCACGTCGCCATCCGGCACGCCCGCGTCCGCTGCGTCCTGCTCCGGTTGCCCCAGGGTTGAAGCTGGGCCGAGGCTCGAGGCGTCAGGTGGATCACTCGGGAGCCGGACTGCGTTGATTGCCTCATCAAGGCCGAAGGCAGCTTGCCTGGTTGTCATGGCGTTCTCCGTTGTTGACTCACGAAGCGGCGTCAATTGTTACGGAAATATGACTATATTATGAAATCTTCGTTACAGCCCAATGACTGAATAATGGCAAGTATGCGGCAGACGTCAAGCTCCGACTCTGTGCTGAGCTCGGCGTCAAGGCCGAAACGGCCGCCTTCAGGCCAGTAAAACACACCGTCTGTCGGAATCTCGCCGTCAATAGAGCCCACTACAACGCGCGGGGGCGCCGATGCACCTGCGGCGGTGTCGAGCGCGGCGCAGCCTCGGTGCAAGCGGCCGTCGCCGTCGCGCTCGGCTGACGGCCGCCGCCGGCGACAGATCGAACCAGAGGGGGCAGGCGGAGCCAACGGGGGCCGTGCGCTGCGTTCTCCGATGACCGAACGACCTCCTACAGAGCTGCCGATGGACTTGCTCACTCTGCTCGTCGTGATGTCTGTGGCCGTGGTGCTGGTGTTCGACTACACCAACGGCTTCCACGACGCGTCCAACATCATTGCGACACCCATCGCCTCCAGAGCACTCACGCCGATCCAGGCAGTCGTCATCGTTGCGACCTTCGAGTTCCTGGGCCCGCTCCTCGGCGGAACCGCCGTGGCCAACACCATCGGCGAGTTCGCCGACTTGGACGACGTCGCGGCCGTGCTGTCTGTCACGGTGATTCTGTGCGGCCTGTCTGGTGCCATCTTCTGGAACCTGCTGACCTGGTGGTTCGGCATTCCGTCCTCGTCATCCCACGCCCTAGTAGAGCAGCGCCCAAGTACAACAAGCACGCACGACTGGTCGTTGTCGTTGCCGTCGTCGTCTTAATCGGGGCTCGCACGTCCGGAACGGCGATTACGACAACGACAACGAACACGATGCGACCAATAGGCTATGATCCGGCGACGATCGCCGGCGCCGCCGGCCCATGCTCCCGTGAGGGTCCGCCGTGCCGACCAAGTCCAAAGCCCCACCGCCGATCGACGCCGATCAGTCCGCGAGCGAAGCATTTGCAACCGTACTGCGCCACAACGTCGACTACATGTTGACCTGGCGCGAGACCGCGCGTAGCTGGGAGGACATTGAAGGCGTGCATCAGATGCGCGTGTCGTTCCGGCGCATGCGCTCGGCGCTGTCGCTGTTCCGCGACACCATCCCGCGTGAGGCTACGGATACCTGGAACGACGAAATGCGCTGGATCGCAGGCCAACTCGGCCACGCGCGCGATCTCGACGTCTTCATCGACGAGGTCCTAGGACCGGCATCCGCCATGTTGCCCTTACCCGGCGCAGAGCGCCTCAGGCTGTTGGCCGAGCAGCGCCGCGCCCGCGTCTACGGCGAGCAGGTCGTCCCCATGCTGGACAGCGACCGTTTCCAGCGCTTCTGCGACGGCTTCCCGGCGTGGATCGAAGCGCGCGCCTGGGAGCAGGCAACCATGAAGAGGAAGCAGGCCAAGCGCCTGTACTCCGGCGTCGTCGGCTTTTCCCGCAATCTGCTGGACAAGCAGGAGCGCCAGGTGCTATCCGCCGGCACCAGCGTCGACCGCTACAACGCCGAGGACATGCACCAGCTTCGCATCGAGTGCAAGAAGCTGCGCTATGCGGCAGAGTTCTTCCACCCACTGTTCGAGCAAATGGATGTCTTCATCGGCCACATGAAGGGGCTTCAGGACCTTCTGGGGGTCATGAACGACGTCGCGGTCACCCGCGGTCTGCTCGACGACCTACTGGGCACTAGCCGCGAACACGACGTCCTGGTGTACGCCGGCGGGCTGATCGGCTGGCGCGCTTGCGAACTGCGGCATCTGCTGGAGCGCTTCGACGACTACTGGGAGGAGCTCGTCGAGGCCAAACACCCGTGGTGGAAGAAGCAGCAGCCGGTCAACGGCTAATCCAGCCTGGGCCACGTCCGGCGCTGGAGACTCCAACCGGCCCGGTGGGCCAGCAGCCCGGCAGCGCGTTGCTGGCACAGGTGCGAAGCTGTAGGATGGACAAGCGAAGCGCCGTCCACTTGCCAACTAGAGCCCCGCGATCAGCGCATTGAGCCGGACTGCCAGCTGCTTCTGGCGCTGAAGGGCATCGTCGTACACCACCTTGAACGGCACCGAATCATCACCGGTCGGCAGTGCCGGTTTCGGGTTTGGATGGCTGCACAGATGCTCAAGCCCCGCCACGGAGCGGTCCAGCGCATGGATATACTCGCCGAGCGTCTCGCTTATCTCACGGCCGCATCGCACCGCAAGGTCCCTCTCATCCAGCGCATCCAACTGCTCCGCGGCCCGTTCCAGGCGCGAGCGCAGACGCTCCAATTCCGCGCACTGCGCCGCCGTGCGCTCGGTCTGCGTGCCCCGTAAGGCACGCAACATGCCGCACAGGGACAGGCCGAAGCGATCGTTGTGCACCTGCTGACACTGGGCACGGATCTCTGCCACCTCGTAAAGCACTGCAAGCAGCTTGGACATGGCCGGCCCCCGGCGCTCATTGCCTCGATCATTGAGACGCAAGGATAGCAGTCGGGGCCCCTACTCGGCGCAGAACCCGGCACGTCAGAGACGCCGGAACCGAGTGCGTGGGGACCGTGCCGACGGGCGCCAGGGATGGCCGACAAGCGGCGTGTCGGTCAAGCCAGGTTATAGGCTCTCCGCCGCGGTGGGGAGCGGCCGATCGGGCTCTGCCAAGCGCGGGCGTTGCGACACCAACTGCCCACCGGCCTCATCCACTGCCAGCACCGAGCAGGGTGAACGCTTGCTGACGGCTCCACTCACATCCCGCCGCCACAGACGACCGATGGCCGCCTTACGCCTTGGACCGACGACCACAAGCGCTGCGCCCAGCATCTCGGCCACCTCCGGAATACGCTGTTCGGGCACTCCGGCAACGACGAGTTGACGTAGCGGCACCTCCGCCGCCTGTGGCTGCTCGGAGAGCACCTCCGCGGTGAAGCTCGCGAGCAGCTCGCGGCCGACATCGACCAAAGGCCGCAAGACCTCGCCGTCGTCGTGGCGCCGATACAGACCGAGCGTGCGTGGGGTCTCGTGCAGAATATGCAATGCGACGGCGGCGGTACCACGATGTGCTGCCTGATGCAGGGCGTGGCGAAGACACTGTCTCCCCGCCTCATCGAACCTAACAGCGGCAATAACGGGGCCGGCGCTGCCGCCGGCATTCGGGAGGTGTGGATCGTGAGGCATTGCCGAGTACCTTGAACGGATTATAACCCTGGCGAGTATACCCATTTGCGCCTCGCGCACCACCAATCGAAATTGTGGTTTTCACCGGGAAAACCCTGATTGTTCACTATCCACGGCCGACATCGGTGTCCTTGTCGTTGTCGTAATCGACTGTCCGATAGAGATTTCGACAACGACAACGATCCGGAAGCCGCTAGCGCTGGCGTCGTTTGCGACACTTTGGCGCGGCGGTACTAGTGGGCAGCGACCATCCGCGCGAGCGCGCGGAGATTGCCGGCGATCTCCCGCAACGCATTGGCATTGACCCGGCCACGTGCGTTTGCGGATTGGTCGGCAGCCATCGCGTCCAGTCTTTCGGCCCCGTCCAACATGCGCTCACGCTCTGCATCGAGTTGCGATAGCTTGGCGCCAACGGCGTTGCGCAGTTCCACCGCGGCCTCGGCACGCGCCTCATCGCCACCCGCTTCTTGGAGGTCCCGGCAGGCGATCTCGCCCTGCATGGACGAGCGCCACCACTCGGAGAACCGCGCCCGATGGTCGGCCAGGGTGTTCAGCGCGATCGCCATGGCGTTGATTTCGTCCCGGCCGGCGGGGTCCACCTCCAGGCGATCCCGCGGTGCCTCGCGCGTGAGTTGGTCCAACAGACCTACCATACGCTGCACCGGGCGCACGATGCGCGACGTGATGAGCAGCGCGAGCAGAAAACCGAGCACGGACACGACGGCGGCGACCACCAGACTCCAGCGCGCCCGCTCCGCCGATGCCGCTGCGATCTCCTCGCTCTGCTCCGCCATCGTCGCCGTTGCCTGCGCAAGATTGCGTTCGACCAGCGGCGTGATCTGGGCCGCGGCCTGGTACATCGCGTCGGTAGACCGTGCGATTTGTGTATTCTGATCGACGAGTGCGAGGAAGTCCTGGCGATAGCGCTCGAGCAACGACGACAGCACCTGCTGCTGGTCCGCCGCCACGGCAGAACCGGCGATGCGCTCGGCAATACCTCCGGCGATGTCGTCCACCATGTCGATGTACTGCGCATCGCCGCGGAGCAGGTAGTCCTTCTCTCGACGGCGCATCTGCAGGATGGCGGTCTCGAGGCCCGGGACGTAGTGCGCCTGCAATAGGTCCTCGATGCGATGCGCACGATCCCGAAACAGTCCCTTGCCGCCCTCGATGGGCTCGCCGGCCAATACGCGCTCGGCGTAGGCTCCGAAGCGTTGGCGGTAGGCGGCAATCTCATCCTGCAATGCCTGCCGGGTGTCCTCCTGCAACCGCGAGGCGGCTGTCGTTGCCTGCATCTCATCCAACAGCGCGTTGACCCGAACACGGTATTGGTCTTCCCGGCGCAGGCCCAGGTCCTTCTCGCTGCGGCGCACCTGCAGCAGCAGGAGGTACAGCCGATCCACGTTGTAGTGAGCGGCGCGGTCCTGCAGCTCATGCACGGCGTCGCGGAACGCCCCCTGCAAGCCCGAGTCTTCGTCGAGACCGCGTGCGCGCCAGCCTGCGACGATGGCTTCAAAGTGATCGGCGAACGCCTCGATCGAGGCATCGATCTCCACGGCCGTTCGCGCCGAGGCGGCATCGATGCGGCCGAATGCCTCGGCCTCGGCCCGCAGCGCTGCGGCGGCGACGAGGGTCTGCTCGGCGAAATCGGTATCCCGCGTCAGTAGGAACCGATCAGCCCCCGAACGCATGGCATTGAGGTGGCTCTCAATGGCGAACGCATGGATTTGTCGGGCCCCGGACACGGCGGCGAGCCCCTGATAGGCCGCGGTCAGGTCGCGCACATTGGTGTGGTAGTACCAGATGATGCCGAGGAAGAGCAGGCCGACGGCGCCGAAGCCGAGGACGATTTTCTCGCCGATACGGAATCGGGTTGAGAGCTTGTTCATCGCGGCGGACCTCATGTCAGTGCCGGTGGGACGAGCCCCCCGGGAGTCGGGAGCCTTGCACTCACCGCTGAGCGCAAGACAGCGGAGTGGCAGCCGCGGCGGCGGGCTGGTGCATCGCTTGACATCTTAGTTTGCCGCGGACCGCGAAACATCGACAGCGTGGACTTGGAAGCAGACCGGTCGGGTCTCCAGTGCAGGCATGCGCCGCGCCTCACGACCGCGCTTTGCGGCTTGCCGGCGCCCTGCCGACAAGCCGCCGACAGCAACACCTTACATGACAGAATTATGACCATGGTATTGCGGTTTGATGTCGACCCTGTTACCAATGCGGTTATGGCGCTGGATGTGCCAACAATAACAGCGTGCTGTCCGATGTCCGGGACGACACCAGAGCGGCATGGCCGAGCGGCCGTCACCACGCGGTCGTCGCATGGCGTCGCTACCCGAGCCCGCCCGACCAATCGTGGCGGCCAAGCCCCCGGAGGAGCCCATGAAGCAGAAGAACCCGATCGCAGCGCTGTTCGCGCGCTCTCCGTTCAAACCGATGCAGCAGCACATGGAGGTGGTCAACGACTGTATTGCGCTGACACCGGCCTTATTCGAAGCGCTGATCGCCAACGACAAGCAAGCCATCGATGACACTAGAAAGGCGATCTTCGCCAAGGAGCACGAGGCCGATCAGATCAAGCACGAGGTGCGGCTGCACTTACCCCGTAGCCTGTTCCTGCCGGTGGACCGGCGTGATCTGCTTGAGGTGCTTGAGGTACAGGACAGCATCGCCGACACGGCGCAGGACATCGCCGGGCTGCTTCAGCAGCGCGACATGACGGTGCTGGACGACATGGCGGACGACCTGAGGGCGCTGGTGGGCCGATGCGTCGATGCCTGCGCCAAGTCCAACGAGATCATCGGCGCACTTGACGAGCTGATCGAGACAGGCTTCCGCGGCCCGGAGGCCGAGCGTGTCGAGGAGATGGTCAAGGAGCTTAACCGCATCGAGACGGAAACCGACGACCTCGGCATCGCGCTGACGCGCAAGCTGTTCGAACACGAGCAGGTGATGTCGCCGGTGTCGGTGATGTTCTGGTACCGGCTGATCCAGTGGATCGGGAACATCGCGGACAACGCGGAAAAGGTCGGTGATCGCATGCTGCTGCTGATCGCCCGCTGATCCGTTCTGCCTTACCAAACAGCTGATTGCTTGCGCCGCGCTCGCCGCGTCTCGCGGCCCCTGCGCGCGCCTCAGCTTCGCTCGCCCATCGGGAGACAACCTTGAACATCATCGCAACCTACGGGACCGTCTTTTTGGTCCTCGCCATCATCTTCGGCTTCTACATGACCTGGGGCATCGGCGCCAACGACGTGGCCAACGCCATGGGCACCTCGGTGGGCTCGGGCGCAATCACCGTCAAGCAGGCGATCCTCATCGCCGCCGTCTTCGAGTTCGCCGGCGCCTTCATCGCGGGCGGGCAGGTGACCTCCACCATCCGCAAGGGCATCATCGACGCAGCCCCGCTCGAAGGCAGCCCGGAGCTGCTGGTCTACGGCATGTTGGCGGCCCTGCTGGCCGCGGCCATTTGGCTCATGGTCGCCACCACGCGCGGCTGGCCCGTCTCCACCACGCACTCCATCGTCGGCGCCATCGTCGGCTTCGCCATCGTCGGCATCGGCGTCGATGCGGTGCAGTGGGCCAAGATCGGAACCATCGCGGCCAGCTGGATCGTCTCACCGGTGGTGGGCGGCATCATCGCGCTACTGCTAATGATGAGCATCCGCAAGCTCATCCTCGATACGGACGACCCGTACAGGAGCGCCAAACGTTGGGGGCCGGTCTATATCTTCCTCGTGGGCTGGATCATCAGCCTGGTGACGCTCTTCAAGGGCCTGAAGCATCTGGACCTGGAGCTGACCGCTTGGCAGAGCGTGGGCGCGGCGACGGTCATCGGCGTCATCGTCGCCGCCATCGGCGGCTGGATGATCAACCGCGTGAAAGTGGAGGCGAACGCCGACCGTAGCTACCACTTCGCCAGCGTCGAGCGGGTGTTCACGCCGATGATGATCTTCACCGCCTGCGCCATGGCCTTCGCGCACGGCTCCAACGACGTCGCCAACGGCATCGGTCCCATGGCCGCCGTCGTCTCGATCGTCCAAAGCGGCGGTGAGGTGGCGCAGAAGGCGACGCTGCCGTTGTGGATTCTGGGTCTCGGCGGTGCCGGCATCGTCATCGGCTTGGCCACGCTCGGCTACCGCGTCATGCAGACCATCGGCACCCGCATCACCGAGCTGACCCCGACCAGGGGCTATTGCGCAACCTTGGCAGCGGCGTCCACCGTGGTGCTCGCATCCAAGACCGGGCTGCCCGTCTCCACGACGCAGATCGCCGTCGGCTGTGTCATGGGCGTCGGACTCGCACGCGGCATCGGGGCCATCGATCTGCGCGTGGTCGGTAACATCTTTCTGTCCTGGGTGGTTACACTGCCGGCCGGTGCGATCCTTGCCGCGGGGCTGTTCTTCCTATTCAAGGGTATCTTCAGCTAGCGCATCACTGCGGAAATCCCGAGACCGACCGCATTCGTTGTCGTTGTCGTGATCGTCGTTGAGCAGTCGGCGACAACGACAACGTAGGCTCGCAGAACGTCTGCGGCGCTGCACTCGTAGCTGCTCCTTGCGTCTCGACTCCTCAACCCGCAGCGATAGGGATTGCCGATGCCCCCGCTCATCGCCGCGCTCCCGGAGCTCGATCTGGTGCCGGTCGTGCAGGTGAAGCAGTTTCGCGAAGTCCCGGTCGCGCGCCGGGTTCGCTTCAACCAGATCATCGTCACCGCACCTCCGGGCGGCGGAAAATCCACCTTTATCCGGCGCGTCGGCGGCTGGCCCGAGGAGGGCTATGTGGACTTGAGCCGCAGGGGATGGTGGCGGGCGCAGGCACTCGCGGTTCGCCCGCGCGAAGTACACTTGGGTCTTCCCTTCGCGGGATGTAAGCTCGGCCTGGCCCTGTTCGAACCCGCATGGCTGGACGCCTGGGAGCGCCTGGAATTCCAACCGGCGCGCGTCCACCTCCCCGCGCAGAAGCGATTCCCGCTGGCGGTGAACTGGCGCAAGCGTTTCGTGTTCGAGTTCCTGTTGCCTGCGCCGGAGCGCATCGAAGCACTCCGCAGGGCCCGGGCGCGGCGCGGCACGCACCCCGTGGACCGCGATATCGATCTGCGCCAGATCCGCGAGCAGGTGCGCCTGTTCGGCCGCATCGCCGCGCTGTTTCATCAGCGGGGTATGCAGGTATACCTGCGTGAGCAGGTGGCGGATCATCCATTGTGCTTCGCCGACGCAGCGCAGGTCGAGTCGCCGCCCTGAAGGGACGCGCACCGGGTGTAACCGAGACTGCTCTGCCACCGCCGACGCACGCGCGGCATGCGCCCGCGACCCATAATGTGACCAGGTTTTCCCATGCCCTACGCCTCCACCGAATCACGCAAACGCTTCCTGAACTACTTCCAGGCGTTGCTGCAGGACATGGAGGAATGCGACGAGTTGGAGCTGGCTGACGCACTGCGTTTGGGGGAGAAGAAGATCCGGGTGCCGCAACCGGCAGTCCCGTTGCAACTGAGGCTGGGCCGGGGCGAGGGCTTCCAGTTGCGGGTCGAACCCGAGCTGGTGGTGCGGGCGAACGGCGACTTCGAACACACGGGCAACCTCCTGTGCTTCGATCCCACCGAGTTCTTCGACGGCATTAGCGGCTTCCTGCGGGTGCTGGAAGACAAGGCCATCACCCTGGGGCGCGAAGACACGCTGCAACGGCGGCTGCTGGCCTATCCCAAGCTGGTCGCCGGCAGCCACCTGCGCCTGAAGCTCACCGACAAAGGCCTGGCGCTGAAGAACAAGTCGGTGAAGCGCGGCACCTGTGTCGCCCCGCTGCCCGAACCGGCCGAGTCACAGCACATGATGCGCTGGCGCCAAGCCAAGCTCGAGCGCTTGGCCAAGGTGCTCGACGCACCCATCGACACGCTGCCGCGAGGGGATGCGCTGGACCTGCTGGAGCGTGTCAACGCGCTGATGGAGCGCGAGCCCTACCGCCTGCGAACCGAGGATGGCGGCCCCGGCGGACTGCTCCGGCTGCCGACACGGCCCATACCCATCTTCATCGGCGACCTCCACGCCTGCATCGACAACCTGCTGGTGATCCTGACCCAGAACGGCTTCCTCGAAGGGCTCCTCGACGGCAGCGCGGCGCTCATCATCGTCGGCGACGCGGTACACCCGGATACGCCGGGCCAGGAAGAGGACATGGACCGCTCGATGCTGCTCATGGATCTGATCTTCCGGCTCAAGCTCCGCTTCCCGGAGCGCGTCTTCTACCTGCGCGGCAACCACGACGGCTTTGCGGAAGACATCAGCAAGGGAGGCGTGCCCCAGGGGTTGCTATGGGAACGCGCGCTGCACGACCAGCGCGGACCGCGCTACCGGGATGCAATGCAGCGCTTCTATGACCTCTTGCCCTATGTCGCGGTGTCGAGTCGGTACATCGCCTGCCACGCCGGCGCGCCGACCATGAAGGCCACACGCAAAGACTTGGTCCAGGTCCGGGACAAGCCAAAGCTCGAGTATCAGCTCACCCACCTGCGCCTGCGCAAACCCAATTCCCCAACCGGCTATGGCGCGGCGGACGTACGCCGCCTGCGAAGGCGCCTCGGCGTCGACGCCGATACGCCGTTTGTGGTCGGACACACCCCCCTGTCCCCGGACGACACGCTCTGGTTCGACGCCGGCGGCATTCCGGACCACCATGTGCTCTTCGGCGCCAACCCTCGACGCATCGGCGTGCTGACCCGTCTGCGCGACAAACTGGTGCCCCTCACCTACCACACCGAACCGCTGCTGCCCGTCTACAACCGCTTGGTCCGCACCGGTCGCTCGCTCGCCCAAACAACCGCCGAGGCCACCTAAGCGAAGCGGTACCACGCTGAATCGAGCGTCGGCAACGGTCCTCGGATCAGCCTTGCAGCGCGACCCGGCACCCAATCGCGCAGGCGAACCCCCCACGCATGCGGATGATGTCCGCTCCACAGCATGGACCTGATGTCATAAATCTGTCATTTTATCGTCATAATTCGGTCATGGCAGGCTCGAAGCGAAAGACCTCGCTACCCGGACGCGGAAGCGCCCGACCAATTCAAGTCTCATCGACAGTCGCACGGCTGAGTTCACGGCATATGACGAAGAAAGCGGAGACAGGGCCGATTCTGGTACCGGTGGACTTTTCCGTGCCCTCGGAGGCTGCGTTGCTGCTGGCCGTGGAGTTGGGGCGCTGCCTCCAGCGCCGGCTGCTGGTGTTGCACGTCGTGCACGACCCGGGCTCCATGCCCGGCTACTACACCAGGGCACTGAAGCAGAAACACCTGGCACGCATCGAGGATGGTGCCGCCGCGATGCTCGACGACTTCCTAGAACGCGTGATTGGTGAGCACGGCGACCTTATCAAGCGCAAGCGACTCGACGCCATGCTCGTGACCGGCCTTCCCAGTTCCCGCATCCTTGAGGTGGCGGAAAAGACAAGCAGCAGCATGATCGTCATCGCCAGCAAGGGCCTATCCGGCTGGAAGCACCTGATGATCGGATCGGTTGCCGAGCAGGTGGTCCACCTCTCCCCGGTCCCGGTCACCGTCGTAAAGACCGAACGCAGAAAGAGAGGGTGAGAGATTGGTACACCGCCAACTAGGGTATCGGCTGCCTGACAGGTACCCGCTGTGGCTGCCGGGGCTGGTGGGGCTGGTGCTCTTCGGCGCCGCCTTCTCCGCGTTCGCGGCGGCGAGCGAGCCCTCGGGCAACGAGATCGATTGGCTGAACATGGCCATGGGCCTGTTCGGCGGACTCGCCCTGTTCCTGTTCGGCATGGACCAGATGGCCGATGCACTCAAGGCCGTCGCCGGCGAGCGCATGAAGGACATCCTGGCGCGACTCACCACCAATCGGGTCATGGGTGCCCTGACAGGCGCTTTCGTGACCGCCGTCATCAACTCATCGTCCGTGACGACGGTACTGCTGGTGGGTTTCATCAGCGCCGGGCTCATGTCCCTCGCCCAGTCCGTCGGCGTCATCATGGGCGCCAATATCGGCTCCACCGTGACCGCTCAGCTGATCGCGTTCAAGGTGACCAAGGCCGCGCTGTTGATGATCGGTGTCGGCTTCACGATGCTCTTCGTCGCCAAGCAGGAGCGTGTCCGCCAGTACGGCGGGATGGTCATGGGCCTAGGCATGGTGTTCTTCGGCATGAGCGTCATGAGCGACGCGATGGCACCGCTGAGGAGCTATCCGCCGTTCATGGATGTCATGCAGACCATGGAGAATCCGCTTATCGGGATTCTGGTTGCCGCCCTGTTTACCGGACTCATTCAATCCTCGGCCGCGACCACGGGTATCGTCATCGTGATGGCGAGCCAGGGCCTTGTTAACCTGCCCACCGGGATCGCCCTCGCCTTCGGCGCGAACATCGGCACCTGCGCCACGGCTGCACTGGCGGCCATCGGCAAACCGCGGGAGGCGGTGCGGGCCGCCGTGGTGCATGTGCTGTTCAATGTCGTCGGCGTGCTGGTGTGGGTAGGTCTCATCGACTATCTCGCCGAGTTCGTGCGTTGGATATCGCCGCAATATCCGGACCTGACGGGAAACGCGCGCCTTGCAGCAGAGGTGCCGCGCCAGATCGCCAACGCCCACACCATGTTCAATGTTGCCAACACCCTGCTCTTTATCAGTTTTACCGGCCAATTCGCGCGCCTCGCCGAATGGCTGGTGCCGGATCGGCCCCTGGGGGAGGAGGCGCTCGTCGCGCGGGCCAAGTATCTGGATGACGTGCTGCTCGCGACGCCGTCGCTCGCGTTGGACCGCGTGCGCCTGGAGGTACTGCACATGGGCGAGCGCGTCCAGGACATGATGGAGCGGATCATGCCCGCCATCCTCAGCGGCAACAAGGAGACCTTGCGCGACATCGAGCGGATGGACGACGACGTGGACATGCTGCACGCACAGATCATCGACTATCTGGGCAAGATCAGTCGGCTGTCCCTGACCGAAGCGCAGACCACCGATCTCATCCGGCTCATGGAGGCCGTCAACGACCTGGAGAACATCGGTGATGTCATCGAGACCAACCTGATCGTGCTAGGCCACGAGCGCATCGACCAGGGCGTCTCCGTGAGCCAGCCGACGCGGGAGGTGCTGATGAACTTCCATGTCGCCGTGAATCAGGCCGTCGAAAGCGCGGTGCAGGCGGTTGCGCAGAAGAACCAGCTGGCCGCACGCTCGGTCACGTCGATGAAACAGGAGATCAATCGGATTGCCGAGTCCGCCGCCGCCCATCAGGCGCAGCGCCTGGTCGCGGAAGAGCCGAACCGCATCCCGACCTATACCATCGAGGTCGATATCATCGAGAAGCTCAAGCGGATCTACTACTTCGCCAAGCGCATGGCGAAGACCGTGGACGACGAAGACAGTGGCGACCGGTCTTGAACCAGACGCCACCGCCTCTCCCGACAAACGCCTGACCGGGCGCCGGACCGACTATCATGCCCGGGTCCTATGGTGGTTCGAGAGCGCGACAGCCGGAGACCGCGCGATCCGCGCGGACCTTCCGCTGGGGGTATAGCGTCTGGACACTATTCAGCGGCCACTGCGCCGTCCTCAGCACCGGTCCGACGACGGCGACCCATAGCCAGCGCGGGTTCCGCCGGATCTGAGCCGGCAGAGCCCAACCGGCATCCAGGCGCCGACGATCTCGGCGCTGCAGGCAATCCGCGTTTGGCAGCGAGGAGCAAGGCCAGCACCAGGGTGCCTGCAAGCGCGACGATCCAACCGGGCAAGATCAGGAGGATGTCCGACCGCCACCAGCCCTTGATGCGATCGAGACTCGACCCGCTGGAGTTCTCGGGGGACTCGGACACATCGAAGCCGCTTGCTTCGGATTGTCCGATCGCCCCGGGGAATGGCGTGTCACAATCGAGGCCGGCCGCAGCACGGCGGACCTGTCGACGCCGTCCCCCGTGCCGCAGGCCACCGCCTGCGGCCTTTATAGCCTTTGATCTATCTTAGGGATTCAAAGTATCGATTTCCCTCGGGACCGAAGGGTCTGGACACTTTGCGGGTCTGTTCAACGGCAAAGTCGGCGACCAAGGGTCAACCTATGCAGATCTTCAATCAGATCAGCCTCACCAACGCCAAGGGCGACCTCTTCGGCGGGGTCACCGCCGCTGTCATCGCACTACCCATGGCCCTCGCCTTCGGTGTTGCCTCGGGCGCCGGCGCCGAGGCAGGACTCTACGGCGCCGTCTTGGTGGGCCTGTTCGCGGCACTGTTCGGCGGTACACCGACACTGATCTCGGAACCCACGGGCCCGATGACGGTGGTGTTCACGGCGGTCATCACAACCATGATTGCCGCGAACCCAGAGAACGGCATGGCCATGGCGTTCACGACCGTGATGATGACGGGGCTGTTCCAGATCCTGTTCAGCATCCTGAAGCTGGGCCGGTACGTGACCATGATGCCCTACACGGTCATCTCCGGTTTCATGTCGGGCATCGGTTTCATCCTGATCATCATCCAGATGCCGCCGCTCTTGGGCTATGCCTCGCCGGCCGGTGGCGTGCTCGGCTCGCTGACGGCGCTGCCGGAGTTCTTCGCCAGCGTGAAGCCGGGCGAGGCGGCGCTCGGTGCCATCGCGCTCGCCATCCTGTTCCTGATGCCGAAGGGTTGGCGTCGCTTCGTGCCGCCGCAGTTGCTGGCGCTGGTGGTCGGCACGCTGTTGGCGATCTTCGTGCTCGGCACGGGCTCCTACCGCGCAATCGGTGAAGTGCCCGGCGGGCTGCCGGACATCCAGATCCCGACCTTCACCGCGGAACAGTGGCAGCACATGGTGCTGGACGCGGTGGTGCTGGCGCTGCTCGGGTCCATCGATGCCCTACTCACCTCGGTCATTGCCGACAGCCTGACCCGCACCCAGCACAACTCCGACAAGGAGCTCATGGGCCAGGGCTTCGGCAACCTCGCCTCCGGCCTGTTCGGCGGCCTGCCCGGCGCCGGTGCCACCATGGGCACCGTGGTCAATATCCAGACCGGCGGGCGAACGGCCCTCTCCGGACTCACGCGCGCCGTCATCCTCGGCGTGGTCGTGTTCGGTGCCGGCGCACTGGTGGAACCCATCCCCAAGGCGGTGCTCGCCGGCATCGCCATCAAGGTCGGCATCGATATCATCGACTGGGACTTCCTCCGCCGCGCGCACCGCGTCTCCATGCGCGGCGCGCTCATTATGTACGGCGTCATCGCGATGACGGTGTTCGTGGATCTCATTACCGCCGTCGGCGTGGGCCTATTCGTCGCCAATGTGCTCACCATCCGCCGGCTCGCGGACCTGCAATCCGAAGGCGTCAAGCTGCTCGGTGTGCCCGGCCAGGAGATCAGCAGCGAGTGCCCCGAGGCCACCGAGGAGGAGAAGAAGATCCTCGGCGCGAGCAACGGCATCGTGCTCCTCTGCCTCAGCGGCCCGCTCATCTTCGGCTCCGCCAAGGCCATCACCCGCCAGCAGAACGACATCGCGGAGGCCCGCAGCCTGGTGGTGGACCTGACCGACGTGCCACACCTCGGCGTCACCACGTCACTGGCCATCGAGGGGGCGGTTCGCGACGCCGTCGGACATGGCTGCCATGTCTACTTCGCCGGCATGCAGGAGCAACCCAAGAAACGGCTGGAGTCCCTCGGCCTCGGCAAGCTCATCGGCGCCGATCATTGGATCGACACCCGCGTGGACGCCCTCAAGCGGGCCGTCGCCCATCGCGCCGGGCAGGTGACCGCCAGCACATGACAGGACCTCGGCGGGCTTAGGGAGGCCCTCGCACGCACCACAAGCGTTCGGGGAGGCCCGACGCTGCGCATGGAGTCCGTGCACCTCTCCTCAGCCCCGGGGGTCGCCGACCCCGTTGCTGCTGCTGAGACGAGCCGCCCACGCTAGGATCGCCGTCGGCGGGCACGAATCGGCCTCGCCCAGGGGCGATGGCCGGCTCGGTTGTGATCCGGGTCAAGCTTTCTCGAATTCCGTGCTTTCCGTGGACTTTTCGACGCGCCGTTGCGCTGGACAATGCACCGGACTCGGTATGCTCGACCGCAACCCAGCGCCAGGGACCGGACCACGGTCCTGGGCGGGGCTTCGACCACCCGGCCTCTAGCCGGCGCCGGGCCATGCCGACCGCATCTTCGAGACCCTCGGGAGCTGTATCAACATGAGCCTTTCCGCGCACCGCCTACTCGAGCTGGAGCTACCCCAGGACGCCATCGCCATGCTCTCCGCCGCGCCGAGCGTGACGGTGGCCGAGTCCCATGAATCCCTGATGCAACTGGCCGTCCGCGACGCGGTGGACGGCGTTCAGGAGGTTGCCTACGAGGTCCCCGGCATGGGCCGGGTGCTGGAGGCAACCGTCTGCCATACCCGCAACGGCATCTGCGCCAACTATACCGAGCCCTACATGCGCCGCCGTGACCCGGACTGCATGGTCATCGGCGACGATCGCCCGACCGATAAGCCGACCTACCTGGAACGCTTCGGCGAGCCCTTCGGCGACATGCGCGCGGCGACCTTCGACTGGCTCAAGACCCAGCCCTTGGCCGTGTTCCCCTTCTACGCGGGCCTGCCCAGCGAGGGCACCCAAGCCCTGGTCATCGCCCCCGACAACGCCGGCTTCTTCGCCCTAGGGCTCGCGCTGCTGCAGGGCATCGTCGCCGGCGAAGCCCTGCCCGACGACTTCCGCCCGAGGTCCGTGATCTACGTCGCGCCGCCCTTTCGCCACACCCACTTCGGCGGCAAGCAGGTGGTGGTGCACAACCGCCGCGATGGCCTGCACGAGCTGTTCAGCTACAACCTCTATCCGGGGCCCAGCGCCAAGAAAGGCGTTTACGGCATGCTGCTGAACATCGGCGAGGAAGAGCGCTGGGTCACCATACACTGCTCCACTGTTCAGATCGTCACACCCTACGAGAACAAGGTGGTGATCTCCCACGAGGGGGCCAGCGGCGGCGGCAAGAGCGAGATGCTCGAATACGCCCACCGCCAGCCCGACGGCACCCTGCTCATCGGTCGCAATCTGGTCACCGGCGAGAAGCGCAAGCTCACGCTGCCGGAGGGCTGCGAGCTGCGCCCGGTGACCGACGATATGGCCCTCTGCCACCCGTCGCTGGAGCGCGGCAACGGCAAGCTCACGCTGATGGACGCCGAGGAGGGCTGGTTCGTGCGCTGCAACCACATCGAGCAATACGGCACAGACCCGCACATCGAGGCCCTGACGGTCCATCCGCCGACGCCGCTGCTGTTCCTGAACATCCAGGGACAACCGGGCGCGACCACCCTGCTCTGGGAGCACATCGAGGACGCCCCCGGTGAGCCCTGCCCGAACCCGCGCGTGATCATTCCTCGCAGCATCATCCCGAACGTCATCCGTGGCGCAGTGGACGTGGATGTGCGTAGCATGGGCGTTCGGACCCCCCCCTGCACCGCTCAACGACCCAGCTACGGCATCATCGGCATCTTCCACCTGCTGCCCCCGGCGCTCGCCTGGATCTGGCGTTTGGTGGCACCGCGCGGCCACGCCAACCCGAGCATCGTCGAGACGGACGGCATGAGCGCCGAGGGGGTCGGCTCCTACTGGCCCTTCGCCACCGGGCGCATGGTGGACCACGCCAACCTACTGCTGAACCAGATCATCGAGACGCCGGAGGTGCGCTATGTGCTGATGCCGAATCAGAACATCGGCGCCTGGGAGGTCGGCTTCATGCCACAGTGGATCACCCGCGAGTACCTTGCCCGGCGCGGTGGCGCGCGCTTCGCAGCCAATCGACTCACGCCGAGCCGCTGCCCGTTGCTCGGCTACACGCCAGGTCGCATCGTCATGGAGGGCAGCACCATCGGGCACTGGTTCTTCGAGGTAGACCAGCAGCCGGAGGTCGGGCCGGCCGCGTACGACCAAGGCGCGGCCATGCTGACGAGCTTTTTCAGGGAAGAGGTCAAAGCGTTTCTGGTGCCCGACCTGCTGCCCACCGGTCGGCGTATCATCGAGTGTTGCATCGACGGCGGCGGGGTCGAGGACTATGCGAAGCTGCTCGACCTGCCTTTCCTGGAGCCGGACGATCACTGAGGTCTGCCACCATGGAGCAGTTCGCGTTCAATCACCCGCACCGGCACCGACCCTTCGACGACGTGTCGCCGGCGATACGGCGGCGGGCCTTCGGTGTGGACTACCTGCACCTGCGCGGGCAGCAGTCGGGGGACCTCTATCTGACCCGCCACGGTTGGTCCGTGCTCGGCTCCGTCGTGCCCTCGCAGTGGTTCACCGGAGATCGCCTGAGCAAGGTCGGTCGCCAGCTCGCCGGCGCAACCGGCGCCGTGTACAGGATGCCGGTCCCCCATCAGGCGAGCGACCGATTCGCACTGGTGGTGAAGTTCAGCCGCTTTGCACAGCAAGCCCTGGTCTCGATGGATCCGAAGGAGGTCCGCGACTGGGCCGAGCGCGATCGTATGGAAGCACCCGAATTCCTATCGCCCTTCGTGGAGTTCGGCAACCTGGAGGCGCTCCGCGCCGACGCCGGCACACGCATCCGAACCCAAACACCGCTGGCCATCTACTCACCGGCCACGCGCTATCTCGACTGGGAGCTCGGGCGCATCTCCCACAGCCGCTGGCGCTACGACCGTGCCCTGGCGGATGACCAGGCGAGCCAGCCTGAGGACGCGCGCATCGCCTACGAGTGGGAACGGCTCTACATCCTGCTCTATCGCTGGATCGACGGCATCGACGCGGAAGTGGCGGCAGAGCAGGGGCAACTGAGCGAAACCGAACTCGTGGACTTCACCCACCGCAGCCGACGGGACCTGCGCAACCTCGGCTGGGACGTGCTGGACCACAAACCCCGCCACCTCATCGTCCGCACCCGCGGCGAACCGCCGCGACTGATGCAACGCAGCGACCAGATCCCCTGGGCGCTGATCGACTACGAGCTCCTGATGCCCTACCCCGCGACGGTCTGAGACATCCGCGTGGACGGCGGCGAGGATAGGGATAGGGGGCCGATCTGATGTGCATGCCCGACACGGACGCGCTGATGGACCTCTTTGAGGGGCCCCTGTGATGCCCTCCAGGCAAAAACGTGCACGCCGCGGAAGACAGCGGTATCCCGAGCACGTCGTCCAGCATCATCCGCCAGCCACGTGGAGCAACCCGCCGCCGGGTCCGAGTGGCCAGCCGGCGGCGACCCAAATCCCGAGCAGCGCCGCCCAGATGGGCGCGAACACCAGGGTGTAGGGCAGCATCAGCGCCACCAGGGTGCCGAGGCCCGCGTCCGGCCGATAGCGGCGGATGAAGGCGAGTATGATGATGAGATAGGGGTTGAAGGGCGTGATGCCGTTGGTCACCGAGTCGCCGACGCGGTAGGCCGCCTGGGTCAACTCCGGCGCAATGCCCGCCTGCATGAACATGGGCACGAACACCGGGGCAAAGAGGGCGTACTTGGCGCTGGAGGAGCCGATGAGCAGGTTGCCGGCCATCACCACGCCGATGAACACCATCATCAGCACAGCGGGTGGCAACGACAGTCCGGCGACCCAGCCGCCGCCCACCACGGCCAGCATCTCGCCCAGTCTTGAGTAACCGAAGCAGGCGATGAACTGTGCCGCAAAGAAGGCCAGCACCAGATAGGGGCCCATGGTGCGCATGGTCTCGCCCATCATGTCCACGGCGTCGCGATCGCGCTTGATGCTGCCGGCACCGATGCCGTAGGCCAGCCCCGTGCCGAGAAAGACGATGAGCACGATGGGCACCAGGGCCTCCATCCAACGCGGAAAACGGGCACCCTCCCCCGCCAGCGGCGCACCGGGAATCAGCACTGCCGCGAGCAACAGCAACAACAGGGCGAGGGAGGTCCAACCCGCGAAGCGCAGGCCACGCGCCTCGTCCAGGATCGGTGCGGGGGCGTCGGCGGGCTCAGAGTCCACGACCGTCTCTGCGGCCGTGTCTGGGGTCATCGCTGGGGTCATCTCTGGGCTCATCTCTGGGGCCGACGGCTTCGGCAGTCGGGGTTCCACCAGTCGCCAGGTCACGATGGCACCCGCTGTCGTCAGCAGCAGCGTCGAGGCGATCATGAACCACCAATTGGCGCTGATGGCGACCACATAGTCGGGGTCGAAGAGCTGGGCAGCGGCCGTGGACAACCCGGCGAGGAGCGGGTCCAGCCCGGTCAAAACCAGGTTGGCCGAGAAACCACAGGTGACACCCGCCGTCACCGCCGCGATTCCCACCAGCGGCGAGCGCCCGGCGGCCAGGAAGAGCGCACCGGCCAGCGGTGGCAACACCACATAGCCCGCATCCAAGGCCAGCGACGAGAGCACGCCGATGAACACCGTCATGGGTATCAGCAGCGGTCCGGGTGCCGCGGCGAGCAGCCGCTTCAGCAACGCCGGCAGCAACCCGGAGCGCTCCGCAAGACCTATGCCGAGCAGGCCCACCAGCACGAGCCCGAGCGGCGGAAACTCGACGAAGTTTCCGATCAGGTTGGACAGCAGCCACCAGGCACCATCGGCATCCAGCAGGCTCACCGGCGTCACGAACTCATCCACCTGGACGCCGTCGCGCTCGATGCGGCGCGTGACCTCCCAGCCCAACCAGACCGCCAGTTGGGACAGCAGCATCACCGCCAGCGTACCCACCGCGAACAGCGTCGTGGGGTCGGGCAGCCGGTTGCCGATGCGCTCGACGGTGTTCAGCCAGCCGCCGCTCATTCGGCTGGATCGCGCTCGTCGCTGCGCGCCTCCGTGCCGAGGATCATCTTGTGTCGCCCGACCTGCTCGGAGTCGAAGAAGTCCCGCATCGCCAGCGCTGCGATGCGGATGCGCTCCTCCTGGTGCGGATAGGCCGCCACCTGCCGGGCGACCCAGTCATCGAGCGCGCGCTCCAGCGTCGCAACTGTGAAGACGAAAACACGGTTGTCGAAGTCGGTCATCGCACGAATCGAGGATTATCAAGGCGTTCGGCACGCCGAACAGTGCGAAATCCTAACGTAGGACGGGGCCACGACCAGCAAGACACCGACACCGGTGCACGGCATTCCATCAATCCGAGCCGCGCAGGGCGAGAAGAGGCTCAAGCCCGGGCGTCGATCGCCGCGCGCACCAGATCCAGCGCTTGCCGCTCTGGTTCGGCATCGTCCCAGAGCCAGTGTACGTCGGGCTCCGACCTGAGCCAGGTGTACTGGCGCTTGGCCAGCTGGCGCGTAGCGATGATGGAGCGCTGGCGCATGTCCTCGGCACCGACCTCGCCCGCCAGGTGGCTCCACATCTGGCGGTAGCCGACGCAGCGCATGGACGGCAGTTCCGGATTCAGGTCCCCGCGGGCCATCAACCCTTGCACCTCGTCGGCGAAGCCCGCGGCCAGCATGGCGTCGAAGCGCCGCTCGATCCGCCGATGCAGCACCGCCCGCTCCCGCGGAGAGCGGGCGAGCTTCAGCACCGGCAGGGTCAAGGGCTCCGCCCCCGTGCGCCAGAGTTCGGTCATCGGTCGGCCCGCAACCAGATAGACCTCCAGCGCGCGCTGCACCCGTTGGGGGTCGTTCGGGTGGATGCGCTCGGCCGCCTCCGGGTCCACATCCGCCAGCCAGCGATGCATGCCGTCGGGGCCGAGTCGTTCGGACCGCTCCATGAGCTCGCCACGCACGCCCGCATCCGCCTCCGGCAGCGGCGCGAGCCCACGCAGTAGTGCACGGACATAGAGCATGGTGCCGCCGACCAGCAGGGGCAGATGGCCGCGACCGCGGATGTCGTCGATGGCGACCCGTGCATCCTGCACGAATCGCGCCGCGGAATAGGCCTCCGCGGGGTCACAGATGTCCACCAGGCGATGTGGATAGGCCGCCAGTCGGGCCGCGGAGGGCTTGGCGGTGCCGATGTCCATGCCGCGATAGACCAGCGCCGAGTCGACGCTGACCAACTCGCAGGGCCGATCCGTCGCCAGGGCGTCCACCAGTTTCAGCGCCAGCTCGGTCTTGCCGGAGGCGGTGGGCCCCATCAGCAGCAGCACCGGCGGGCCTGGCGACTCCGAGGCACCTGCGTCGGGATAGGGGGACATCGGGGGTGCGGGCGCAACCACGTCAGCGTCCGCGCAGGAAGAGCGCGTCCAGCTCACGCTGGGTCAGCCGGGTCCAGGTTGGTCGGCCATGATTGCACTGGTCCGCGCGCTCGGTGCGCTCCATATCGCGCAGCAGCGCATTCATTTCGGCGATGGTCAGGCGGCGATTGGCCCGCACCGCGCCGTGGCAGGCCATGGTGGCCAGCAGGGCGTCCATCTCGGCGGCGATGCGCTCGCTCCTGCCGTGTTCGGTCAGGTCCGAGAGCACGTCGCGCAGCAGTTGTTCGGCGTCCGCCCCGCCGAGCATGGCAGGCACCTCCCGAACCACTAGCTGCATCTCGCCGAGTCGGTCCACCACCAGACCCAGTTGGGCGAGCAGTTCCGCGCTCGCCTCCGCCAAGTCCGCCTCGGCACGACTCACGTGCACCGACGCCGGCATCAACAGAGGCTGGCGCACCAGGTCGGCACCGTGCACCGCCTGCTTCAGCCGTTCGTAGCCGATGCGCTCGTGGGCCGCATGCATGTCGACGATGATCAGGCCCTCCGGTGTCTCCGATAGGATGTAGATGCCGTTGAGCTGGCCGATGGCGAAGCCGAGGGGGGGCACGGCATCGGTCTCGGCATCGGGCCCTAGCTGCGGCGCAGGTAGCGCGTCGTCGGGCGCCGACGTCGGGGGCCGTTGGAAGTCGAGGCTGGCCGCATAACTCCCGAGGGACTCCGCGACGCCCAACGGCAGGCCGCGTACCACGGGCCGCGGCGCTGCTCCTGCGGGCCCACCAGCCCCGCGCGCGGTACTCCGGCTCACCTGGTGCCCGCCGTTGCCGGCAGCAGCCGCCGATGGCACCTCCTGCGATGCGGCGGACGCCCCATCCGAGCGCGCCTCCGCCGCCGGGGCCTGAACCAGCGTCGCGGCTCCGGCGGCCAGGGCAGCGCGTCCCCCCGCAGATAGCCGCCGATGCAGGGCTCGAAAGATGAAGTCGTGCACCTGGCGGGACTCGCGGAAGCGGACCTCATGCTTCGCCGGATGGACGTTGACGTCCACCTGGCGCGGCGGCAGCTCGCAGAACAGCAGAAAGGCCGGTTGCCGGCCGTGGTGCAGCAGGTCGCGGTAGGCCTGGCGCACCGCGTGAGTGATGACCTTGTCCCGCACCACGCGCCCGTTGACGTAGAAGTACTGCATGTCGCCCTGGCCGCGGGCGAACGCCGGGCTCGCCACCAACCCAAAGAGGCGCAGCCCCACCGCACCCTCGTCCACGGGCAAGGCGTGGGCGAGGAACTGCTCACCCAGCAGTCGCCGCAGACGCTCCGGGGCGAGGGGCGAATCCGCCTGGGCCAGATCGAGGGAGACGCGGCCGTTATGACTCAGGCGCACCGACACCTCGGCGTGGGCCAGGGCGAAACGGGTCAGCAGCTGGTCGACGTGGCCGAGTTCCGTCTTGTCGGTGCGCAGGAACTTGCGCCGGGCCGGTACGTTGTAGAAGAGGTCCCGCACCTCAACGCTGGTGCCGATTGCCATGGGCGCCGGGCACGGGTCATCGTGGCGCTCGCTGCCATCGCCCTGCAGGCGCCAACCATGGCTGTCGTCCGATCGACGCGAGCTGATGGAAAAGCGCGACACCGAGGCGATGCTGGGCAGCGCCTCACCACGAAAGCCGAGGGTCGAGACCGCCTCCAGGTCCGATGAGCAGCCGATCTTGCTGGTTGCGTGCCGGGACAGGGCCAGCGAGAGGTCGTCGCGGTCGATGCCCGCGCCGTCGTCCGTGACACGGATCAGCTTCGCGCCCCCTTGCTCAAGGTCGATGCGCAGGGAGCCTGCCCCGGCATCGAGGCTGTTCTCGACGAGTTCCTTGACCACGGAGGCCGGGCGTTCGATGACCTCGCCGGCGGCGATCTGGTTGATCAACTGCGGGGGTAGGATGCGGATGCTGGACATCGCGCGGATGGAAGCAGAAGCGGGGCCGGACCGCAAGGGGCGCCCTCCGCACCCTTGCTCACCTCGGCGTCCTAAAGGATTGGCGGGACCGGTGCGAGCTCCCGACCCGCAAGCGAGGCCAGCCCCAAACCGACCCGAGCAGAGGCGACGGGGGCGGCTACCCGTCCGGCCCGGCCTCAGCCGTTGAAGCCGCGGGTTTGGCGAAGGGCGCGAGCATCAGGCCGGCCTCCGCAAAGCTCACGCCAGACAGCGGCACGTCGTATCGGCGAGCGACCTCGGCGAAGCTCAGCCCGCCCTCCGCCGGCAATGCCCCGAGGCCGTCGTCACCTCGACCGCCCTGGTCACGGGCGAAGCGGGTCCCGGGTGGCGGATAGTCCCGGAAGTAGTTGACGATGCCTTCGACCAGGTGGTCGGCGAGCTTGTTCTGGTAGCTCGAACTGCGCAGGCGCTTTTCTTCGTCGGGATTGGAGATGAACGCCGTCTCCACCAGCATGGACGGGATATCCGGCGACTTGAGCACGGCGAATCCCGCCTTCTGGACCCGGACCTGGTGCACGTCGCCGATGGCGCGCAGCTTCGACAGCACCCGCTCCGCCGCGATGCTGCTGTGCTCGATGGTGGCGTTCTGGGTCATGTCCAGCAGCACGCCGGCGAGGACTTCGTCGTTCTCCTGCGAGAGTTTGACGCCGCCAATCAGATCGGCCCGGTTCTCGCGCTCCGCCAGCCAGCGTGCCGCCTCGCTGCTCGCACCGCCGTTGGACAGGGTGTAGACGGATGAGCCGCGCACCCGCCGATCCTTGAAGGCATCGGCATGGATGGACACGAACAGGTCGGCCTGGTGCTGCCGCGCCTTCTCAATACGCTTGCGCAGCGCGATGAAGTAGTCGCCGTCGCGGATCAGTACGGCCCGCATGCCGCGCTGCCGGTTGATCCGGTCCGCGAGCTTGCGCGAGATCGCGAGCGTCACGTCCTTCTCCCTTGTACCCGCAGCGCCGATGGCGCCGGGGTCCTCGCCGCCGTGGCCCGCATCGACGGCGACGATAACATCGCGCTGGCGGGTGCCCTTGGGCTGGATGGATAGGTGCTGCGTGATGGACGCGTTCTCCAGCCGTTGGGTGCGGCTCAGGCTGGTCGTCACCGGTGCCGCGCCGTTGGCCTTGGCCACCGCGGCCTGCATCTGGGCTATGTCGGTCCTGGTGCCGTTCCTGGGAGAGACGTCGATGACCAACCGGTGGCCGTAGGTGCTATTGGGTTCCAGTTGGAAGCTCTTTGCACGCACGGCCTGTTTGAGATCGACGACCACACGCAGGTCGGTGCCGCCGCGCACACCACTGCGCAGTTTGGATACCAATGGATCGTCGTCGTCCGGCTCGGGTAGCGTGCCCTTCAGAAGTGCGCCGGACAGGTCGACGACCAGCCGATGCGGGTTGTCGAGGGAAAAGACCTTGTGACGAACGGGTCCCGCGGTGTCGAGGACGATCCGCGTGTGATCCGGGGCGTCCCAGATGCGTGCACCATTGACCGCGACCTGCGTTGCGTTGGCGCCTGAGGTCGTGAAGGCGCCCGCCGCGAGCAGCAGCAGGCAGAGCAGACTTATGCGTGCGGTCTTCATGCCGAAGTCCCTCTCCGAGTCTTCGCGCAACCAATATCGTTGCTCTGAAGATAGCAGAGTACCCGGGAATTTTCCAATATCAAACCGTCTGTTGCGTACATTTCCTAAGGCAGATTAACGCTTTATGTCGCCGAAACCAGACCGTTGCACTCAAGCAACAGGCAGCCGTTTTCAGATGCCCGCCCCAGCGCCGAGCAGTGTGTCAGACGGCGTCTCGGGTAACTTCGTTGTCAGGGCATCCCGCCAGGCCGGCGCGGGCTCGAACCGCAGCCGGCGCCCTCGGCCGCGGACCTCGATACGGATGTCGAGATCCGGCGCCGGCAGCACGCCGAGCCCCCGTTCCGGCCATTCCACCAGCAGCAGACTCGCACCGTCGAACAGGTCGCGAATGCCGAGATACTCCAGCTCTTCCGGGTCTGCGAGGCGATAGAGATCCAGGTGGTGCACCCGGGTCGAGTCGGTCTCGTAGGTCTCTATCAGCGTGTAGGTGGGGCTGCGGACCGGTCCGGCGTGTCCCAGGGCGCGCAGGAAGCCCCGCACCAGGGTCGTCTTGCCCGCACCCAGATCGCCGTGGAGGCAGACCAACCCGCCGACACCACGCAGCAGATCGGCGAGCGTAGCGCCCCAGGCGAGCTGGGCCGCCTCGTCGGCGGCGTCTCGGATCGTCGTATCCCCCGTCATCGCATTGCACCCCAATGTATTGCGGCCGGTCGTCTCTAAGCGGGCGCTTGGCCGAACAGCCGCGGTAGCATCGCTGCCAGGTCGCCGGCGAGCAGGCCCCGATCCGCACCCGCCGCGGCCAGGTCACCGGCCGCCGCGTGCAGGCAAACGCCGGCGCTGGCGGCCTGATCCAGATCCAAACCCGCACCCTGCCCCCCTAAGGCACCCTGGGCGAGCAGCGCCGCGATGATGCCCGTGAGCGCATCGCCCATGCCGGCGCCGGCCATGGCCGGGTTGCCGTCGCTGCAGACGGCGGGCGGACGCTGCCCAGGCCCCGCGACGATGGTCCCCACACCCTTGAGCACCACCGCGCCGCCGTAGCGGCGTTGGATCTCGGCCGCCGCTGCGAAGCGATCTCGCTCGACATCGGCGATGGCGCAACCGAGCAGGCGGGCCGCCTCGCCGGGGTGCGGCGTCAGCACCCAGTGATCCGCGCGTCGAGGCGACGCGGCGAGCAGGTTCAGCGCGTCCGCGTCTACCACCATGGGTCGGCCGAGGGCCAGCGCCGCCTGAAACAGGGCGGAGCCCCAATCGCCCTGCCCCAGCCCGGGCCCGATGGCGACGACCGTGGCGCGGGCCGCGGCCGCTTCGAGCGCAACGACACCCGGCACGGCCGCGACCATCAGCTCCGGCCGCGTCAGGTTCAGCAGCGCGGCGTGCTCCGGATGGGTCGCCACCGTCACCAGCCCGGCGCCCGAGCGCAGCGCCGCCTCGCCGGCGATGCGCGGCGCGCCGGACATGCCAGGGGCACCGCCGACGACGAGCACGTGCCCGGCCATGCCCTTGTGGGCGTCGGCCGGGCGCGGAGGCAGCAGTTCCCGCTCCTTGCGCCAGTCGATACGTCGGGCCGACAGCACCTCGGTGGCGTAGATCGCGGGCGGCACGTCGAGCCCGTCGAACCGGACCTCGCCGGTGAACGCCGGTCCGCGCCCGGTGAAGAGCCCGCGCTTGAGCCCGATGAAGCTCATCGTCAGGTCTGCTCGAACGCCGTGGCCGTGTACTCGGCCGGTATCGGCGTCGAGGCCCGAGGGGATATCCAGCGCCAAGACCGGTGCGCGGCAGGCGTTCACGGCGTCGATCGCCTCCGCATAGCGCCCCTCGACGGGTCGCGACAGGCCGGTGCCGAACAGGCCATCGACGATCAGATCCACATCCCCCGGCAGTGATCGATAGGGCGCGGCGCGACCGCCCGCGGCGGCGAACTCCTCGGCCGCCGCCGCGCTCTCGGGCGAGAGTCGCTCGTGATCGCCCAGGGTCAGCAGGCGGACGGCGCAACCCGATTTCAGTGCCTCGGCGGCGACGACATAGCCATCACCGCCGTTGTTGCCGGCGCCGCTGAGCACAAGGACGCGCCGCGCATCGGGCCAGCGCTCGCGCAGGTGCCGCCAGGCGCCCCGACCCGCGCGGCACATCAGCTCCGCGGCGGGAATGCCGTGGCGCTCGATGGCGCAGCGGTCCAGCGCGCGCACCTGGGCCGCGGTGTAGAGTGCGTAGGGCAAGACCCCCGATACACTGGGTTTTCGTGCTTGCATGAATCGTTGCAGAGTAAGGGAAACCGCCTAACGGGGCGCGCCGGCCTGTCCGCCGAGCGCCCCACCCGCCCAACCATGGATCCGCCTGAACGTTCGTGACCGAGAACGCCTCATCCCAGAACCGGCCCACGACCTCAGCCGAAACGGCCGCGCCGAACACGGCCGAGCTGGCCCGCGAGATCAAGGCGTGGGGCGCCGAGCTCGGCTTCCAACAGGTCGGCATCGCCGACTGCGACCTGCAGCTCGCCGAACGCCGGCTCGCAGACTGGCTCGGCCGGGACATGCACGGCGAGATGGACTGGCTGGCCCGCCACGGCACCAAGCGAACCCGCCCCGCCGAGCTGGTTCCCGGCACGCTCAGCGTCATTTCGGCGCGCATGGACTACCTGCCAGAGTATCAGGTCGACCTGGCGCAGGCACTGGAAGACCCCGCCCAAGCCTTCGTCACCCGCTATGCCCTCGGCCGCGACTACCACAAAGTGCTGCGTCAGCGCCTGCAGCGGCTCGCGCGGCGCATCGAGGGCCGCATCGGCGGCTTCGGCTACCGCGTGTTCGTCGACTCCGCGCCGGTCATGGAGAAGCCCCTGGCCCAGAAGGCCGGGCTCGGCTGGATCGGCAAGCACACCAATCTGATCAACGCCCGCGCCGGTTCCTGGTTCTTCCTCGGCGAGATCTACTGCGACCTGCCGCTGCCGCCGGACCCGCCCGCGGAGGACCACTGCGGACGCTGTCGAGCCTGTATCGACATCTGCCCCACGGATGCCATCATCGCGCCCTATGTGCTGGACGCGCGGCTGTGCATCTCGTACCTGACCATCGAGCACCCCGGCGCTATTCCGGAGCCCCTTCGCGCGCGCCTCGGCAACCGCATCTACGGCTGCGACGACTGCCAACTGGCCTGCCCCTGGAATCGCTTCGCCAGGCTCACCGAAGAGGCCGACTTCCTGCCGCGGAACGAGCTGGACCGGGCGACGCTGATCGAGCTCTTCGCCTGGGATGAGGACGAGTTCCTGCGCCGCACGGAGGGCAGTGCCATCCGGCGAGTGGGCCACGAGCGCTGGCTCAGGAACATCGCCGTGGCGCTCGGCAACGCCGAGCCGTCTCCCGAGGTGCTAAGCTCGCTGGCGGCGCGCTCGGAGCACCCGAGCCTGCTGGTGCGCGAGCATGTGCGCTGGGCCCTGGGGTCCCAGCGCCGTTTAGCGGGGGCTTGACCCACGACGGCCTGTCACCGCAAGGCGTCGCTAGACCTGCAACAGCGTCTTGCGATAGTGGCGCAATTCGTCGATGGACTCGCGGATGTCGTCGAGGGCCTGATGCTTGTTGGCCTTCTTGACCGCATCCGCCACCTCCGGGGCCCACATGCGCGCCAGGATCTTGAGCGTACTGACGTCGAGGTTGCGGTAGTGGAAGAAGGCCTCCAGCCGCGGCATGCAACGGGCCAGGAAGCGCCGGTCCTGACAGATGCTGTTGCCGCACAGGGGCGCCTGCTTCGGCTCGCACCAACGGCGCAGGAACTCCAGCGTCCGGGCCTCGGCGTCGGCCTCGGTGACGTCGCTGTTGCGCACCCGCTCCAGCAGACCGGAGTCGCCGTGGTGGCGGGTGTTCCAGTCGTCCATGGCCGCGAGCACCGCCTCCGGCTGGTGGATGGCCAACACCGGCCCCTCCGCCAGCACGTTGAGCGCCGGGTCGGTCACGATGGTCGCAATCTCGATGATCTGATCGTTGAACGGATCGAGCCCGGTCATTTCCAGATCGATCCATGCCAGGTTCCCCGGCTCTTCCATTGGCTTGTCTCCGGTCGCCACGATATGCGCGAATGGTAGCGCGATTACGCCCGCTCGGCCGTCGTGCCTTGCTAGACTCCAACCCTAGAAATCCTCGGAGAATGCCATGAGCCAGCCCCCCCGCATCGCCAAGCTCCCCGTCACGCACATGGTCGTCGCCGCACTGGCGTTCGTCGTCGGCCTGCCAGCCGCAATGGCGGCGGACGAGGACGACCCCCACGCCCTGCACGAGCAGAACTGCACCCAGTGTCACGGCACCGAGGTCTACACCCGCACCGATCGCAGGATCCAATCCCTGGCCGGCCTGGAAACCCAGGTGGAGACCTGCAACACCAACCTGAACACCGGCTTGTTTCCGGAGCAGGTGAAGGCCATCGCGACCATGCTGAACGACGAGTACTACCAGTTTTCCGACTAGCACCGCCGGCTGGCGCAGATGCCCAGACGCAGGCTCTCGGAACGCCAGTTGGAGCGCATCCGTGCCATCCAGGAGCGTCGTCGGCAACGCCTCGAAGACCGGCGGGACTCGGTGCTCGAGAGCCTCGATGAGGTCGAACCGCGCGATGGCCTCGTCGTCGTGCGCCACGGGGCCAACCTCGCCGTCGAGGACGACGCCGGCGCCCTGCACCACTGCGTGACACGTCGCAACATCGGCCACCCGGTCTGCGGAGATCGCGTCATCTGGCAACCCTCCGGCGACGGGACCGGTGTGGTTACCGCGCTGCAGCACCGCGACAACGCGCTCAGCCGCCCGGACTTCAGCGGTCGCGACAAACCGCTCGCCGCAAACCTCAGCCTGCTTGCGGTCGTCGTGGCACCCCAGCCGCCGCCGAGCGGCTACCTCGTGGATCAGTACCTGGTCGCCGCCGAGCTCATCGGCGTCCGCGCCCTGCTGGTGGCCGGCAAGATGGACCTCCTCGATGACGCCGAGCAGGCTGGCTTCCTCGACGGCCTCGCGCACTACCAGGCTATCGGCTATCCCGTCTGCCCCATCAGCACCAAAGGCCAACCGGGGCTAGGGGCGCTCACCGATCACCTGACCGGGCAGACCGCCATCCTCCTGGGCCAATCGGGTGTCGGCAAGTCGTCCCTGGTGCAGGCACTCTTGCCGGATCAGGCTATCCAGGTGGGCCGCCTCTCCAAGGCCACCGGACTCGGCCGCCACACCACCTCCGCCGCCACCTGCTACCGCCTACCCGACGATGGGCGCCTCATCGACTCCCCCGGTGTCCGGAGCTTCCGCCTCACCGGACTCTCTCTGACGCAACTGGAACGGGGCTTCCGAGATCTGTCCCCATTGCTCGGCCGATGCCGCTTCCGCGACTGCCGACACGGCGAGGAACCCGGCTGTGCCGTACGAAAGGCGGCGGAACACGGCCTGATCGACACGCGCCGCGTGGACAACTTCCTGCATCTGCGCGACAGCTTGGTACGCTGAACCCCGCGTCCAGGTCCCGATGGGCCGTGCGCATCGATCTGGCGTTGTTGGTGTTCCAACTGACCTGCACCGGAACGCCGAGGCATTCGAACAGGCGATCACCCACCTGCGGCGGCGCGCCTGATGGACTCGGGCGTCAGTGCACCACCGCCAGCTGCGGACCGGCCAACCCGAGCGGTGGCGGCGGCGGCGCGGCGAGCACCCGCTCCCGCTCGTACACGACCTGGACGGCGGCATCGCCAAGAAACAACGCCAGGCGCTTGAGCAGGGCGTCGGCGGGGTTGACGCGCCAGTCCTCGCCGAACCTGAGCCGTCCTTCGCAGCCGGGACGCTGGTAGTGCAGTCGCACCCGAATGCCCTCGCCGCGGTAGAGCGCAAGCAGTTCGTACAGCTCGCGGACCCGTGCAAGCCCGTCGGCGTGCTCGGCCGGTTCGGTGATGTCGAGGCGCAGCAGCAAGTGCTCGGCGCGCTCGGCGCGGGCCTGCTCCAGGGTTTGCACGGCCCGCGCCACCAGGCTGACGCCGCCGGTGTACTCGTCGGGACGAAGGTTGCCGCTCACGACCAGGATAGCGTCCGGTTGCAACAGGTCGCGGGCGGTCTCGAAGACGTCGTTGAAACAGGTGACCTCGATGCGCCCGGTACGGTCGTCCAGGGTCAGTGAGGCCATGCGCCCGCGGGCGGTCTTGCGCAGCTGCATCTGGTGCACCAGGCCGACGATAGTGCGCAGATCGCGGTCGCCACCGCGCAACTGGCCGACGTTCGAGTCCACGAGCCCATGGCTCGACGCCAGCAGCGGCCCGAGGCGCTGAGATACCAGGGCGTCCAGTTCGGCGTCGAAGCGATTGATCGGGTGGCCGGTGAGGTAGAGCCCGAGGGTTTCCTTCTCGCCCAGCAGGCGCACGTCCTCGTCCCAGTCGGGCCAGGTCTGGGCCGCGAGTTGGGGGTCGGGCTGCACGGCGTCCGCCGGGTCATCGAGCAGAGCGCCGAAAAGGTCGCCCTGCCCGGCGCTCTGCTGCTCGTGGTGCTGCTCGGCGAGCTTGATGGCCGCCGGGAGTAGGTTCATGAGCGTGGCGCGGTTCGGGTCGCCGGTCGATGCGGCGGGGGAGTTGGTCTTGTCATCCTCGCCGCGCGCGCCGACCGACTCGTCGGCGCCGAGCCCATCCAGCGCGCCGGCACGGATCAGGGCCTCGAACACCCGCTTGTTGACCTTGTGCAGGTCGACGCGCCGGCAGAGATCCCAGAGGTCCTTGAACGGACCCTCGCCGCGGGCCTCCAGGATGGAGGCGATGGCGGACTCGCCGACGCCCTTGATGGCGCCCAGCCCGTAGACCACGGTACCGGGGCCGTCGATGGTGAAACGGTATTCGGAGCGGTTGACCTTCGGCGGCTCGACGGCCAGGCCCATGTTGCGGCACTCGTCGATGAGCGTGACGACCTTGTCGGTGTTGTCCATATCCGCCGAGAGCACGGCCGCCATGAAGGCCGCCGGGTAGTGCGCCTTGAGCCAGAGGGTCTGGTAGGACACCAGGGCGTAGGCCGCGGAGTGGGACTTGTTGAAGCCGTAGCCGGCGAACTTCTCCATCAGGTCGAAGATGTAGGTGGCAGTGGCGGCCTCGATACCCCGCTCCACCGCGCCTTTCTCGAAGATGGCGCGCTGCTTGTCCATCTCCTCGACCTTCTTCTTGCCCATGGCGCGGCGCAAGAGATCCGCCCCGCCAAGGCTGTAGCCCGCCAGCACCTGGGCAATCTGCATGACCTGTTCTTGGTACAGGATGACGCCGTAGGTGGGCTTGAGGATGGGCTCCAGCTTGGGGTGTGGGTAGGCGACGTCGGCGCGGCCGTGCTTGCGGTCGCAGAAGTCGTCCACCATGCCGGACTGCAACGGACCGGGGCGGAATAGGGCCACCAGGGCCGTCATGTCCTCGAAGGAATCGGGCACCAGCTTCTTGATCAGCTCCTTCATTCCGCGGGATTCGAGCTGGAACACCGCCGTGGTCTCGCAACGCTGCAACAACGCGAAGGCCTGCTCGTCGTGGGCATCGATGAAGTCGATGTCCAGCGGTGCCTCGCCGGCGCGCTCGCGTTCGGCGTTGATGGTGGCGAGCGCCCAGTCGATGATGGTCAGGGTGCGCAGGCCCAAGAAGTCGAACTTCACCAGCCCGGCCTGTTCCACGTCGTCCTTATCGTACTGGGTGACGAGGTTGGCCCCACCGGGCTCGCAATAGAGCGGCGCGAAATCGGTCAGCACCGTCGGCGCGATCACCACGCCGCCGGCGTGCTTGCCGGCGTTGCGCGCGACGCCCTCCAGCTTGCGGGCCATGTCGATGATGGCCGTCACCGCCTCGTCGTCGCGGTAGGCGTTGGCCAGGTCCTCGCTGTCCTCCAGGGCCTTGTCGAGCGTGATGCCGAGCTCGAAGGGAATCATTTTCGAGATCTTGTCGACGAAGCCGTAGGGGTGGCCCAGGACGCGCCCGACGTCGCGCACCACTGCCTTCGCGGCCATGGTGCCGAAGGTGATGATCTGGGACACGGCGTCGCGGCCATACTTGCGCGCCACGTAGTCGATAACACGGTCGCGGCCTTCCATGCAGAAGTCCACGTCGAAGTCGGGCATGGACACGCGCTCGGGGTTCAGGAAGCGCTCGAACAGCAGCTCGTGCTCGAGCGGGTCCAGGTCGGTGATCTTGAGCGCGTAGGCCACCAGGGAGCCGGCGCCGGAGCCACGCCCCGGCCCCACCGGGACACCATTGTCTTTGGCCCACTGGATGAAGTCGGCAACGATCAGGAAATAGCCCGGAAAACCCATCTGGCAAATGACGTCGAGCTCCACCTGAAGGCGCTCGTCGTAGGGCTTGCGGCGCTCGGCGAAGTCCGGCGCGTCGCAGTCGAAGGTGCGGGCCAGGCGCCACTCCAGGCCCTTGCGGGATTCCTCGGCGAACAGCTCGTCGATGGTCATGCCCTCGGGCACGGGCCAGGCGGGCAGATAACTCCTGCCCAGCGTGAGCTCCAGGTTGCAGCGCTTGGCAATCTCGACCGTGTTCTCCAGCGCCTCGGGCAGGTCCGAGAACAAGAGCGCCATCTCCTTGGGCGAGCGAAGGTATTGCTCCGGCGCATGCAGGCGGGGGCGACGCTTGTCGGCCAGGGTCCAACCGCCGTGGATGCAGGTGCGCACCTCGTGGGCATCGAAGTCCTCAGACTTCAAGAAGGCCACGTCGTTGGTCGCCACCACGGGCAAGCCCTTGGCGATGGCCAGGTCGACGCTCGCCTCAATGCAGTCTGCCTCTCCTTCCCGGCCGGTGCGTGTCAGCTCCAGGTAGAAGCGATCGCCAAAGGCCCCCAACCAAGCATCCACCCGTCCCTCGGCGTCTCCAAGACGTCCCCCCACGAGCGCACGCCCGACGTCCCCAGCGACGCCGCCTGACAGGGCGATCAGGCCCTGGTTGGCCTCCAAGACCCAGTCGCGCTGCACCTGAGCCACGCCCTGCTGCTGACCCTCGAGGTAGGCACGGGAGATGAGCCGGGTCAGATTCTTGTAGCCCTGGTCGTCCTGAACCAACAGCACCAGCCGGTGCGGCTGGGCGGGGTTGTCCGGGTCCAGCACCGCCAGCTCGGTACCGGCGATGGGCTTGATGCCGGCGCCGAGGGCCGCCTTGTAGAAGCGTACCAGGCAGAACAGGTTGTTCTTGTCGGTCACCGCGACGGCAGGCATCCCGGCGGCGGCCGTGGCCTTGACCAGGGGCTTGACGCGCGCCAGGCCGTCGCTCAGGGAGTACTCGGAATGCAGGTGCAGATGGACGAAACGGGGTTCCACGGCGATGTGTCGATTCTCGGCTGCGCTGGGGCGTTGATCGTTCCGGCCAGGGTCGCGGTAGGATCCCGGGACGGCATCGCATTTTAACCCCCGCCCACCGGGCAGCCGTCCAGATACCCCGCGGATCACATCGCCTGAAGCTGGATCCGCACCCGGCAAGGCGGCCCGGCTCGATCGAGACAGGCCTGCTGCGCATGCTGCCGATGCCGTGCCGTCGGGCGCTGGCATGGGAGCGCCCGGAATCTGATCCAGACCGGCATCGCCCTCGGCGGGCAAGATCGTCTGGTTGGTCATTCAACCGAGAGAGCGCGCTGGGTGCCCTGCCGGTGGGGCGGCCCGCGTCAATCGCCGGTCTCAACCATCGCACCGCCGCCGTTGCGGTCCTGCACCAGCACCAGCTTGCCGAGCGTGGGGTGCAGCACGGTGATGATGGTGAAGCTGGGGTAGCGCTGCTCCGCCAGCACTCGCCCCTCGTCCTGCAGGTCCGCGATGACCTGGGGTTCTGCGTCGATGATTCGCATGGGTCTGCTCCTCGGCCTCTCGAACAGGCAATAGATAGTGCGGCGCGCGATCTGGCGTGACGGCGTCCCAGTGAGAGTCTAGCCCGCAGTCGATGAATCTCCCCAACGGGGCCGAGCTCGATCGAACGAAAACGGGCGAAGCGGCCCAAGACCGCTTCGCCCGTCGTCGTCGACCCGTCTGCACGACTGGCGGCGATCGATCGCGCCAGCCTCAACCCGCGGGTTGCCCTCAGGGCTTCTTCGGCGGCTGGTACTGAACCTCTTTCTGAAGGTTGTCCCAGATGGTCTGGTAGCCGACGAAGCCCTTGTCGTTCGGCTCCATCTGCTTGGTGGTGTAGTAACGCGCCCGGCCTTCTGGGACTTTCGGTCGGCTCTTCGGTGCTTGGCTCATGGGTCACCCTCTCTGGGCAGTTGGCTTGGATGGATGGGCCGTACCAAACGAATGGCGGCCGGCTCGCTTGGCCTTCACCGTATCAGGGCGGTCGCATGCACGGGTTGGCGATGCGGCCGGTCGCTCGGTGAATGCAGAAGACTGCTCAAGGAACTCGGGCGGTTCAGGACCCGTAGAGCTCCTGCAGCACCTCGTAGACAAACTCGTGCAGGTAGGCGTTCTCTCCGCAATGGGTCAGCTCGTCGTCTGCGCTGCGGAAGGTCAGGTACGGATGCACCTCGATACCCTCGACCTCGATGCCCGCGTTGTCGTCGATCACACTAGCCACACTGAAGGCAATGCTGGCGGTGGTCTCTTCCAGTTGCTTACCGGCCAGGCCGGCCTCGCGGAGCTTGACGCTGATGTTCTGCACCAGTTCACGCACGAGCAAGACCTGCTGCTCATCGAAGACCTTTTCGTCGACGTTCAATCGCATGTTCGATACGGACCCCAAACTAATGGATCGGGACGGGCTTCACGCCCCGCAACTCGGGTCGTGCCGAGACTTTGCCGCCGGCCGCGATCTCGGCGTCCGTAGCGTCGCGCACGGTGAGAACCTCCAGCTCGAAGATCACCTGCCGCCCGCACAGCGGATTGTTGCCGTCGATGGTCAGGGTCTTGTCGTCGATGCGGGTGACCAGGAAGCTCTTCCGGTTGCCTTCCTCGCTTTCCATGACAATGGTCATCCCGACTTCGCGATACTCCTCGGGCACATTCTCGATGTAGTCGGTGATGACCAGCGACTCGTCGCGGGGCCCGAAGATCTTGTTGCAATCGAGCTCGACGGAGATCGTGTCGCTCACGGTCCTGCCCTCGAGTTCGGCCATGACCTGCGAAGAGAGCACGTCGTTGACGCCATGGACATATCCCAGGGGAAACTCCACCGAGGTCAATACGCCGTGGGTCTTGGCGTCGACGACCTGGTACTTGAGCTCGACGTACTTGCCATGTTGGATGGTATCGGTCATGGGTCTGGCAATGGGGGCTAGAAAATGGACGCTGCGAAGATGCGGACCTCTCCCTTCTCGTAGCCGAGCACCATGCGGCCGAGGTACTCGCCCTCCTTCGCGGTGCTGCGCACCCGATACAGGGCCGTTACATGCTGGCCGCGTCGGATCAGACCTAGGAAGTCCCGTTCCTCGACCAGATTGCGCGAGAGTTCACTGTGCGCGAACTGCTTGCCGAGTTCGACCTCGTTTAGGCCGAGCAGTAGTTCATAGGAGAATTTCTTGATGAACTTGCCGTACTGGCCCTTGTTGGAATACTTGATGAGCTCGTCCCACATCGGGTGGGCGATGTCGAGTATTTCTTCGTCTGACAGATCGTTGATATTCATGCGGAGACGCCGCCTGTCGGCGTTTCGAAGCACGGGCCTGTCGACCTGCGCTTCGATCAGCCGGCCAAACCCTATAGATACGCGCGGATGGAACGTTCGCAACGAACGCTGGCGACGTCCGCGGAGATACGCGTCGGACCGAAGACGGGGCCCCGTCGCCGGGGCCCCGACTCGGGCCGAGGCCTAGGCCGCCTCAGCCGCCGGCTTGTCCTCGATCAGGTGGTAGCAGGGCGCCTTCTCCATGGTGTACTCACCGGTCTGCGGATCGCGGCGGGACACGGTCAGCACGTGCCAGTTGTCGTCGTCCACCTTCATCGCGTCGCCGCGATAATAATAGCCGGGCCAGCGCGTCTCCTTACGGAACAGGGTGTGGTGCATGACCGCCTCGGAGGTGAGATGGCGGTGCTTTAGCTCCCAGGCGCGCAGCAGCTCGTGCACGTTCTCGGCGGCGACCTTCTCCAGGTCCTCCTCGAGGAGCTTGAGCTTCTTCAGGCCGATGTGCAGCAGCTTCTCGTTGGTCATGTAGTTGACCGTGACGCCCCCGCAGTACTCGTCCATGAGTTTTTGCAGCCGATCCAGTCCCTGACGCGGGTTGATGTAGTTCGGGTTGACCGAACCCGCGGTGATCTCGTTGCGATAGATGCGGTAGTGCTCCATCGGCTTGTAGATCTCTTCCCTGCGCTCGTCGATCTGCGCATCGGACACGCGGATGCCCTCGGCCTTGCCGTCGTCGATGTACTTACAGGCCGCCTTGGCCGCAAGCCGCCCCTCGGTGAAGGAGCCGGACGAGAAGGCGTGCGGCGTACCGCCCACCGCGTCACCGGCACCGAACAGGCCCTCGACGGTGGTCATGCGGTTGTAGCCCCAGAAGTAGTCGGGCGGCGAGAGGTCCTCGGGACCGGAGCACCAGGCGCCGCAACCCGTGGCGTGAGAACCCATGACGTAGGGCTCGGAGGTGGTCAGCTCCGGGTTCTCGTACTTCGGATTCACGTCGGTGGCGGCCCAGAGCACGGCCTGGCCGACCGTCATGCCGAGGAAGTTGTGCCAGCCGATCTCCTCGAGGTGCGGATCCTGGAAGGCCTCCATGGTGACCATGTGGATCGGCCCACGGCCAGCATTGACCTCGTTGATGAAGGCATGGTTGCGCAGGCAGGTCGGGATCGGCCGATGGGTGCGGTGCGAGGCCTCGACGTCGAGGTAGCGCTTGCCGACCATCTCTTCCAGCGCCGGGAACCACTTGGACTCGTACTCCTCGCCCAGGCCGTTCTGGGTGTAGGTCTTGAGGTGCAGGAAGTACGCGCCCACCGGACCGTAGCCGTCCTTGAAGCGGGCGAGCACGATGCGGTTCTCCATCTGCGTCATCTTGGCGCCGGCACCGATCATCAGGCCGTAGGCGGAACCCGAAGACCAGGGGGCATACCAGACGCGGCCGGCACCCTCACCGACGGAGCGCGGCTTGAAGATGTTCGAGGCACCGCCAGCAGCGACGACGACGGCCTTGGACTTGAACACATGGTAGTTGCCGGTGCGGACATTGAAGCCGACGGCACCCGCGACGCGGTTCTCCTTGGCCTCGTCCATCAGCAGATGGGTCACGCAGACGCGGTTGAAGACCTTGTCGGCGGACTTCTTGGCGGCCTCGGCCACGATCGGCTTGTAGGACTCGCCATGGATCATGATCTGCCAGCGACCTTCGCGCTGGTAGGCGCCGGTCTTGGGGTTGCGCATCAGCGGCAGGCCCCATTCCTCGAACTGATGCACGGCGGAGTCGACGTGGCGAGCCATGTCGAACAGCAGATCCTCGCGCACCATGCCCATCAGGTCGATGCGGGCATAGCGCACATGATCCTCGGGGTTATTCTCGCCGAAGCGCGTGCCCATGTAACAGTTGATCGCGTACAGACCCTGCGCAACGGCACCGGAGCGGTCGATATTCGCCTTCTCGGCGATGACGATCTTCTTGTCCTTGCCCCAGTACCTGGCCTCGAAAGCGGCACCCGTGCCGCCGAGGCCGGCGCCGCAGACGAGGACGTCGATGCCGTCTTCAACGATGGTCTTGTAGCCCATTAGTAAGCCTCCACGCCGGGAACCAGCTTCAGGTTGTTGGATTCGAGCGTGTGCAACTCGCCTTCATCGAAGCGAATGTACTTGGGCTCGTTGTACAGGTACTGGCTGTCGCGCTGCTCCTGGCTCGGGGCCGGCACGTCCGCAAGCTGGGGAATGTGTTTGCCCCAGGGTTTGGTCGTGATCGGAGCGAGCAGGTTCATGTCCTTCTCGCCGTTGCGGAAAATGATCCGCCAGGCGATGACGCCCTTCTCCTCGTCGCGCTTCACACGCACCGAGTGGCCGAGCGGCGCGAAGTCGGCATAGCCGCGAACGTCGATGGCGTTATGCGGACAGGCCTTGACGCAGGAGTAGCACTCCCAGCACATGTTCGGCTCGATGTTGTAGGCACGCCGGACCACCGGATCGATGTGCATGATGTCCGACGGGCAGATATCGACACACTGGCCGCAACCGTCGCAGCGCGTCATGTAGACGAAGGTTGGCATTCTGGTTTCCTCTACGCGATTTGAGCGATGAGCGATTCGAGCGCCGGCCCGGCACCTTTCGACGGGAACTCCCGACGACAGCGCGGGGCGCTCGAGATCAGTAGTGAGACGGGGCTTCGCGCTTGATACCGAGGCCCATGTTCGGCGGGTTGTCGCCCATGTACTCCGGGATGTCCGGGTAGGCCTCCTTGCACTCGGTACTGGACAGGTCCGGGATCTCCGGGAGCTTGTCGCGTGAGCCGTCGGCAACCGAAATCTTCTTGGCGTAGGCGGCCGCCGGCTTGAAGAACATGTGCGCGAACTTCGACCAGAGCACAGTGCTGAACAGCGTGGTGGCGGCGGCGATGAAGAGCACGAAGGTGAGGATGCTCAGCACCGAGGATGCGCTGCTGACGGCCTGGAAGAAGGACCAGATCAGCGCGAGGGCCGCCATCAGCATCAGCGACACCACGAACAGGTCGGACTGGTGCACGTCGTACCACTCGTGGCCCTCGGAGCGCACATCGGCACGGATCTTGAACCAGAACCAGGAACCACCGAACACGATGGACGCGGCGCTGAGGTGCCACAGCAGCGGCATGAAGAATGACGACTCGCCCTCGGCTGCCGGGAGACCGAAGATCATGACGGCCGTGGACACGACGAAGACGATGAAGCCGTACATCGTGAACAGGTGCGCGACGCGGCGGTCGGGGTTCTCGAACTCGCTTGAGGCGAGCACCTCGTTCGCCAGGGTGCTGACGGCGATGCTCGCCTTCTCCCCTCCGCCGACCTGACGCCTGGCGAGCTTCTTCAGCGACTGCCCCTTCTCGACGAAGTACTTCCCGCTCTTCTTGTGGATGACGTCGAGCAGGGTGCCGCCGATGACCAGAAGGACCATCAGAACGACGTAGGCCTGCATGACCCCGGGGTCGAGTGGCAGGTTCGCAGCCAAGTCTGCGAAGGGGTTGCTTGTGATCATCGGATGCTATCTCCACGTGGGATGCTAAGAGCTTGACCCTGGGCCAGCAACATGGCGTGCGGCCGCCCAGAGTCTGAGCAGTGGACCTTAAGACGCGGGCGTCGTTTGCGCTTGCTCGGACACCCTTCTCGACCCTGGCATCGGCGTCTGCCAACGCAGCCAGGGGTGTCGGCGAATTAGTATACGCAGCCCGAGACAACACCCGCGACTCAGACATTTTCGGGCGCCATAATCGTTGTTAATGGGGATACGATTGGCGGACTGTTGCTGCATCCACAAGCCGATCAGGGGCATGCGCGTGCGTCCGAATGGACAATGCGTCAAACCCTTGAGTGCGGGACAGGTTCCACAGGGCGCAGGTGGTGCGCCCTCGTCGGTTGCAGGACGTCGAGTCAGTCGCCGAATGGGTCGTCCGAGAGTAACGCCCCGATCGCCGGCGCGTAGGTAAGAACGGCGCCCTGCAGGACACCCAGGCCGGCAAACGCATGCGACAGCCGCGCCAGTAGCGCCGCATCCTCCGGCGCCTTCGCGAGCTCCCGAAGAACCGCGACCAAGGGCGCGATTTGCGCCGGGTCGAGGTGGGTTTCGAGCATCGAGATCGACGCGTCGACGCTCGACGCCTCCAGTGGGTATCGAGTCATGCTCACACCGCAGGACCGGGGAGGCGCCCCGGCGCGTAACACCGAACCACGCTGAGCGAAATCGCTCCGGTCAATGCGCCGCGGGCGACGCACAGCTCAGCCGGCGTCATTGGTAGAGTACGCCGTCGCGGCGTCCCATCGCGTAGGGCATCTCTCCAGCGGCTATTCGCAGCTTGGCCTCGATGCGGATCTTGTCCAATACCCCCTTGTCGACCACTTCCGGGTAGAGCGAATAGAAGCGCTCGACGTCTAAGGCGTGTGCCTTGGCGGCCAGCTCCATTCGGCGCCGATCCTCGAGGCCCACACCGTGCAGCATGAGCAGTCGTGGGGCCTGGCGTTGCAGGTAGCGCTGGCACAGGTCGTGCTGCTCGGCGTCGTTCCAGTCCTCGCGCACCAGAAAGGGCGGGAATTCCTCGTCCTCGCGGTAGCGGCGCGTGAACCAGCGCGCGCGGGGACTGCTGCCAGCGCGTTCAGCAACGGAGCGCTCCAGCCGATAGTTGACGGGGCCATAGGAGCGGCTGCGCTCCTCCTCGCTGGAGTCGATGGGCATCACCGCGGCCGGCAGCGCCGTCCAGTCCGTCAGCTTCGGGAAGGACGCCATCTCGGAGGCGTCGATACAGGAGAAGATCAAGGCCAGCGGCGTGTCGTCCTTGGGATCGAGTAGCCAGTACTCGTGGCGGTCGGCGGCCTCGAAGGGCAACTCGGCGGCGAGGATGAACTCCGCCAAGGCGAGTATGCGCGAGTCGACCTCCCCCTCAGCGGTGGAGGGGTTGCCGACCACCTCCTCCAAGTCGCCGTAGCGTATGTGTGCAGCGCGAACAAAACGCCCCCGCTGGCGCCCGCCTGCCCCCACGCCGCCGCGACCACTCGCGTAGATGAACTGGAACTCCCACAAATCTCCGTCCATCGACAGCGCCCTTGCATTGTCGGCTTCGGCGATCTGGACCTGGGCCGAGAACGGCTGCAGCAGGCGTTGAGAGTGCGCCCGGATACTCATGACTGGACTCTCCGCGACTGAACTAGCCTCGACGCTACGCGATGCCAGCTGCCGGCTCGCCCCAAAGATGTCATGGAAATAGCGGGTCCGCCCTCAATGCGGCGCACCGGACGGCCACTGCTCGGCGCAGCGGCGCATGACATCGCGCACCTCGTCCGGGACATTCTGGAACATGGCCTGGCGCATGCCGTCGGCAAGGAATCCGGCCATGTCGTTGGGTAGCCGCCGCCCCATGCTGTCGAAGGTGCGTTCCATCAGCTTGGGATCCAGGGAGCGGGTCGCCGCGATCCCCATATTGAGGTTGATGACACGCCAGGGGCGCCAGGCATCGCCGCGCTCCTCGTCCAACTGCAGACGCGTCGAAGCGGACCCGATCACCTCGTCCATCAGCCAGCATAGGATGCGGAGGTCTTCCGGCGAGCTGGTACCGTTGACGATCATGCCGAAACCGTCGGCAGTGCCCTCCAGGTTGTCGATGGTGGCTCCGCGGCGCGCGACCCAGACCCCCATGCTCGCAAACAGGCGCGCCACCGCGCCGCGCTTGTCCATGACCTCGAGCTTGCGCACCAGGAAGGCGAGACGATCGAGCAGATCCAGCCCATGGGCGCAGAACTCGTCGAGTTCGTCCTGTTCCAGCCGCGCCGCGCCCTGCTCCAGCGCGCCGGCGATCTGGAAGAAGTCCGACAGCGCTTGGGCAAGGGCCAGGGGGCCGGACTCCTCCGCCATGATGGCCTGTGCCTCGTCGCCCTTGGCAAGTACCGCCTGGGTGACCTCCAGCGCAAGGGCGGAGATGGCGTCGTTTTCGATCACGAGGGGGGACGTCGACAAGGGCGATCACCTGTTGCTGGCCGAGGAGGAATGTCACGCGACTGGTTAGGATACCGTGGCCGGGCGCAAGCCGCCCCCACCCATGGCGCGGGAGTCTCTCCCCTTCGATCAGCCCAAGCATCCTGGAGATCAGCGTGACCCAAACCAACCCAGAGTCCATTTCGGAAGGCAAGTATGTCGAACTCACCTACGAGGTGCGCGACAGCACCACCGGCGAGATCCTCACAGAGGTCACACGCCCGCTCAGCTATGTCCATGGGGTCAACGAGATCCTGGCGCCGAATCTGATGCAGGAACTGCAGGGCAAGACCGCGGGCGAACGCGTCGACCTGCTCGTCGACTGCAATGCGATCTACGGCCCAAGGAACGAATCCCTGGTCGTCACCGAGAAGCTCGCAGTCGTCCCACGCGAGTACCGACAGGTCGGCAGCCAGATCCTGATGGAGAACAACCTGGGCCAGATGAAGAGCTTTCTGGTCACCAAAATCGAGAACGACAGCATCACCTTCGACGGCAACAACCCCCTCTGCGGACGTGAGGTCATCTACCGGGTGTGGCTCCACACCGTTCGCGATGCCACGCCGGAGGAGAAGGAGCACGGCGGCCGCACGCCGGAAGGCCCCCCGGCGGACTGAAATCGGGCGCCGAGGGCACCGTCGGGAATCTCGCGTGCCGCGTCGTGCGTCGAGATGGAGGGCGGCATGGGCGTCGGCCTGTCCGCGGCGCCGATGAGTGAGATCACGCCCGCCGACGGCGCCGTGCCGCGGTCCAACATCCACGACTACAGGATCCTCCGCATGAACCGGATGCCGAGCATCGAGGTACACACCGTCCCTTCCGCCGAGGCGCCCACCGGCGTCGGCGAGCCGGCGACCCCAGCTTGAGCACAGTAGAGCCCGGCATCCCTCCGGCCGAAGCGGCCCGGCGCCTGCCCGCCAGGTTCTCGGACACAGGCGACCGTCACCTGCTCTGGCTCGGCGGCAGTCGACCATGGACCCTGGCGGCCGCCCGCCAGATCCTGTCCCGAGGGCCAGGCGCCGACGCCTCCTGGCTCGGCGACCGCCACGGCGCCGCGGACCCGAACCAACGCACCATCGGCCTCGGCGGCGAGTGCGGCCTGCTTGTGGTGGACGCCTGGGCCGGGCTCGACCTGGATGCGCTCGGCGCCGCGGTCGGCACACTCCGCGGCGGCGGGCTGTTGCTCCTCTTGAGCCCGGCGCCCGCGGACTGGACCAGACTCGCCGACCCGGGCACCGCACGATTCCTGAGCTTCCCGCATGACCTCAGCGCCGTTGGCACCCGCACGCTCGAGCGCATCTGCCGGCACCTGCGGACAAGCCCCGCCGTCACGACCCTCTTCGAACACGGCGAGACGGCTGCCCGCTTGGGGTGGACGAGCGAAACGACGTCCACCCAGCCAGAGCGACGGCTGCAAGTCGCACACCAAGGCCGGATCCGTTCGCCTGCAGAGACAGCCGCGGACCGGCCACCCGAACCCGAACCGACCACCCGCGACCAAGCCGAGGCGATCGCCGCGGTGCTCGAGGTCGCCGCCGCCGACACGCCCGCCGCGCTGGTGCTCACCGCCGACCGCGGCCGGGGCAAGTCCGCGGCCATGGGCATCGCGGCAAGGCGACTCGCCGCACAGGGCGCCTCGACCATCCTGCTCACTGCGCCCCGCCGGGCCGCCGCCGAGGCGGTGCTGCGCCACGCAGGGGAGGCCGCACCACGCTTCGTCGCGCCGGACGTCCTGCTCCGTGATGCACCGCCCGCCGACTTACTGCTGGTGGACGAGGCCGCCTCCATCCCCGCTCCATTGCTCCAGGGCATGCTCGTGCGCTGGTCTCGGGTCGTTTTCGCCACCACGGTGCATGGCTACGAGGGCACCGGACGCGGCTTCGAGCTGCGGTTCGGACGCGTGTTGGACCGCCTGACGCCCGGCTGGCGGCACCTGCGCCTGCGCCAGCCCATTCGCTGGGCGGAGAACGACCCGCTGGAACGACTCATCGACGACCTGTTGCTGCTCGACGCCGAACCGGCGCGGGATGCGACGGTCGCTCGGCTCGATGCGACGTCACAGCAAGACAGGATTCACAGCGAGACCCTGGACCGCGACCGGCTGAGTCGGGACGAGGCGCTGCTGCGGCAGGTGTTCGGGTTGCTGGTGCTCGGTCACTATCAGACCCGACCCTCGGATCTGCGCCAGATGCTCGACGCACCGGACATTGCCGTGCACGTACTGCGCGCGGGGGCAACCGTGCTCGGTGTCGCCGTTACCGGCCGCGAAGGACGGCTGCCGGCGGCGTTGCATGGGCCCATCTTCGAAGGTCGCCGTCGCCCGCGTGGGCACCTGCTGCCGCAGACCCTGTCTGCGCACGCCGGGTTGCGCGAGGCACCCTGCTTCGGCTTCTCGCGCATCCTGCGCATCGCCGTCCATCCCGCCGCCCGCCGTCGCGGGTTCGGCAAACGGCTGATGAAAGCCCTAGCGGAGCGGGCGCTAGACGACGGCGCCGACCTGATCGGCGCAAGCTTCGGCGCGACGCCTGTCCTGCTCGATTTCTGGTACAGCTGCGGACTCTCGCCGGTCCATCTGGGCCATCGGCGCAACGCCGCGAGCGGCGCCCACGCCGCGGTGGTGCTCGCCGGCCTGAGCGCGGGCGGTCGGCGCTTCGCCGAGATGGCTCGCAAGGGCTTCCCCGAGCGGCTGCGGCAATCCACCACCGAGCGGGCCGGCAACCTGGAGCCCGAGATCCTCGCCGCCCTGCTGGCCGACGGTGCGACACCGGCACGCGACTGAGAAGACCCTCCCTGTTACAACGGCGCCGACGGACGACAAACGCGATACCGGAAACAGCCGGTGGTGGGGGTTGTGTGCGGCACTTGGGCGCGGTAGGACTAGATGGGCCTTAGGTGCAACCCGACCCGCACGCCCTCACCGTTTCCGGCTAAGCTGATGGGTTAGATTCCGCCACCGGACCCCGCCATGAGACCCGCCACGCTCCGCCTCAAGAAAGACCAGGAACGCCGCCTGCTCGCCGGCCACGCCTGGATCTACAGTAACGAGGTGGACACGGCCGCGACACCGCTGAAGGCGTTGGAGCCGGGGCAGCCGGTGGAGATCGTCGCCCAGCGCGGGCGCTGGCTCGGGCACGGCTACGTGAATCCGCACTCGCTCATCTGCGCGCGCCTGGTGAGCCGGCGTCACGGCGAGCCCCTGGGCAGCACCCTGCTGCTGAGGCGCATCCACGCCGCGCTGGAACTGCGGGAACGACTCTACCCTGCCCCTTTCTATCGATTGGTGCACGGCGAGGGTGACCACCTGCCGGGTCTGATCGTGGACCGCTACGGCGACCTGCTCGCGGTGCAGATCACCACCGCCGGCATGGAGCGCATGCGACCGCTGGTCATTACCGCACTGGAACAGGTGCTACGGCCTCGACGCATCGTGTTGCGCAACGACAGCGCGGTGCGCGGCCTGGAGGGTCTGGAACAGGGTATCGACTGGGTGCTCGGCGACGACCCCGGCGAGGTGGAGATCACCGAGGGTGAGCTACGCTTCGGTGTCACGCCCGGCAGCGGCCAGAAGACTGGTTGGTTCTTCGATCAAGCCGACAATCGGCTGGCGCAATCCCGCTTCGGCGCGGCGGATCGGGTGCTGGATGTCTGCTGCTACCTCGGTGCCTGGGGGCTGCGCGCGGCCGCCGACGGCGCAGAGTCGGTCACCTTCGTCGATGCGTCGGCGGAGGCCCTGGCTCAAGTCGCAGCCAACGCCGGCCGCAACGGCCTGGAGGACCGCATCGACAGGCTGCAGGGCGACGCCTTCGAGGTGTTGCGCGCACTCAAGGACGACGGTGCCCGCTTCGATCGCGTCATCCTGGACCCACCTGCCTTCATCAAGCGACGCAAGGATGAACGCGAGGGTGCGCGCGCCTACGAGCGCCTGAACCGGCTGGGCCTCGGCCTGCTCGCCCCCGGCGGCCTGCTCATCACCTCCAGCTGCTCCTTCCACTTCGGGCGCGACGCCTTTCTGCATGCGGTACAGGCCGCCGCGCGACGCAACGAGCAAGAACTGCAACTGCTGCTGAGCGGCGCCCAGGGGCCCGACCACCCCGTGCAACCCGCCATCGCCGAGACGTCCTACCTGAAGACGTTCTTCCTGCGCTGGGTTGCTGGGCAACGCGACTGACATCGCGGCTGAGACGCGGCAGCGGCCCCATCGCTGCCGCCGATCGCACTACTTGATGGACTGGTAGTAGTCCATCAGGATCTGCGCGACCTCCGGCCGGCTGAACTCCGGCGGCGGGGCGATGCCTTGGCCGAGCATTTCGCGCACCTTGGTACCGGAGAGCAGCACGAAGTCTTCCTTGCTGTGGTCCGGGGCCTCGCGCATCATGACCACCTTGTTGAGCTTCTTGGAGTAGGCCGTGTGGTCGGCCTTGAAGATCTCGATGTCCAGCGCGTCGTCGGGCACCTCGTCGAAAATGGTCTGGGCGTCGAAGGCGCCGTAGTAGTCGCCCACGCCGGCGTGGTCGCGGCCGACGATGAAGTGGGTTGCGCCCATGTTCTGGCGGAAGTAGGCATGCAGCACGGCCTCGCGCGGCCCGGCATAGAGCATGTCGAAACCGTAGCCGGTGACCATGGCGCTGTTCGGCGGGAAGTACAGCTCCACCATCTTACGGATGGCGGCATCGCGCACGGGGGCCGGAATATCGCCCTTCTTGAGCTTGCCGAGCAGCATGTGGATGACCAGGCCGTCGCACTCCAGGCGCTCCATGGCCATGTGGCAGAGCTCCTCGTGGGCCAGGTGCATCGGGTTGCGGGTCTGGAAGGCGACGACCCGCTTCCAGCCGCGCTCGGCAATCTCGTTGCGGATCTCCACCGCGGTGCGGAAGGTGTCCGGAAAGTCGTCCTGGAAGTACGAGAAGTGCAGCACCTCGATGCTGCCGGAAATGGCCATTCGGCCCTGGCCGTTGAACGCGGCAACACCCGGGTGCTCGGTGTCCTGGGTACCGTAGACCTTTGCGGTCATCAGCGCCATTTGCTCATCGGAGACCTCCTCGATGGCCTCCACGTCCATGACGGCCAGCACCGGCTCTCCGTCCATGTTCGGGTCGCGCAGGGCGATGCGCTTGGCATTGCCAATGGCCGACACGTCCGGCACCAGGCACATGACCGGCACCGGGAAGAACCGGCCGTCGGTGGTGCGCATACCCTCGGCGACGCTCACCGCATCCGCGACGTTCATGTAGCCACTGAAGGGCGAGAAGTAGCCACCCCCCATCATCACGGCGTTGCCCGCCGCCTGGGAGCTGATGGTCACCGCCGGCAGCGTCTCGGCCTCGCGCATCAGCGCGTGATGGCGTTCTGAGTCGTAGACGAATCGCGGCTTGAGTTCCTTGGAACCTACGGGATCGATCATGTTGGGCCTCGCTGGGGGTGACGCTCTTCCGAGCAAGCAGAATGCCGACCTCCGGGTGCCGTGGAAGCCCGACGCTGCAGGCCGAGGCGGTATCAGTGCCCGCCGAGACGATGCGCGATTCCGACCGAGGTCGAGCGCGGCTCGACTTCGTTTCGACAAACCCTGGAGGCGGCGCGGACCTTACCACAGCATCGCTGGTGGTTTTCCCAGGAATTGTCTATACCCGACACAGGAGGTTTTGGCATAGGCGCCGCGTCCTTGCTTTTCGCTGGCGATTCTGAGAAAAACCCGACAACACTCAACCATCCAACGATACCCGAGCACCCGTCGGAGAAGTCTCGCCCAGCGCTCGATACCTCGCGCGGTACGGGGCGTCTGCACAAGGCGAGTAGAGCCCGGGCCGGCATGTCAGACGCCCAGGGATACCCTCGGGCCTCGCGATAACCGCCTGTTGTCCTTAAGAAGGTGAGCCCTATGCCGTATTTCGTCTACCGCGTGTCTCCTAAACTGGAACTCGGCTATATCGAGACCAAGGACAAGTACCAGGAGGCGCGCGCCCTGGTCCGCGCCCTCCGCGAAGCGCGCGAGGCCGATGACGACGGCGACTACCGCCTCATCTTCGCCCAACAGCAGGGCGAAGCCGAGAAGCTCCTCTCGACGCCGCGCGACGAGCGCGTCATCGGCGAAGACTAGGCCCGCGGCCTCTGCCGGATGTCGAGATCGCAACGCCTGTCGGGACGACGACCGAGGCGAAGAAGCCAAGGCGGGATCCGTCGGTCACCTGCCCGATAGGGACCTTCGACGCGTGCAGGCGTGGCGCCGGGCGATGCGTCCACCGACTGCGGTCTCCGAGCTTTCACGGCGGGTGCACCAGCCAGCCCCGTGCCGGGCACACCGATGTCCGACCCAGCCGTCAGCATCCTGATGCCGTTTCGGGACGCTGGCACCACCCTCGGGGCCTGCCTGGAGTCCATTGCGACACAGACACTCGGTGATTTCGAATGCCTGTGCATCGACGACGGTTCCAGCGACGGCGGTCCGGACCTCGTTGCCGCCGCCCAGCGCCGGGACGGGCGCTTTCGGCATATCCGCAGCCCGGGAACCGGACTCGTCTCGGCCCTCAACCTCGGGCTCGGACGGGCGCGCACGGAGCTGGTCGCGCGCATGGACGCGGACGACCTGATGCACCCGAAGCGCCTGGCACTGCAGCATGCCGCGATGCGGCATGACCCCGAACTCAGCGTGCTGGGGAGCCTGGTGCATGCGTTCTCGGAGCATCCGCTCACCGCGGGCTTTGCGGCCTATGTCGAATGGCAGAACGGCCGTCGCTCGGAGCAGGACATCGCGTCGGACATCTATCTGGAATCCCCCCTGGCGCATCCGTCGGTGATGCTGCGCAGGAAGCACGTTCTCGCGGCGGGCGGCTACCGCCACGGGCCATTTCCGGAGGACTATGAGCTGTGGCTGCGGCTGCATCAGCGCGGCGCCCGGCTCGCCAAGCTCCCCCGGATCCTGCTGCAGTGGCGTGACCATCCGTCGCGACTCACGCGGGTCGATCCGCGCTGCGCGCGACGCGCCTTCGACCGGCTGCGCGCGGCCTATCTCGCCGCCGAACCGAGACTCCTGGCAAGACGCGATCGCCTGGTGATCTGGGGAGCGGGTCGGCGCACCCGCCAGCGAGCGCACCACCTGCTCGAGCGCGGCTTCAGCCCGGTCGCATGGATCGATATCGATCCGCGCAAGCTCGGCAACCGCATCGACGGAGCCCCGGTGGTCGGGCCCGAGTGGCTGCGACAGCGTCGGCCCAAACCGCTGGTACTCGTATATGTCGCCAGCCACGGCGCCAGAGGACTAATCGAGGCCGAGCTGGCCCGACTGGACTACTGCAAGGGCGTCGACTACCTGCACGTCGGCTGAGACTCGGGCTCCCCGGCCGCACGCCCGACCCGCAAACATGGGGGATACGCGTCGGAGCGTCAGGAGTTGTCCGCCAGGCGCTCCGATGCTAGATGGCGCAGCACCTTACGCACGTAGTCTTGCGTCTCGCGATAGGGTGGAATCTGGTAGCCGTACTTCTTCACCGCACCCTCGCCGGCGTTGTACCCGGCGAGGGCCAGGCGCAGGTCGCCGTCGAACAGGTTCAGCAGGAAGCGCAGGTACTCGGCGCCACCGCGGATGTTCTCGGCCGGATCCCAGATGCTGTTGACCTTGAATCGGCGAGCGGTCGCGGGCATGAGCTGCATCAACCCGCAGGCACCGGCATGGGACAGCGCGTTCGCCTTGTACGCCGACTCCGTGCGGATCACCGCGTGCAGAAGATCCGCACTCAGGCCAAAGCGCGCGGCGTTGCGGTCGATGAGGTGCCGGTACCGGGCGCGACGCACGGCCATCGACCCGCTGACGGGCTCGGATGGCCGGGTCGAGATGCTCAGGGACTCACCGTCGAGGCGGGCCTTGACGCGTGCCATCGCGCGCGCGCGTTGCTCCAACTCGGCCTTCGATTGCTCACGATTCTCCGCCGCCAGGCGCCTGGAGGTTCGCTTCCACTCGAGCTTCAGGTTCTTGCCGTGGAGCGGCTCGTCGGAGAAATAGATGTTCCCTTCGGAGTCGACGTACTTGAACACGTCTGCCTCGCAGGCCGCCGACGCGAGCCCCAGGGACAAGACCAGCAGCAGGCCCCGGGGAGCGATTTGCTGCAGCAACGCCGCCCGTCCGGTGTCGATCCTCCCGGTACCCATTCAGCTGGTGCCTGTCCAAACGTGCATACAGGTTTACCCTGTCTCGTGCTAGAGGAGTTGCGCAGATACAACCGAGGTATGACCAGAGCATAGCACAGGGCGATGCAGTACAAGGTATTTTGCGAGCTGAAATAGTAGCTTGAGAGCCAGTAATCATGAGTATTGTCAACTAAATCCCTTAAGCTAATCTTTGCATTGCAAAGACATTGCATTCCCCTCGACCTGCGATATACTCAAGCTGTACTAGAATCAACATATCGGGGGAATCTACATGAATCGCCGTTACTTTCTCGGCGCCGGTCTTGCTGTTGCTTCCGCACCAGTCTGGGCCCGGCGCACCGCCGGCTCTGGCGCCAAGACGCTGTCCCTGCATCATCTACACACCAACGAGCGCATCAATGTCACCTACCGGGTTGGGGATCACTACCAGCGCAGCGCCCTGAAGCGACTCAACCACTTCCTCCGCGACTTCCGCACCGGCGACATCACCGCCATCGACCCGCAGCTGTTCGATCTCCTCCACGACGTCAAGCAACGCCTCGGCCACGACGACGGCACCTTCGAGATCATCAGCGGCTACCGATCGCCGCGCACCAACTCGATGCTGCGCCGCGCCTCCAGCGGCGTCGCCAAGAAGAGCCTGCACATGTCCGGCAAGGCCATCGACGTTCGCCTCAAGGAAACCTCGACCCGCAACATCCGCGACGCAGCCGTATCCCTGAGCCGTGGCGGCGTAGGGTTCTATCCCCGCTCGGACTTCGTCCATCTGGACACCGGTCGCGTGCGCCGCTGGGGCGCCTGAGCGCCCGCCGGCGACGACATCAGCCGACCAACCGGTCCGCCTCCATCAGGGCAGTCGGCCCCGGTCGTGATCGAACGCCTATCGGCCCCCAGGTCCCGACTCCGGGAACAGGGGCGGAAGGCGTTCCTCGTCAACGGATCGTTTAGCGCGCACGGCAGCGCCTAACAGGGGTGCGATGGCACCGAGCGCGGCGGTGCCCTGCCAGGGCTTGGACTTGCGCCCGGGGCTGCTCTTCGACTCGGCAGCCGCCCCGTTCCCGGCGTGCCCATAGACAACCCGATCCAGCTCCATCAGGGCCGCCGCGGCCTCACCGGCATCGCCGCGGGCCCGCAGTACCGAAGCGATCCCCCTGCCCTCCTGCTGCGACAGCCCTTCGGCGCGAGCCCAGGCACCGAGCGCGGCACGCGCCGCCGTCGGGTCGTTGCGCTCGCAGGCACGGCGGAATCGGGCCCCGCAATCGGAGGCCGTCGGTTCAGCCACCAGCGCCCGTCCTGCCCTGCCCTGCCTCGGGCCGCGCCGACGACGCTCGCGGATCAGCACCGCAAGCGTCACCAGCAAGATGATCGCGAGACTGAGCAGGAGCCAGCCCCATCCCCAAGGGTCCGCGGTGGCACGCTCGAGGAAGCGCCGCCGCATGGCCTCATCGGTTGCCGCAGCGTCGGGTGTCCGGGACGATGACCCGACGAGCAAGTCGCGGCTCGGCAGGCGCGCGAGCCGTTGCTCATCCATGCCGAGGCTCCACCAGGGGATGATCAGCTCCGGGACTCGAACCAAGCCGTCCTTGGTCGGCACGAGCGTTTGCGCCTGTTCCACGCGGACGGCGAGATCCTCCCCGACCACCAATTCCTCGCTACGCACGGGTTCGGTATAGATCCTCAGCCCCTCCACGCTCGGCACATCGGGCAGCGCGACCCCACCGAGGCCGACACCGAACGCCTCGACCGACACGCGCCGCAACAGGGGCTCGCCCGCGAGTGCCTGCTCGGGCTCGGGCTCCCACTCCTCGCTGATGGACAGGGACTCCGCGGGCAGCCAGGGCCGAGATGCGCCCTCGGGCGGCGGCCTGACCGTCAGTGCCAAGGGCTCCGGGGTGCGCTCGACCAGGGCGCGACGCGTCAGCAGGCCATCGTCCAGCCCCCGGTCCGCGATGGCCCGGAGCGGCACGGCAGCCCTCAGTGTCGGCCCGTGGATGACCAGACTCCCCGCGCGCCTGGGCACGACCACATAGAGGCGTTCGATGACGCGATAGTCGCGTCCGTTGCGTCGAGTATCGAAGCGTCTGTCCTGCCCCAGCCGCCGGACGCGGGCCCCCTCGGCCATCGGCTCGGATAGGGTCGCATCGCGCAGCGGCACCCGCGCGAGCACCCGGACCCTGTAGCGCACCCTCGATCGGACATAGGGAGTCCCGGGCTCGGCATCGACCTCCATCAGTACCGCGTCCGACGCAACCTGGTCATCCCCCTGATCCGCCCCTGCGACGGCGACGCCCGCCGTGTCCACCTCGACCCAGGTCGGCTCGCTGCGCGCCTCCGCCGCAAGCGCCGGGCCCTTTAGCAACAGACCGCAGACGAAGAGCCACGCTAGACATGCGCCCTTGCGGCGCAGCTCAGTAGAGTTGCCCATGCCGCCTCAGGTATTGGAGCAGGAGTCGCTCGCGGAGCAGGCGGCCCGGCTCGTCCGGGACCTGGCGCAGCAGGTAGGCATCCACATCGTCTACCTGGGCATCCTCGTCCGGCGAGGACGCAGCGTCCACCGCCGCTGCCACGGGGCCGCCTCCGTCCGTATCCGAGGACGGTCGCTCCGAGGCCGTAGCCACAGCGGACTGATCCGATGCCAATTCCGCCCCGGCACTCGTTGCCTCGCCCGCGTCGGCATCGGCGCGCGCGGATCTGTCTCCACCACCGACGTCCTGTTGGCCTCCATCCGCTTTCGCTGCATCCTGTCCGGTACCGTCAGCCGAGGGTCCGGGGCCACGTCGTTCGGTGGATGGCTGCAGCGATGCAGGGGCCTCGGCGTTGCTGTCGTCGCCTCCCCGCCGATCGGGCACGCTGTCCGCCCCGGCCTCGCCCGTGCGCAGGGTCGGGGGACGCGATGGACTGCGCATCAGCTCCAGCAGCAGCTCGCGGTTGTGGCGTGCGTCCGCGTGAGCCGGCTCCAGATCCAGCGCCGCATCGTACTCCGCCAGCGACTCATCGAAGCGACCGAGCCTGGCGAGCACATTGCCGCGGTTGTAGTGTGCCCGTGCACCGGTCTGACCGGCGAGTTCATCCAGCGCGCCCTGGTAGTCTCCGGCGGCATGGCGCAGCGCCGCCCGCCAGCCCGCGTCCAGGCGTTCGAGCAGTGCTGGGTCGAGCCGCCCCGCGCGGGCGGCTCGCACGGCTTGTTGCTCCGGGCGCAGCCAGAGGTCGCCCCAAAGCGATGCCTGCGCGGGCTGCGGCGGCACCAGCAGCAGCGCGGCGGGACAAAGCCCGATCCAAAGCCCGATCCAACCGCGCCGGAACGCCAGCGCCGCCAACGGCAACACGAACAGGACCAGCCAGGGTCCATCGTCACGCCAATGTCGATCGAGGCTGACCTGCTCGGTCTTGCCGGACAGGTCCGCATCCCCCTGCAATCCCAGCAGCCGTCGTGCATCCGAGGCATCGGCAACCGCCGGGACCACCACGCCAGCGCCGGCCCGTGCCAGCGCATCGAAGGATGCGTTGGGCACGAGCGCGAGCACCGACACCCGGTGCCCGGCGGAGGCCAGCGTTGCCGCAACATCTTCTGCCCGCTCCTGCGCACCGAGGGCATCGGCGACCAGGATGACGTCCGCCCCGGAGGCACCGGTGCGGCGCAGCAGCTTTCCGGCGAAGTCCAGGGCCAGATCGGTCCGGCGCTCACCAAGCAGCGGCAGGATGTCGGGATTCAAGAGGGGCACCTGCTCGCGTACCGTGGCGGCATCGTTGGTGAGGGGCGCGATCAGGAAGGGTTCGGCACCGAAGGCGATCAGGCCGAACTGGCCCTCGTCGGTCTCCTCGAGGAGATCCATCACCTCGAATCGCGCCCGCGCCAGCCGGCTGGGCTTCAGATCCCGCGCCCGCATCGACTCGGACAGGTCGAGCAACAGCACCCGCGGCTGCTCGATCCGAAACACGGGCCTGACGTCCCGTTGCCAGGCCGGGCCGGCCAGCGCAACCGCGAGCAGCAGCCAGGCCATCCCGAGCAGGATCAAGGGCGGCCAGCCGAGGGACCGCGCGCCCCGGGTCAACACCAACGGCCGTAGCGCGGGGTCGACCAGCGACTCCCAGGCACTGGACCGGCGCACGCGCAGCACGATGATCCCGAGCAGCAGTGACAGCGCCGGCACGGCGAGCAACCACCAGGGACGCAGCCAGTGCAACTCAAGCCCCATCGGCCGACCCCTGCCGCGCTTCGGCGCCCCGGGCTGCATGGATGCCCTCGTTCCCGAGGCTCGGCATGCGGCAACGGGCCAGCCTCAGCGAGGCGAGCAGCACGGTCAACACCAGGGCCGCAGCAGCAGGCAGCGGGTAGAGTTCGCGTGTTGGCCGAAAGGTCTCGATTGCACGGACACTGGGCTCCAGGCGATCGAGCATCCGATAGGCGTCTGCCAGCTCCCGCCCATCCGTCGCGCTGAAGAACTGGCCGCCGGTCACCTCGGCCAGCGAGCGCAGCAGGGCCGGGTTCAGGTCATCCCCCGCCTGACGCAGCCGGAACGCGCCGACGCCCCCGGTGCCGGGCGTCCCGTCCAAGCCGATGCCATAGATGCGCACCCCCGACCGGGCCGCGAGCTCCGCGGCCTGCAACGGGTGGAGACTGCCGACGGTGTTGTCGCCGTCCGTGAGGAGAATCAGCACACGGTTCTGCTCCGGCTGCTCGCGCAGGCGCTTCACGCCGAGGGCGATTGCATCGCCGATGGCGGTATCCCGCCCGGCGAGCCCGACGGTCGCCTCCTCCAGCATCTCGGCGACGGCGATATGATCGAAGGTCAGAGGCGTTTGCACATAGGCTTGGCTCCCGAACAGGATCAGCCCAATGCGATCCTGGTTGCGGCGCTCGATGAAGGCCCTGGCCACCTGCTTCACGGCGCTGAGCCGGGTTGCCGCCTGGCCCGCCAGCTCGAAATCCGGCTGCTCCATGCTGCCGGAGACGTCGATGGCGAGCACCAGGTCCCGCCCCGACACGGGCAACGGCGTCGGCTCGCCCAGCCATTGCGGCCTAGCCGCGGCAAGCACCAGCAGACCCCAGGCCGAGAGGGCGAGCAGCAGGCCGATGCGCCGCCCGGACAGCCCCGGCGCGGCGACGAATTGCTGCAACGGAATGCCAGCGGGCAGGCGTAGCGCCGGCCCACCGAGTTCCCGGGCCGGCGTAAGTCCCCAGCGCACCAATAGGGGCAAGGGCAACACCACGAGCAACCAGGGCCAGGCGAGCGTCATGATGATCCTGGACCGCCTGTTCGCGTCTTGGCAGCTCGGCCTCCGGCTCGGATCAGGGCCTCGGCGGCGTGCGCCAGCACCTCGACGTCCGGTTCGTCGTCGGGACTCGCATGGAGCGGTCGGTAGGGGAGGTCCACCAGCGACCGGCCCAGGTCACCGCCGAGGGACGCGCGCACCGCGGCCGGCGCCTGCTCGCACCTGCGCCCGAGATAGCGGATCCAGGCGTCGCCGCAGAGACCGGCGGCATCGTCACCCGGATAACGGGCATACGCATAGCGCCTCAACAAGGACGCCAGATCGCGGCTGACCGTGAGGACGTCTCCCCGTTCCGCCCAGGATGCCTTCAACTCCGCCAACTCCCGCAGGGCCAGGCGTTCCAGGCTGCGACCGCGTCGCCGACGCCGACGTCGAATGACCAGGCCGAGCGTGACCAACAACGCGAGGAGACAGAGTAACCACCAGCCCGGCGCCGGCGGCCACCAGTGCAGCGCCTCGGGCATCTGATATGCACGCAGGCCCGCGAGCGGGTCGAGGTGCTCAGGGTTCATCCCCTCCCCGTCCCCCGTTGCGAGATCCTCGGCACGCCCAGCCCCCGGGCGAGGGATCTGCCGATGGGCCAGTCCGTGCGCAACGGCAACCAGTGCGCACCGCAACGCCGCGCCGAGTCGATGAGCCAGCGCTGCCGCCGCTGAAATCCCCGCTCGTAGGACACCCGCCGGGCCTCGCTGGTCATATCCAGTGCGCGACGACCGCCGGGCGTCAGCACCGGATACGCACCACCGGGCGGCGCCCGTTCCTCGATCGGATCATGCACCGCCACCAGGATCACCTCGGCCCGCCGCGCGAGCCTAGACAACCAGGTATCCGCTCCGTCTGGATCGGAGAAGTCGCTGAGGACACAAATCACCCCCCCTGCGTATCGCAAGCGCAGCAACCGATCGACCGCCGAGTGCATGTGACGCAGGCCGCCCGTCGGCGGAGCGGACGCAGGCGCGGACGACAAGGCCCGGAGCAACTGCAGCAGGCCGTGCTGGCGGGCGACCGGTCGTTGCAGGAGGTAACAGGCTTCGTCGAACACCAGACCGCCGACGCGATCCCCCCGCTCCACGGCAGCCCAGCCGACCAGGGCCGCCGCCCGCGCGGCGATGACGGATTTGAACGCGACCCGCGTGGCGAAGCGCATGCCCGGGCGCTGATCAACCAGCAGCAGGAGCGGCCGCTCCCGCTCCTCACAGAACAGCTTCACGTGCGGGCGGCCCGCCCGCGCGGTATGGCGCCAGTCCATGGTGCGTGGGTCGTCACCGGGCACATAGACACGGGACTCGTCGTAGTCCATACCGGCGCCGCGCACCGGCGACAGGTGCCCGCCCGATCGGGTCGCGAACGCATGCACCGGACCTGCGAGACCCAGTCGACGCGCCTCGCCGCGGGCAGCGATCAGGCTCCGCATGGAGACGGTCGCGACGCCGTCGGCAGGCGCGGCCATGTCACTGTCGGTGGCGAAGGGTGAACGCATCGCGGGGCATTCTTCGAGATAAACGGGCCGACGACCTCCCCTCTCGGTCTCAGTGCACTGCGTGGCTGATGCCAGCGGGCTTGCCGGTCCGATGCCTTCGCCGAGATCGCCGCGCGGTCACTAAGCGGCGCCGGCCTAGGGCACCGGTATCTTGGTGAGCAGCAGGTCGATGAAGCCATCGACGTCGCGGCCGTCGGCTTCGGCCTCGTAGTCGAGCAGTAGCCGGTGGCGCAGGCAATCGGGCGCGATCTGTTGGACATCGTCAGGTGTCACGAAGTCGCGCCCTTCGAGCCAGGCCAGTGCGCGAGCGCAACGATCCAGGGCCAAGGTCGCCCGCGGGCTGGCGCCGTAGCGGAGCCAGCCTTCCAGCGATGCGCTGTAGCGACCAGGGTCGCGCGTCGCCATCACCAGGTGGACCAGATAATCCTCGAGCTGCGGCGCCATATAGACCGAGAGCGCGGCGCGGCGCGCCTCGAACACCTGCGATTGACGGACGCGACGTCGCGGGGCCGCGTCGCCGGCATCAAGGGCGGCGGCGCGATTCAGCGCCAGGATGGCCTTTTCGGTCTCCACGTCCGGATAGTCGACGCGGACATGCAGCAGGAATCGGTCTAGCTGGGCTTCCGGCAGCGGATAGGTGCCCTCCTGCTCGATGGGGTTCTGGGTGGCCATGACCAGGAACAGCCGCGGCAGATCGAAGGTCTCGCGCCCCACCGTGACCTGGCGTTCGCCCATGGCCTCGAGCAGGGCGGACTGCACCTTGGCCGGCGCCCGATTGACCTCATCCGCGAGCAAGACGTTGTGGAACACCGGCCCCGGGTCGAAACGGAAGGAGCCGTCGGCCGGGCGGTAGATCTCGGTGCCCGTCAGGTCCGCGGGCAACAGATCGGGCGTGAACTGGATGCGGTGGAAGTCCGCCTGAATGCCGCCCGCCAGGGCCTTGATGGCGCTGGTCTTGGCAAGCCCGGGCGCGCCCTCGACGAGCAGATGCCCATCGGCCAGCAGCGCCACAAGCAACCGATCCACCAGGGTCTGTTGGCCCAGGATCTGCGCGCCAATCCCCCGGCGCAGGGCCTGAAGCTCCGCATGGACCAGATCTTCCGGGGCGTCGTCCCGCAAAGCGGTCTGTTGGTTGTCCTGCATCGCCGTTGCCGGTGTGTCTCAGGCCTGGGGTATCAGGCGAAGTTTGAAGACGGAATAGCCGAACTCGTCTAAGGCCCACCCGGATAGGCTTGGCTCCGAATTGGACTGCCTGTGCTGTCGCCTCGCACCTCGTCGGCCAGCTCTAGGGCCCTCAGGACCGATCCCAGCCGTCGGGGCTCACGGATCGCTCCCGACGAATGCGCGATCCACGGCGCTGTTAAGCTTGCTGCGCACGCGCGGCGATCCAATCCAGCGCCCGGTCGATACGGCGCAGCGTCGCTTCCTTGCCGACCAGACGCAGGGTGACATCGATACCCGGCGACGCGGCGCGCCCGACCACCGCGACGCGCAGCGGCTGGGCCACCTTGCCCATATTGACCTCGAGGTCGCCGGCAACGCGCTCGACGACGCGGTGGATACCCTGGTCGGTCCAGTCCTCCAGAGCGAGCATGTCGAGTTCGGCACGGACGCGTTCAAGCGGCTCGCGTGCCACCGGGCGCAGGTGCTTCTTGGCGGCGGCCGGATCGTAGTCGTCGAAGTCCCGATAGCAGAAGGCGCTGATGTCCGCCATCTCGACGAGCGTCTTGGCGCGTGCGGACTGGGCCTCCACGACCTCCACCAGGTCCGGGCCGGCGGTGGGATCGATGTCGAGACGGCCTAGTTGCGGGCTCAGCAGCCGGGCGATGTGCTTGGGGTCCCCGTGCTGGATGTAGTATTGATTGAGCCAATCGAGCTTATCGGTGTTGAAGGTGGACGCTGCCTTGTTGACGTCGGCGAGGTCGAATAGCTCGATCATCTCGTCCAGCGAGAAGACCTCCTGGTCGCCGTGGGACCAACCGAGTCGGACCAGATAGTTGAGCAGCGCCTCGGGGAGGTAGCCCTGATCACGGTACGCGACCACACTGACCGCGCCATGCCGCTTGGACAACCGAGCGCCATCCTCGCCCAGGATCATGGGCACGTGCGCGTAGCGCGGCGGCTCCTTGCCGAGGGCGGCCAGGATGTTCATCTGCCGCGGCGTGTTGTTGACGTGATCGTCGCCCCGGATGACATGGGTGATTTCCATGTCCGCGTCGTCGACGACGACGGTGAGATTGTAGGTGGGTGAGCCGTCGCTGCGTCGGATGATGAGATCATCCAGCTCCTGATTGGCGAAGGCGATGCGCCCGCGAATCATATCGTCGACGACCACCGCCCCGTCCACGGGATTGCGGAAACGGATCACATGTGGTGCGGATGGATCGACATCCCGACTTCGGCAATGGCCGTCGTAACGCGGTTTGACCTTGGCCGCCATCTGCATATCGCGCACACGATCGAGCCTGTCCTTCGAGCAGTCACAGCGGTAGGCGAGCCCTTTGTCCAGGAGTTCGTCGATGACTGCGTTATAGCGATCGAAGCGCTGCGTCTGGTAGAAGGGACCCTCGTCATAGTCCAGCCCGAGCCAATTCATGCCCTCCAGGATCGCGTTGACCGACTCGGTGGTGGAGCGCTCCAAGTCGGTGTCTTCGATTCGCAGCACGAACTGCCCGCCATGACGCCTTACAAATAGATAGCAGAAGAGCGCCGTCCGAGCCCCTCCCAGGTGCAGGAAGCCGGTCGGTGAAGGAGCGAATCGAGTGCGAACGGTCATCGGGACAGGGCAGCTTTCATGGTCTTGAAACGAGCCTGCATTCTAGCAGACGCGCTGCCCCCATCGCCTGCGGTCGCGTGCCTCGAGCCGCAACAGACCTCCATGTCGGGGCTTGCTTGCACGGCGGCTCGACGTCACATTGCCCGGAATTGGCGGCGAGCCCTCAGGACCCGTCGACCATCGCTCGCCGCGGCGCCGGAAAATCAGCGGTACAACCGAGGACCCGCCTGGAGGAATCCCTAGCATGAACGCCAACCGCACCACCGCCCTGATACTCGTCGCGGCCGGACTCCTACTGCTCGTCGCCGGTCCGCTGTTGCCGGGCGGCGAGCGCGTCATCGTCAACGATCCACCGCGCACCGGACATGTGACCGACCTCGCCCGTGCCGACGATGGCTCGATCCTCGCCGGCACCCAGGACGGCGAGCTTTGGCGGCTGGCCGATGGCGAGTGGGCGAAGGTCGATATCGACCTCGGCGGCCAGCCGGTCACGGCCCTGGCAGCAGACCTGTCGGGCGACCCGAGCGAGGGACCCATCGGAACCGCGGGCGGGCTCGTCAATGCGCCGACGAACATGCCCCCGATCGAGCAACGGATCAGCGATGAACAGCCGACTGCATTCGGCCTCGTCGTCGCCACCGGGGAAGGGCTCCTGGTGCAACAGAAGGGCGGCTGGTCGCCGCAATTGCAGGGCCGGCACGTCTATCGGCTGGAACCGCAACGGGCCGCCGACGCCGCCTATCTGCACGCCGGCACCGTCAACGCCGGGGTGTTTACGGCCGCCACCGCGGACCTCGCCAGTTGGGCCGAGAACAGCGACGGGCTGCCCGCCGAGGGTCATGTCTTCAGTTTTGCGGTGACCGCCGGCAACCGGCTCATCGCCGGCACCAGCCAGGGTCTGTACTGGCAGGACGCGCCGCAGCAGCCCTGGCAGCAGTTGCGCGTCGGGCTGGAGCGTAGCCGCATGCTCTCGCTGCACCTGGATGACGAGCGCAAGGGCCTGCAGCGGCTTTGGATCGGCAGCGACGACGGACTGTTTCGGGCCGACCTCTTGGAATCCGACGACGGCCTCGCGGCCGAGGTGTATGCGGAACCCGTCTCGGGCGCGGGACCGGATCTCGGCTTCGGCGTCAGCTGGATCGTCCCCTCCGACGCCGGCGTCATGTTCAGCGCCGGCGGCGTCTACGAGTTCGGCAACTTCGGCCTGACGGGCTGGTATTGGGTCTCGCTGCTCGGTGTCCTGCTGATCGTCCTCGGAGGGCGCCTGCTTCCGGGGCGTGATGAACTCGCGGCGGCCGGCTCGACACCAGCCCACTGACCTCCCGGACGACTGGTGGACAGCGTTCGCCATCCGCGCGAATGTCCGCAAGCCCCTGGCGAGCAGAAAGTCCAAGGTTTAGACTCCGCGGACCAACCACAGCGCCGAGGCCCCTGCGCCTGCACCACGGCCTCGCATCCGCCGCCCTGAGGAGATCCATATGTCCGAGATCAAGACCTACGACATACCAGCCGACATCGCCGCCAAGGCACACATCGACGCCGAACACTACCGCGAGCTCTACCAACGCTCCGTCGACGACCCGGAGGGCTTCTGGGCGGAGTACGCCGACAAGTTCCTGACCTGGTACAAGAAGTGGGACAAGGTCATGGACTACAGCTATGGCCCGGGCGACGTGCACATCAAGTGGTTCGAGGGCGGCAAGCTCAACGTGTCCTATAACTGCCTGGACCGCCACCTCGACACCCGTGGTGATCAGGTCGCCATCATCTGGGAAGGCGACAGCCCGGACGAGGACAAGAGCATCACTTACCGGCAGCTGCACGAAGAAGTCTGCAAGCTCGCCAACGTGATGAAGGCCCGCGGCGTCAAGAAGGGCGACCGCGTCTGCATCTACATGCCGATGATCCCCGAGGCGTCGGTGGCCATGCTCGCCTGCACGCGCATCGGCGCCGTACACTCCATCGTTTTCGGCGGCTTCTCGCCGGATTCGCTACGCGATCGCGTCAACGACTCCGAGTGCCGACTCATCATCACGTCCGATGAAAGCGTTCGCGGCGGCCGACACGTGCCGCTGAAGGCGAACGCAGACAAGGCGCTGACCGAATGCCCGAGCGTCGACACCTGCATCGTCGTCCGCCGCACCGGCGGCGACGTCGAGTGGACCGAGGGTCGCGATATCTGGTACCAAGAGGCCCTGGCCGATGCAGACGCCGTCTGCGAGCCGGAGCAGATGGATGCGGAAGATCCGCTGTTCATCCTCTACACCTCGGGCTCGACGGGTAAGCCGAAGGGCGTCCTACACACCACCGGCGGCTACCTGCTCTTTGCCGCGATGACGCACAAGTACACCTTCGACTACCAGGAAGGCGAGGTGTACTGGTGCACCGCCGACGTCGGCTGGGTCACCGGTCATACCTACATCGTCTATGGCCCGCTGGCCAACGGCGCCATCTCGCTGATGTTCGAGGGTATCCCGACTTATCCGGACGTGTCCCGTTTCTGGCAGGTGGTGGACAAACACAACGTGTCGATTTTCTACACCGCGCCCACCGCCATCCGCTCGCTGATGCGGGCCGGCGAGGAGCCGGTCAAGAAGACCTCGCGCAAGAGCCTGCGTATCCTCGGTTCCGTCGGCGAGCCCATCAACCCGGAGGCCTGGGAGTGGTACCACCGCGTCGTGGGTGACGAGCGCTGCCCCATCGTCGACACCTGGTGGCAAACCGAGACCGGCGGCCACCTGATCACGCCGCTGCCGGGCGCTACCCCCCTGAAGCCAGGCTCCGCATCGCGCCCGTTCTTCGGTGTGGTGCCGGCCCTGGTGGACCCGGCCGAAGGCACGGTGCTGGAAGGCGCCAACGAGGGCGCGCTGGTCATTACCCGGCCCTGGCCGGCGCAGATGCGCACCGTTTACGGCGACCACAAGCGATTCATCGATACCTACTTCAGCCAGTATCCGGGCAACTACTTCAGTGGCGACGGCGCGCGCCGCGACGAGGACGGCTACTACTGGATCACCGGGCGTATCGATGACGTGCTCAACGTCTCCGGCCACCGCCTGGGTACCGCCGAGATCGAGTCCGCGCTGGTGCTACATGAGGCCGTCGCCGAGGCCGCCGTCGTCGGCTACCCGCACGACATCAAGGGCCAGGGCATCTACGCCTACGTCACGCCCATGGCCGGCGTCGAACCCACCGACGAGCTCAAGAAGGACCTAGTGAAGCTGGTGCGGGCGGAAATCGGTCCCATCGCCGGCATCGACATCATCCAATGGTCGCCCGGTCTGCCGAAGACCCGGTCCGGCAAGATCATGCGCCGCATCCTGCGCAAGATCGCCGCGAACGAGGTCGACAGCCTCGGCGATACCTCCACCCTGGCCGATCCCACCGTCGTCGATGACCTCATCGGCAATCGCGCCATTAAGTAAGCGACAGACGGACGCGCCGCGGCCTTGCCGCAGCGAACCGATCCGCGTCCTGACCATGCCGGCGAGCAGGCCCAGGCCACGCCCGCCGGCACTCCTGTCGAGCGCCCTCGACGCCCGAAGCCATCAAGCTGGCCGCCCAGCACAGACGTCCCTCCCGGTCGTTCTCTACCCTTATCCCCAGCAGGTGCGCCGCCCAGCCACGGTGCCGGCTCCAGCGCTTGCGTCCGCAAGACCGCATCGACCATCGGCAGCGACGCATCGTCGCATGGTTGCGGCCAGCGGTCCGTTACGGAGTTTCTCGATTTGCCTTCCACGCCACGAGTCGGCGTCTATGTCGACGCCGAGAACATTCGCTACAACGGCGGTTATCAGATGCGCTACGACGTGCTGCGGGACTTCGCCGCGCGCGAGAGCGGCATCCTGCAACGCTTGAATACCTACATCGCATTCGACGCGGAGCGCGCCAGGGAAGACCAGGAGTACAACAAGAAGTCCCGCGCCTATCAGCAGATGGTGCGCGACTTCGGATGGAAGATCACCGTCAAATACGTTCGCCGCTACACCGATGAGGCCGGCAACGTCTCAACCAAGGCCAACGCCGACCTCGACATGGCCGTCGACGCCATGCTCCAGGCCGAGAAGCTCGAACAGGTCATCCTGGTCACCGGCGACGGCGACTTCCTGCAAGTGGTAGACGCGCTACAGAACCGCGGCTGCCGAGTGGAGCTCATCGGGTTCAAGAATGTCTCACGGCAGCTGCAGCAGGAGGTCGACGCCTTCTGGTCGGGCTTCCTGATCCCGGACCTCCTGCCCGTTTCCTACGAGCCACGCAATGAGTGGGGCAAGCCAGGCTCGTGCGTGCGCGGCGTCTGCACCAAGTGGTTCCCGGACAAGGGCTACGGCTTCCTTCGCTTCATCAATCGCATCTCACCGGACCTTTGGATCACCGACCCGAGGGACGAGCGCTCACCCTACGTGCCCGTGTTCTGTCACGCCAACGAGGTGGCCGAGGACGTGAGCGAGGAGATGCTGCTCAACCGGGAGACGGTGTTGGAGTTCTACCTTGCGGAGAGTGAGCAAAAGGACAACGGCCTGGTGGCGCAGAATGTCCGCCTCGCGTTCAACGTGAATCGCTGAATCGCGACGCACTGCATACCCCCAGCGGCCGCGGACCGGCTAAACTGGCTCGCGGACGATCGGGAGAGACCGGCGGACCCGCCGCCGCTCTTCTCACCGTGGGCATCGCAACACGGCTGACTGAGGATCTCGTTGTTTCGCGTTGTCCATCAACGCACATGCACACTGCCGATGATCCTCGCCCAAACAACAGGCGAGCGCTTTCCAGCGCAGGCTGCATTAGCGCAGCGAGGCAAACACCTCGACCATGGTCTCAGCAACAGCGGGGCAGATCGATGGCGACAGAGCAAGCACAGGTGCAACGCGCGGGCCTCATCGGGCGCCTGATCCGGGACGATCTGCTCACGGATCAGCAGGCACAAACGGTGCAGATCGAAGCGGCACGTCGGCGCACCCCCCTGATCCAGTACCTCGTCAGCCAGAAGGTGGTCGACAGCCGCAATATCGCCGTCGCCGCTTCCCAGGAGTTTGGGGTCCCCCTGCTCGACCTGGACGCCATCGACCGCCAGACCATGCCCTTCTCCCTGGTGGACGAAAAGCTCATCCGTAAACACCGGGTGCTGCCCATCCACAAGCGCGGCGGCAGGCTGTTCCTCGCCGTTTCCGATCCCACCAACGACCGTGCGCTGGAGGAGGTCCGCTTCAACACCGGCCTGGCAACCGATGCCATCCTGGTGGAGGAGACGAAGCTTGCGGCCGCCATCGATCAGGCGATCGATGCCCAGGACACGACCATGACCGACCTCATGGACACGGACCTGGACAACCTGGACATCGCCCATGATGACGACGAGGACCACGACGACTCAGAACTCAACGTCGATGATGCACCGGTGGTGCGCTACGTCAACAAGGTGTTGGTGGACGCCATTGCCGCATCCGCGTCCGACATCCACTTCGAGCCCTACGAGAAGTTCTTCCGCATCCGCTATCGTCAGGACGGCATGCTGCGTGAGGTCGCCAACCCACCGCTCAGTATCTCGTCCCGGCTCGTGGCCCGACTCAAGGTCATGTCCCGCATGAACATCGCCGAGCGACGCGTTCCCCAGGATGGCCGCATCAAGCTCAAGCTGAGTCGGACGCGCGACATCGACTTCCGCGTCAATACCCTGCCGACGCTCTACGGCGAGAAGGTCGTGCTCCGGATCCTCGACTCCAGCGCCGCCCAGGTCGGCATCGACCAACTCGGTATGGAGCCGGAACAGAAGAAGGTCTTTCTGGAGTGCATCAAGAAGCCCTACGGCATGATCCTGGTCACGGGTCCCACTGGCTCGGGCAAGACCGTCTCGCTGTACTCGGCGCTGAACATCCTCAACGAGAACGATATCAACATCTCCACGGTCGAGGACCCTGTGGAGATCCAGGTGCCGGGTATCAATCAGGTCAACATGAACCAGAAAACGGGCATGACCTTCGCCTCGGCGCTCAGGTCCTTCCTTCGCCAAGACCCGGACATCGTCATGGTCGGTGAGATCCGAGACCTGGAAACCGCCGAGATCGCGGTCAAGGCCGCCCAGACCGGCCACCTGGTGCTGTCGACGCTGCACACCAACGACGCACCGCAGTGTCTGACCCGCCTCGCCAACATGGGCGTGCCGCCGTTCAACATCGCCTCCTCGGTGCTGCTGATCATGGCCCAGCGCCTCGCACGCAAGCTCTGCACGCACTGCCGCGAGGAAGAGGACCTGCCACACGAGGCACTCATCGAGGAGGGATTCACAGAGCAAGAGATCGCCGAGGGCGTCACCGTGTACAAACCGGTCGGCTGCAGCCGCTGTGTCGACGGCTACAAAGGCCGCGTCGGCGTCTTCCAGGTGATCAAGGTGTCGGAGGAAATGGGACGCCTGATCATGGAGGGCGGCAACTCCCTCCAACTCGCCGCTCAGGCCGACAAGGAGGGCTACGCCGATCTGCGTCGAGCGGGCTTGCGCAAGGTAAAGTCCGGCGTCACGAGCCTACTCGAGCTCAACCGCATCACCAAAGACTGAGACACCCCCAGGCAGGCATTACCATGGCCGTTACCGCCGTCCAGAAACCGAAGGCCGAAAAAGCCTATGTGTTCGCATGGGAGGGCGTCGACCGGCGTGGCAGCCGCGTCAAGGGAGAGCTGCGGGCATCGACCGTCACCATGGTGCGCGCGGACCTGCGCCGCCAGGGTGTCAATCCGCTCAAGGTGCGCAAGAAGGCGCAGCCCCTATTCGGCAGCGGCAAGCGCAAGATCACAAGCCAGGACCTCACCGTCTTCAGTCGCCAGCTGGCCACCATGATGGCCGCTGGCGTGCCGCTGGTGCAGGCCTTCGACATCGTCGGCCGCGGCCACGACAACCCGAGCATGCAGGAGCTGCTGCTCACCGTCAAACAGGACATCGAGAGCGGCACCGCCATGGCGGAGGCCCTGCGCAAGTACCCGCTCTACTTCGACGACCTGGTCTGCAACCTGGTGGCCGCCGGTGAACAGGCCGGTGTGCTGGACGTGCTGCTGGACAAGATCGCCACCTACAAGGAAAAAACCGAGTCCATCAAGGGCAAGGTCAAGAAAGCGATGTTCTACCCGGCGTCGGTCATCCTCGTCGCCATCGGCGTCACGACCATCATCATGCTGTTCGTGATTCCGCAGTTCAAAGCCATGTTCTCGAGCTTCGGTGCGGATCTGCCGGCCTTTACGCTGCTGGTCATCAGCATCTCGGACTTCATGCGCGAATACTGGTGGGCCATGGCGCTCGCCATCGGTGGTGCGGTCTGGGGCTTCATCAAGTTATACAAGCGATCACGCAAGCTCCGGGAACTCCTTGATCGGCTATCGCTAAAGATCCCGATCATCGGCAACATCCTGAACAAGTCCGCCGTCGCCCGCTTCGCGCGCACCCTCTCTACCATGTTCGCTGCCGGCGTGCCGCTGGTGGAGGCCCTCGACTCCGTCGCCGGGGCCACGGGCAACATCGTCTACAGCAATGCGGTCATGACCATGCGCGAGGAGGTCGCCACCGGCCAAAGCCTGCAGCTGTCCATGCGTCAGCGCAATCTCTTCCCGCACATGGTCATCCAGATGACCGCGATCGGCGAGGAATCCGGCGCCCTCGACGAGATGCTTGCCAAGGTCGCGGACTTCTACGAACAAGAGGTCGACAACGCCGTGGACGCCTTGAGCAGCCTCCTCGAGCCGCTGATCATGGTGGTCATCGGTGGCCTCGTCGGCAGCCTGGTGGTGGCCATGTATCTGCCCATCTTCAAGCTGGCCGCTGTGGTCTAGGAGAGCGCGGGTCCCGGCCCGCGTGTGTCCGCTCCGCTTCACCCCTCCCAACGAGGCATCATCCCCACCGATGGATCACCCGATGGCATGGATCGACCTTCTGACCGGTTCACCACCTCTGCTCTACACCACGACGCTGCTGGTCGGCCTGATCGTCGGTAGCTTCCTCAACGTCGTCATCCTGCGCCTGCCGCGCATCATGGAGGCGGAGTGGCGCCGTGAGTGCGCCGAGCTGGCGGCGACCGACGGCGATGCCGATGAAATGACGGCCCCAGACACGTCGACACTGAGTCTGTCCACGCCCCCGTCCCACTGCCCGGCCTGCGGCCACCGCATCAGGCCCTGGGAGAACATTCCGCTTCTGAGCTTCCTGCTGCTGCGCGGGCGCTGCAGCGCCTGCGGGACGGCCGTCTCCTGGCGCTATCCCCTGGTCGAGGCGCTGACGGCCTTGCTGTCGCTCCTCGTCGTGTGGCACTTCGGCCCAACTGCGCAGGCGGCCGCCGCGTTGATCCTGACCTGGGGTCTGATCGCGCTGGCCGGCATCGATGTAGATACCCAACTCCTCCCCGACAGCATCACACTGCCGTTGCTCTGGCTCGGCCTACTGCTGAGCCTGGTCCCGGTGTTCGCCGACAGCAGCGACGCCATCCTCGGGGCCGTGGCGGGATTTCTGAGTCTTTGGCTGGTGTTCCAGGCTTATCGGCTGCTCACCGGCAAGGAGGGCATGGGCCACGGCGACTTCAAACTGCTCGCCTTGTTCGGCGCTTGGATGGGCTGGCAGACCCTGCCGCAGATCGTGCTCCTGTCGGCACTACCGGGGGCGGTGTTCGGTATTGCACTCATCGCCACGGGCCGCAGCGGGCGCGAGACCCCCATCCCATTCGGCCCATTCCTGGCGGTTTCCGGCTGGATCAACCTGGTCTGGGGCGTGGACATCGCCTCCGCCTACCTGCGTTGGAGCGGCGTTGGCTGAGATGGAGGACCTCCAGAGATCGCGCCCCTATGCCGTCGCCCTGACCGGCGGCATCGGTAGCGGCAAGAGCGCCGTCGCCGACCTGTTCGGCCAACATGGCGTCGGCATCATCGACGCCGACGAGGTCTCGCACGCCCTCACTGGTCCCGGCGGCGCCGCGCTGGCACCCATCGCGGCACGATTCGGCTCGCGCATGCTGCACGCGGCGGTTGGGCTGGATCGCGCGGCGCTGCGCGAGTTGGTCTTCGCGGACCCTGCTGCGCGACACGATCTGGAGGCCATCCTGCACCCGATGATCCGCACGCGAATGCAGGATGCGCTTGCAGCGGACCCTGGCCCCTACGCGCTGCTGGCGATCCCCCTGCTGGTCGAGACCGGCCAAGCCACACTCGCCGATCGCGTCCTGGTGGTGGATGCGCCGGAGGACCTGCGCATCGAGCGAGTACGCCGACGCAGCGGGCTCGACGGCGACGCCGTGCGTCGCATCATGGCGAGCCAGGCGAGCCGTGCCGAGCGCCTCGCTGCGGCCGACGACGTACTCGACAACAGCGGCACTCTCGCCGACCTCGAGCCGCAGGTCGAGCGGCTGCACCAACGTTATCTCCAGCTCGCGGCGGCACGCGGCGACCACCCGATCTGACACTGCCGATCGCGCAACCACCGAGCTGCATGACCAGCCCCACATCATCCTCCACGCCCGACGACGCCGTGCGTGACACCGAGCCGCACACCTCCGCCCGGCGGCGCCCGCGCAGACGAGGCACAGGGGCATGGCTTCTGCCCGCGCTCGGCGGGCTGATCCTCTCCCTACTCGTCTTGGGGCTGCTTCGACGATTCGAATACGAGCTCCCACAGTGGCTGGCCGAGCACCCGCCGAAGGCCGATTCGGTGCTCGTGGACAAGTCCGAGCGGCGGCTCTATCTGATGCGCGACGGGCAGCCCTACCGCAGTTGGCGCGTATCCCTGGGCGGTAATCCCAACGGTCATAAGCAGCGCGAGGGTGACCTCAGAACGCCGGAGGGACACTATCACCTCGACTGGCGCAACCCAGGCAGCTGCTGCTACCGCTCCCTACATGTCTCCTATCCGGACGCGCGCGACCTCGCCGCCGCCCGCGAGCGCGGTGACGACCCCGGCGGACTGATCATGATCCACGGACAGGTGAACGGCCGGGGCTGGCTCGGCTGGCTCATGCAATACGTCGATCACACCCGCGGCTGCATCGCGGTGCGCAACATCCCCATGGAGGTCATCTGGCGCGCGGTGGACGACGGAACGCCCATCGAGATCAGGCCCTAGTCCGGTACCCAGACCCAGACCCTTCATCACCAACCTTGACCCGGATCGGGTCTCTGCCTAGCCTTGCCGAGCTGTTCTCGGCCGGCGCCCTTGGCCGGGATTGCGCCCTATTCGCTGCGGATCGATTCCGGCCTCGCGCCCAACCACATCACATCAAACCGATTGGAGTCGCCATGTTCTTGATGCACCGAAACCTCGTTGGACTCGCGGCCGCGACCACCCTCGCCCTCACCGCCTCCGCAACCGCCCTCGCCGACCCGGTGGAGGAGCAAATCCAGCAGGGACTCGAGCTGTACCAGTCCGGCGAGCTGGGCGCCGCCATCACCGAGCTGGAGTTCGCGATCACGGACATCCGCAAGGCCATGTCCAACCAGATCGGAGACACCTTCCCTCCAGCCCCGGAGGGCTGGACGGCGGCACCGGCCGAATCGTCCGCCGAGGCCGCCGGCGCGGCTGCCCTCTTCGGCGGCGTCATGGGCACCATGATCGAGCGGTCCTACAGCCAGAACGATGGCAACGGCACGCTGACAGCGAAGCTCATGATCGACAATCCCATGGTCCAGGGCCTGGCGGCGATGTTCAACAACCCCATGCTGATGGCCGCGCAGCCCAACACCGAGCGTCTGCGCGTCGGCCGTGAGACCGGGATGTTGAAGTGGGATGTCGAGAACGCCAGCGCCGAGGCGAGCCTGTTGCTCGACGGCCGCATCCTGATGCAAGTCGAGGGTGAAAACCTCGACTCCCCAGACATCGCCGCCGACCTGCTCAAGGCCTGGGACATGGACGCCGTGCGCGAGCAGACGGCGCGCTGATCGGCATCCGAGCAGCACGATTCGTACTAGGCATCCAAGCCATCGCGCCAGTGCTGGTCCTCCTTGTCGAACAGCCGGTTGGCCTCGGCGGGTCCCCAGGTACTGGCCTCGTAGGTGTGGATGTAATCGCGCTCGATGGCCCAGAGCTTCAGCACGGGATCGACCACCCGCCAGGCGTGCAGGACCTCATCCGAGCGCAGGAACAACGAGTGATCACCCTGCAGCACGTCCAGGATCAGCCCCTCGTAGGCGTCCATCTGGTCGCGCCCGATGCTGCAGGTGCTCGCATCCAGGGTCTCGGTCTGGGTGCGCATCGTCAGCCCCGGCTGTTTCACCAGCAACTCGAAGCGCATGCATTCGTTGGGCTGGATGTTCAGCAGCAGCCAGTTCGGTTTGAGCTGTTCGATTGGGGTGTCGCTGAAGAGCTGTTGCGGCGGGTGGCGAAAGCGGATGGCGATGAGTGAGTTGGTGGCGCCGAGCCGCTTGCCGGTGCGCACGTAGAAGGGCACGCCGCGCCAGCGCCAGTTGTCGATGTAGAGCTTGAGCGCGGCGTAGGTCTCCGTCGTGCTGTGCGGGTCGACGCCCTCCTCTTCCAGATACCCAGGCACACGCTCACCGCCCTGCTCGCCAGCGCGATACTGGGCGCGGAACGCCTGCGCATGCACGGCCTGACGCGGGACGGGTCGGATGGAGCGCAACACCTTGACCTTCTCGTCGCGCAGCGCCTCGGCGTCCATGCTCGGCGGCGGCTCCATGGCCACCAGCGTGAGCATCTGCAGGAGGTGGCTCTGGATCATGTCCCGCAGCGCACCGACGCCGTCGTAGAAGCCGGCACGACTGCCGATGCCACGGGCCTCGCCGTGGGTGATCTGGACGTGGTCGATGTAATTGCGATTCCAAAGGGGCTCGAGCAGCAGATTGGCGAAGCGGAACACCAGCACGTTCTGCACCGTACTCTTGCCCAGGTAATGGTCGATGCGGTAGACCTGGTCCTCATTGAAGTGCCGGCGCAGGTGCTCGTCCAGAATCTCCGCGCTCTCCAGGTCGTAACCGAAGGGCTTCTCCACCACGAGCCGCGACCACCCATGTTCCGGCCGATGCAGCCCCTGGGTAGCGAGCCGATCGGCGACCTCGCCATAGAAGGCTGGCGCGATGGCCAGATAGAAGGCCAGGTTGGGCGGAAAGCCCTCCGCCGTGTCCCTCAACCTAGACGCCAGACGCTCGAAGCCGGCGTCTGCTTCCAGATCACCCTCCACGAAGACGAGCCGCTCGAGCAGGCGCTCCAGCACCTGGGCATCGGCCCGCTCCCCGAGCTGCTCGCCGAGGGATGTCCGGACCTCGCCACGCCAGTGTTCGTCGCTCCAATCGCGGCGGCCGAAGCCGATGATGCGCACCGAAGGGGCCAGATGCCCGCCGAGTTCCAGGTGATAGAGCGCCGGCAACAGCTTGATTTGGGACAGGTTGCCCGTGGCGCCGAAAATGACCAAGGTGCAGGAAGGGTGCATGCGATGTCTCCGCGGGATCAACTCTGTCGTGTGTTTGTCCGAGATTGTGCTAGCTTCATCCAAACGGAACAGGTGACTGACCGCATGACACGGCAGCACACCGCCGCATCGGCCCGCCTGATTTTGCGTTTTCAGCCATGCAGTACAACGACCAAGCCAACGACGCACCATTGCCCAGCTACCGAATCCTGGTCGCGAGCAGCGAGGCCCACCCCCTGGTGAAGACCGGCGGACTGGGTGACGTCGCCTCCAGCCTACCCTACGCCCTCCGCGACCTCGGTCACGACGCCCGGCTGATCCTGCCCGCCTACCCCGGCGCCAAGAAGCTCATCCGCGAGATGCGCCTGGTCACGGAGCTGCGCATGCCCGGCGCCATCGGTCCGGTGCAAGTGCTGAGCGGCCTGCTACCGGACCGCGACCTCCCGCTCTACCTGGTGGACGCCCCCGCCTATTTCTGTCGCGAGGGCAATCCCTACACCGACGTCAGCGGCCGCGACTGGGGTGACAATCCGGAGCGTTTCCTGCTCTTCTCACGCGTCATCGCCCTACTGGCCATGGGCCTGCCGACCCTCGACTGGCGCCCGGACGTGCTGCACTGCAACGACTGGCAGACAGGCCTCGCCCCTGCACTGATACGCGACCTGCCCGAGCGGCCGACGACGGTCTTCACCATCCACAACCTGGCCTATCAGGGGTTGTTCGACCGCGGCACCTTCGACCGACTGGGCCTGCCGGGGGCACTCTGGTCGCTGAGCGGCATTGAGTTCCACCATCGCATGTCCTTCATCAAGGGCGGCATCGTCTTCTCGGACCGCGTCAACACGGTCAGCCCGCGCTACGCCGGGGAGGTGCGCACCCAGCGCTTCGGCTGCGGTCTGGACGGCCTGCTGCGACAGCTAGGCGGACGCTTCAGCGGCATCCTCAACGGCATCGACTACGACACCTGGAATCCGGCGACCGACCTCGCCCTACCCCAGAACTACGACGCCGAGCACGTGCACCTCAAGGCCGAAAACAAGCTGGAGCTGCAGACCCTGTTCCACCTGCCCCGGGACGAGCAGGTGTTCGTGCTCGGCTACGTCGGCCGACTGGTCGAGCAGAAGGGCGTCGATCTCATCATCGACATCCTCCCGCGGCTGTTGGAGACGGGCCGGGTGCAGCTGGTGATGCAGGGCTCCGGCGAACGCGGACTGGAGCAGGCGCTGGAGGCTGCCGCCAGCGCCCATTCGGATCGGGTGAGTGTGTACGTCGGCTACGACGAGGCGCGCGCGCACCTGATCGAGGCCGGCAGCGACGCCTTCCTGATGCCCTCGCGCTTCGAGCCCTGCGGCCTCAACCAGATGTACAGCCTGCGCTACGGCACCGTGCCCGTCGTGCACAAGACCGGCGGGCTCGCGGACACCGTGATCGATGCCGACGACGGCGCCCTGGCCGACGGCACGGCCAACGGCTTCCTGTTCGACGACCCCACCGCCGACGCACTCTGGTGGGCCCTGGAGCGGACCCTGCGCATGCACCGCGAACGCCCGGATCAATGGCGCCAGATCATCCTTTCGGGCATGCGCGCCGACCTCAGCTGGCAGGCCAGCGCGCGCCGCTACATCGGCTTCTACGGCGAGGCCATCGCGTCGCACGAGGGCTTGTCCGCGGCGGTGGGCGCCTGAAGCGGCTCTCGCCAGGCCGCTCTTCCCGTTTCTCTCGTGAACACGCCACGCGGCTGTGCCCGTCGGCGCTCTGCGATAACGGCCGATCAAGTCGGGATAGGTCTGGCCGGGCCGGAACATTGGGGCCAGCCTGCCGGCGCCGAACGCCATTGGCGTGTCGCCTCAATCCCCCTTGCGAGGCTCGCCGAACGGCACGGGTTGCGCGATACTGCCCAAGGCGCCGGAGCAAGGCAGCCGGCGCGGGTCTTTGATGATTTGGCGGCCGAGTATTGAGTACTTGCTGCACCCGGCGCCTCGGTCACATCGGCTTTGGGAGCATTCATGAGCACGATCCGCGCGAAGACCGCCGCCCTCGGCACCGCCGCCCTGGCGCTGTCCCTGCAAGGTTGTCTGTCCATCCCTGTCAATCTGCGCACCGATCCCGCCGGCGCCACCGTCCTCGCGAACGGCAAGGTCATCGGAACCACGCCCATGCAGATCACCGTGGACGATCACTTTCCGCACCGGCGCAAGGGGCTCGACTGGCACCGGGACGGCACGCTGACGCTGCAACGGCCCGGCTGTACGCCCAAGACCATGGACATCGACAACGACACCCTGAAGCGCAGTCTCACCGTCGACCTCGACTGCCGTCCGGATGCGCCGTCCGTGGTCGCACCCGCCACCGTCGGTGGAGTCACGGCCGTGCGAACGGGCACCGCGATGGAATCGAACGGCACCGCGGCGCAGCGCCTGAAGGAGTTGGAGAACCTGCGCGGCCAGAACCTGATCACGGCCGAGGAGTACCGCTCCATCCGCAAGCGCATCCTGGATCAGCTCTGAGCCACCAGCGGCTTGTCCCGTTCGCCGGCTGCTGGAGCGCCCCAGCGGGGATCCACCGACCGGCCTGAGCTCGCGCAGGGCCGAACGCAATCGCGGTACCTGCAGCGCCGCCTAAGGCGCGAAAATCAGCATCACATAGGCCAGAAACAGGATCAGGTGCACCATGCCCTGGAGCAGGTAGGTCCGTGAGGCGCTGAAGGTGATCACGGATACGACCAGCGTCAGCAATAACAGCACCAGATCCGCGTTCTGCAGTCCGAGTTCGACCTGGGCACCGGTCACCAGGCTGACGGTGAGCACGGCAGGCACCGTGAGCCCGATGGTGGCGAGCGCAGAGCCGAGGAAGATGTTCACCGAACGCTGGAGGCGATTCCTGAGCGCGGCCTCGATACCGCCGATGCCCTCCGGCGTCAACACCAGCGCGGCGACGATGAAGCCGCCCAGGGCAGCCGGTAGGCCCAACGTCTCGGTGCCGTACTCGATGGGCACCGCGATCTTCTTGGCCAACAGCACCACCGGCAGCATGTAGGCCAGCAGCAGCACGGCGTGATACGGTAGGGAGCCGAGCGCCAGTGCGCCATGTGTGTCGTCGTCGGCCGTATCGCGGAGCGTGAAGTAACCGGTGTGGCGCACGGTCTGGATGGTCAGAAAGGTGCCGTAGAGCGCCAGGGTCATGACCACCAGGAACGCCGCCTGGAAGCCCGACAGGCTCGGCTCCGCCGTACTGATGGTGTAATCCGGCAGCACCAGCGCCAGCACCGCCAGCGGCACGATCACCGACAGATAGGCGTTGGCACCCTGGAGGTTGTACTGCTGCTCGCGGTAGCGCAGCGCACCCACCAGCAGCGACAGCCCCACCAAGCCGTTCAGCACGATCATGACCACCGCGAACATGGTGTCCCGCGCAAGCCCCGGATTGTTGCCGCCGTGGAGCATCAGGGTGGCGATCATCATCACCTCGATGGTGATGACCGAGAGGGTCAGGATCAGTGTGCCATAGGGCTCGCCGAGCTTCTCCGCCAGACACTCGGCGTGGTGGACCACGCGGATTGCCGACCACAGGATCACACAGAACAGCCAGCCGAACATCAGCCCCAGCCAGACGGCGTTGCTCAGATCCGCGAGCCAGCCCTTGCCGAACAGCAGGAATAGCACCGTCGTCGCGATGATGGGCAACAACGGCCACTCCGCCAGGAGCATCGGGCGCGGTTGATTGGACATGGCACGCGATCCTATTCGATGTCTCGGTGGAGTGGTTGCCCCGGCGTCCGGCATGGTCGTTCGGCCCAGTCGACCCGTGTATGGGGTCGTCAGGATCGGGCGACGGACTCAGCGTCGGTCGACGGGCAACCCCCGGCTGCTGAACGAGAGGCCGCCGTTGCCGATCATGATGGCCTCGATTATCGGTCGATTGACGGTCTCCTCCGCCGACCATTCCACCAGGAAGTTGGCGCCAGAGCCGCCGCTCGCGTCCTGTTGTTCGATCCGGTAGGACTGAGTCTGCATGGGCGCGAGCGTCAGCAGCTCGTCTGCAAACTCCCGCAGCACCTCGCCCGCGCCGTCGAAGTAACGCACGCGGTCGATACGCAGGGCGTGCTCGGGGTCCGTGTTGCGCACGCTGAGCGTGGTGGCCAGCAGTACCGGCTCGCCTGCGCCGGTGTAGATGTGCGAATAGGCCGGCACATAGACGGCGCGGCCCTTGGCGACGACCGCCACCGGGAGCGCACCCGCCATGCCGTCGGCGATGCGCTCGTCCAACTCCTCGAGGTGATTGGCGATGACGATGACCAGGCCAACCAACACGATCGCAAAGACCGCACCGATGGAGGACGTGATCAGTTCGCGTCGGGACTCTGGCCGACGCCCGTTGTCGTTTGCACTCGGCATGGTTGAATCTCCCGGATGAGAAGCGGGGCGATGGCAGACCCTGCGAGCTAGCGGGCGCATCCGTTCGCCAAGGCCAAGCGCCGGAGCTAGTCGCGGAGTCTGGGCGCGGTCTTCTTCTTGGCAGTCTTCTTGGCAGTTCTCCGAGCGACGGTCTTCTTAGCCGTCGAGGCCTTGGCTGCCGCCTTCTTGGTTGTCGCCTTTTTCGCGGTAGTCTTCTTCGCCGTCTTCTTTGCTGTCGCCTTCTTGGCCGCCGCCTTCTTCGTGGCGGTCTTCTTGGCAGGCTGCTGCTCCACCGTCGCCGCATTGCTCGCGACCACTTCGCTGCGGGTCGACGCCCCAGCAGTGTGTTGGCTTGGGACCTCCGACTGGGCACTCGTCGACGTCGTCGCTGTAGGCATCGGCGTGGTGGTCGACCGAGGGTCGGTGGCGGGCGGGACTGGCGGTTGCCCCCCAGGCGCTCCCTTCGCCTCCGACGACGGTGCCTCGGCTGCCGCAGTATCCGTCGGTGGAGACAACTTCGTCTTGGTGGCCGCCTCGTACAGCGCCTCGAAGATACCCTTGAAAATCCTGAACATACCTACCCCGCCTAGCAGCCGATACGGCGACACGTATCCGACACATCTCGCAAATGAGCGTGCCATTCGCAGCGCCGTGCCCGTGGCGCCGATTGGTCCGGCGCGATGCTACCATCCCGGCCGACAGCTTGCCCCAAGGCTTGCCGGACGCTTGCCGCAAAAGGTGGCGCGCATGAGATTGCGAATTCTGGACGCAGTTCACAGTTCACTCCCGCCATCCATCGCATACTAAAGACCTGTGGTTGCATCGGGGGGCCATTGCTGCGGGCTTGGGCTCGGGACCCGGCCCGTCGGTCCCGACAGACGTCCCAACCAATCCGACAAAAATGGCTTCACTTCGAGAACACTTAGGGTCTAGGATTTAGTCGTAGGGCCGCGGTGCCTCTGACACGCGGTCACACGAGTTTTCGACTCCGCCGTCACCGCCGCGCCGCGTCCGGCATCGCGGCACCGCTTCCGGAACGCGTCGCGGACGGCGGAGTAGTCAGTCCCTAGCTGTGCGTCCTTTGGCGGCCTTCTGGCCGCTTTTTTTTGCCCGCGCTCGCCTCTTCCGCCCGGGAGGCGCCCCGGTTGGAGGCGTTCCGCTAGACCAACTCGGCCATCCGGGCCTGGCAGGCGCCTCAGCCACCAGGCGTGGCCGGGGCCTGCACCACCGTCCCCGACCCCCGCTCTCCCCACTGGGAGGCGCAGACGTGCTGAGCCAGACCTGAGCCGGCCTCCGCATACAGGTTGAACACCTGGTGCACCCCCGCCGAGCGCAGTCGCTCTTCGTCGTCATCGAACTTGGCGATTGCGCCGATGGTCCCGGTGAACCCGAACTTGCGTAAGTGCTCGGCCGCGAAGATGTTCTCCGAGGCCTGGGGCATGGCGAGCAACACCAGTTTGATGTGGCCGTCGTTCAGTTTCAGCCGCTGCCAGAAATCCGCATCGGTGGCCGAGCCCTGCACCACATTGCATCCAGCCGCCTCGTGCATCGCCACCGCGTCGGGGTCCGCATCGACCCCGACAGGCCGCAGCCCCTTATCCCGAACCAGGGTGTCGTAGGCACCGCGCCCCACCCGCCCCATACCGACGATCATGGCATCCGCAACGCCAGGATCGATCTCACGCTCCACGGGCAGCCGCAGCGCGCGCTCCTGGCGCCTCAGCCGGCGGCTAAATAGCTCGTAGAGGGCATGCGACTGGGCATTGAGCGGCGAGGCGATCACGAAAGACAGCGCCAACGTGATGGCGATGATGGCCAGCCAGTCCGGCGGCAACCAGCCATTGCTCGCGGCCACGGCCGCGACGATCAGCCCGAACTCACTGTAGTTGAACAGCGCCAGAGTGCCGAGCAGCGCCGTGCGCGCCCGCAGACGGAAGCCGAGCAACAACTGCTCGAACAGAAAACCCTTGGCGAGCAGCGCCACCAGCAGCAGCGCCACCACCGGCACCATGTCCAGACTGGGTACCGCAGACAGGCCGATGCTCAGGAAGAAGCCCACCAGGAACAGGTCCTTCAGCCCCAGCAACGCCTTGGCGAGCTCACCGGACTTCGCATGCGGCGCGATCAACACCCCGAGCAACAAGGCGCCGAGGTCGCCCTTGACCTTGAACAGCTCGAACAACTCCGCACCGCCGATGCCAAGGGTCAGCCCGAACAAAAGCAACAGCTCCCCGTGACCGGCTCGATCGAGCAGCCAGCCCAGCACCGGGCGCGCAAACAACACCGCCAGCAACAACACGGACCAGGGCGTGGGCACCTTGCCCGCCGAGAAAGCCAGGAACAGCACTGCAGCCAGGTCCTGCATGATCAGGATGCCGATGGCAACGGTGCCGTAGAGCGAGCCCATCTCGCCCTTGTCCTCCAACACCTTGACGGCAAACACGGTGCTGGAGAAACTCAGCGCGAAGGCCAGCACCAGCGCCGGACGCACGTCCATGGTGTCCAGGTGCGGCAACCCGAGTGCACCGAAGCTGAGCAGCAGCGGCACGAGCAGCACCACACTGGCCACCATGTGCAACGAGGCAACGCCCCAGACGTGCGGTGCCTTGAGGCTGTTCAGCTTCAGCTTGAGGCCGATGGTGAACAACAGCAGCGTGACACCGAGCTCCGAGAGCTTCCCGATCAGCGGCGTCTCCTGGAATCCGAAGCCGTGCAACGCGAAGCCGGCCACCAGATAGCCCACGAGCGGCGGTAACCCGACCAAGCGCGCGAGCACGCCGGCGGCGAACGCAATGGCGATGAGGAGGACGGCGTCGAACATCTGCTTGTCTGCGAGCCCTGTTGGAGAAGCGACCGGTCGGCGCTACCCGGTCGATCGGCGGGGACTGCCCGCTCCAGCGTCGGTGATCGAATGCTAACCGCTGAGTTGACCTGAAGCACGACCCGTGCCGGTCGGACCGCCCCTCGGCAGGCATGACCAGATCGTTACGATATACTCGGCGAGCACGAGGTCCTGTACTGGACAACGTCCACCCAGCCCCCTGAAAAGCCCCCAACGATCCAAGGTTCAACCATGTCCGAATACAACGCGGAGGACGTCCGCAATGTCGCCCTCGTCGGTCACGCCGGAGCCGGCAAGACCACGCTCGTCGAAGCCCTGCTGGCCGCCGCCGGCGCCATCCGCGAGCCGGGCAGCGTCACCAGGGGCACGACGGTCTGCGATTCGGACGACATGGAGAAGGAACTGCAGCATTCGCTCGACGTAGGCATCACCGGCTTCACGACCCACGGCAAGCACATCAACCTGCTCGACACCCCCGGCTATCCCGACTTCCTCGGTCGCGCCCTGTCGGTGCTGAGCGCGGTGGAGACAGGCGCCATCGTCGTCAACGCCGAGAACGGCATCGAGTCCCTCACCCAGCGCATGTGGAAGGCCGCCGACCGACGCAACCTCTGCCGCATGTTCATCGTCAACCGCATCGACGCGGACGGCGTCGACCTCGCCGAGTTGACGGCGCAGATCCGCGAGAGCTTCGGCGCCGAGTGCCTGCCCATCAACCTGCCGGCCGACGGCGGCAAGCGCGTCATCGACTGCTTCTTCAACCCAGCCGGCGAGGGCGCCGACTTCTCCAGTGTCGAGGAGGCGCACAGCCAGATCATCGACCAGGTGGTCGAGGTCGACGAGGAACTGATGGAGCGCTACCTCGAACAGGGCCAGGAGCTGCAACCCGAACAGCTGCACGACGCCTTCGAGGAGGCCCTGCGCGAGGCGCACCTGGTGCCCATCTGCTTCTGCTCCGCCGAGAGCGGCGCCGGCGTTCCGGAACTCATGCAGGTGCTGACCCGGCTCATGCCCAACCCAGCCGAGGGTAACCCGCCGCCCTTCATGAAGGGCGAAGGCGCCGACATGCAACCGGTCCAGGTCACGCCGACGCCGGACGGACATGCCATCGCCCACGTATTTAAGATCATCAACGACCCCTTCCGCGGCAAGATCGGCATCTTCCGGATTCACCAGGGGCGGGTCACGCCGAACACCCAGCTCTACATCGGCGACGCGCGCAAGCCATTCAAGGTCAACCACCTGTTCCGGGTGCATGGCGCCGAACTCAACGAGATCGACGAGGGCGTGCCGGGCGACATCCTCGCCGTCGCGCGTGTGGACGACATCCACTTCGACGCCGTGCTGCACGACAGCCACGAGGAGGACCACTTCCACCTCACAAGCATCGAGTGCCCGGTGCCGCTGTTCGGCCTCGCCGTCAATGTCGCCAAGCGCGGCGACGAGCAGAAGCTCACCGACGCATTGCACAAGCTCGAGGCCGAAGACCCCTGCTTCCACATCGAGCACAACGCGGCTGCCAACGAGACAGTCATGCGCGGCCTCGGCGAACTGCATCTCAAGGTGCTGATGCGCCGTATCAGCGAGCAGTTCCATGTCGACATCGAGACGCACCCGCCGAGCATCCCCTACCGCGAGACCATCACCGCCAAGGCCGAGGGCCATCACCGGCACAAGAAGCAGACGGGCGGCGCCGGCCAGTTCGGCGAGGTCTACCTGCGCGTAGAGCCGCGCGAACAGGGCGCGGGCTTCGAGTTTGCCGACGAGACCGTCGGCGGCTGCATCCCGAATCAGTTCATCCCGTCCATCGAGAAGGGCGTGCGCCAGGTGCTGGACGAGGGGGCCATCGCCGGATTCCCGATGCAGGACGTACGCGTGGCGGTCTACGACGGCAAGTCGCACCCCGTGGATTCCAAGGACATCGCGTTCGCCACCGCCGGCAAGAAGGCCTTCCTGGAGGCCGTCGACAAGGCGAGGCCGGCCATCCTGGAGCCCATCGTCAAGATCCGCATCACCGCGTCCGACAGCAACATGGGCGACCTCGCCGGCGACCTGTCGGGCCGCCGCGGGCGCATCAGCGGCAGCGAGTCCAAGAGCCGCGGGCGCGTGGTCATCGATGGTGAGGTGCCGCTGGCGGAACTCGAAGGTTATGAGTCGCGCCTCAAGTCCATCACCGGCGGCGAGGGCACCTACAGCATCGAGCTCAGCCACTACGAGCCCGTGCCCGGCAACATCCAGAAGCAGCTGGCAGACGCCTACCAGCGGGCGAGTGACGACTAAGGGCGTGACAACCGAGACCGGTTCGAGGGCGTGGCGCTGAACATGCCGGCCGGCCCGGCATCGACGCCCTCAGGCATCGACCAGGCAAGCCCGAGGCTCGGCGTCGCCCTCGGCGGCGGCGCCGCGCTGGGGCTCGCGCACATCGGCGTGTTGCGGGTGCTGGACCGCGCGGGCCTAAGGCCTGACGTCCTCACCGGCACCTCCATGGGCGCCGTGATCGGTGCCTCCTATGTCACCGGCAAGCTCGACATCATGGAAGCGCTGGCGCGCTCCATCGACTGGCGCCGAACGCTGCGCCTCACGGACTTCCAGCTCGGCGGCAACGGCGTCCTCGAGGGCCGCGCCATCGAGCAGGAGCTCCGCCGACACTTCGGCCGGCAGCGCATCGAGGACCTGCCCCTACCCTTCGCGGCCATCGCCACGGAATTGGTCACCGGCCGTGGCCTGA
>JANQFX010000033.1 GCA_028277725.1 Thiohalocapsa sp.
GCGCTGTCGCTCGCGGGGAGAACTGCGGCGAATTGTACCCTCCGCTGCGCCTGCACGACGGCCGCCGAAGGCGATGGAATTCTTGCCCAGTCTCGATGGGCTTGCAACAGTTCCACGCCCGACTTGGCCAGCGGCATCAAGCCGATGCTCGACGATGTGTATGCAGCCGTCCTCCTTGGAACCAGTGCGCGGGACGGAGAGCCGGACGGCATACCCCTCGACATCGACCCTGCCTTGCCACTGTTGGGGCGACCATCCCGTCAAACGGCTACCACAGCGCCGCGAGACACCTGCTCAGGTACCGCACGCCTGGGTGTGCGGGCCATCGCATCGCCGACTAATCTTCCTTAGCTAGCTCTGGGGAGCAGGACTGGTCACGGTGAATCAACGCGGCCCCCGACTCTTGCCGTCCCAACTCGCTGCGCCTCTAATCCGGACGTCGATTCGTAACGCTACGCCGGTCTGACGCCTGGCGGAGTTGAACGCTGGTATTCCTCGCGTGCGTCACTGCGCGTTGCTCAAGCGCAGTCGGCGTGCGTTGGCCGCATGAGCTCGAGTTGCGACGACGGTGTGCAGGCAGAGCTCTGATGCTCTCACGCCGCGGATCGCGATTTCTCTTTTTGACACTCCCGCGGAGCTTCGAGAGCTGACACAAGCCACTGATCTGTATGGGCCATCTCCCTGTGTCTTGCTCTTCACGAGCGCGGTTGCTACGCCGGACGTCTCACGCCTGCGACACTCAGAGGCCGAACGGCTGGCGGGGAAGCTCCATAACCACTTGTTTCATAGAAGTTTATGTAGTTGGCCTAGAACTTGCTTTCCATTTAGCAGACGTTCACGCGAATCGCTGCGTGTTCAGTCAGACCCCGTTACTTTGGTCAGACACCTTCATCTAGGAGTGATATAACGTGACATGCTTTGGCTACACCCTGGGGTACGCCGCGCGCGGCCTCTCTCTCGGCGTTATGCTGCTGCTTGGCAGTGTGCCGGCGGCTAACGCGCTGACGCTGACGTTGTCGTCAACCTCGACTCCGTCTGGCACCGGTGAGGTTGAGTTTGACCCAACCGACCCGGCGGGCGGTGGTACCGGCTCATTCTCATTCATTCCAAGCGGGCTCGCTAACTTCGCAGTCGACACTAGTGACGGAGTCGGCGACAGCGTAGGACTTCAAGGCTCCATTAGTGGAGTGTTCGATATCGGGATCATCTCTAACCCTATTACCGGTGTGGAAACGGCTCCGGTCTCGGGGCTGGGTACGCTCTCAATATCTGATGGCGTCTCTGAGTTCTTCACCGCAGATGTGACCTTCGAGAACCTAGCGACGATTGGCACTGGCGGGGTGATTCACACGACGGGCACGGCGAACTTGACTTCGCTGATGTATACGGGCGGCAATGCCGATCTGACTGCCTTGGCTGCTGCGCCCGCAGGCACCCAAACTGTCACTTTTCAGTTCGCTTTTCCTACGTCGATCACCGAACTGACCTCGGGTAGTAGCAAAACGACTACCAACTTCTCAAGCACCATCAGCACCGTCCCGATCCCTGCGGCCGCATGGCTGTTCGGTTCTGCGTTGTTCGGCATCACGATGCTGGGTCGCCGCAAGAAAGCGGCACAAAGCCGCTAACAGGACGTGGGGTCGAGACGGCCCTCTGATACACTGAGCTGTTGCCGATCAATAGCGCGGTGTCCTCGCATCTCGCGGCCGTCAGACCCCTTACATGGACCGAGAGAAGAAACCCCCTATCCCACCGCGGATAGGGGGCGTACGATGCGGACAAGAGCGAATGGTTTTTCCCGCCAGCTTGCCTTAGCGCATCGCAACCGGCCAATGTACAGATGGTCTGCCCACGCGTCGCGGCGTTGGCCAACGTGCGAGACGACAAACCCCACCCACCGCCGCGACCTTACTTGAGAGCGCCATAGGCGACTCCCTCGTTGATCAGGCATGGGATTTGTCCGACAATTCGGCTTGGCAGCGAATCGGGATGGACAATACACGCCCGACTCCTCACACGCCCGACCCCTCGCTATCTAACTGACGCAGGGCGACTTCGACGAAGAGCGAGATCGGCGTGCCGCTAGCCTTGATTGCCAGCGACCGGCTTCTCGACGTCCCCGACAATAATTCAGATTGGCGCTGCAGCCGCATTCGACAATATCTGCAGGGGCATGAGGTCGGGCAGCTTCGGCGCACACGGCTCGGAGAAATTGAATGACTTGGCGTTCCACAGCCTCTGCGCTGCTCTTGACCGCTCTGCTCGCAGCGTGCAGCGGCGAGGACCGCGCCAACGCCTACCTTGAACGCGGGCAAGCCCTGTTCGACCAGGGAAACCCGATCAAGGCCCGGCTGGAGGTCAGGAACGCGCTGCAGATCGACCCGAAACGCGCCGACGCTTGGTATTTGCTCGGTCGCATCGACGAACAGCGGCAAGAATGGCAAGCTGCGCTGAACGCGTATCGGACGGCGCTCAGGCATGACCCCGCACACCTGGATGCCCGCACGCGCATCGCCGAGCTATTGATTGCGGGCAACCGCCTCGACGAGGCACTGGTCGAGCTGAACCAAGTACTGGATACGGCGCCCCATCGACCGGACGCCCTCGCCGCACGAGCTGTCGCGCGGCTACGTCAAAACAACTTCGATGCTGCGCGTGCTGATGCGGAAGCTGCTTTGTCCGGCGATCCGAAGCACCGGGGAGCGATCGCTGCGCTTGCCAGAGTCAGTGCAGAAGAAGGCGATGTTTCAGCAGCATTGGAGCGCTTGGAGTTGGCGATCCACGCCGACCCGGAGGCGGTCCCGCTGCGCCTGGTCGCGATCGCGATCTACGACCAGTTCGCGGACGCCGATGCGGCGATTCAGGCGTTCCGAGCGCTTATCCGGGACTATCCCAACCAACTCGCCTACCGGGTACAGCTTGCCGAGTACTTGCGGGCTCAGAGCGATGACGACGGTGCCTATCAGGTCCTTAGGGCCGCCGTTGCTGCGAATCCTGATCTCGTGTCGGCGAAGCGGGCCTTGATCGACTTTCTGCTGCAAACGAGGCAAGTCGAGCGGGCCGAGACCGAGCTCACTGGCATGATTGCAGCGCAACCGGACTCTGCCGAGTTGCGGTTTGCATTGGCTGGCCTTTACCGAGGGCAGGGGCGCCCCAACGCCGCGCAAGAGGTCTACGAGGCGGCGATCGAGCATTTCGGGGAGGGCGATGCGAGTCTTCGCGCGCAGGCCGCGATGGCCGGTGTATTCCTGGAGCTTGACCAGCCGGATCGGGCAAGGGGACTTGTCGACCAGGTGCTGGTGCAGGACGCGGAAAATCCGGAGGCTTTGTTTTTGCGGGCTTCCATGGCGCTGGAGGACGGCGATTTCGACCAAGCGATTGCAGATATGCGCATCACGCTCCGGAACGATTCCGAGTCCGTGCCGGCGCTTCGCCTTCTCGCACTGGCACAAGCGCGCAATGCCGAGCCCGCGATCGCGCAGGACCTTCTGCTCCAGGCGATCGCCGCCTCACCGTCGCTACCGGGGGCGTACCTTCAGCTCGCCGAGCTGCGCGCGCAGATCGGGGACGTAGAAGGTGCAGTCGTGGTGCTTGAGCAGCTTCTCATGGTCGCCCCGGAGAACAGCATCGCCCAGACGCTTCTGGCGCGCGTGCAACTCGGCCAACAGGATGTCGACGCCTTGGCAGAGACAGCCGAGCGCATCCTGTTTACTCGTCCAGAGCATGGTTTGGGGCACTACCTGACCGGCATTGTTCTCCAGCGTCGCGGGCAATGGGAGGCGAGCTTGGCCCCATTACAGAAGGCGCGGTTGCTGTCGCCCGAAGCTGGCGAGCCTCCGCTCGCAATGGCGCGCACCTTCATAGCTCTGGATCGCTTGGACGAGTCCGACGAAGTGTTGCACGAGTTGCTGGACGCGCAGCCCCAAAATCTGTCCGCGATCTTGCTGCAGGCCGAGGTAGCGCTGCGCGCCGGTCGCACGGCGCAGGCGGTGCAGCAGTACCAAGAAGCCATCCTGCTCCGACCGTCGGCGCCGCTGCCGTATCAGCGTTTGGCCGTTCTTCAAGCCCAGCAGGCTGAGGTCGATTCCGCAATCAAGACCCTATCGGAGGGCCTTGAAGCCACCGAACGCAATGGGTTTCTTCTTTTCTGGCAGGGCGTGTTGCTGGAGCAGAGCCAGCGCTACGACGCCGCGGCGTCCGCTTATGAGGAAGTGCTTGAGCGCTATCCAGGAGCCGACGCCGCGGCGAACAACTTGGCCATGCTTAACGTGAATCACCGTGGCGGGGCGCCCGAAAATCTGCGGCGTGCTCTCGACCTTGTCGAGCGCTTCGACGCAAGCTCCGATGCTTCGCTCCGCGAAACGCTGGGATGGGTCCTGGTTCGCAACGGCAAGATCGATCAGGGGCTCGCCAAACTGGAAGCACTGCGCGATCAGTTCGGAGACAACCCCGAATTCCAATATCATCTGGGCATGGCCTACCTCGGAGCAGGCCGCCTCGACGAGGGCAAAGCACAGCTCGCTGCGGCGCTGGACTCCGGAGAACCGTTCCCCGGTCAAGTGGACGCGCGGGCTGCCTGGGAGCAGTTGTGAGCGAGGTCGTGAGCTAGGATCTCCCATCGGCTCCGAACGGGCTAGCCCGCGACGCGCGTTCGGATGCCCAAGCCGAGGCGGTTTCCTGCGTGCGATCCATTGTCCAACGGCCGATCCATTGCCTGCGTCTGCATCGAGCAGGTTCGCGAATTCAAACGGTCCGGCCCTGCGGATTGCACTCAGCGAACGCCGATCAGAAGCCCCGAGAGATTCCCCGGCGCGTGGGCCCGCTGGAGCAGCGCCTGACGACGGTCTCTCGCTGTGGGTCAGTACCGCCCCGCAGACTGTCGCACGCGGGATCGATGGCGGGCCGACGCCCGACTTCCAGGCTTGCGCTGCGTTGAGCCAGGCTTGCAGGTGGGACGGGGGAGGGCGCTGTGGCTCTGTTACCCGCGAGATCCCGATTCAGCCTCGGGCTGGACTTCGGCAGTAGTTTGCCTCGATCGGGCGTCTGCAACGACGAGGTTCCCCGCTGGTCGCCGGCCAGACCAACCCGCGTCTTCGCCACCTCAAGGGCAGGTGAATCGGCGATCGACCGAGCTCCACCCAGCCGCCGATAGGCCCTAGTCACGCGCGCGGCGTAGTCCACCGTCTCGGTGTAGGTGACCCGGCCGTCGGTGCGATCGACGACGCCCTCGCCGGCGTTGTAGGCCAAGATGACGCGGCGGTAGTCGTTGCCGTACTTTTGCAGCAGCCGCCGCAGGTGCCGAACGCCGACGTTGACGTTCAAGCTCGGGTCGAAAAGATCCGAAGCTTTGTCTACGCCGTAGTCGGCACCGGTCGCGGGCATGATCTGCATCAGCCCGATCGCGCCGGCCGAGGAGACGGCGTTCGGGTTGTAGGCGGATTCCGCCGACACAACCGCGTGAACCAAGGCCGGCTCAACATCATAGCGAGCCGCTGCGCGGTTGATCAGCTCTCGAATCGACTTGGGGGACGACGCGGGCGCCCGCGGCGTTGTGGTGCTCGGCGCGGGGCGATCGCGCCTGCTCGCGTCCGGGCCCCCGTCATCGGTCGCGGGTTGGGCGATCGCGATGCCAGCGGCAATCCAGCAAAGGATGAAGCCCACGATTGGAAGCCACGGCCATGTTCGCATTGCCCTGCCCAACCCGTGCTCGAATCCGAATCGGGCATGGCCGCGGGTCCGGCGTGCCTGGCGTTCGTGCCCCACGGCTCAGTGACCCAGCGTCTCGAGCACCGCGAGCAGCAGCTCGCGGAGTGCCGCGCGGGCATGCTCGGCCTTCGGCACCGGGGGCTTATGGGCGACGACGCCTTTGAGCAGCGGCTTGCCCTCATCCGGACACCCTGCGGCACTGTGCGCGATGCCCAGGCGGTGCCGATAGGGCGCTGTCTCCGGGGCGTTGCTCACCGCCTCTTCCAGCAATACTGCGGCCTGCTCGTCGTTGCCGCTGCGGTACTGGAACCGGCCAGCGGTGTCCAGCAGGGCATCTGTCCCGAGCAGCCGAAGCTCGCGGTGGGCTCGCGCGCCCGCGCTGGCGCGGGCGTCGTCGTCGGCGAAATGGTCGGCGAACAACATCGCCAGGTCGTTGGCAAAGGCGTTTGCCTCCGGATTGCGTTGCAGCGCATCCTGGTAGGGGGCGACGGCGATGATGGCCTGGTATGGCGCTTGTGCCTTGGCCGTCTCGCCCTGCGCCATATGGGTCTCGGCTAGCAGGTTCATCGCGGTCAGATTATCGGGGTAGTCGGCGAGTAGTTCCTGGAGGCGAATTCCCGCCAACGCGGGCTGTCCCAGCTAACGACGCAGAACAACAAGCAGGCGACAAACAACAGGGGCTTCACGTCTAGGCACTCCGATCGGGATGACGTTGAAAGCGGTGCTCCGCGTGAGCGCTGGGCCGATAGCGAGCCAGGGGAGCAAGCTCCCCGCACCGTAAGACAATCGGCGAGCTGGACACCTGAGGTGGACCTCGCTGCCCAGACAGCTACACACCGGAAACAAGATACCAATATTCTTGCGTTTGAGAATCCGAACAACGCGTCTTGGGTAAGCTGTGAGCGGCACACTAGGCCCACCTGCCCAACTGATGCTGAACCAACGGACCCCTGGCTATGCGTTCGACTAAACCTCTGAAGATTGGTCTCTTGATCGTCCTGTTGTCACTTACGACATCATGTAGCAAGCAAGACAGCTCGGATCGCTATATGCAGCGCGGCTTGACGCTCTACGACCAGGGCGATTTGGTCAAGGCACGGCTCGAGTTCAGGAACGTGCTGCAAATCGATCCCGAGGACGCCGACGCCTGGCTCATGCTCGCCAAGATCGCCGAGGGGCAACAAGACTGGGCTCGTGCCTACTCGGCTTATGGTAAGACCGTCGAGCTGACTCCGGGCAACCAGGAGGCGCGAGTCAAGCTTGGCACCCTACTGTTTGCCGGCGGCCAGACGGATGAGGCCCTCGCAGAGGCCGAGGCGGTGCTTGCGGCCAATCCGCAAGACCCGGCGGCACTGGCGCTGCGCGGATCGGTCAGGCTTCGACAGGACGACGCCGACGCGGCCCTCGCGGACGCCGAGGTCGCATTGCAACAGAACCCAGCACACCGGGAGGCCTTGGCGCTGCAGACGCAGGTCCACATCCGACAGCAGGATCTACCTGCCGCAAAGCAGTCACTGGAGACGGCGATCGCGGCGCATCCAGACGATCTGCGCTTGCTGCTGGCGCTGGCCGGTATCAGTCAGCAGCTTGGCGACACCGAGGGCACCGAGGCCATTCTGCGGCAGGTCATCGACCGCGAGCCGAAGGTCCTCGAGCACCGCACGCGCTTGGCACAGTATCTCAATGCACGCGGCGACCCAGCAATCGCGGAGCAAGTGCTTCGCCAAGCGGTCGCGGACCTACCGGATCATAAGGACGCGAAACTGGCCCTGGTGGCGCTGTTGGAGTCGCAAAAGGGCAACGCCGCCGCCGCCGAGCAGCTTCGGGCTTTCGTCGCCCAGACACTCGACGACCACGCTCTTCGCTTTGCCCTCGCAGCCCGCCTCGGCAGTGCGGGCGAAATGGAGCAGGCCGAGGCCGTCTATCACGAGGTCATCGATCGCGATGGCGACGGGCCGGATGGCCTGCATGCCAGAACTAAGCTCGCCGCGATGGCGTTGTCCGAGGAACGCCTGGACGAGGCGCGGTCGCTGGCGGCGGAGGTGCTGGCGAAGGACGCGGAGGACAGCGACGCCCTGCTGGTGGTGGTCGCACTAGCCATACAAGACGGCAATCCCGACCAAGCGATCGCCGACCTGCGGACGATTCTGCGCAACCAGCCGGAGTCTGCCGGCGCCTTGAGGATGCTCGCGACCGCACACGAGGCCAGAAACGAGCCGGCCCTGGCTCAGGACGCGTTGCGGAAGGCCATTGAGCTCGCGCCGGACGACCCCGTCGGCTACCTGCAGCTGGCCGGCCTGCAAACCCGCATCGGCGATGTCGACGGTGCCGTCCTCACCCTCGACGAACTGCTTCGCCGTGACCCCGGCAGCGCAATCGCGCAGACCGCGCTGGCACGGATACAGCAGCTCCAGCCGGATACCGAGGCGCTTGAAGAGACCGCCGAGCTGGTCAAGGGCACCCGCCCGGAGCATCCGCTGGGACACTATCTGAGTGGGCTTGTGCAGCAGCGCCGCGGCGACCTCGAGGCCAGCATCCAACCCTTGCTAACCTCGCTCGAGAAGAATCCGCAGGCAGCCCAGCCTCTGGTGGCCCTGACGCGCAGTCTGCTAGCGCTGGAACGCTACGACGACGCGGAGCAGCACGTGCTCCAGGTCCTGGAGCAGGGCGCGGATGAGATTGTCGCGACCAACCTGCTCGGCGAGGTCTACATAGCCGCCGAACGACGCGACGAGGCCCGCGCCCAGTACGAGAAGGCCATCGCGGCCCGGCCTGGGGCGCCGCTGGCCTACGAGCGCCTTGCCCGCCTGCAGCTTAACGATGGCGACACGGACACCGCCGTGGCGACGCTGCGCCATGGTATCGAGGCGAGCAAGGGCAGCCCGCTGCTGACTACGGCACTGCCGCAGGCGCTTGAGCAGGCGGGCCGGGTGGACCAGGCCATCGCCGCCTACGATGAGATTCTTATGGCCAACCCCAGTGCGGATTGGGCTGCCAACAACCTGGCGATGCTGCTCGCGAATCATCGCCGCGCTGATCCCGCGGCCCTCGCGCGCGCGCTAAACCTGGCACAGCGGTTTGAGGCCAGCGACCAGCCCGCGTTCCTCGATACGCTGGGCTGGGTGTACTACCGCAGCGGCGACTACGACCGCGCGGCAGAGCTGATGGAGCAGGCCCGAGCCGCGGGCGAGCCAACGCCGCAGCGCCAGTTCCACCTGGGCATGACCTACCTGAAGCTGGGTCGCGTCGCGGACGCCAAGCCGCTGCTGTCGGCCGCTGCCGAGGCAGAGCAGCCCTTTGAGGGTATGGACGAGGCCAAAGCTGCGCTGGGCGGCCTGTAGGATCAACGGGGGCGGTGCTGTGCGAGCCGCAGGCGACACCCCCGACCTCATTCGTCGCTCCGGGTAGGGCGCGGCCCCCTCGGCAGTTGCCGGCGCCGCCCAAAGCGAGGTCGCTGCCCTCGAAGACCTGCTGTGCGCGCTTGAGGACATTCGGACCCATCTGCCGCCTGGGGTCGGCCGTCTGCCGACGGACCGCCGATCGCGACTGCCATGCGCGTCGCGGATGGTCGCAGCACTTTACACTGTTCTCAGCTGCTGTTCTGGTCGCATCCATCTATTCTAGATGTTTTTTTTGGATTTCGGCCGCCTCGGGCGGCTGACAGTGTTTCAGGGCTGAGACGTTTCGGGTGGCGATGAGCGCGCCGGGCTATACGCAAGCTCCTGATTTCCTGAGTTGTAGCAATCTGGCCCGGATCGTGCTTGCAGTTAAAGGCGCACGCCCGTGTTTAGGGCGTGGCTCCTCCGGTGCCAAGCGGCCCCGAGGCATTCGGTATTGCACAACTGCACAGCACAACCTCAATAAGACCGCAATCATGAAACGTATAACAAATCTGCGTGCCGTCGCTGGCGCACTCACAATCGCTGGTGTTTTCGCGTTCAGCGGCCAGGTGACGGCCGACACGGTGACTGCCAACCTCGGGTTGGTAAACCAGAAATCCGGTACCATACGGACAAACCTTGGGGACGGTCGTGCCGGATTGCTCCGGTCGCCCACGCAGGGCGGGACATTTGCCGGCGACCTGGCGCCGTTCGGTACGGGTGCTTTTCTAGCCTTCTGCCTGCAGCCGGGAGAAACACTCAACAACAATGTTGAGTACACCGTCGAGGCGCTGAACGATGCCCCCGTGACTAGTCCTGGGAGCACAATGGGGCTAGCGGCGCAGGACGCCTTGGAGATACTGCTAGGCAACGTTTTCCCAGTGTTCTCCGCAACGCAGACTGTCCAGAACGTCACCGTCGGGGGGATGAGCCAAAAGCAACAGTTCATGGCGGTGCAGCTCGCGATCTGGGAAGTCGCGAACGAACGGACGCAAACTATCACCAACTACAGCGTTGCATCCGGGTCCGGCAGCTTCTTTGCTGATTCCGGCTACAACCCGAAAGTCGTTTCTCAGGCGAATGCGTGGCTCGACCTCCTGGATACCTCCGCTTGGCGAGCTAACGAACTCGACAATCTCGTCGCTCTTGTGCACCCGACATATCAGGACTTCGTGGCCCAGGTCGTCCCGATCCCGGCCGCCGCCTGGCTGTTCGGTTCCGCCCTCGTTGGGACCGTGGTTCTGGGTCGCCGCAAGCAGCGGCAGAAGAAGCTGTCGATCTGACAGTTTTGTTGCCTTGGCTGGCCGAGACGGCAGGACGACCGCCATCGCGACCCAATGTCCGGCGGACATGCCGCGCGCAAGGTGTGGCCAGCGGGGTTGTCCCGCTGGCCGTGCTGACAGCTAGAATGGCTTTTGCTGCTGCGTCAACGACGCCGCTGGCCTCAAGAAGCTCGAATTTGGGCAACAAGCAGTCGAACCCGTCCGAGCGAGTAGGCAGTCAACGGCGTCGACCCGTCAGCCGAGTGCTTGTGGCCTCGCGGGATCCCTCCTTGCGCTTGCCGGGATTTCGGCGTGCGAGATCGCGATCGGAGCGCATCGCCTCCGCGGCGTCGTATAGGCTTTGCGCTAGCGGTATGAAGAGTGCGCGCCGTTCATCGCATCGCCTAAGAGTAGGCGGCCGAGATTGTTCTTCATCTCCGAGCGCACGCTGGAGGGGCGGCCTAGGGTAGGTAGCGCAGCGTCCGTTGGGCAGACAGCCCTGCCGGACTCCGGCATGCGGAATGCGCTCGACCTCCAACACGGAGGTGGCCAAGACCCCGACCTCGCCCCCTTGATCAGGCGCACGCGCACCATGCGTGCTTGGATGGGCTTGGCACAGGCGCCTTGATCGCTCTTCGTATCGGGGATGTACCTTTCGGGAACGCAAATAGTCTGACGTCGGTACGTGATTGTCGCTGATCGCCTGTTGCGATCAGTAGTGGCCTATCAGATGCCTTATGAGTCACGCAATCGAAGAAAACGATCAGCGCGGTTGCGGGGACCCACTACGGCAGAGCGAGGCGGCGACGGCGCCCGAAGGCGCCGCGCGATCGGGTCAGGACGGCTCGCTGCGGGTCACGCCGCGGCGTGATTGCGACCGCGTTGGCCGAGCAGCCCGAGCCCCGCGATAGCCGACAGGAACAACGGCAACGCGGCAGGGATGGGAACGGCCGTCAGCGCGACATTGTCGACGAGGAGTGCAGAGTCAAGGTCGAAGGCGGCGACATCCACGACGCCGAATCCCACGGTGAAGGTGCCCGACGAAGTGAAGGTGTAGCTGAAATCGAAGTAGCCAGTCTCTTCCTTAAGAGGCGTGCCGCTGGTCCCGAAGGTCCCGAAGGTGTTTGCCGCAAGAATTAAGCCGTCAACTGATGCGAAGAACGACGTATCGTTGAAGGGACTACTGGGCGTTGCTTCGCTCGTCAAGAAGTTCAGTTTGGCGGTCAGGGTGTCTCCAGCGGCAACGGTGATCTCTTGCTTGATTGCCGAACCTTCCGTTGCGCCCGCGCCCGTTCCGCCCCCGAATGCTGAGTCTAGAGAGCCTGAGGCGAGGCCGAGAAAACCCTCAAGAGCGGCGTCTGGGACCGACGAGCCGCCAAACACGGAAGAGCTAGGGGAGCGGTGGTTCGACACTCCCGCCTGCCAGCTACCCTCAGCGGGGGGTGTACCAAAGCCCGAACCAACCACGCCGGCATCACCGATGGACTCCCAGCCCGAGAGGCCTCCGGTCTCGAACCCTCCGTTGACCAAGGACCCGGCGTCGGCGCTGCCGCCGAAGAGTCCCAGCGGCGCCGCTAGCGCCAAAGCCGTTAGGGTAATGCCGGCTAAGTGGGACGTTTGGCCCCGTTTCACTCTGAATCTCATCACGTTAGGGCTCCTCCTAAGGGCCGGGGCGAAAGTGCAGGCGCTCGGCGCGATGTCTTGCAGGGCGCCCGCGCACTAATCGCACGAGCATGCCCCGTGCCACGGTCCCTTCTATGAAGATTATCAAACTAGAACAGAGTCTTACGACGATTGCAGCGACCGGCCGTGACGCCGTGATTGTCTCAAGTCTGAGGCAAGCGAAAGACCCCGGTAGCCCCTGAAGCGCGGCGAGCCCCACAGAACCACCTGATTTCCATATATCTTCTGTCGATTCGCCCGCAGGAAGCGAGTGTAAAGCAGGTTTTACACCGCAGGCTGGCACGCGGGCGCGCCCTCAGTCAGCGGCGAAGACATCAGGCAGATTGGACGCCCGGCCGCCGCGCTGGACGCGGTGACGTCACACGCGGCTTCGGTCAGCTTCGTGCATCCGGTCGGGCCCCAACCGCAGCGCCTGAGCCCGGTCGAGCGCGAGTCACCTCGCCCTCTGCGTGTCGCCCTCCGATGACTTTGGTAGCTCGGAAGGACATAATCACGGTCAAGCTGCGTTCTACACCATTGGCCACTCCTACCCCGATCTCGTCCACTCGCGGAGTGCTCCGGATGAAGCGTCATTTGCTCGTCGCCTGGTCAACGGCTCTATTGCTCCTGGCCTGCAGCGCGGAGGATCGAGCACAAACCTATCTTGAAAAAGGCGAGGCCCTGTACTCGGCGGGCGACCTGGTCAAGGCCAAGCTGGAGTTCAAGAACGCCCTGCAGATCGATGGCCGGAATGCCCAGGTCTGGTTCATGCTGGGCCGCATCCAGGAAACCGAGCAAGCTTGGCGGCAGGCATTGGGGGCCTTCGCAAAGGCGGTGGAGTTCGATCCGGACCACCACGAGGCACGGATCAGCAAGGGGGCGCTGTTGCTCGCGGGCGGCCAGTTGGAACCGGCCCTGGCGGAGGCGGAAGCGGTGCTCGCGTCGGTGCCGACGCAGGCCCGGGCACTGGCCCTGCGCGGCACCATCCATCACCGACTCGGTGACCAGAGTACCGCGACAGCCGATGCGGAGGATGCCTTGGCGATCGATCCAGAGAGCAGCGAGGCGCTCACGCTGCTCGCTGCCATCCACATCGATCAGGAGCAACTGGAAGAGGCAAGGGTGCTGCTGGAGCTCGCGGTCGCGGCACATCCCGATCTCCCCGCACCCAAGCTCGCGTTGGCTGGGCTCTACGAGCGGCGTGGCGAGCCGGCACGAGTGACGCAGCTACTGCGAGAGTTCGTCCGGCAGCGGCCAGGGGACTATGCACCAAGACTCCAACTGGCCCGATACCTGGCGATCCAAGGCGACCTGCCCTCGGCGGAGCAAACCCTGCGCGAAGCGCTGGCGGCAGCACCCGTGGACTCGGAGCGCAGGCAGATGTTGCTTCGCTTCCTCGCGGAAACTCAAGGCACGGACGCGGCCATCACGCAGCTGGAGCAGTGGGTGGACGCGAGCCCGCAGGACTTCGATCTTCAGTTCGCTCTGGCCGACCTATATCGGGGCGCCGGACGTTCCGATGAGGTCGAGGCCCTGTACCGCGCGATCATTGAGCGCGACGGTACCGGGGCAGCCGCTCTGTCCGCACGCGGTCTGCTTGCGGCATGGTTGGTCGGGCGGAACCGAGTCGACGAGGCCGAGGTGTTGGTGGAAGAGGTCCTCAATGAGGACGAACAGAACGCAAACGCACGCTTGGCGCGCGCCGCGATCGGGTTGCAGCGCGAGCAGACCGATCAGGCCATCGCCGACCTGCGCACGGTGCTTCGCGACAACCCCGAATCCATGCCCGCCTTACGGCTGTTGGCCCAAGCGCATCTCGCCAGAGGCGAGCGCGCCCTGGCCGAGGAAGCCCTGGTGATCGCCCTCGAGGCGGCGCCCACCCTCCGTCCGGCCCAGCTGCAGCTCGCCGCCCTGCGTGCGCAGAGCGGAGACATGGCCGGTGCCGCAGAGGTGTTGGATGAGGTTCTCGAGCAACGGCCCCAGGATCAGGCCGCGCAGGCGGCGCTGGCTCGGATTCAGCTCGGCCAGCGTGATGTCGATGCCCTGGAAGTTTCCGCCCGGCGAGCGTTGGAGACGCGCCCCGAGCTCCCGTTGGGCGACTACCTCGAGGGCGTTGTGTTTCAGGCGCGCAACGAGCTGGAGCCGAGCATCGCGCGCTTCGAGGCGGCGCTGGCCAAGAACCCGGCCGCGGCGGAGCCGCTGGTGGGCCTGGTTCGCAGCCACTTCGCCCTGGGCCGGATCGACGAGGCGCAGTCCCGCGTGGAGCAGGTGCTGGCCGACAACCCCGGCAGCCTGGTGGCGATGGACCTGTTGGCGCAGATCCACCTGGAGCAGGACGACCAGGCCAAGGCCTTGGTGCAATACGAAGCGATGGTCGCCGCAGCGCCTGCCTCGCCTGTGGCGTACCAGCGGCTTGCGCGCCTGCAATACTCGCTCGGCGATATAGCCGCCGCCAGCGCCACCGTCCAGGCCGGGCTCGACGCGACGGGGCGCAGCGTCGAGTTGATGCTGATTCTCGGCTTCCTGCAAGAGGCCGCCGGGGATGAGGACGCCGCGTTGGCGACCTACGAGGACATGCTGGCGCAGAACCCCGAAGCCATCGCCGCCGCGAACAACCTGGCCATGCTGATCGCCGATCATTTCGCGGACGACGCTACGCGCCTGGCGCAGGCACGGGAGCTGGCGGACGAGCTCGCGAGCTCGGAGCAGCCGGCGTTGTTGGACACCGCCGGTTGGGTTCAGTATCGCAGCGGCGACTATCCTCGCGCGGTGGCATTGCTCGAGCGCGCGGCGGCGTTGGCGCCGCAGACGCCAACTTACCAGTACCATTTGGCCGTGGCATACATCGGCGCGGGCCGTCGGGATGACGCGAGACCGCTGCTGGAGGACATTGTGGCCCGGACGCCGCAAGTTGCCGAGGCCGAAGCGGCACGCGCGGCGTTGCAGGTGCCGTGAAGACAAGACCGTGGCCGCTGCTGAGCCTCGTCACGGTTCAAGTGCCGATTCTTGGGATGCGTCGGCAGCTGAGCATTTCGGAATGACGGTGAGCCTTTGCTCAACGACCTGATCTATCGCTGCGACCCTCCTCAGCGGCCCACGTCTTTGCGGCTCCTGCGTCCCGCCGGTTGTCTCTCCAGCCCCTTCATCGATGCTTCGCTGACTTCAGGATCGGCCCGTTAGTTCCGATTGCCGCAGGCGCTCGAAACCCGCCTCGTCAAGGGTTTTTACACCCGGAATCCGGCGTGGGGATGGCGTTTTTTCCTTATTTTACAGAGTCTTGCTGGATAACCATCACTTGGTCGCGGCGCTGCGACGACAACCTTGTCTCATGTTTGGAACAGGCTGCAGGCCGGCCCGACTGCGGTGCTGCAGCATCTTCTAACCAAAACAGAGCCTTAAGAACGTGGTGCGCATATTGCTTGGTTATTCTGATGGCGTACGCGCCGGTGCTGGACTCTGGCTACCGCGTCTCTACTGCTAGCTTGGTCCTCGGTGCGGTGTCGTCGTGGCTGTGCGTTGTCTACGACCGCGACTCGTCCTGAAGTGCGATGCCGCGCAAGCGGCCGCAGGCGAGGAGCGTGGCTTGATCGCGATCGCATCGCACGTCGGGTAGCAGTCCTTTTCAGTGTTTCATCGCGGTAACTGTCATGCCGTCTTCAACCCGGCAATAATTGTTGATTTGTAACGCCCTGGAGGCCGATATTCTTGGCGATGTTGCCCTTTAGATCGAGAGAGTATCCAGCGCAAGCATTGAAAGGCCGACGGCACCAGGCCTTTCGCGTCGATTCATTGCAAGCTTGCCCGAGTGCCACCATTTCTTACAGCCGACAAGCAGCAAGCTGCTATGTCCGCTTATGGAAGGGCAATGCCGAGACCGCAAGTTCGGGCATAGCCTATCCGCAATCGAGATGATGCGGATCATTCAATTGCGCCTTCACCGGATCGAGATGTTCGTATCGGGGACTTTCCTTTTCGATGCGCAAATGGTCTGCCGGCGGTACGTGGATGTCACGGGCTGCATCGCCTGGCCAGCAGGGAGGTATCAGAAGTTCTATGAAACGGCCAAACGACAGCAACCTGAAGAATGCTGCAGAGGACGTACTCCGGCATAGCGAGGCGGGTTTTCGAGTGTTATTCGAGCAGGCGGGCTGGGCAGTCTTGATACACGGTATCGACGGCCGGATCATTGACGCCAACCGGTGCGCCTGCGAGCAGCTCGGCTACAGTCGCGATGAGCTGCTGGGAATGGACGTCTTCGGCATTGATCCCGATGCCTTGCAAGGAGAGGACCATGAGCGGTTTTGGATAGACCATAGGCAAGGCAGCCTGGTCATCGATCGGCGCCACCGACGCAAGGACGGCAGCATTTACCCCGCCTCTATAACGCTCAAACGCTTCGTCTTTGACGGACAGTCCGTTATCTGTGCGCTCTTATTGGACCTGACGGAGCAGAAGATTGCCGAGGCCGAGTTGGCGGAGCGCGAAGAGTCCTACCGTTTGCTGGTGAATAATGCGCGCGACATGATCTACCGGATGTCACTGCCGGATGGGCGCTATGTATTCGTGAGTCCGGCGGCGGAGGCGATTCTTGGTTACTCCCCCGTTGAGATAATGGCCAGGCCACTGCTGATCCAGGACATCATTCACCCAGAGTGTAGCGACTACTTCGTGAGGGAGTGGGCCAGGCTTCTGAAAGGAGAGATCAAGCCGGAGTACGAGTACCGCATTATCACGAAGACAGGACAGCAGAAGTGGCTCCATCAGCGGAATGTCCTAGTCAGGGATACCGGAGGGAAGCCGGCGGCCCTAGAGGCGGTGGTGAGCGACATCACCAACCTCAAGATGTCCGAGCAGGCCTTGCGCCAGAGTGAAGAGCGCTATACCGCCCTATTCGCCCATATCAGCAATGGCGTTTTCGTCTACGACGTCTTGGGAGATGGCGAGGACTTTGTCCTTCGCGACCTCAACCCGGCCGCTGAGGAAATCGAAGGTGGCACGCGGGACGACCTGATCGGCCGTTCCGCTTGCGAGTGCCATCCCGGCGGAGCGGTACTCGGCCTGATTGATGCCCTGCGACGGGTTTGGAGAACCGGTATCGCCGAGCAGATCTCCGCAACGCGCTATCAAAGTGCCAGAGGGAATCGGTGGTGCGAAACCTCTGTCTATCGACTACCGACCGGCCAGGTCGTATCCGTTCTGCAGGATATTACTGAGGTTAAACAGCGTGAGAGTCGACTGCTGGAGCTTGCTCATACGGATGTATTGACGGGCCTGCCCAATCGCACCCTCCTCGCCGATCGCCTTCAGCAGGCGATGGCGCAGGTCCGGCGTCGAGATCGGTACGTGGCGGTCGCCTATTTCGATCTCGATGGATTCAAGCCCATCAATGACAACTATGGGCATGCCGTCGGTGACAAGCTGCTCGTGGCCCTGGCGCGAAGGCTGAAAGCAACTTTGCGCGACGGAGAAACCCTGGCGCGAATCGGTGGTGACGAGTTCGTACTCGTGCTGGTAGACCTGAGCGACCGTGAGTCCAGTACTCCTTTTCTCACACGCCTGTTCGCTGCTGCGCGCGAGCCTCTGCGCATCGAGGGTGTTGAGCATCGGGTGACTATCAGTCTGGGCGCCACCTTCTATCCGCAAGCCGACGAGATCGATGCGGATCAACTGTTGCGGCAGGCCGATCAGGCTATGTATCAGGCCAAGCTCGCCGGTAAGAACTGCTATCGCTTGTTCAATGTCAACATCGAGAACAGTGCCCGCGACCGTTGGCAGCAGGTCGAGCGCATTCGCCAAGCCTTGGCGCAGAACGAGTTCGAGCTCCACTATCAACCCAAGATCAACATGCGCAGCGGCGCGGTGCTTGGCGTTGAGGCCCTGATTCGCTGGAAGCACCCCGAGCGTGGCCGTCTGCCGCCTGGGGAGTTTTTGCCGATCATCGAAGACGACCAGTTGGCGGTGGACCTGGGCGAATGGGTCCTCGATACTGCGCTGACGCAGCTCGATGCTTGGCGGGCCGAGGGTATCGACCTGCCGGTTAGCGTCAACATCGGCGCTCATCAGTTGCAGCAAGCGGGTTTCGCAGGGCGTCTGACGGGCCTCCTGGCTGCTCACCCTGCGGTCGATCCTTCTTCACTTGGTCTTGAAGTCCGCGAAGGCACTGCCCTGGACGATCTGTCCGCGGTGTCGCAGACCATTGCAGAGTGCCGCGCGCTTGGGGTGCAGGTTGCATTGGACGATCTTGGCGCTGGATTTCCATCGATGACCGTTATGAAGCAGCTCCCAGCCGATCTGCTCAAGATCGACCAGAGTGTTGTCCGCGATATGCCGCAAGACCCGGACAACCTGGCGACCATTGATGCCGTGCTGAGTGTTGCCGTCGCTTTTCGCCGAGAGACCATTGCCGAAGGGGTGGAAACGCTTGGGCAGGGCGAGATGCTGCTGCTGCTCGGCTGCGAGTTGGCGCAAGGTTACTGCATTGCGCCCCCGATGCCGGCCCAAGACCTTCCAACCTGGCTTGCAACGTGGCGGCCCTATCCAATCTGGGTGGACGTTGCTCCGCTGGACCGTACGCATCGCCCCTTGCTCTATGCACGGGTCGAGCTTCAGTCCTGGATGCGCGCGATGCGGCAGTATTTGGAAGGCAGCAGGTCCACGCCACCGGCGCTCGACCTGGACGAAAGTCGCCTCAGCGAATGGTTGAAAACCGGAGGACTCACGGATCACCCGCGGCACGAGGAGCAGTTGACCGGGCTACACCGCGAGCTGTACGAGCTAGGGCAGCATCTATCTCAACTGTATGCAGATGGCCGTGGTTCCGAGGCGCTGGCGAAGCTGGATGACCTTGACAGCCTTAGTGAAATGCTATTGAAGCTCATGCAGCAGTTGATTCGCCGCTGACTGATACTTCCAAACTGGGGATATATGGACGCCAGGACACCTGAGTCCTGGCAGGGCGAAATCCCTCAGATGGATAGCTTTTTTGGCGCCCTCGACAGGATTCGAACCTGTGACCTGCCGCTTAGGAGGCGGCTGCTCTATCCTGCTGAGCTACGAGGGCGAAGGGAGTATCTTGAAAGGGCACATGGGGACAATGCGGCAACAGCCTTGGTGCGCGATCATAACGAGTCGACCGGAGCAGCTCGGGGAGCGCACCCGACGCTGCGCGCGAGGCGCTGACCGACCCTCTTCAGCAGGCGCCTCAGAGCGCGCTGGAGCCGCAAGCGTTGCTTCTGTCTGTCCATTGTGGTCGGTTGGTTCGGCACGGCGATGCCCGCTCGGGCCAAAACTGCCTGTCGGGTGCGCGGATGGGTTGCCCAACCCACCACTCCAGGTCTGGCTGCCGCGGCGGACCGAATCCATTGTTCCACGCCCCCGAAGCATACCGGAAAAGGCCAATACAGCGCATTACCCAGGCGGCGGACCGAAGACACGGGTTTGTGCGCTACACTCGCGGACCAGCGACGGTGGACCAGGCCCAGACGCGGTAGGCGGTCGAGCCCCCGGCGCTGCTGGCAAGCCAACCATCCTAGCCGACCGCGAGGCATTTCATGAGCGCGCTGCTGCAGCTGTTTCGATCCTCTTCCGCCTTCTACGGCGGTAACGCGGCCTTCATCGAAGACCTGTACGAGCGCTACCTCAAGGACCCGGAGAGTATCGATATCGCCTGGCGGCAGCGCTTCGACGCCCTACACGCCGAGGCCGCCAACGAGGTGCCCCACGCGCCGGTGCGCGAGAACTTCGAGCGCCTCGCCAGCGAGAGCCGCACCCGCGCCCAGCGCCGCTTCGTCGAGCGCCTGGAACCGGCCGCCGCCGAGCGCCAGGCGGCCGTGCTGCGACTGGTCAACACCTACCGCTATCGTGGCCACCAGATCGCGGATCTCGACCCGCTCAAGCTGCGCCCGACGCCGAAGGTCGCGGACCTCGATCCGGCCTACCACAACCTCGAAGACAGCGACCTGGAGCAGGTCTTCCACACCGGCTCCCTGTACGCGCCGGACCGGATGCCGCTGAAGGACATTCTGGCCCTGCTGCAGCGCATCTACTGCGGGCAGGTCGGCTCCGAGTACATGCACATCACCACCACGCAGGAGAAGCGCTGGATCCAGAAACGTCTGGAGGGCTACCAGGCCCGGCCGGAGTTGGAACCGGCGGACCGCCGCTGGCTGTTGACCCTGCTCACCGCCGCCGAGGGCCTGGAGAAGTACCTGCACACCAAGTACGTCGGCCAGAAGCGCTTCTCGCTGGAGGGCGGCGAGGCCCTGATCCCGCTGATCGACGAGATGATCCAGCGCGCGGGGCGCAAGGGCGTGAAGGAGCTGGTCATCGGCATGGCCCACCGCGGGCGGCTGAACATGCTGGTCAACATCCTCGGTAAACCGCCGCAGGAGATCTTCGCGGAGTTCGAGGGCAAGGTGCCCATGAACCCACGTCAGCTGGCCGGGGACGTCAAGTATCACATGGGCTTCGCGTCGGACGTCGAGACGCCCGGCGGCATCGTCCACCTCGCGCTCGGTTTCAACCCGTCGCATCTGGAGATCATCGACCCGGTCATCGAGGGCTCGGTGCGCGCCCGCCAGCGCCGCCGCGAGGATCGCAGTGGCGATCAGGTGCTACCGGTGCTGATCCACGGTGACGCGGCCTTCGCCGGCCAGGGCGTGGTGGCGGAGACGCTGCAGCTGTCGCAGACGCGCAGCTACGGCACCGGCGGCACCGTGCACGTCGTCATCAACAACCAAATCGGCTTCACCACCAGCAATCCGCTGGACACGCGCAGCACGCTCTACTGCACCGACATCGCCAAGATGGTGCAGGCGCCGGTCTTCCACGTGAACGGCGACGACCCGGAGGCGGCCATCTTCGTCACCCGCATGGCCCTGGACTACCGCAACCAGTTCAAGAAGGACGTGGTCATCGACCTGATCTGCTACCGCCGCCTGGGCCACAACGAGGCCGATGAGCCCGCCGTCACCCAGCCGATGATGTACAGGAGGATCCGCGAGCGCGCCACGTCCCGCGCCGTCTATGCGGACCGCCTCGTCGACGACGGCATCATCGGCCGAGATGATGCGGTGCGCATGATCGAGGAATACCGCGACGCCATCGAGCAGGGCGTGGTGGTTGCGCGTCCGGTGCTCTGTGGTCTGGACAAGAGCTATCGCGCCGACTGGCACGGTTGTCATGGCGCGGACTGGCGCGCCGAGACCGCCACCACCGTGCCACGCGAGCCGCTCATGCGCCTGGCGGAGGCCATGCTGCGGGTGCCGGAGGACTTCGAGCTGCATCCGCGGGTGGCCAAGATTTGGGCCGAGCGGCGCAAGATGGCCCAGGGCGATCAGCTCGCCAACTGGGGTTTCGCCGAGAACCTGGCCTACGCCACCCTGCTCGACGCCGGCTACCCGGTGCGTCTGTCGGGCCAGGATGCAGGCCGCGGCACCTTCTTCCACCGCCACGCCAAGGTCCACTGTCAGGTCACCGGCCGCGACCACACGCCGCTGCAGCATCTGCGAGACGCCGATGCGGCGGCCGATGAGCCCGGAAACCCGTCCGATAGCGCCGCCGAGACCTCCGCGGACACGGCCATCCGGGCCCCCCAGGGCGCCTTCGTCGCCATCGACTCCATCCTGTCGGAGGAGGCCGTGCTCGGCTTCGAGTACGGCTTTGCGACCGCCGAACCCAACGCGCTGACCGTCTGGGAGGCGCAATTCGGCGACTTCGCCAACGGCGCCCAGGTGGTCATCGATCAGTTCATCACCTCCGCCGGCACCAAGTGGGGCCTCGACTGCGGCCTGGTGATGCTGCTGCCCCACGGCCTGGAGGGCCAGGGCGCGGAGCACTCCTCGGCGCGGCTGGAGCGCTATCTGCAACTCTGCGCGGAGCACAATATCCAGGTCTGCGTGCCCACCACGCCAGCGCAGATGTTCCACCTGCTGCGCCGACAGATGCTGCGCGACTTCCGCCGGCCGCTGGTGGTCATGACGCCGAAGAGCCTGCTGCGCCACCGCCTCGCCGTGTCCTCGCTGGAGGAGCTGGCCGACGGTGGCTTCCAGGTCATCATCCCCGAGGTCGACCCCCTGGACCCGGACGCGGTCCAGCGGGTCGTGTTCTGCTCCGGCAAGGTCTATTTCGACCTCCTGGAGGCACGCCACGCCCGCGGGCTGACGGACGTCGCCATCGTTCGCATCGAGCAGCTCTACCCCTTCCCGAAGGACGAGTTCGCCGCGGCCGTCGCCGCCTTCCCTCAGGCCGAGAGCGTTATCTGGTGCCAGGAAGAGCCGCAGAATCAGGGCGCCTGGGATCAGATCAAGCACCGCTTCCACCACCTCATCGAACAGGGCAAGCGCGCCTACTACGTCGGCCGGCCCGCCTCTGCTGCACCCGCCGTGGGTCATCGTCAGGTCCACGTGGCACAGCAGGAGCAGCTGATCGATGAGGCCCTCACCGGGCGCATCAATCCGAAGATGAACGGCCGCATCGCCGCACAGTCGCTGGTGCCCGATGACGAGGCGGCGGCCGAAGCGCCCGAGCCCGATGCCTGAGCCGGCGCAGTGCCCCGCCGACGCGGCATCCGCGACCTTCGCCTCGCGAAGGCAACGGTGCCCGGTGCACCTGACGTCGTCCAGGCCTCGGGCCTCCACAGATCACCCGGCGTCCCGGCCGGTCGGACATCCCAACCACCCCGACGCCGCCGTCAACTCACAACGCATGAAGCAGAGACATTACCGATGAGCACCGAAGTGCGCGTCCCCGCCCTGCCCGAGTCCGTCGCCGACGCGACGGTGCTGACCTGGTACAAGCAGCCGGGCGAGCCGGTCTCGAAGGACGAGACCCTGGTCGACCTGGAAACGGACAAAGTCGTCCTGGAGGTCCCTGCCCCGGAGTCCGGCGTGCTGGCGGAACACAAGGTCAAGGAGGGCGAGATCGTCGAGGCGGATGCCCTGCTCGCGACCATCGACGCCGCGGCAGCCGGCCAGCCAGCCGCGGGGGGCAAAGTGCCCAGCGCGGATGGGAGCCGGGCGCCGGCGGAGCCCAGCGCGGTCAGTGGCACGCCCGAGCCGGCCGCGGAGGCCCAGCGCCCGCTGGCGCCCGCGGCGCGGCGGCTAGTCAAGGAGCTCGGGCTGGAAGGCGAGGCCATCCCAGGCAGCGGCCGCGGCGGACGCGTGCACAAGGCGGACGTGATGGCCTGGCTGGATGAGCGCGAGACCCAGGCACCGCCCGTTGACCCCGAGGCGCCGACACCGATGGGCGCACCGGCCGCGGACGCCACGGCGCAGGCCGAGCTGGACGCCTCGCTGCCCGCCCTCAGCGGCGATGCCGGCCGCCCCGAGCAGCGCGTACCCATGACCCGCATGCGCGCCCGTATCGCCGAGCGACTGGTGGAGGCACAGCAGCACTCCGCCATGCTCACCACCTTCAACGAGGTGGACATGAGCGCCGTACTGGCGCTGCGATCGCACTACAAGGACCGCTTCGAGCAGTCCCATGGCGTGCGCCTTGGTTTCATGTCCTTCTTCGTCAAGGCCAGCGTCGAGGCCCTGCAACGCTACCCGGTGGTCAACGCCTCGGTGGACGAGGGCGACATCATCTACCACGGCTACTACGACATCGGCATCGCCGTCAGCTCGCCGCGCGGCCTGGTGGTGCCCATCCTGCGCAATTGCGACCAACTCGCCATGGCCGACATCGAGCGCGGCATCGTGGACTTCGGCACCAAGGCCAAGGACGGAACCCTTAGCTTCGAGGAGCTCACCGGCGGCACCTTCTCCATCACCAACGGCGGCGTCTTCGGCTCGCTCCTGTCCACCCCCATCCTGAACCCGCCGCAGAGCGCCATTCTCGGCATGCACAAGATCCAGGAGCGCCCCATCGCCGTCGACGGCCAGGTGGTCGTCCGCCCGATGATGTACCTCGCACTCAGCTACGACCACCGCATCATCGACGGCCGCGAGGCGGTCCAGTTCCTGGTCACCGTCAAAGAAACGCTGGAGGACCCGGCGCGGTTGTTGTTACGGATCTAGGATGGGACGAAAGGCTTGCTCAAGCCCCGAGACGAAACCCGGCAACTGGACGCCGAATCCAACGGACCGATGGGCTTGCGCATCGTCGCCGACGATCGCGAGCCCAGCCAGGGCGTCCGCGCCGCCCTGCTCAAACACCCCGACGTCGAACTGTGCGTGCAACGCCTGCCCGTCGGCGACTACCTCATCGACGAGGCGCTGCTGTTCGAGCGCAAGACGCTGCTGGACTTCACGCAGTCCATCAAAGACGGCCGTCTGTTCAGCCAGGCGCTGCGGTTGCTGAACGCGCCCGAGCGGGCTGCCCTCATCCTTGAAGGCCGGGGTCGCGACCTAGCCGGCAGCCGAATGCGTCGCGAGGCGATCCAGGGCGCCATCGCCATGCTGACCCTGCAGCTCGGCCTACCCCTGCTGCGCGCCGCCAACCCTGAGGAGACCGCGGCCCTGATCCTCCTCACGACCCGGCAAGACCGCACTCGCGCCACGGGCGCGCTGCACCGACAGGGGCAGCGCCCACGGGGCAAACAACGGCTACAGAACCACATCCTGCAGGGGCTACCCGGCATCGGCCCCGGCCGCGCCGGACGGCTCATCGAGCACTTTGGTAGCGTCGAGGCCGTGATCGGCGCGACGGCCGATGAGTTGACCCAAGTCGCGGGCATCGGCCAGACCACCGCGGATGCGATTCGCTGGGCAGTCGAGGAACCGGCAACGGCCTACGGGTCGGCATCGACGCCGATCAGTCAGTGAGCGCGCAGTTCCCTCCGATCCGGCTGACTCCTAAGGGCACTGCTCCATCGCCTGCCAGCAGCCCGCACCGCCATACTTCGGCAGCGTGATTCATCGAATGCCGATGTCATGGCCGTTGTGCCAACCGAAACAGGTTGAAGCACTCGGCAGAGATCTCGGTCGGAATCTGATCGACTCGGATGCCATCTTCCACCGGTACGGAATCACCCGTTACCTTCGCCAGATCCGCGAGCACGCTGCTCTGCGCCCGGGAGGGCCGCCCGTCGACGCATAGAAGCGCAAGGGCGAGCAGTGTCGCCAGGCCACGAAGGATCGGCCGGACTGCCTCGGCGCTATTCCACGAACTGTTGATGGATGATTCTCTCTTCCAGTGAATGTCCATGATCGAACAGTACGGTGATGGAGTGCTGCGTCCAGGCTCGGATCGAGACCGACGCGACGTCCTTGATCTCGGTCGAGTCCGCCGATGCGCCCAACGGACGCTTGCCGGGATCACAGGTTGGTGATCTCCACGTGCGCCGTATAGGGCAACAGGGCACCGCGCCAGCGGCGGGGACGGAAGGGGCTGATGGTCGTCAGGCCGATTGATGTCGGCACCGATCGGGATCACAGAGCCGTGTACGGAGAGGTTGTATGCGGTGCTGCCGGCCGGGGTGCAGACCAGCACGCCATCGCTGATGAGCTTGGCCAGGCGCGGCTTGCCGTTGATGGAGATCCGCAGATTTGCGGACTGGTTCGAGTAGCGCACCAGGGAGACCTCGTTGAAGGCTAGGGCGCTCGTGGTCTCGCCTTTCGTGTTGGTCGCGGTCACCCGGAGCGGAAAGAGTTGCTGCGCCTCTGCACGCCGAACCCGCTCAAACAGCCCTTTCTCCTGAAACCCGTTCATCAAGAAGCCCACGGTGCCGCGGTTCATGCCGTAAATCGGCAGGCCCGAGTCGAGATAGCGATGAAAGCAGGCCAGCATGAACCCATCGCCGCCCAGTGCGACGATCGCGTTGGCCTCTTCGATCGGGACCAGAGACTCGCGCGCCTCGACCAAGGCAAGGCCCTGCTGGGCCAGGGGGCTGCGGGAGGCGACGCAGGCGATTCGCTCGATGTCCACTCGCTGACTCCGGGGTTCAAAACGCCGCCGCAATGGACAAGATGGTCAGGTTCCCGCGAGGGGCATTGCGCACATCGAAGTCGAAGTAGCTGCGCAAAGTGACCATCAGGAGCCAGTCCTTGCGTTGGATCGCCTTGAACTGGATCTCAGGGCCAAGGCCCATGTAGCGGTAGTCGCGGGGATCGCCCTTGAAGTCAGACCCCTTGATATCCGTCGTCTGCCAGGCACCGTATCCCACCAGACCGAAGTCGATTCGCTCGGAAACCTGCTTGCCGACACCGTATTCGACGAGAAAGGCCTGACCCGGTCGAATATCCGTGCCCTCGATCTCCATCGGGATTTCGTATCGGCCCTGAAGCGAGACGTGCCAGGGTCTCGGGCTGTCTTGCAGATAGGCCCCGCCGAGCGTAAACAGGTGGGACCAGAAGCCGCGTCCGGTGTTGTCATTACGCCCGAACTTGTAGCGCCCCGTCGGCGCGAAGGCACCATAGGAGGCCGTGACGTGGAAGGGCGACTCATGCCATCCGAGGGTCAGCGGCTGCAGGTAGATATCCCCCAGTCCCAGCGCTTCCTTCTCCCCCGGCTGCGGCCGCGGGGCAGCAAAGTTGCCCACCGGAATGGCCGCCGCCATGGCGAAGTCGGCACCGAACAGCTTATTGTCCGTCACCCACATGCCGAGCGTGCGGTTGACCACCACCGTGGTGTCCAGATCCTTGCTCTCGCCACTGCCATCGACGAACTCGTGTGCCGTGTAGGCCAAGGTGCCGCTCTCGACGACGAAACCCGGCGGCGGCAGGATGCCGACCTTCATTTGGCCGAAGGCACCGGCGCGGTATTGGCCCATCTCAGTCTGGGCTTGGGCTGGAAGGACGGTGAATAGCGAGAGCGCCAGCAGGCCCGTAGGATGGGCCGACGACGGAGGCCCAACATTCAGAGTCGCGTCGGGTCTCTCGTCGGGCTTCGTTCCTCAGTCCAACCTACTAGGAAGGGGGGTAATTCCCGCCGATTGGCGGTTGCCCTGCCTATATCCCTGGCGCCATGCCTCCGGCCACCGGCAGCACCACGCCGGTGATGTACGACGCCCCGGGGCTTGCCAGGTAGGCGATGGCGTCGGCGATCTCGCCGGGGTCCGCCGGGCGTCCGAGCGGGATGCCGGCGTTCTCCTTGGCCGCGGCCTCCTTGATGGAGATACCCTCGGCCTCGGCGATGGCCGCGTAGGCCTGCTGGAGCATGTCTGTGTTGATGGCGCCGGGGGCGACCACGTTGGCGCGGATGCCCTTGGACGCGAACTCCAGGGCGAGCACCTTGGTGGCGACGTACGGATAGGGCATGCCGACGCTAGCCGCGATGCCGGCGGTGGAGGCCACGTTGACGATGGCACCGCCCCCGGCCTGCTCCATGTAGGGGATCACGCCGCGGCAGAGCGCCATGGTGCCTTTGACGTTGACCCCATAGTTGCCGTCCCAGTCCCGCGGCTGGTTCTCGTCCAGCACCGCCGAGCCGAAGCCGACGCCGGCGTTGTTAATGAGGATATCGACCTTGCCCCAGGCATCGGCCACCTGCTTGACGGCGGCGTTCACCTGTTCGGGGCCCGACATTTTCAGTGCCGCCAATGCACTGAAAATGGAGGAACCGGGAAACCACGCTTTCTCGGTTTCGTCCGATTCTTGGGCGGGATGCGCATTGAATTGGTGCCTACCGGCCCGCGTCGTAGATCTCGAAGGCGAGTGAGCGCGTGGTGATCCGCTCCGGATCGCTCATAGGCACGGCATAGTCGCCAACCGGGCAGGCCGAGACGGCAACGATCAGGTCCATGTCGGCGGATCTGGTAGCGCAGCTCGCGTTGGGCGCACTACCGATCAGCGATGAGCTTGGCGACGTTGCGCACCATGGCGGCAAGGTTCATCGCCAGGATCTTCACATGGATGTCTTGGCGGATCGTCAGCAGCGAGCGCCCGGAGAAATTCTCGATCTCGGCCCAGCGTTTCTGGCGCTGGTAGTGCTTCTCCACCAGCCTCGTCCCGCGCTGCAACGGCGCGGAACATTCTGATGCAGGAGACATGCTAGTGGAAGCGAGGAACCTGTTCCTTATACACTGTCCGAACTCAAGCATCGTTTCGCCCGACATCAAGCAGCTTAGTCGGCCAGACAAGGTCTAGTCTCCTAGAATCAGAGTCTTGCTTGGCGGGCCGAGGTGTCAGGAGGGCAACCGCACCGAACGATGATCGAGGCCCACTATCCCGTTCTCGTGACCTTACACCGCACGGAGTAACGCTTATGCGACCCTTGAGTTTCGGTTCGCCCTGATTGACCAGAAATCACTCCCTCGAAGACGTCGCTCATGCTCACTCGACATCGCCCAGGCCCAGGGAGGCCCTGACTCATGCGCTTGAAGACAACATGCTTACCGCAGATAGCCGCAATCATCGGCCTCAGTGCCGCCTGCCTAGTCTTTGCGTCAACGGCCTCGGTTTCCGTCGCCGCAGATGTCAGCGAGGCGACGATCCGGTCGCTGTCGACACCTGATTCGGTCGACACCCGGATTGGCACGCTGGCGATCAACGATGGTGTGCCGACGGCGGACACGGCGAAGACGGTCTATGACGCGATCGACTTCACCCGCGCACTCAACGCCTACAACAACAGTTTCCGCGGCGCCTCAGCACTGGCGCTGGTGAAGGGATTCCAGAGCGTCGGTGCCGGAAGCGGCGACATTGTCATCTTCGAAGAGCTGATGGACTCGGAATCGCTGTTTCTGACGGCGAACGCCGACACCATTTACTACTTGGGTTGGATCGACCTTTCGGAAGGGCCGATGGTGATCGAGCAGCCCTCGGGCGGGCTCGGTGCGATCAACGACATGTGGTTCCAGTGGGTGATCGACGTCGGTAAGCCGGGTCCCGACCGCGGGCTCGGCGGCAAGTATCTGGTGGTCGGCCCCGGCTATGAAGGTCCGCTGCCCACAGGTGGCTTCTTCATCGCTCGTTCCCGAACCAATACGGTGCTCTATGCGCTCCGGGCATTCATCGAAGACGGCAAGGATCCGAAGCCTGCGGTAGAGAACATCAAGCAGAACCTGAAGATCTACCCCTACCAGCCCGGCAGTTTTGGCACCCCCATCGCCGAGGCGCTGGAGGGCAAAGTGCGGCTCGCTGGCGAGCCGGAACTTCCGGAGATGAAGTTCGTCAATGTCAGCGGGGTGTCCTTCAATACCATCCCGCCGAGCGGTTACGGCTTCTTCGAGATGATCAACGAGAACGTCCAAAACGAGCCGGCCACGAGCTACGACGTGGAACTCGCCGGCCAGCTCGCCGCAATCGGCATCGTGCATGGCAAGGAGTTCAATCCGGACGAGCGGATGAAGAAGATCCTCGCAGACGCCGCCTCCGTAGGGCAGGTCTTTGGACGCGCGCTCCAGTGGCAAGCACTCGAGAGGCATCCCGAATGGGCCTATTACGAAGGCTCGAACTGGACGAATATGCTGTTCGAGGGCGGCGCATTGTTCGAAACGCCGCCGCCCGCTTTCGAGGATGGAATGTTCAAACCCTACCCTCCGACCGGCGCGCGGACGCTTGACAGCCGCACGGCCTTCTACTACGCCTACACGCTCGACAGCCCGGCGATGATCATGCGCATCCCCGATGTCGGATCCCAGTACTTGATAGGATTTCTCGATTCCAACGATGCGCCGTTCGACGGATCAGCGACCTACAGGCTGATTCTGCCCGAAGGCATCCCGGCCAGAGCCTTCTGGTCGCTGACCCTCTACGACAACCAGACCCGCTCGATGCTGCAGACGCGGCAGCGGTATCCGCGCGCAGGGTCGCAAAGCTATCCTACGCCCGCTGCCGAGACCGCCGAGGATCGCTCTACGACGGTGTATTTTAGTCCTGAGAAGCCAGATGGCACCGCCGACGGCAACTGGATCCAGACCGATCCGGAGAAGGGCTGGTTCGTTGTCCTGCGCCTCTACAGCCCGATGCCGGCGTTTTTCGACAAGTCTTGGCGGCCGAACGAGATCGAGTTGATAAACTGAGCGGCGCCGCGCGGGCGCGGGCAAATGGAGCTTGCCCCCCTGCACTGCCGGCGCGAATCGGCCAAGCCTTTAGCCGACTATGCCGCACGCTGATCCGAACGCGACCGGGCGATCGCGGAGGCGTACCGCACGGGTGCCCAACAGCATGCAGGCCATTGCCGAGCACTTCGGGGTCATCCGCATGACCGTCAGCCGGACGGTCAAGCGCGACGAAAACGGAGCCGGCGTGCGTGATATTGCGTGTGAGACCTGATGTTGTTGCTCACCCTGATCCGCAATCCGGCGGCAGTTTCTTGGAGGATGATCCCAGCGCTGATTTGATCAGGGGCTGGTGCAGGTCGGACAAGACCTTGGCGGGGGTGTTTCAGCGCGGAACGCGTTGCGCGTGGATACGGCACAATAGCGCGATGATGGGATAAGGCGATTTTCCCTTTGAGACATACCGCTACATGCGATACTTAAGGCACTTTGTTCACTTTAGAGTCGAGCCCCATGATGCGCGTATCCAGCCTGCCCTCAGACCAAGCGCTGACAGCCGAGCACATCGACGACATCAAGCTTGCTGCCTTGAAGATGGGACGCATCGATCGGCGGTCGTTTCAGGCGGAGATGGCCGTGAAGTCCTGTGAGGGGAAACCACGGCGGGCGGAGGCGGTGTTTGGCTTCAATCGCGATACAGTGGCGCTGGGGCTTCATGAGCCGCGTACGGGGATCGTTTGCCTGAATGCCAAGCCGGCGTTGTCGGGCCGGTTGCTGTGGGAAGACCCGCATCGGGAGGTCGCCACCGTGTTGTGGGAGGTCGCGGAGGCGCACACGCAGCAGGATCCGAGTTTTCGCGGTGCGTTGTCATACACGCGCCTGACCGCCGCGGCCGCTTTGCAGGCGCTCAAGGAGCGAGGCTTTGCGATGCCGTAGTGCCCTCGCCGAGCACCATGGCCGCAATCCTCAACCGCAACGGCTACCGGCTGCGTCCAGTCCTCAAGGCCAAGCCCGAAAAAAATCCCACAAACCGATGCCATCTTCGCCAACCTCCAGAGCAAAGATGGCCGGGATGACCCGAGCATCCTGTGCTTGAGCATGGACTGCAAAGCCACGGTCAACATCGGCCCGTACTCGCGCGGCGGCAAGACGCGCGGCGACAACCGGGCGGCCGATCACGACATGGGCCTGCAAAGTGAAGCACACCCCTTTCGGCATCGTCGACGAGAACCGGGGCACGTTGTTTCTGCGCTTCGGCAGCTCGGCCAAGACCAGTGACTTCATCGTCGACAGCCTGCACGCCTGGTGGGAGCACCAGCCGAGCGCGGCGCGCGAGGCGTGTTCCCTGCTCCAGATCAAGGCCGACAATGGTTCGGAGAGCAACGGGCAGCGCACGCAGTTCCTGAACCGGATGGTGCAGTTCGCCGACAGGACCGGAAAACCGATCCAGTTGCTCTACTACCCGCCATACCACAGCAAGTACAACCCCATCGAACGCTACTGGGGCATTCTCGAGCAACATTGGAATGGCGCCCAACTGCTCGATGTCGACACGATGCTCGCCTGGGCCGCAATCATGACGTGGAAAGGCATCCATCCCGTCGTCGAACTCTCTCGCGAGGTCTACGCCAAGGGCGTGCGCCTCACCAAGAACGCGATGCGCGAGGTCGAAGCACGGCTGCTGCGAAATCCAGAACGACCCAAATGGGACATCCTGATCCCGCCAGCCCAGTCGGTATGAATGAAAGTGGAAATCGCCTAAGAGAAGGCCCGCCACGGGTAGCCGCCGTGCGGACCGGTGGCCGGTGCAACGTCGCTTTCGATGTGATCACACCGGCCAGGAGTGTCGCGTGTCCCTCGTGATACCTTGCGGGGGCGTCCTGCCGCCGCAAGGACTCGGTCCTTGGCGACAACTTCTTTGTGCCCCGGTTCGCCCC
>JANQFX010000061.1 GCA_028277725.1 Thiohalocapsa sp.
CCCCAGATTCTCGCCTTCAGCTAAGCACTTCGTGTATTTTTTTCGCAGCAGCACACGACCGAGACCCAATCCTGAACCTAAGTCGGACAGGCTCCTAGGACTTCGTAGCCATCTTTGCTCAGTCTGTTTGTCACGGAGTCGACTGCTTCTTCTGAACCTACGGAGATTGCCAAATGGATGAACCCGGTAAACTGGTCGTAGGGATTGTCTCGTGTGTCCGGCACGGAGTCACGATGCATGAGTTCGAGTCGTGCTCCCGAATCGAAGCTGAGGAAGTAGGAGGAATACCCTTTCGCCGTATTCACGTACTTATTGTTCGCATTGGCTGCAAAGTACGTCTCATAGAATGCTCTTAATTCCTCGATATCCGCTGCCCAGACGGCAACATGTTCGATCTTGATCATTCTGTTCCCATTTGCCAGATATTAGAAGAAGCTCCCTGATGCGCAGGGCGCGGGAGTCAGTTGGGTTTGCTTCATAGTTGTCCCGATGCACGGCTAAAGCGTTTTGGGAGGTTGAAAGCCTATGCTGCTGGTCTGCAGCGGTCCTGTGAACGATCACGGGATCGCTGCCAGAGGGCTGTCAGTGCCGCAATCGGGTCACTTCAGGGCACCTCTAGACATTCGAGGTGACCGTGCGGGGCAGGATGCCTCGCCATTCCTTAAGCACCCAAGCGCTAAAAAAATGGAGCGAAGTGGTAACCGCGTATTCGCTTCGCGTCTTGAAGAGTTGCCAGGACGGCAGTTTTTCAAGGTCTCCTTCAGTGCGCCAGCCTTGCCATGATCAAGGGCAGCTTGCCCATCGGAAATCTCCTGGGGTGCAAATCCGGGCCCTGCAGTCGCGGTGGCGGGTGTACCCAACGTGGTGTTCTGGGGCGCCGTCAGAGCGGTCTTGGCCATTGTGCCCGATAACGGCTCCGCGGGGATCCTGGGTGCCCGCATCGATCGTGCCCGGGTTACGGGGCCATGTGGCAGCCGGGCTCGGCCTGATGCGCTCTGTGGCCTGGTGAGCGGCGGCGTCGACAATCTGTGGATGACGATCTTAGACTTACCGGCCATATCGATAGTACGATTGGGGTTGTTGCCCGCCGATGAATCGATCGGCGGGAGCCTTCGCCGAGGGCCCTGCGGCCTCGTGGTGCACGACCGTGACGTACTTAGATGAATCTAAAGAAAGTTCTGCTTGACCCGAAGACCGTGCTCGCCGCCGTTCTCGGCGGGTTTCTGATCGGTCTCTTCGCCAAGCCCCTCGGGCTTGCGCTGTTCCCGCTAGGAAGCCTCTACATCGCCTTCCTGTCGATGTGTCTGCTGCCGATCCTGATCACCGCGATCATCAACGGCATCGCCGGTTTGCTGCGCGACGTCAACACTCGACCGATCTTCAAGAACATGGCCCTGCTGTATGCCGTCGGGCTCATCATCCCTTGCGTCATCGGCATGGGCAGCGCCCTGTTGTTGCAACCAGGCAGCAACCTCGGGCCTGAGGCGCAGGAGAGCATCGGTGCCCTGATCACCCAGGCGCCACCGGAGGCAAAGGCGGACGGTGGCGTGCTCGGGTTCCTGCTCCAGGTGATCCCCACGAATGTCTTCGAGGCGCTAAGCAGCAACGATGTCATGGCCATCGTCTTTCTCAGTGTCAGCCTCGGATTGGCCATCGGCGTGATCGACACACGCGAGACCGAGCAAGCCCTGGGTCTGGTCAAGGCGATCTATGATGTCTTTATGCAGCTCTATCGCTGGGGCATTGTTATCCTGGCGCCGGGGTTGCTGTTCTTTATCGCCGGGGTCGTCGCCGAGATCGACGCCGAGACCCTGCTGGCCTTGACCAAGTTCGTCGTCGATTTCTATATCGGCGGCTTGATCCTAATGGCCGTTCTGATGTTCCTGTTCTGGCGGGCCGTGCGCGGACCACTGTTGCCGACGCTCGGCAAACTGAGCAATCCGAACATGCTGGCCTTCATGACGAATAACCCTATCGTCGCCCTACCGGCGACCCTGGACATGCTGGAGCAGAACTACGGTGTCGACCGGCGCGTGCCAGACATGATCATTCCATTCGGCATCTTTGCCAATCAGCATGGCGCGGTGTTCCTCTTGTCGTTCTTGACCATGTACTTGGCGCAGATCTATGTCATCGACCTCGCCCTGCAAGATTACGTGGTCATCGCGGTCGGGTCGATCATTGCCGGCGCAACCGCGGTCGGCGGCGGGCCGGTGCTGATCCCGACGGTCGCGCCCATTCTGGGCGCTGTCGGGATCCCCACCTCAATGGCATTGGTGGTGCTTTCGACGACCGACAACCTGATTGGTCCTGTACGGACCGTCACCAGTCTGCAGGCCAATATCACGTTGACCGTGATGGCTGCCCGACGGGGCAAGGAGAAGCCCGAACTGCCAGCCGATCCGAACCGGGCCGGGGAGGGCGCAGCATGACCCTTCTGCTCCGGGCCGCCGCACTGTGCGCCGTCATTGGCCTCGCCGCGGCACTGCCGGCTTCCGCGTCGGACTCGTACCCGACGACAGCTCCGGCATCCGCTCCACCTTCCGCCGCACAGTCGGCGCCCGAGTTGCCCCCGGAGTCGGCCTTTCCCGATATCCAGCGCATCCTCGACGCCGGTGTGCTGCGCATCGCGATCCTGGCCGAAGACGTCCCACCGATGATCATGACGGGCAAGGACGGAGCCCCAGCTGGCGCAGAGGGCGACCTAGCCCGCGATTTGGCCAGGAAGCTCGGCGTCGAGGCTGAGTTCGTGCGTAGCGCCGAAACCTATGACGGTGTCGTCGATCAGGTCGCCGCGCTGGAGGCCGACCTCGGCGTTTCCTTCATCAGCGCGTCGGTCTCGCGGGCCTTGCGGGTCTATTTCTCCGAGCCCTATATCCGCCAGAGCGCCCGGGTGTTCTACCATCGCACCGAGTTTGCGCGGCTTAAGCGGGACTACGATATCGATAAGCTCATGGACATCGCCAGCAGCGCGGCTATCGATGCGGTGGAGATCGGAGTGCTCGACGGCAGCGTCTATCGCACCATGTTGGAGCGCGACTTTCCCCGCGTACGCATCGAGCCCTTTCCGAGCTTGGAAGAGATGATGGACTCCGTGCGCGAAGGCCGGATCTTCGGAGGCGTACACGGCGGGCTTCAGCTCGCGTTCTACATGCGTGAACGACCATCCACGGCCATCCACGTCGCCATCGATCAGGAGGCCCGCACCCCAAGCGACATCTGCATCGCGGTGCGGCCGGACGCGCCGAATCTGCTGCGTTGGGTGAATGTCTACCTGGCGACCAATGTCCCGGAAGAGGATACCGATGCGATCGTTTCGCGCTATGCCGATCGGTCGTCGACCGAAACGGAAGAGTCGGCGCCCTGAGATGGCCTTGGCCCAGCCGCTTGCTGAATCTCAGCGAGGCTAATACTACCGCGCCAAAGTGTCGCCAACGACGCCAGCGCTAGCGGCTTCCGGATCGTTGTCGTTGTCGAAATCTGTATCGGACAGTCGATTACGACAACGACAACGGCAACGACAAGGATAACGAGTCGAGCATGTTCGTGGAAATTCGGCGCTGCTGTACTAGGCTGCGCCAAGCAGCAACGCACCGCCGTCGACACGCGCCCCACCACCGCGCGTCGACCCGGGCCGTGAAACTCAAGCCGTCCGCCGTTACACTCGGTCAGCGGAGGGCGGGTCTCCCGTATTGCACAAGGCGCTGAGCGAGAGAGTTTTGTGCCGGAGAGAGCCACCCTTGTTCAGTCCCTTGGTGAGACAGCCAGGCGAGCCGCTGGCTTGCGCGGGAGTGATTCGGGCCATGGCCGCGACAGAGGCGACGGCTGGCGCTTCCGCCTTGGGACGCGATACCAACCTCTCCCTTCACGAGCCCATGCCGCCACGAGGTTGCAAGGCGACACGCGGCTGTGTGTGATCTCGATGTCTTGATTCACCGCGATCGACGGACACTCTGATGAAGAAGCTGATCCTGTTCATCACCACCCACGCCATCGCGTTGGCCATGGGCTTCGCTGCCGGCATCTACCTTCTCCCCATTCTCACTGCCCCGCCCGCGCCCACCGTCGCTGAGGTCGAACAGGCCTCTACACAGGCAGCCTATCGTGGCGAGTTTCGCCGGGATCTCGAAGGCAGTGACTTGCTGCATTGGGGCGAGGGAATCGTCGCCGTCGGCGCGAACGCGGTGACCCTCATGGGCCAGGTCGCACCAGGTCCCGACTATAAGCTCTATCTCGCGCCATCGTTCGTCGAGACAGAGGCGGAGTTCGAGGCCATCCGCGACGGTGCCGTGCGGGTCGGCGACGTCGACACCTTTGTGAACTTCATCGTGCCTATGCCCGGCGGCATTGACCCCGCCGATTACAACACGGTCGTCATCTGGTGCGAATCATTTGGAGAGTTCATCACCGCAGCGACCTATCGCTGAGCGTTGACGGACAAGCTTGCTCAAGCGAAAGCGCGGAGGTTTGCGGTTCCTCGGGACCCAGCGCTGCGACCATGGTTGCTGACGTCCAGCGCATGGTCGGCGCGAGTTCGGTACCCTAAGACGGTGGGCGTCCATCGCGACACCGAACACCGATCCGCTGAATGGCGACCTAGACTAGGGCGAGTCCGCCGCTCCATGTGGGCCCCGAGCTTGCCAGACCGCTCGGTACGCACAGGTCATCTGATCCCGCGAGGAAGTTTGAATGGCGATTGCAAAGAAGACGTACCGGAGTGGTCCTTACCAAGAGGTTTTCGCCCAGGGGACACTCGTCGGCGATGTCCTCTATATCTCAGGTCAAGTTGGTACGGACCAGGAAGGAAATACCCCGACCAGCATCGCCGAACAAGCGAGGGTTGCTTATGCAAACGCGCGGGATGTGCTGGCGTATTTCGGGGCAGAGATGAGCAACATCGTCGATGAGACCTACTTCGTCACCGACATGGAAGAACTGATGGAAAACGCTGAAGCCGTGTTCGGTGCCAGAGAAGCGGCCTACGGGGAGCCTCCTGATGTGTGTCAGACCCTCGTTCAGGTGGCAGCGCTGGTGACGCCGGAGCTGAAGATCGAAATCAAGTGCATCGCGCACCTGTAGGCCGATCCTGTTGTGTCCTATGGGCAACCGGCGCGCCCGTTCTCGAAACGCGTCCGATCAGTGCCCTACTCCGATAAGCCCGGTGTAGTTCAGCCATCGGTGTGGCTTGGCGTTTCTATGCCTCGAACCTTGTGACACAACTCAGACCGCAGTGGCTGCGTCGCCCACCGCGGTGGTGTCGTCTCCCTAGATGCCGTTGTCGGGCGCCAGGGCTGTTTGCTCCTTGGCCCGATAGTTCAGGTCCGCCAAGCTCAGCTGTGTCACGAAGTCGTCGATCGCCACCGCCTGATGACAGAAGAACGCACCCTTCTCGGTGACAAGACCTTGCGCCACCTGGCGGCATAGAATCGCGGGCGCGATGGCGGCCGCGTATTCCTCGCCGCAGTGCAGGGACACCCTGCGCTGGCGTTGCCTGCCGCTCTTCTCGCCGACAACGACCATCTCGAGACCGATGTCGTTCGTCGTGTCCGAGCCCCGACCCATGCGTCGCAACTGGCGAAGGAACCGCTCGGCACGCAGCTGGGTCTTGGTGAGGCCGAGCTTGATGCCAAGCAAGAACAGGATGCCTTGAGAGGTCTTCTCCATGCCCGACCAGAAGGCGAACCGCTTCGCGCCGATGGCGTGCGGTAGATTCATCAGATCGGGCGTGATCATCGCGGCCCCGAAGTAGACGGTCTTGTCGAACGGTGACCGGACGTGCCGTCTCCTCCCGCCGGGCGAGGGGCGTCGCCACGCGCCTTCGCGCCATTGCAGCGGCTTGGTCTCCATCATCACACCCACGCCGCGGAGCGACAGCGGCGACAGCCCCTCGAGCTTCGATCCCATGGTGAAGTAGATATCTACCGAGTCGATCCGGTCGAAGTGATTCTGCGCCTCCAACCCCAGCACCCCAGGGATGCCCGGATTCACGCCCAGCGCCGTGACCAGCATCGCGCCATGGGCCCTGGCCGGCTTGTCGAGCGCCAGGATTTGCTGGCTATGCGCCACTGGGACCGCGGCCAAGTCCATGTAGACGAGACCGCGCTCGAGTGCGGCCCTCGGAAGCGTCATGTCGGGTTGCGCGGTGTCGACGACACAATTGACGACGATCTGCACGCCATCGAGCGCCGATGCCACCGAATCCGTGTCGCTCACATCGATGACGCGCCAAGTCGCGCCGAGCTCCGCGGCGAGCGCATGCGCGCGATCCGGATTACGCCCCCCGATCACGAGGTTGATGTCGCTTTCCGCAGATAGGAGGCGACAGAGCGCGCTGCCCACCGCACCATAGCCTCCCACGATCAGCGTTGTGATCATCGAGTCGTGCCTCCCATCGCACCACCGCGCAGGTTCTGCAGTCGCCTGGGTGCCCGGAGTGCCGCGCTACCCAAGGCGTCGATCGCGCTTGCGCACGATCCAGATTCCACAATCGGTGCGATCCGGATCGTTCCTGATAGCCGCGATGACGCGTTGGTGCTCGGCGAGTCTCGCGGTGCGCGGCGTTTCGCCGGTGGCTTCCTCTCAGCGCCCGCGTTTGCGCTGTACGGATTCCGTGAGCACCGAGCGGTAATAGCGGCCCAGGCTGCGGTCCCGCGCTCTTCTGTCCGCCAGGCTCGCTGCATTCAGGGCCTGTTCGCGCATCAGCTTCCGGTAGTTCTCCCAGCGCCGCCGATCTAGGGCCCCCGACTCCAGCGCCGCGCGCACCGCGCAGCCCGGCTCGCCCTCATGCCGACAGTCGCTGAACCTGCAATCCGCGGTCAGATCCTCGATGTCCGCGAACACATCGCTGACGCCCTGCTCACAATCCGCTAGCTGCAGCTCGCGCATACCGGGCGTATCCAGCAGGAGTCCGCCATCGGGGATGAAGTGCAGTGACCGTGACGTCGTCGTGTGTCGCCCCTTGCTGTCGTCTTCGCGAATGGCGGCGGTCGCCTGCGCCGTCCTTCCGAGCAGGGTATTGATCAAGGTCGATTTGCCGACGCCGGAGGAACCGAGAACGGTCACGGTTTGTCCTTCACGACACCAGCTTCTCAGCACCTCGACGCTGTCCGGATCCAGGGCGTTGACGGACTCGACCATCAACGATGGGTCAAGGGCTCTTGCCTGTCGTACGTAGAAGGCCGGATCGGTACACTGATCCGCTTTGGTCAGCACTACAACGGGCTCGACACCGGCATCCCTGGCCAATGCCAGATAGCGCTCCATCCGGCTCAGATTGAAGTCGTCGTTCAGCGAGCTGACGATGAAGGCCGTGTCGATATTGGCAGCGATGAGCTGCTCGACCGCCTTGGTACCGGCCGCTCTTCGTGAGAATGACGACAGGCGATCAAGGAGCCGCTGAAAGCGATCGTCAGCGGCTAGAAGCAGCCAGTCGCCCACCGTGAAATCGATCGTGCCCGGGGGCAGGGCAATGCGTTTCCGACCTTGCTCGGTCATCACGTCGATATTGGATCGATGCTGGCCGACGACACGGCCTGGCCGGTGTGCTTCCCACTCTTCGAGGGAAAGCTGCTGCTGAAAAAACGGAGACCAGCCAAGCTGGTGCAAAGAGATAGAGGTAGACATGAGAACCCCTGACGCGCGAACGGCGTCTCGATGTACGAGTCATCGGGGGCAAAAGGGTGCCCCGGTTCAGGAACCGGGCAGCGAGGTCGAGCGAGGCTCGTTACCTGCCGTCTGCCCGGAGGGTGTCGACCACAGTCATGCCGTCCCTCCAGCGTGAGATTGAGATGGGTGCAGTAAGGGACTACCCTAACAGACCGGGTGTTGCGGCTCAAGAGTTAGGCCGTGCGTCGGGTGAGCTCACGGGCGGCATTGGTGCATCCTGCGACGCTTTGGATACTCGAGCCGTCGCTGTTGCTGCTCCATTCGGCCGTGGTCCCATTCGAATCTAGGAGTTTCGTGAGCTGTTCGCGACTCGGTTCTGCAAGGTCGACGTTAGGTCGGGGCCGCTGAGCGGCCGTCCATGGCGAGCCGCTTGTCGCGGCTGGCCGGGTCAGGGCATCCTACCTCTCGTGTTAGACGCCGCTAACCGGCACCATCATTCTGGTATTCGTAGATGCAAGACGACGACGCGCCCGAGGCGTCCTGGGGGTTCGCCACCCGCGCGCTGCGCACGGGGCATGATCGCACCGGCGAGGGCGAGCACTGCGAGGCCATTTTCACCACGTCCAGCTTCGTCTTTGCCGATGCGGCGGAGGCAGCCGCGCGCTTCTCCGGTGACGCGCCAGGCAATATCTACTCGCGCTTCACGAATCCGACGGTCCGGGCCTTCGAGACTCGCTTGGCCGCGCTCGAGGGCGGCGCCGCCTGTGTCGCGACGGCCTCTGGCATGTCCGCGATCCTCGCGACTTGCATGGGTCTGCTCCAAGCCGGTGACCATATCGTCTCCTCGCGCAGCCTGTTCGGCAGCACGACCATGCTGTTCGACAAGTACCTCGCCCGCTTCGGCGTCGAGACCAGCTATGTCGACTTGACCGACTTTGGCGCCTGGGCGCGCGCGCTGCGCGCCAACACACGTCTGCTGTTCCTCGAGACGCCGTCCAACCCCCTTACGGAGATGGCCGAGATCGCCCCGCTCGCGGATCTGGCCCGCGCCCACGGCTGTCTGCTGGCGGTCGACAATTGCTTTTCGACACCGGCGCTGCAACGGCCGCTGGAGCATGGTGCCGACCTCGTCATCCATTCCGCCACCAAATACCTGGACGGCCAGGGCCGGGCGGTCGGCGGTGCCGTGGTCGGCGACGCGAAGCGGGTGGGCGAGGATGTCTTCGGCGTCGTGCGCACCGCGGGGCCGTCCATGAGCCCGTTCAATGCCTGGCTCTTCCACAAGGGGCTGGAGACCCTGGAGCTTCGCATGGAGGCCCAGTCGCGCAACGCCGACGCCCTGGCGCGGCGGCTCGCCGATCATCCGGCGGTTTCCCAGGTGCACTATCCGGGCCTGGCCACGCACCCGCAGCACCATTTGGTGGGCGAGGGCGCCCAGCAGCGGTTGGGTGGTGGCATCCTGTCCTTCGAGGTCGAGGGCGGTCGCGAGGCAGCCTGGCGGGTCATCGATGCGACCCGTCTCTGCTCTATCACTGCCAACCTGGGTGATGTCAAAACCACCATCACGCACCCGGCGACCACGACCCACGGGCGGCTCAGCGCCGAGGCCCGCGCGGCGGCGGGTATCGAGGAAGGGTTGATTCGCGTCGCCGTGGGGCTGGAGACGGTCGGCGATATCGAGGCCGATCTGCTGCGCGGCCTCGGCAGCTGAGCGTCGGCGCGCGCCGGCACTCGCCGGCGCACAACCACCGCGGGGCATCAGTTTGCCGGCGCCGCCTCCGCCGACCGTTTTCCCTCCTGCTCCAAAATCCCCTGTTCGCCCTCCGACTTGGCGATGATCACGGCGCCGCAGGAGTCGCTTGTGACGTTGACGGCGGTGCGCATCATGTCGAGCACACGATCGACGGCCAGAATCAGGCCGATGCCCTCCAGCGGCAGGCCGACGGCGGCCAGGATGATCGAGATCGCGACGAGGCTCGCCGCGGGGATGCCGGCGACGCCGATGGAGGTCAGCAGCGCCAGTAGCACGACGGTGAACTGCGTCGCCAGGGACAGTTCGATGCCGTAGGCCTGGGCGATGAACATGACCGCCACGCACTCGTAGAGTGCGGTCCCATCCATGTTCACGGTGGCGCCCAGCGGCAAGACGAAGCTAGTGGTCTTGTTGGAGACGCCGGCATTCTTCTCGACGCAGTCCATGGTCACCGGCAGGGTCGCGGATGAGGATGCCGTCGAGAAGGCCGTCAACAGCGCCGGGCTCACGGCTCGGTAGTGCCGGGCCGGGTGTACGCGACCGAGGAAACGCAGCAGGAGCGGTAGGGTTACGAAGAAGTGGATCGCGAGTGCCGCGACCACGGTGAAGAAGAACTTGGCCAGCGGCGCGAAGGCCGCCAACCCGGTGTTGGCCACGGTCTCTGCCACCAGAGCGAAGACGCCGAGCGGCGCGAAGCGCATCACCAGATCGGTCATGCGCATCATGATCTCGAACATGCCTTGCCAGAAGTTGTACTGGACCTCGGCATACTGGTTGGCGACACGGGTAAGGAAGAACCCATAGAGCAGGCTGAAGAAGATCAGCCCGAGCATCTGTCCCGCGCTGGCGGCGGCTACGACATTTGTCGGGATCATGCGCAGAAAGATCGCCACGATGTCGTCCGCGCCCTTATCGGATAGGCTCTCTTTGAGTTCCTCGGTGTCCTCGGAGAGACCGAACACCTGTTCGGGGGACCCGTCGACGACGCCAGGCTGGACCAGGTTCACCACCAGCAGCCCGACGACGATGGCGAAGGTGCTCGTCAGCGCGTAGTAGCCGAGGGTCTTGCCGCCGAGCCGCCCGAGGGCATCCGAGCCCCCGATGCCGGCGACGCCGACGATGATCGAGGAGACGATCAGCGGCACGATCAACATCTTGAGCGCGTTGAGAAAGAGTTGGCCGACGAAATCGAACACGGCGACGACATTCACGCCGAGCAAGAGCCCGTCCTGGCCGACCACTAGGCCGGCGACAATCGCGAGCGCCAACGCGATCAGGATCTGCCAGTGCAGTTTGAGGTTCAACAACTTCATACGTGCCTTCCTGCTTGAGATCAGGGTTGATCGCCCGCGAGTTCCGCGACCGTTCCTGTGCCCGGAGATTACCGGAAGCCCAGTGGGATCGGAATGCCCATGTCCTGGCGCCAGCTCCTGCCCAGCTGCGAACGACGACCGATAGCCGAAGCGTTGGGCACCAAAAACCCTCGAATACTTAGATACCCCATGAACTTGGTGCTAAACTTGAGCGGTTGGGCTCGCCAGTTCGCGGATCAGCGGGGGCGACGTCCGGGTCGCGCTTTTGGCGATGTGCAAAGAGGCGTCGAGTCAGTGTCATGCATTTCCGTGTTTTCTACCTGATCAACCGCTCCGGCGAGAGCGTGTCTTCCACTAGCGCCGTCGAAATGACCCCCCGGGCCATCTGCGAGCAGATGCTCGACCGCTTGCAGTCCGAGGACGACTACCTCGGCATTCTGGACGCGGAAGACAACACCCTTCAGGTGCTGCCAGAGCCGGAGGGTGGGCGCTTCTACGTCGAGGTGCCCATCGATGCGGCCAAGGCCTCCTATGGCCGTTATGTCACCCGCGCGGAGCTGGAGGACCTGGTCATGACCCTCCCGGCGACTTTCGACGAACGCAGCATTCCCGGGCTGACCTATCGTCCCTGGTGAGTACTTGGGGTTCTGCCCCGCGCAAGCTGGCGCCCGGTCGCTCTCAGGTCGGACGACCCCTCGACCGCCGACTGTACGGGTGAGTTGTTCGCGGCGCGCTCTCGTCCTCCGATCCAACCCGAGTCATTTCTGTCCAGTGGGATCATCGCGTCCCGTTGCCGCTTGCCGTTGCGGTATCCGCGCGCGCCACAGCCTGAGGATGTCGTTCGCCGCACAATGGCCTGCTCGCGCCGTACGGCAGCCTCTTACTGCCGCGCCCAAGATTCGCAACCAACGCGCATCCCTGGCCGCGTCCGGATCGTGTTCGTTGTCGTGATCGCTTACTCGTCAAGACGTCCGCGATGGTGGCGACTGCCATCACGATTTCGACGACGACAACGACAACCCGTCGAGGGTGGTTGTCCTTTGTCGGCGCCGCTGTAGCTGGAGGGCGATAGAATGCGGGTGACCCCCCCGATTGAAGGGCGTCTCGACGACTTCGAGTTCCCCTGAACTCGCGCGCCCACATCGCTCAACGCAGGAGAATGCCCCGATGCCCGAGCAGCTCGGACCTTGGCACGAGAGCTATACGCCGCCGACCGGCCCCGTCGTCTTCGTCATCATGGATGGCGTTGGCCTGGCTCCGCCGAGCGACGGCAATGCCGTGTCCCGCGCAGACATCCCGACCCTGCGTCAGCTCTGGCGCGAACACGCGTCGCTGCAGTTGGCCGCGCACGGCACCGCGGTCGGACTGCCGACGGACAAGGACATGGGCAACTCGGAGGTGGGTCACACCATCATGGGCGCGGGCAGGGTGCTGCCCCAGGGTGCGTCGCTCGTGCAAAAGGCCTTGCAGGACGGGTCCCTATTCGAGGGAGAGACCTGGCGCGCCCTGGTGGATCGTTGCACCGCCGGCGACGCCGGCACCCTGCATCTGATCGGCCTGTTGTCGGACGGCAACGTGCATTCCCACATCGAGCACCTGTTTGCGCTGCTGCATCGCGCCGACGACGACGGCATCGCGCGTGTACGCGTGCATCCGCTGCTCGATGGACGCGATGTGGAACCCTTCTCGGCGCTGCGTTACCTGGAGCAGCTGGAGGCGTTGCTCGCCGAATTGTCGGCCAAGCCTGATCGGGACTACCGCATCGCCTCCGGTGGCGGGCGCATGCGCACCACCATGGACCGCTATTGGGAGCGCCCGAATGTGGTGCAGGCCGGCTGGAATGCGCATGTGCTCGGCAAAGGTCGCCGGGTGGCGAGTGCCGCCGAGGCGGTGCAGACGTCCTATGACGATGGCGTCGGCTCGGATCAGGATATCCGTGCCTTCGTGGTTGTCGACGAAGCCGGTGAGCCCGTCGGGCGCATCGAGGACGGCGATGCGGTGCTGTTGTTCAATTTCCGCGGTGACCGGGCCATTGAGCTGTCGTCGGCGTTCGAGCACGACGGCTTCGATTTCTTCGACCGTGGACGGCGGCCCGACGTCCTCTTCGTCGGCATGCTGCAGTACGACGGCGACTTGCAGCTCCCCAAACACTGCCTGCTGGTGCCCCCGGCCATCGGAGGTACGCTCATCGAGAGGCTGAGCAACACCGGCGTGCCCAGCTTCCACGTGGCGGAGAGCTCCAAGTTCGGCCACGTGACCTACTATCTCTTCGGCATGCGCTCGCAGCCCTTCCCGATGGCGACGGTGCGTGAGGTGGACTCCCAGGGCCTGGAGCCTGGCGATCACCCGCAGATGCAGGCCCCTGCGGTGGCCGATGCGGTGATCGAGGCGGTGCGCTCGAATAACTACCGGCTCATCGTCGTCAACTTCGCGAACGGCGACATGGTTGGCCACACCGGCAAGCTGGACGCCGCGGTCGAGGCCGTGGAGGCCGTGGATGCGGCCGTCGCAAGGATCTGCGAGGCCGTGAGCAGCGTTGACGGGGTGCTGGTCATCACCGCCGACCACGGCAACGCCGAGGAGATGCTGCAATGGAGCGCCAAGACGTCGGAGTTCAAGCGCGATGCGTCCGGCAACCTCATCCCCAAGACTAGCCACACACTGAACCTGGTCCCCTTCGTCATCCGGGACGGGCGGCACCTGCCTGGCTACGCGTTGCGCCGCGATCTCGCCCGCCCCGGACTCGGCAATATCGCCTCGACCCTACTGAACCTGCTCGGCTACGCGGCACCGGAGTCCTATGACGCCTCGCTGATCCGCCGCATGACGGAGCACGCCGAGCAGGCATAGAGGGCATCGTGATGAGTTCGGGATGCCCGTGTGGGCCCAGACGTGCGATGTTTGGCCGGGATGGCCAATGAATCGGTATCTCCCTCGAGCAGTTCGGGTATGCGGTTCCCGGCATCCCGCGGTGCACGACATTCGGCGCGTTGTCGAGGGCGCTCGATACCTCGTCTCGTTGCTTGCTTTTTCTTGGGATTGGCTCGTCATTCCGAGGCCCCATTGGTTGATCCGGATCTGCCGATTGCCTAGCGTCACAGGGATGAGCTCGTTTACTCGACCGCGCGGCAAACTGTCTGATCGACCTATGCCCGGGATTGCACCAAACTTCTGCTCATGATTCAGCAGCGTGCAGATGCCGGAGATCTGTCGAATGTGACTCTGGTTGGTCGTTCCGGAAGTCCGCGTGTCGGAATGGACGGGCCGGCTATGGCTGGGTACTGGCAAGTGCCGCCGTCCGTCCCAATTCATGCCTGGGTAAGAGTGAACCGGCGGTCTCGCCGCAAGACCAGCCGCAAGTCGTCAGAGGTAGTCGATATGACCCAAGAAGTGAGCAAGCTTGTGATCGTCACCGAGCGATTGCTGTTGAAGGAGATCACGAAGATCATCGAGTCGGCGGGCGCCACCGGCTATACGGTGGTCGCCGCAGGGGGCAAGGGGAGCCGCAACGTGCGCTCTTCTGGGCAGCCGGCGGTGATGGACAGCTTCACGAATATCAAGATCGAGGTCTTGGTCGCTGACCGCGCCGTGGCGCTTGGCATCAGCGACGAGATTGCGGGCCGGTTCTTCGACAACTACTCCGGCATCACCTATGTGAGCGAGGCGGAAGTGCTGCACGCCCACACCCTTTGACGGCACGGCGTCTCGAGCGCATCCAGGTGCCCTGCAATCAGGAAGCGCCGGGCGGGCCAGCCGCCCGGCGCTTCTTTTTCCCCTGCCGTCCGGTGTAGAAACCGGTGGCGGGCGACCTGGTGTCGCGGCTCTCAACTCCCCATCAACGCCTGTGCCAGCCCGATATAGAGCGGGATGCCGAGGGCAATTGCGACCGGGGTACCGACGGCCGTCGAGGAGCCGACGTAGGCCGACGGATTCGCCGAGGGAATCCCCGCGCGTAGCGTCGGCGGGCCGGAGATGTCGGAACTGGAGCCGGCAAGTACTGCGAGGATGACGACGCCGCCCGGGCTGAAGCCGGTCGTAATGTGGGCAATGTAGCCCAGTCCGAAGGCGATGAGCCCGTGCGTGAGCGGGGCCACGAAGGCATAGACCGCGTACCAGTGGGCGACGCGGCGCAACTCGTTCACCCGGGCCCAGGCCTCCATGCCCATCACCAGCATCAGCACGGACAGCAGACCACGGAATAGCGGCTCGAAGAAGCTATCGTAGACCGGTGCCGGGTTGGTCAAGATGCCGAGCGCGATACCGAGCAGCAGCGCCGACAGCGCGGAGCCTTGCAGGCTCTCCTTGACGACTGGCCAGATGCGGATGTCCCGTCCAGGTTTGCCGCTCTTCTTGGTCAGGTAGATGTTCGCCATCACGATGGCCGTGACCAGCGCCGGGATGTCCATGAACGGATAGAGCGCGGCGGCCCAGGCCTCGTAGGGTATGTTCTCCGCCTCCAGCACGCCAAGAGCGGCGGCGAGTGTGGAACCGCTCACGGCACCGAATAAGCCCGCTGTCGCGATGCCGTCTTCGGTCTTCACGCTCGGCAACAGTGCCAGTGTGTAGCGACCGATGACGACGATCAGTATACCGATGGCGACCGCAAAGAACGCCGGCAACAGGATGTCCGCGAGTTCGGCCTCGCGAATCTTCATGCCGCCCTTCAGGCCGATCTTCATCAGTAGCATGAAGACGATGAACTTGTAGACGGCATCGGGTATCTCCAGTCGGCTACCGAGCGCGGCAATGATCATGCCACCGACCAGAAAGCCTAGGGTCGGCGATTGTAATTGCGTTCCGAAGCGTGCCAGGAACTCCAATAGCGCTTCCACGAGGTGACTCCTCTCTGGTCGTTGATTGTTGGGGCGACCACGCGCCGTCGACCGGGAACCCGGTCGGTTCCAACCATGGCCGTGGTGCTCGGTAAATCGGCTCAAGCAGAATTGGCAGCCGGGTCTGGGCCTGACTTCATCGCGTGGCTGCGGCCTACCGATCTTCCAGGGCCTAATGTCGTGGCCGGATCGGCCGCCGGTTGAGAGAGTAGGTACGCCGGAGTCGAAGCGCAAATGCTTTTTTAGTCATCGGGATCATTCATTGCCCGCAATGATTGCTCATCATCATCGGGAAGCTATTGGTTCGGAGAAACCGAGGTGTTGTGAGGTAAAGCCGGCTGGAGTAGCCGCCGTTCGCACAGATGATCGGCGGCGCCAGGCGATCTCGGCGCCGCGCGTCGCGGTCGTCGGCATAGGCCCGATCCGGGCGGTTATCGCTGTCCGAGGACGATCGTCGGCGAGCGCAAACCCCGTTTGCGCTTGGCGGCCCGATCGCATCGTCAGCGGGATCGACGCGGCCGGTGGGATGGGGGAAGGCCGTCAAACCTCGCCCAGCAGCGCCGCTGTGGGTGTGGCAGTGGCCTCCTGGCCCCGAAAGACGGTCGCGGCCCGGTGCTCCAGGCCTCACATCATGTTGTCCCGCAGTCTGCCGTAGGGTGTCTCTTCGGTGAAGAAATACGAGTAGTAGAGGGGTTGGCCGTCCTTCTCGTACAACAGGTCGGCGTCCTCGAGTCAGTGGCGCGCCGTCCTCACCGAGCACCACCGGGCGATTGTCCGGGCGGAAGACGAAGCGGAGCTGCGCATGGCCCATGGCCGTGTCCTTGCCCTTCTTGTTCCGGTCCGGCGTCAGGCACCACTGGACGTCCGCGATGCCGGCTATTGGTACGTCGATGGTGGCGAGCAGGTTCTCGCCCACGGTCGGGTTCCCGCCGACGCTGACGTTGCGCACGCGCACTTGAGGATCGGGGCCCGCGATCTCGGTCTGCGACCAATCCACCAGGAACGGCAGCATGGACAGCGCCAGCCCATTGGGTAGCGCGTCCTTGGGCACGTCGATCATCAGGACCGGCGTCGGGTGCCGGCCCCAGTCGAGCAGCGCGATGCTGGAGACCGGGCGCACCTCCTGTTGTTCCGGCTGCGTCAGGCGCGGCACCGGCGGCGCTGGCAGGTCGATCTCCGGTGGCGGTGTGAACCAGAGTGCGATGCCCAGGATCAGGCCGAGGACCAGCAGGATGCTGCGCGCGCGCTTGCTCATGTGCCGTTCTCCGAAGGCGCTGTGGTTGCCGGACTCAGCCTATGTCACGTCAACCGGGCTGAGCAACGATGGCGACACCCGCACAGGCGCGACCTTGCAGATGCTGCCCGGCATCGGGACACCGGCGACGCGGATGTCGGCGACGGGTTCGAATCGATAGTGACCGGGGGGGCGTAGCCCGGCCTGGCCGTTGGTTACGGGGAAGCGCGCGTTCTGTTCGAAATACAGTTCGATTCCAACAGCAGCCGGCGACGACGTTCCGTCCCGTGGTAGCGGTTCTTATCCTGCGTCACGGGTGCCACCTCGTTGCGCTGGGGGAGCGGCAGCCGCGCGCCATCGGCATGAGGGCAAGGGACGCGGTGCCTATTCGCTCAGTCTAGACCGCTTGCTTCGTGCGAGTGGAAGCGAGTGCGGTGAGACGCGGCTGGCGCCGCATTTGCCGAGAAGTCCCGCACCCCCGGCCCCGGGCTCGCGCGCGGTCGGGCAGCGGCTGGGAGGATGCTATGATCCGCCCCCATCGCTTTGCGCAGAGCATTCTCTCGCGGACGCCCCTCGGGGTGCCCGCCCAGCCCAGGAAACCCGCCATGCAAGCCCCACTCCGCATGCCCGTATTCACGCACACCCCGAACTTGCGCAGTGGGCGTCGGCGTTTCCTGCTGCCCTTGGCGGGCGGCATGGTCGGCATCGCACTGCTCGTCGGCTGCGGTGCGGAGCAGGCGCCGAAGAGCGCCGCTGAACCCCCCGCTGTCGGCGTCATCGAGGTGAGCGAAGAGAAGGTCAACCCGTTCTACGAGTTCGTCGGCAAGACCCGCGCGGCGGAGTCGGTGGCGCTTCGGGCGCGGGTCACCGGCTTCCTGGAAGCGCGCAACTTCCAGGAGGGCGGCGAGGTCGAGCAGGACCAGGTGCTGTTCAAGATCGAGCCGGAGCAGTACCTGGCATCGCTGTCCCAGGCCGAGGCATCGCTGGGTGCCGCGGAGGCATCGCTGAACCGCGCGCAGGTCGATCTGAAGCGATTCCAGGAACTACGCAAGAACAACAACATCAGCCAACAGGAGGTCGACAAGGGCGAGGCCGAGGTGCTGGTGCGGGAGGCCGAGGTCGCGACCGCCAAGGCAGATATCGAGAAGTCCAAGCTCAATGTCGACTACACCGAGGTTGTTGCGCCCATCGCCGGGCGCATCGACGCCGCCGCCTTCGACGTCGGCAACCTGATCGGCCCGGACTCCGGCGTGCTCGCCACCATCAACCTGATGGACCCCATCAAGGCCACGTTCTCCATTTCGGAAACCTGGTTCTATGAGCTGTCCCAGGCGGATATCGAGGCCGACAAGCAGGGCAAAGACGTCGAGGAATGGACCCATGTGCCCCTGATCCGGCTCCCCGACGGCAGCATCTACGAGCACCAGGGCGAGTTCGACTTCATCGACAACAAGGTGGACGAGAAGACCGGCACCGTGCTGGTGCGCGCTGTCTTCCCCAACCCTGACCTGCTGCTGTTGCCCGGCCAGTTCGTCAACATCGTCATCGAACGCAAGCAGGCCGTCGACCGGGTGCTGATCCCACAGGCGGCGGTGCTGACGGACCAGGGCGGTACCTATGTGCTCGTCGTCAACGACGAGGACCTGGTGGAGGCGCGCCGCATCGAGACGGGGCAGCGCTTCGGGCCGAATCTGGTGGTGGACAGCGGCCTCGTAGCGGGCGAGCGCATCGTGCTCTACGGTATCCAGAAGGTCAGACCCGGGCTGACGGTGAAGCCGGAGCAGGCCGAGCCGCCCTCCGACCCGATGCAGGAGGCGACGGAGAAGTCGGTGGCCGAGTTGGTCGCGGGCGGCACGGAGGCCGAGGCGGAAGACGAGGTCGCCGAGGATGAGAGCGGGTCCGAGGACGAAGCCGGGGACGCCGATGAGCCATCGGACGATGCACAGCCGGTTGCGGATGCAGCCGACGAGGATCAGCCCGAAACAGATGAAGACGCGGGCGAGTAGGGTGGACCAGAGCGGCGCCGTCCACCAAGTCGGTGGCGGTCCGTGCTCTCCTGAATCACCCGATGGGCGCTCCCGACGGGGTCTTGCCCCCCCCTGCCTCCCCCATTTGACCGACCTAACTCCGCCACCGGAGCCCCCAGATGCAGCTCTCCAAGTTCTTCATCACCCGACCGAAGTTCGCCTTCGTCATCTCCATCGTCATCTCGCTCGCGGGTGCGCTGGCACTGATGGGGCTGCCGGTGGCCCAGTTCCCGGAGATCACACCGCCCACCGTCAGCGTCACAACCCAGTATGCCGGTGCCAGTGCCGAGGTCGTGGAACAGACGGTTGCCGCGCCCATCGAGCAGGAAATCAACGGCGTGGAAGACATGATCTACATGTCCTCCAAGTCCGACAACGACGGCCGCTACAACCTGACCGTCACTTTCGACATCGGTACCGACGCCGACATGGCCCAGGTGAAGGTGCAGAACCGCGTCTCCCAGGCGGAGCCGAAGCTGCCGGAGGAGGTGCGCCGCCAGGGTGTGAAGACCGAGAAGCAGTCCACCAACATGCTGCTGATCGTCAACATCTTCTCTCCGGACGAGCGCTACGACGCGCTCTATCTGAACAACTACGCCACCATCAACGTCAAGGACCCGCTCGGGCGCGTGAAGGGCGTCGGCAAGGCGGAGATCCTGGGCGTCATGGACTACGGCATGCGCTTCTGGTTGAAGCCGGACCGCATGACCTCGCTGAACGTCAGCGTCGCGGACATCCAGAACGCGGTGGCCGAGCAGAACGTGCAGGTGCCGGCAGGGCAGGTGGGCGCACCACCCGCGCCGACAGACCAGCAGTTCCAGTACACGGTCACCACCAAGGGCCGTCTGTCGGAGGCGGAGGAGTTCGGCAACATCATTATCCGCATGGAGCCGGACGGCTCGGCCATCCGCGTCAGGGACGTGGCCAGGGTGGAACTGGGCGCCCAGGCCTATTCCGCCGCCGGTCGGCTCGACGGTAAGCCGGCGGTGGTGCTGGCGGTCTATCAGACGCCGGACGCCAACGCCCTGGCCACGGCAGAGGCGGTCAAGGAGCGCCTTGCGGAGCTCGCCGAGCGCTTCCCCGAGGGCCTGGAACAGGCCGTGCTCTACGACACCACCAACTTCATCAAGGCGTCCATCGACGAGGTGGTGGAGACGCTGTTCATCGCCGTCCTGTTGGTGGTGCTGGTGGTGTTCATCTTCTTGGGCGACTGGCGCTCCACCCTGATCCCCGGCATCGCCATTCCGGTGTCGCTCATCGGCACCTTCGCGCTGCTCTCCGTGTTCGGCTTCACGCTCAACACCATCGTGTTGTTCGCGCTGATCCTCGCCATCGGCATCGTCGTCGACGATGCCATCATTGTGGTGGAGAACGTACAGCGGCTGATGGACGAGGAGTGGCTGGACCCCAAGGCCGCCACCGCCAAGGCCATGGACCAGGTGGGCGGCGCCATCATCGCCACCACCCTGGTGCTGCTGGCGGTGTTCGTGCCCGTGGGCTTCATGCCCGGTATCACGGGGCAGCTCTACCAACAGTTTGCGGTGACCATCTCCGTGTCGGTGGCCATCAGCTCCATCAATGCGCTGACGCTGAGCCCGGCGCTCTGCTCGGTCCTGCTGAAGCCGGGCCAGCAGCCCATCAAGTGGCTCAACTGGTTCAATGTGCTGTTCGGCAAGCTGACCCGGGGCTACACCGCCGGGGTCAAGACCACGGTGCGCCGCGCGACGCTCATCTCCATGCTCTACGTCGGCCTCATCGGCGGGACCGTTTGGATGTTCACGAGCCTGCCGTCGGGCTTCTTGCCGGAGGAGGACCAGGGCTACTTCTTCATCGAGGTGCAATTGCCGGACGCCGCGTCCCTCGCCCGTACCGAGACGGCGTTGGACCGCTTGGAGCAGCAGCTGTTGGAGATTCCGGGCGTCACCAACGTGATCTCCGTATCCGGCTATTCGCTGCTCAACGCCGCATTCGGTTCCAACAGCGCGCTGTTGATCCCCATCCTGGCACCCTGGGATGAACGCCAGACGCCGGAAACCCGGCTGCGCGGCGTCGTCACTCAGGCAGAGCGTATTGCCGCCGAGACGGCGGATGCCAACCTCATCCCCTTTGTGCCGCCGGCGATTCCCGGGCTCGGCAACTCGGGCGGGTTCAGCTTCGTATTGCAGGATTTCACCGGCGGCAGCATCGAGGAGTTCGCGTCCGTCATGCGCGGCTTCATCGTTGCCGCCAACGAGCATCCGGCCGTCGGCTCGGCCTACAGCACCTTCCGCGCCGACGTGCCCATGCTCTATCTCGACATCAATCGCGACAAGGTCGAGACCCTGCAGGTGCCCATGACGGAGGTGTTCAGCACCCTCCAGGCCCAGCTCGGCTCGGTCTACATCAACGACTTCAACAAGTTCGGGCGCACCTGGCGGGTCATGGCCCAGGCGGAAGGGGACTTCCGCAACCAGCCGGGCGACATCGTGCGGCTCTATGTGCGCAGCAAAGACGGCGAGATGGTCCCGATGGCAACCATCGCCGAGGTACAGACCCGTACCGGTCCGCAGATCGTGCCGCGTTACAACCTGTTCCGTTCCGCCGACATCTCAGGCGGGGCCGGGCCAGGGTTCAGCTCCGGGCAGGCCATCGCCGCCATGCAGGAGACGGCGGACGCGACGCTACCGACCGGCTTCGGCTACGAGTGGACCAGTATGAGCTACCAGGAGATCAAGGCCGCCGGCCAGGCGCCGATTATCTTCGGTCTGGCGCTGCTGTTCGTATACCTGTTCCTGGTGGCGCAGTACGAGAGCTGGTCGGTTCCGCTCGCCGTCCTGCTGGCCGTGCCGGTCGCCGTCGCCGGTGCGCTGGCGGCCACCGGATTGGCCGGGCTCGACGTCAACCTCTACACCCAGATCGGGCTGGTCATGCTCATCGGGCTGGCCGCCAAGAATGCGATCCTGATCGTCGAGTTCGCCAAGGAGCAGCGCGAGACCGAGGGTTTGTCCATCTACGATGCAGCGGTCAAGGCAGCTCGGCTCAGGTTCCGTGCCGTGATGATGACCGCGCTCTCCTTCCTGCTCGGCATCCTGCCGCTGGTGGTCGCCAGCGGCGCCGGCGCCGGCTCCCGCGTGGCGCTCGGCACCGCCGTGTTCGGCGGCATGCTCGCCGCCACCGTCATCGGCATCCTGCTGATCCCGGTGACCTACTACGTGGTCCAGGGCATCCGCGAGAAGGTCAACGCGCTGCTGGGGGGCAAGGACAAGCGGCCCGAGCCCAGCCCCGCCGACTGAGTGGGGAATCGCTCTGCGCTGTCACTCGGCAGCATCCCAGGCACCAAGGCAAAGCACTGGACGCGTTTCCAGCACCGGGACCGGCAGATCGTCCCCACACCAGGAGCGGCATCTTGACGTCGATAGAGATCAGAGCCTGTGGCTTGCGAGCCAGTCCTCGATGGCGCGCCTGGTGGTGGTGCCGACCGGGTGGTTGCCGGCGAGTAGTAGCTCGCCGATCTGCCAGCCGCGGATGAGCTGGGTTTCGTCTTCGGAGAAGACGTACAGTGTGCCCTGCGAGAACCGGGCGTCCAGGCGGTTGGCGGGCATCGGTAGTATCCGGTTGCAGAGTGGGTTGGATACGCCGTCGAAGGGGCCTTGTACGCCAGGGCACGAAGGCCCTGGCGAGCTCCAGCGGCGAGCCCCTGTCGCGGCGTTGCCGGCCCGGCTCAGTTGTCCCGGCAGCGTGGCGCCGCGTGCTGCCAGAGCGCGTCCAGTCCGCTCAGGGAGAATTCGGGTTCCAGCGGCAATCCGTTGATGTCGACCTCCACCCGCCGGCCGGCGCGCATGGCAGCGACCAGGCGCCGCAGCCCGTCATCCTCGGCCCCGGGGAAGCGTGGGCGGAAGGTCACGCGGCGCTCTTGATCGGTCTCGACGATGCCCGCCGGTAGGAGCGGCACCGCGGCGCCGCCGTCGACACGCAGCCGGGCACGGGCGCGCAGCAACTCGGGCTGGGTCAGCTCCGTCGGGGTGATGACATGGACGCGGGGCGCAGCGCGGCCGCGCTCGATCAGGATCAGCAGCAGCGGGTCCTGCTCGTCGGTGGCGTGATCGTAGCCGCCGGTGATGAGTTCGCAGGGCTCGGCGGGGTCCGCCGGGATGGCCGCGGACCAGTCGCCCTGTTCCGGCCGCTCCGTGGCGACGGCCCCCGGTGGGCCCAGGAGCAGGGTGCTCAGCAGGCCCACCGAGAGGGCCGGAAGCAGACCCGGTGTCGGGCTTGGGCGTGCGAGCTGGCGTCGCGGGTGGGGCGCTGGAGTCGGGCTGCGGCAGTCCATCGGAGAAGGCTAGCCCAAGCGCACGTCGACGTCGACGCCTGATCAGCCCAGAGGGCCGCCCGAGGCCGTCTCCCTCACAACGCTTCGAACCAGCGGGCCATGCGCTCGACCCCCGCGATACTGTCGGCGCAGTACTCGCCGATGAAGCCGGCGTCCGCACGCGACGTCTCGTCCAGGGCCGCCGCGCCCGTGAGGGCGGCGGCGCCGTCGAAGTTGACATAGGCCAGCCGCAGGGAGAGCTCCGCCGGCGAACGGCCGAAGTCGCTGCCCGGCAGCACGGCGACGCCGGTATCCTCCAGCAGGCGCTCGCACAGTAGCCGGGCGTCATGGATGCCGCGGGCGGCGAGCCGTTCGCGCAGGGCGCTGAGGTCCGGGAACAGGTAGAAGCCGCCCTCGGGGTCGTCCAGCCGACAGCCGGCGGCGCGCAGCCGCTCTGCAATGGCCGGACCGATCTGGCGCAGCACCCGGCGGGAGCGCCGTAAATAGTCCTGGATGTCCGCGCCCGCCTCGAAGGCGGCGATGGCCGCGTGCTGGATAGGTGCGCTGACGCTGGTGAAGCTCTCGCTGGCGACCACGGCCATGGCGTCCAGCACGCCGCGCAGCTCCGGCGGGAACAGGAAGGTGCCGAGGCGCCAGCCGCCGGCACCTGCCCACTTGCTGAGCCCGCCGGAGATGATGGTGCCCTCCGGATACCAGCGTGCGATGGACAGGTGCTCGCCGGCGTGGTGCAACTCGCCGTAGATCTCGTCCGAGAGCACCACCAGCCCGTAGCGGCGTGCCACTGCCGCAAGGGCCTGGAGTTGATCGGCGTCGTAGGTGACGCCGAGGGGATTGGACGGGTAGTTGAGGATCAGGATGCGCGGGCGGTCCGGGTCATCGCAGCAGGCGGCCGCCAGTGCCGCGGGCGTCAAGCGCCAGCCGTCCTCGCGACGGGTGTCGATCCAGCGATGCTGGCGCCCGGCAATGGCCGCCTGTGGCGCATAGGACACCCAGCTTGGGGAGGGCACCAGCAGGTCCCCGTAGAAGCAGAGCTGCAGGATGAACAGCAGCTCCTTGGAGCCCGGACCGATGAGCACGTCCTCGGCGCTGCACTCGATACCCTGGGCGTTGCGATGGTAGGCCGCGACGGTCTCGCGTAGCGCATCGAGACCGCGCACCGGCAGGTAGTCCTTGCGATGGGCGTTCGCCTTCAGCGCGTCCACCACCGCGTCCGGCACGGGGAAGGGCGATTGGCCGAGTCCCATACGGTAGACCTTGTGACCCGCTCGCGCGAGCTGGGCACTGCGCTCGTTGATGGCGAGGGTCGAGGACTGGGACAGGCCGCGGATGTTGAGGCTGATGTGGACGTTCGGGCGCCGCGGCGATTCGGCGTTGTCGAGGCCGGCAATGTCGCGGACGATGTCGAGTGGAATGGCGGCCATGTGGGTCTCTCGTTCGAAGGTCTGGCGGTTGGATCGTCTCGCTTGCGTCGCTCGCGGTCGGTCGGTGTGTCGGCGCTCGGAGCTGCGCGGTCGGGTGCGCGATTTGGGTTTTCCCTAGTGCATCACCGTGCAAGCAAGTGTCGTGCCCGAGTGGCTTGGGGTCCCTTGCCCGATGCCTTGCGTTTCTGCCTCGGTTTCCGCGAAGGCGCACCGTCACCGCCACCGTCGTGTGCCGACGCGCCGATCCTTCGCACCGACAGGAGGCACCCTATCTGTTCGGTGCACACTCGGGGTGCGTCGTGTTGGGGCGCGCCGCAGGCGTCGGCGAGGCGCCGCCCGCGCCGCAATCAAGATCCTCGTCATGCATGGTTGCAGCGGATCAGGGTCCGCTGATGTGCAAGAAGGATCGATGCCCGCAGGAGCGGTTGCCGATGCGATTGCGCCGAACAGGGCGGCTGGCGCAGCATGCCCCGTGGGGCGAGCATGGGGCGCTCAACGGATCGCGCAGTGGCAGTCGAGGATTGGAGAGGAGTCATGACAGAGGCAACGACGGGCGAGCGGCTGGACTTCGGGCTGATCGTCATCGGGGACGAGATTCTCGATGGCGTCCGCACGGACAAACACCTGCCTGCGTTTCGCGAGCGGCTCAAGGCCCGTGGACATCGCCTGGCGTGGTGCTGGGTGCTGCCCGACGACCCGGATCGCCTGACCAGGCAGTTGCGCGCTTCCATGGCCGAGGGGTTGCCTGTGTTCTGCTGCGGTGGCATCGGCGCGACGCCGGACGACCACACCCGTGCCTGCGCCGCCGCCGCGGCGGGGGTCGACCTCGTTCGGCAGCCCGAGGCGCTGGCCTTGATCGAGGCGCAGTTCGGCGAAGCGGCCTATCCGTTCCGGGTTCGGATGGCGGACCTGCCCGCGGGCGCGGAGCTGGTTCCGAATCCGGTGAACCGGATACCCGGCTTCTCGTTGGGCGCGCACTGGTTCCTGCCCGGTTTCCCGCGCATGGCCTGGCCCATGGCGGAGTGGGTGCTCGATCGCCACTACGCGAGCGCCGCGGCGCCGGCGGAGGCGTCCGTGAAGGTGTCAGGTGTTCCCGAGAGCGGGCTGATCCCGATCATGAGCGCGCTCGACGGCCGTTTTGCGGGCCTCAAGCTGTTCAGCCTGCCGCACCTCGGCGATGAACCGGCAGACCGCTACGTCCTGCTCGGCTTTCGTGGCGTCGGGGACTTGAGCGGGGCCATGGAGGCCCTGACTGCGGCGCTGGACGAGGCCGGCATGGCCCACGAGCCGCCGGCGGCCGGCGGTGCGCCTTCCGGCGATCCCATCGAGGACGGCGAAGCCTAGGGCATCCCGCGCCCGAGCGTCCGCAACAGTGCCTGCGGCTCCACCTCGCCGGAGTATCGGTAGGGGATGGGGAGGACACCGGCGACGGTGACGTTGCCCGAAATGCGGTAGCTGATGGGGTCCGACCGCAATGCCAGCGTCGGCACCAGGGCGAGCGCTGCGGCGGCGTCGGACTCCACCGAAACCTCCACCGGCTCCGTGCCCCCGGCGGGAATCTGCCGCTCAAGCGTTCCGCCCCCCTCCGCCACCCGGGTGCCCTCCAGGGAGAGCTTGTAGGTCATGGCCTTGATCGGCAGGGTGCGATCGTTGGGGTTGTGGATGTCGAGGCCCACGCGCAGCCTCTGTCGGGTGAGGCCGATGCGCTCGGGCGCGATCGATCGCAACTGCACCTGCGGTGACTTCCACGGTTGGGTCAAGCTGGCGCAGCCGGTGAACAACAGGACGGCCGCGGCGAGGGACAGGATGCGGGTGGCGGCTATGCGAGCGGGCATCGGTGTCGTCTCCGAGGCTGAGCTTGGCGATATCGGGTGGCGCCCGCAGTATAGAGTGTGCCTAGAGCATAGGCTCGGTGAGCGCTCCAATGTCCGGCGCGTACGTCCCTGACTCACCGCGGGCCCTTCTCACAATCACCGGCCCCACAACAGCGGCGCCACGCGACCGCGGCGGCCCCGCCGGAATCGGATGAGTCCGAACATCGATGCAGCTTGTGTCCCCACTTCACATCCCACGCCTACTGCGACGACGATCGGGGCACCCTGTTGCCGCAGTCCTTTTGCTCCTGTCGACCACCGCTGCCATGGCCACCGAAGAACCCAGCTACCGCGTCGTCGAGACCTTCCCGGCGTTCGAGCTTCGTGAGTATGCGCCCTACCTGGTCGCCGAGACGACGGTGGACGCGGGCTTCGACAAGGCCGGTAACCGCGCCTTCGGCATCCTGGCGGACTATATCTTCGGCAACAACCAGGCCAGGAAGAAGATCGAGATGACGGCGCCGGTCAATCAGCAGCCGGCGGGCGCGAGCAAGGGCGAGCAGATCGAGATGACGGCGCCCGTGACGCAGCGGCCCGCGACGGGCACCGGGTCTGAGCGCTACGTGCTGAGCTTCGTGATGCCCCGGCGCTTCACCCTCGCCACGTTGCCGACGCCGAACGACCCGCGTGTGACCCTGCGCGAGGAACCGGCTCGGCTCATGGCCGTGCGCGGCTATTCCGGGCGCTGGACGCGGTCCAATTACCGCCGGGAGGAGGCCCGCTTGTTCGAGGCCGTCCGGGCACGGGGCTTCGAGGTCCTGGGTGCACCGGTCTATGCCCGCTACAACTCGCCGTTCTCGCTGCCCGTCATGCGTCGCAACGAGGTGATGGTGGCGGTGCGAAGGCCCGAATGAGCCTCAACCGGTGCGCGACGGGTCAGCGCAGACGGGGCAGGCCGGGTCGGCGGGAATGCCGAGCCGGCGCCACTCCATGGTGAGCGCATCCAGCAGCAGCAGTCGCCCGAACAGGGGCTCGCCGAGGCCGGCGAGGATCTTCACCGCCTCCGCCGCCTGCATGCTGCCGATGATGCCGACCAAGGGCGCCAGCACGCCCTCGCGTTCGCAGGTCTCGGCGCCGTCGCCGAGGTCCGGGTACAAGCAGCGGTAGCAGGGCTCGCCGCGCCGACCGGAGAAGCAGGCGATCTGCCCCTCGGTGCGGATCGCAGCGCCGGACACCAACGGGATGCCGGCGGCGACACAGGCCGCGTTGACCGCGTCCCGGGTCGCGAAGTTGTCGCTGCAATCGCAGATCAGGTCGACGCGGCCGGCGAGTTCGGCAAGTCGGTCGGCGTGCAGCGCACCCTTGACGGGCACCAGCGAAATCGTCGGGTTGAGCGCTATCAGCGCTGTCAGCGCGGAGCCGACCTTGGATTGGCCGACGCGGTCGGTGGTGTGCAGCAGCTGGCGCTGGAGGTTGGAGAGGTCGACGGCGTCGAAGTCGGCGAGCAGTAGCTCACCGACCCCCGAGGCGGCCAGGTACATGGCCACCGGCGAGCCGAGGCCGCCCAGACCGACCACCAGGACCCTGGAGCCGGAGAGGCGGCGCTGCCCGACCTCCCCGAAGCCCGGCAGCAGCAGGTGGCGCGAGTAGCGTTCCCGATTGGAGCCGGGGATCGATGACGCCGCAGACACGCCGACAGCGCTGCGTGGATTCTTCGGGTCGGTCAAAGGTAGCGACGCCAGTGCTCCGGGCGCTGGTCGCGGCAGCCGTGTTCCAGGGCCTCATAGCGCTTGGCGAAGACGCGCTGGGTGCAGTTGACGTCGCTGCGCTTGCAGCCGCAGTTCTCGCGGAAGGTGTCTTCGGTGTAGTAGTAGAGTGCGCGACGGACGCGGAACAGCATGCCGTTGTCGAGGTGCAACCCGAGTTCATCCAGGGCCTCCTCGAGGTCCTGCAGGCAGGTCAGGGTGAGGTCGTAGCTGACGGACAGGATCAGCGGGGTGTGGGCTTCTGCGCTCAGCACGCCATCCACGCCGAGAAGGAACTCGGCCGCCGTGTGGGCGTCGTTGCGGTCCGGGTGGAGATCACGAAAGTTGATCTCGCGCTGTTTGATTCGGTCTGACTCGGGAAATTCCATGATGGCTCTATGCTAATCCAGCGGCAGCGGCTGTCAATGGACGCGCGTGTTCGTGACCGGCGGGAGGCGTGCGCCGGTGGCGCGCTCCAGGCCCGCAAGGTCGCGCCTGGTCACGATAGCGCGCCAGCCGTCGCGGTGGAATAGGGCGCGCACTTCGGCGCCCTGGTCCCGGCCGTGTTCGAGGAGCAGCAGACCGCCGGCGCGTAGCGCATGGCGCGCTTGAGTGACGATGCGGCGGATGTCCCGCAGTCCGTCGATGCCGGAGGCAAGTGCCTCCGCGGGCTCGAAGGGGAGGTCGCCGCGCGACAGGTGCGGGTCCCGGGCGCGCACGTAGGGCGGGTTGCTGACAACCAGGTCCAGGCTCATCGGCGCAATGCCCGCCAGCCAGTCGCCGCGGATGAGCTGGACATTGGCGGCGCCGAGGCGATGGCGATTGGCCTCGGCGATGCGCAATGCCCGCGGCGACCGCTCGACTGCCAAAACGCGCCAGGCCGGACGCCCCCTGGCCAACGCCAGTGCGATGGCGCCGCTGCCGGAGCCCAGATCGGCGCAGGTCAGCGGAGCCTGCGCGGGTAGGGCCTCCAGGGCCCAGTCGACCAATAGCTCGGTGTCGGACCTCGGGATGAGTGCACCGGGGCCGACGTCGAGCTCGATGGCGTGGAAGCCGGTGCGGCCCAGGATGTATGCGATCGGCTCGCCGGCGAGGCGCCGCCGCAGCAGGTCATCGAGGCGTCGGCTTTGGTCGATGTCGAGTCGGCGTTCCGGCCACGCGTATAGCGTAGCGCGGCCGATGGTCGCTGCCTCCAAGAGCAGCAGCTCGGCCTCCAGCCGAGCCTCTACGAAGCCCGCCTGGGAAAGGCGTGCGCGTGTGTCCCTGAGGGCACTGCCGAGGGAGATGTCCGGCCCCTTCACGTCGGCGGAGCCCGATCCCCTCGACGTCATGTGCTGGTCATCGCCGCGAGCTCTTCTGCCTGGTGCTCCTGGCGCAGCGGTTCCAACACCTGATCCAGACCGCCGAGCATGATCTCGTCGAGCTTGTAGAGGGTCAGGTTGATGCGATGATCCGTGAGCCTGTTCTGAGGGAAGTTGTAGGTGCGGATGCGCTCGGAGCGGTCGCCACTGCCGACCTGGAGGCGGCGGGACTCACTGCGCTCGGCCGCCTGCGCGGCGGCGGCATCGGACATCAACCTCGCCTTCAGCAGTGCCATGGCGCGGGCGCGGTTCTTGTGCTGGGAGCGCTCGTCCTGGCACTCGACCACGATACCGCTCGGCAGGTGCGTGATGCGCACGGCGGAGTCGGTCTTGTTCACATGCTGGCCGCCGGCGCCGGAGGCGCGGTAGGTGTCCACGCGCAGGTCTCCGGCGTCGATCTGGACCTCGTCCACTTCGTCAGCCTCCGGCAGGATGGCGACGGTGCAGGCCGAAGTGTGTACTCGTCCCTGGGACTCGGTCTCGGGCACGCGCTGGACGCGATGTGCACCCGACTCGAACTTGAGCCGCGCATAGACGTCGTCGCCGCTGATGCGGACCACGACCTCCTTGTAACCGCCGAGGTCGCCGTCGCTGGCGCTGATGATCTCATGGCGCCAGCGATTGGATTCGGCATAGCGGAGATACATGCGCAGGAGGTCTCCGGCGAACAGGGCCGCCTCGGCGCCCCCGGTGCCAGCGCGGACTTCTAGGTAGATGTTGCGCTGGTCGTTCGGGTCCGCCGGCACTAGGAGCTGCAGCAGTTCCGGCTCCAGTGCATCCCGGCGGGCCTGCGCGGTGGCGATCTCGTCCGCGGCCAGCTCCTTCATTTCAGGGTCGGACAGGAGTTCGCGGGCGGTGTCGATGGCTGTTTCCGCCTCACGGTAGTCGGCCAGCCGACTCACCAGCGGTTCCAGCTGCGCGTACTCCTGACTGAGCTCGCGAAACCGGGTCTGGTCGCCCTGGGTGGAGGGCTCCGCTAGCAGGGCGGTAACCTCGGCGTGGCGTTCGGCGAGCTGGTCCAGCTTGCCCCTGAGGCTAGGATTCATCGACAGCAGGGAATCGGCGGGGTTGGGGGCCCGGTTGCGCACACGGCTCCGGCGCGGATGGAGTGGACGCCGCCCCTGCGGACGCCGGCGAGCTGGCGTCCGCGGGGCGGTTCGATCCTGGCATCAGGAGCCGGACTTGGCTTCGGCGCTGAGCTGGAACAGCTCGTTGGCTGCCTCGAGCAGCTCGTTGCGGCCCTCACGCCCGGCGCGGCGCAGGCGCACGCTCGGGCTATGCAGCAACTTGTTGGTGAGTAGGTGCGCGAGCTGGCAGACCACCTCGTCCGCGGGCTTGCCGGCGGCGAGTTGGCGTTGGGCGCGCTCCACCAGGTGGTCGCGGGTGGATTCGGCGTGGGAGCGGAAGTCCTGGATCAGGGATACCGCGCCGAGGGAGCGGACCCAGGCCATGAACTCCTCGGTGTGCAGGTCGACGATTTCCATCGCCTGCTCCGCCGCTTGTTGCCTGGAGCGCATGCCCTCGTTAACGACGCCCTGCAGGTCGTCGACGGTGTAGAGGTAGACGTCGCGCAGCTCGCCGACCTCGGGCTCGATGTCGCGCGGCACCGCGATGTCGACCATGAACATGGGGCGGTGGCGACGCTTTTTGAGCGCACGCTCGACGGTGCCCTTGCCGAGGATGGGCAAGGGGCTCGCCGTGGAGGAGACGACGATGTCCGCTTCCGGCAAGTGGCCCGCGAGCTCGGTCAGGGCGATGGCGTAGCCGTCGAACTGCTGGGCGACACTGTGGGCGCGCTCCACCGTGCGGTTGGCGACGATGATACGTCCGATGCCATGCTGATGAAGGTGCCTGGCGGCGAGCTCGATGGTCTCGCCGGCGCCGACCAGGACCGCCGTCTGTTTGGATAGGTCACTAAAGATCTGCCGCGCCAGGCTGACGGCGGCAAAGGCCACGGATACCGGGCTGGAGCCGATGGCCGTATCGGTGCGGACCTGTTTAGCCACCGAGAAGGTATGCTGGAAGAGCTTGCCGAGCATGCGCCCGGTGCCGCCGGCGGCGTTCGCCGTCTGGAAGGCGCCCTTTACCTGGCCCAGGATCTGTGGCTCGCCTAGGACCATGGAGTCCAGACCGCTGGCTACGCGGAGCAGGTGGCGGACCGCCTCGCTGTCCTGGTGACAGTAGAGGTGTTGCGCGAATAGGTTGGACTCGATGCCGTGGAATCGGCCGAGCCACTCCCGCAGGGCGGCGCTGCAGTCGCCGCCCTCGGACGCGCAGTAGAGCTCGGTCCGATTGCAGGTCGAGAGGATCAGGGCCTCTTCCGCCGACGTTTGTTCGGTGATGCTGCGCAATGCACCGACGATGACGTCGGGGCCGAATGTGAGGCGCTCGCGGATGTCGACGGGCGCGGTCTTGTGGTTGAGGCCGAGGGTCAATATCGTCATGGCAACAGGGGAGCCGATTAACCGGTTTACCTGGGTCCGGCGGCGGTGCCGTTGGCGCGCTACCGATAGTTATTGCATGCAAGGAGCCGTTGCCTCGTGGTGCTCCTGAGGGAAATGGTCCCTAAGGAGGGGCGCGAAGCAGGCTGGCATGTCACGTGAACTCCCCTAGTATACTGCGATCGAATGCAGCATCCGCTGATCGCGGTCAACAGCACTGGAACGTCCCACTACGATGAAATTTCGCTTTGCCGCCGTCCTCTGCCTGATCCTCGGCCTCCCGGTCGCTGCCTTCGGCGCGGACGGCGGTGCCGAACCGGAGACTGTGGCCCCGCAAGTTCCGGCCCCGGTGCAAGCGGCTGCGCCCGCCGACGAGGACATCACGCAACAGCTCTCGGCGGACCTGGTCTATTCCTTGCTGGTGGCCGAGGTGGCCGCGCAGCGTTCGGACCAACGCATGGCGTTCACACACTACCTATTCGCCGCGCGCCTAGCGCGCGAACCCGAACTCGCGGCCATGGCTGCGCGGGCCGCGCTGGCGCTCGGCGATTCCGATGCCGGCCAACGTGCCGTCGATCTGTGGCGGGAGCTGGCGCCGGAATCCGTTAAGGCGCGACAGGTTGCGGCCTATGTGCAGATCGAGGCCGATGATCGAGACGGCATCCTCACTGCGCTAAGGGAGCTGATCGACCTGACGCCGCCGGTGAAGCAACCCTACATGCAGGTGGCGCAGCTGCTCGCACGGGTGGACGCCCCCGGGCAACGCCTGGCCCTGATGCGGGAACTCGTCGCGGACGCAGGCGCTAACGCCGATGCCCAGTTCGCCCTGGCGACTCTAGCCGCCGCTGCAGATCAAGTGGACCTCGCCCGCTCCGCCGCCGAGAAGGCCATAGACCTGCGCCCGGATTGGAATGATCCGCGCATGTTCATCGTCCAGCTCCTCCTGGCAGATGACCGACGCGGTGATGCGGAGCAGGCGCTTGATGCCTACATCGTCGAGCAGCCGCGGAATCGAGAGTTGCGTCTATTGCGCGCCCAGCTGTACATCGACGGTGAGGCCTACGGACCGGCGATCGCGCTCTATGACGAGCTGATCGCCGAGCAGCCGGATGCGCAGAAGTTGCTGTTTACCGCGGCGGTGCTTGCGGTGGAGATCGATGCGCTGGACAAGGCGCGGGCCTATCTCGACAGGCTGAGCGCGCTCGATGCCCGGAACGACGATGTCGCCTTCCTCTTCGGACAGTTGGAGGAGCAGGCCGGCAACACCGACGCCGCACTGGATTGGTACGCCAAGGTCGATGGTCCCAATGCCACGGATGCGGCGGTCCGCATTGCGCGGCTGCATGCCGCGGCGGGTGACCTGTCGCGGGCGCAGGAGCTGATGCAGCAGTTGCGAGATCAGATGCCGGATGATGCCGTCACCCTGTTCCTGATCGAGGGCGAGATGCTGCGCCAGAACGACGCCGAGACGCAGGCCATGGCCGTCTACGACCAAGCCATCGCCAGGCTCCCGGACAACGCCGATCTGCGCTACGCGCGGGCGATGGTGGCCGTGGGGCTCGGTCGGATCGATCTCCTCGAATCCGACCTGCGGCACATATTGGAGCAGGAGCCGGAACACGCAGATGCCCTGAACGCCCTGGGCTATACCTTGGCGGATCGGACCGATCGCCTGGAAGAGGCGCACGATCTGATCGAGAAGGCCTACGCCCTGAAACCCGACGAGCCGGCCATTCAGGACAGCATGGGCTGGGTGCTGTTCCGCATGGGCGACGCCGCCGCCGCGGTACCCTATCTGGAGGCGGCCCTGGAGCAGACCTCGGATCCCGAGATCGCCGCCCACCTGGGCGAGGTCCTCTGGGCCCTGGGCCGCGAGGACGAGGCGGCGGAGATCTGGGATCGGGCCCTAGAAGCAGCCCCGGAACACGAGTACCTGCTGAAGACTCTCGGTCGCTACCGCGTCAGCCAGACGGAGGGGCGATAAACCCATGGTGCAGCAGCAGCACCACAGGCGACCCGGCCGATCGCCGGCGACAGACCGCGCCGCACCTCGGGAGGCGTAATGGCAGGGGACACGCAAGTGCCGGCGACGGGTCCTCGGCTCGCGCCGCAGCCCGAGGCCGATGGTGCCTGGCTCGCGCCGGCCAAGCTCAATCTCATGTTGCGGGTGCTCGGCCGACGCCCCGATGGCTACCACCGCCTGCAGACGGTCTTCCAGTTCCTCGACCACAGCGACCGGCTGTACTTCGAGCCCGCCGACGATGGTCGGATCGTAAGAAAGGGCGGCCTGGCCGACATCCCGCTGGATCAGGACCTCATCGTTCGTGCCGCGCGGGCGCTTCGCTCGGAGGTTGGACGGGACGACCTGGGCGTTCGTGTCGCATTGGATAAGCGCCTGCCGATGGGCGGTGGTCTCGGTGGGGGGAGTTCGGATGCGGCGACGACCTTACACGCGTTGAACCAACTTTGGGGGCTGGGCCTGGGCATCGAAGGGCTTGCCCGCATCGGGCTGGCGCTGGGCGCCGATGTGCCCGTGTTCGTCCGAGGCCATGCCGCCTGGGCGGAAGGAGTCGGCGAAGAGATACGGATGGTGGACGTCCATGAAGGCTGGTATCTGGTGCTGGCCCCGGATGTTCATGTCTCCACGGCAGCGGTCTTTTCCGATCCAGAATTGACACGGGATTCCTCTCCGATCACAATGGCGGACTTCGTTGCGGGTGACCAGGTCAATGACTGTTGGCCGGTCGTGCAACGGCGATACGCGCCCGTCGCTGCGGCCTTCGAGTGGCTCGCGGCAAACGGCGGACGGCCGCGGCTGACGGGAACCGGCGGTTGCGTCTTCTCCAGTTTTGAGTCGGAGCAGGCCGCTCGCGGCATGTTGAGCCGTGTGCCACATCGGATCAGGGCCTTCGTAGCCAAGGGATGCAACCGCTCGCCGCTGTTTGCCGCAGCACCGGCCTAGCGCACATTAATCGAAGCACTTGCATCAGAGCATTTGGGGCGTGGCCAAGCGGTTAAGGCACCGGGTTTTGATCCCGGCATTCCCAGGTTCGAATCCTGGCGCCCCAGCCAAACCAGGGCCGAGAGGGCTTTCGCGTGGTCGTCAGCAACTCTGCCGGTCGCGGTGACCGTACGCCGCGGAAAGGTCGGCGTCGGTCATGGTCCCAGGGCCCGCAGCAATCCGACGCCCCGACTGCGGACGTCCCCGTGCGGAGAAACCCCGTGCCCGACAGCCAGTTGATGGTCTTCTCCGGGAACGCCAACCCGGAACTTGCCGCCGAGATCTCTGCCCAATTGAGCCTGCCGCTCGGCAAGGCCGTGGTCGGCCAGTTCAGCGACGGCGAGGTGATGACCGAAATCCAGGAGAACGTTCGCGGCAGGGACGTTTTCGTGGTTCAGCCGACCTGTGCGCCCACTAACGACAACCTGCTGGAACTGCTGGTCATGATCGACGCCCTGCGCTGGGCGTCGGCCAAGCGGATCACCGCGGTGATTCCATACTTCGGCTATGCCCGGCAGGACCGCCGGCCGCGTTCCGCGCGAGTCCCGATCACCGCTCGATTAGTCGCCAAGATGATCGGCACCGCCGGCGCAGATCGGGTGCTGACCATGGATCTGCACGCTGACCAGATTCAGGGGTTCTTCGATATCCCTGTCGACAATGTCTACGCGTCGCCCATCCTGCTCGGGGACATCTGGAAGCAGAAATATCCCAACCTGATGGTCGTCTCCCCGGACGTCGGGGGCGTGGTACGGGCTCGGGCACTGGCCAAGCGCCTCGACGATGCGGAGCTCGCCATCATCGACAAGCGTCGGCCCAAGCCCAACGAAGCCAAGGTCATGAATATCATCGGCGATGTGCGCGATCGCAGCTGCGTGCTGATCGATGACCTCGTGGATACCGCGGGCACCCTCTGCCAGGCCGCTGGCGCACTGAAGGCGCATGGCGCGTCGAAGGTCGTCGCCTACTGCACCCATCCTGTGCTATCCGGACCTGCGGTGGCCAATGTCCGCGCGTCTCAGCTCGACGAGCTGGTGGTGACCAACACCATTCCCCTGAGCGTCGATGCGGCGGGCTGTTACAAGATCCGCCAGCTGAGCATCGGCGAACTACTCGCGGAGACCATGCGGCGGGTGTCGGACGAGGAGTCCGTCAGTTCCCTGTTCGTCGACTGAGCCGTCGCCACATGCCGCGGCGACCGCGTCGTCCGATCCGGCGCTGCCCCGTTTGCCGTCTTGGCTCCGCCGCCCCGCCTTAAAGGCGCCTCGGCGGCGATCATCGACGGTTCGATACTGGTGTTGCGGTATCCGTGACGCCTTGCCAGACCGCCCGTCGAGGCGGTTCTCGAATGGCGCCTGCGCCTGGTCGCGGGCTCGGGCGCCTCTATGATTGGAGTTGATACAAGTGACTGATACCATTGAAGTCGTTGCCGGGACCCGGGCCGACGAGGGGAAGGGTGCGAGCCGCCGCCTGCGTCGTGAGGGTCTGGTGCCCGGCATCGTTTACGGCGCGCATCGAGACCCCGAGATGATCTCGGTCGTCCACAACGATCTGCTGCGCAAGTTGGAGAACGAGACCTTCTACTCCACGCTGCTGGACCTCAAGCTCGGTGGTGAGACCACCAAGGTCGTGCTCAAGGATCTGCAGCGCCATCCTGCGAAGCCCTTCATCCTGCACGTCGATTTTCAGCGCGTCAGCATGCAGGAGAAGCTGCGCCTCACAGTGCCGCTGCACTTCGAGAACGAGCAGACGTCCTTGGGCGTTAAGAAGGGTGGGGTGGTATCCCACAACCTGACGGAGATCGAGATCTCCTGTCTGCCCAATGATCTGCCCGAGTTCATTCCCGTCGACATGACCAACATGGAGATCGGCGATGCGGTGCACGTGAGCGAGTTGGTGCTGCCCGAGGGGGTCGAACTCACCCATGCGGTGGAGGCGGATACTCCCGTGGTGGCGATCCAGGCCGGCTACGGCGGCTCCGCGTCTGCGGACGAGGATGACGACGGCGAGGGTGGTGGCGAGGAGCAGCCCGAGGGTTGATCCCTTCGGGATCGGCAGCACGGACCGACCAGCGCCAGAGGCGCCCGCTCGTCGCGGGTGTCGGCGCGGTGTGTCGTGTCGGTCCCGGCCATTTGGACCACGGGATGAATCGGGCAGGCATTCGGCTGATCGTTGGGCTCGGGAATCCGGGGCCTGACTACGAGGCGACGCGCCACAACGCGGGCTTCTGGCTCCTGGATGAGCTTGCGCTGGACTATCGGGGCGCGTTTCGACTCGAGTCGAAGTTCCACGGTGCCTTGGCGCGGATCACCGTCGCCGACCGCGACGTCCGCCTGTTGAAGCCCACCACTTATATGAACCATAGCGGGCGTTCGGTCTCGGCCGTTGCGCGCTATTTCGATATTCCGCCGGAGCAGATCCTTGTCGCTTACGACGAACTGGACCTCCCGCCCGGCCGCGTGAAGCTCAAGTGGGGCGGTGGGCATGCGGGCCACAACGGCATGCGCGACAGTATCGCCGCATTGGGCAGTCGCGACTTCTGGCGTCTGCGCATCGGTATCGGCCACCCCGGCGAGAAGTCTCAGGTGGTTGGCTATGTGCTTGGTCGCCCGTCCCAGACAGATGGGCGGGCTATCGAGGACGGCGTCCGCGATGCGGCTAGGACCATTCCCGATCTCGTCGACGGCCACTACCAGATGGCCATGAACCGCCTGCACGCCGGCCACTGACATCGCCGGCTCCCGCCGGCGACCCTCCTCGGCATGCAATTCCTTGCCTACGTGACGTGCGGGGTGCATCACTGCGACACCCTGCGTGTGCGATCGGTCGATCCACGGCCGGAGCTTGTTGCTTATTTTGGACGCCATCCCCTGGCTTGAGTCTTGGCGAGACCTAGGCTGCAGGCTGTGCAGATGATTCTATCATCCTGATAATAAGACTAAACGGGACGATCGTCCGTCTCTTGCTTTCCTGTGTGACGCCGGGGTGATTGATAAAGCGCAACCTATGGCTAGTATTGTGGCGTGAACAACACTATGCTGTGCGTGTCGCAACAAGATGTGCGTTTTGTGCCCGGTGGTCGCGGGTCGTGGCGGCTCCGTACCCGCTCGTGTCGTGTCCGGCCTGGCGTCCAACTGCCTATTTAAGGAGGGCATGATGACAACGATCTCGAAGGCCAGGCGGCCTCTGTCGATGGCGATCGCGCTGGCGTTGGTGTTGCCGGCGTCGGCTTGGGCAACCAACGGTTACTTCTCCCATGGCTGGGGCACCAAGTCCAAGGCCATGGCCGGCGTCGCTACCGCAATGCCGCAGGACACGCTGGTCACGGCGACGAACCCGGCTGGTATGGCCTTTCTCGGGCGGCGCCTCGACATCGGCGTCTCGTTCTTTCGCCCCTCCGACCGCGGCTATGACGCGAACAGCGATTTCGCGACGCAGAGCGTACCCGCAACGGCCAATGGACAGAACTTCGAGGCGACATTCCCGGCTGGGGGCTATGTGACCCCTGGGCGCTACGACAGCGATACCGACTGGTTCCTGATCCCGAGCTTGGGCTACAACCACCAGCTCACTGGTAATTCGACCCTCGGCATCGCCATCTACGGCAACGGCGGTATGAACACCGATTACCCGAATGCCGTCTGGGAGAATTTCGCGCCGGCGCCCAATCAACAGGTGTTCGACGGTCAGCCTGTGTTCGCGACCGCTCCCCCTGGCGTGCCGCTGGAGCAGGGAGGAAGGGTGGTGATCCAGGACGGGGCTCCGATACCCGTCACGCAACCGTTTCCCGGAAGCCAAAACGGCAACCCCAACGGCTACCTGACTGCCACCGGGCCGACGGGCGTCAACCTGGAGCAACTCTTCGTGGAGGTGCCCTACACCATCAAGCTGGCTGAGAAACAGTCCTTCGGCATCGCGGCGGTATTCGCGGTGCAGAGCTTCGAAGCCAAGGGGCTGCAGCCGTTCCGGGCGGCATCGGTGGACCCGGACAAGGTGAGCAACAACGGCACGGATTGGTCCTACGGCGCCGGTTTGCATTTCGGCTGGTACGGCGAGGTCAACGACAAGCTGGCCTTGGGTCTGTCCTACCGAACGAAGATGTGGATGACCAAGTTCGACGACTACAGCGGGCTGTTCGCCAACGGCGGTGCCTTCGACATCCCGGCGATGTTCAATTTCGGCGCCGCCTACAAGGTGCAACCCAACCTGACCGTCGCCTTCGACTATCAGCACATCTTCTACAACGAGGTCGATGCGATTTCCAACTCAAACGACCTCGACCTCAGTCCCTGCTTTGGCGCCTCGCCGAAGCCGGCCTACTGTCTGGGCGGTAAGGGAGGGCTGGGCTTCGGCTGGGACAGTATGGATGTGCTTAAGCTCGGCGTGCGCTGGGACCAGAGCGACAAGTGGAAGTTCTTCGGCGGCGCCAGCTATAACAGCGATTTCCTGAAGTCCAATAAGCAGGCGCTATTCAACGTGCTGGCGCCGGCGACCGTGCGCTGGCATCTGACCGCCGGCGGCACCTACGTCCACGACGCGAAGAACGAGTTCAACCTGTCCTTCGCCTACATGCCGAAGGAGACCGTCGACGGTAGGAGCCCCTCCATTACCGGCACGCAGACCGGAAGCTTGTACATGGAGCAGATGGATATCGAACTCAGCTGGAATTATCGGTTCTAACTGCGCAAGGGCCCTGGTGCGGGCCCCGATTCTCCGCGCGCCAAGCGTCGGCGTTATCGCTTCCAGCGCTTTTGCTTGAGCCCGCGGTCCAAAGGCCGATCAGTTTGTTTGCGATGGGCGTTCGCCGTGCGCCGGGAGGTCAGCTCTCGGGCTGCATCTGCCCCCGGCCGATGGAGACATACGTGAGCCCGGCGGCCGTCACCTGACCATGGTCAAGGATGTTCCTGCCGTCGAATACGACGGGGTGGGTGAGCCGGTCGCGCACCGCAACATAGTCCGGGCTCCGGAATTGTGTCCACTCCGTGACGATGGCGAGGGCATCGGCGCCGACGAGTGCATCCATCTGATCGGCGGCAAAGACGAGATCGTCGCGGTCGCCATAGATGCGGCGGGTCTCGTCCATGGCCACGGGATCGAAGGCGCGGACCCGGGCGCCCGCGTCCCAGAGCTGCTCCATGAGTCGGCGGCTGGATGCTTCGCGCATGTCGTCCGTGTTCGGCTTGAAGGCGAGCCCCCAGAGGGCGATGGTCTTGCCGCTGAGGTCTCCGCCGAAGTGCTCCGACATCTTGCGGAAGAGCACCTCCTTCTGCCGGTGGTTCACGGCCTCGACCGCATGCAGAAGCTCGGGGTTGTAGCCGACGCCGATGGCCGTGCGCTCGAGCGCTTGCACGTCCTTGGGGAAGCAGGAACCGCCGTAGCCGCAGCCGGGGTAAATGAACTGATAGCCGATGCGCGGGTCGGAGCCGATGCCGACGCGTACCTGCTCGATGTCGGCGCCGACCGCCTCGGCGATATTCGACAGCTCATTCATGAAGCTGATCTTGGTCGCCAGAATGGCGTTGGCGGCGTACTTGGTCAGCTCCGCCGAGCGGATATCCATGACCATCACTCGGTCGTGATTCCGGTTGAAGGGGGCATAGAGGGCCCGCAGCAGCTCGGCCGTGCGTGGGTTGTCCGTGCCGACGATGATTCGGTCGGGGCGCATGAAGTCCTCGATCGCCGCTCCCTCCTTCAGGAACTCCGGATTTGAGACCACATCGAACTCGACACTCGCGCCGCGTTTAGCTTGGGTTTCCTGGATGCGGTTGGCGACCCGGTCTGCCGTGCCGACAGGTACGGTCGACTTGTCGACGATGATTCGGTACCCGTTCATATGCTCGCCGATGGTCGACGCGACGCTGAGCACGTGCTTCAGGTCCGCCGAACCGTCCTCGTCGGGCGGCGTGCCGACGGCGATGAACTGAAACAGGCCATGGTCGACCCCGGCCGCCAGTTCGTTTGAGAAGGCTAGGCGCCCTGCCGCCTTGTTGCGGTGGATGATCTCGTCCAGCCCCGGCTCGTAGATGGGGACTTCGCCGGCGTTCAGCATGTCGACCTTGCGCGCATCGACGTCGACGCAGAGGACGTTGTTGCCAACCTCGGCCAGGCAAGCGCCTGTGACCAATCCAACATATCCACTGCCGAATATTGTTACGTCCATCGATCTCTTGACCTCTGTGCGAATTGGGCTGCCGCGACCGCGCATCCTTAGGCAATGCTCTAGGGCGCGTGCAAAGCGCGCGATGATATCAGCTCGTGCCGAGCCCTGTAGCCGGAGGCGTTCGCGTCGGGCGCACCGGGCCGGTGGGGGCGAAGCACAGGGGGCGCGGGTGCCCCCGTCGTTCTCTGGCGCCTGGTCAGGCCGTCCCGGCACGACGAGTGCGGGGCTCGGGTAAAATGCCTTCGCAGCCGTTGACGAGCGTCTCCTTCCTCTCTATACTACCTCGCTCGATTGCTTGGAGGGGTTCCCGAGCGGTCAAAGGGATCAGACTGTAAATCTGACGGCTCAGCCTTCGGAGGTTCGAATCCTCCCCCCTCCACCATTTCGGCCGACGCCTCCTGTCCTATGTGGCGAGGACGCAGGACGATCGTGGAATGGCAGGTGAGGTAAGGCCTGCGACGAAGCGCCTGTCCAAGGGTGTGGGTTTGCGAGGGATAGCTTCGGCGGGTGTAGTTCAATGGTAGAACCTCAGCCTTCCAAGCTGATGGTGTGGGTTCGATTCCCATCACCCGCTCCATCCATAGAGTCTCAAGGCCCATAGAGTCTCAAGACAAAGATTTGCCCATGTAGCTCAGTTGGTAGAGCACACCCTTGGTAAGGGTGAGGTCACCGGTTCAACTCCGGTCATGGGCTCCAGTCGTGTCCGTGCTTCGCTGTCTCTCGGATGAGGGCGTAGCCCTTCGGGTCTTCGGTGAAGGCGACCACACCAGCTGTCCGTCAGCTCCTGGTCGGTAAGATAAAGAAAGGGTCGGAAATGTCCAAAGAAAAGTTCGAGCGCACGAAGCCGCACGTCAACGTGGGCACCATTGGTCACGTCGACCATGGCAAGACGACGCTGACGGCTGCGATCACG